>DASPXA010000013.1:0-2588 GCA_035637495.1 Verrucomicrobiia bacterium
GCTCGAGCTCGCCCTGGCCGGTAATCCGGCTGATGGCACTGTCGCAGGCATAGCGCTGGACGGTCTCCGCCGGTACCGTGCCGCCACCCTCGAGCTCACCCGCCGGCGCGCCCCTGGTCCCGGCCAGAGTGTCGAGACTGGCGCGGATGATCAGCTGCGGCCGTGGGCCCGCGCCGTCGCGCTTACTACCGGACCCCTGCCGGCCGAGCTCGACAAGCGCGTCGGCATTGCGCTGGCCGTAGCTGCGATCATCGTCTTTGACCGGCTTCATGAACGCCTGCAGCGCGGTGCGTAGCGTCGCGCCGCCCTCCGCATCGAGCACGCCATCGAGCCGCACCACGCCATCGACCGGCTCGCCGATGTGGAAATAGCGCCGCTCATAGGCCCGGTTCGCCTCCGCCAGCGCGCCCGCGGCGTCGACCCGGTGCTCGAAGTTCTTCGCGACGGTGGTGAATTGGCCCGGGTCCATTGTCTGGGCGGCTTGCAGCAGGATGCCTTCTTCTTTGCGCACCGCCGCGGCGCCAACATGCTCGGCGGTGCGAGCGAGCACGGCGACGTGCTGAAAGCCCACATCACCGTTCGCAAATGCGGCCGCGGTCTCGGGCAGCTTCGCGAGCTGGCGGGCGATCTCCACCCGCTCCATCGCCGCCCCCCCGGAGAGTTTGCACTTCCAGCGGAGCCAGGCCGTCAGCGAAAGCGCGCCGTCGGCCTTGTACTCTCCTGACTTGTCGAAGCGTCTTACGCCGGTAGCGAAAATAGCCTCGAGCGGGTCGATACCGGCTTCGCGGATCTGGATTAGTCCCTCGCCCAACCCCTCGCCGTCGGCGCCGCGAATCCAGGTAGCCATAGCCTGCACACCACGACGGAGCTGCTCTACGGCCGCCTCGAAATTGGCAGCTCGGGTGCTGTGAGCGACCTCTGCCACGGCCATGCTCTAAGCGTGAACCATGGTTGCGACAGCTGCCTGTCAATAACCCAAGGATGTGCTCGCTTAACCATCAGTCCACGAGAGCAAAGGCTTCCAACCCCGACGCACGCGGGATCGAGTCGGTTAGTTAAGTCTGGTTCGCCGCGTCCTTCAACCAGGGAAGTGCAACGCCCAGTGGTCCAACCAGAAGCGCAAATTCTTCAGACGCCAGGCGCCGCCGCGCGGCGATCGCGGTGGCCGCATCACCGGCGGCCCACCAGGTGGGACTCTCTGATGGATCACCTGCGCGCTCTGCGGCACTCTCGAAGATCTCTCGGTAGGAATCGGCTCCGAGCGCGGCCTGGGCGTCGCGCCGGGCCGCTTCGATGCTGGCCTGCGACGTGAGCCACGCCTGCTGCTGGCGCTTGCCGATCAAGGCTCTCGCCGGATCGCTGAGCCCGAGTAATCCCTGGTAGAACCGGTCTACCAGGGATCCGCTCGCGGTCGAGTCGCCTTCCTTGACGAAGGCCCGGCTCATGACTTACGCAACTTGGGTCAGCGACGGGGCCTTCGGTTCGAGGGCCCAGTCCAGCACCTGCCGGACATCGCTGGCCAGGTGGATCGTCATCGCGTCGCGCACGCTCTGCGGCAGGTCGTCGAGGTCCGCCTCGTTGCGGAACGGCAAGATGACCTCCGTCAGCCCGGCGCGGTGAGCGGCCAGCAGCTTCTGCTTGACGCCACCGATGGGCAGCACTTTGCCTTGCAGTGTGACCTCGCCGGTCATGCCCACGGTGCTCTTGACCGGCCGCCCGCTGAACAGGCTCACCAGCGCCGTCACCATCGTGACGCCTGCTGAGGGCCCGTCCTTGGGGATGGCGCCCGCCGGCACGTGGACGTGGATCGCCTTCTCTTCGAAGCCGGGCGCGATGCCAAGCTCGGCCGTGTGGGAGCGGACGTACGAAAGGCCGATCTGTGCCGATTCCTTCATGACGTCGCCCAGCTGACCCGTCAGCGTCAGGCCCTTCTGACCATCCATGGCGGCCGCTTCGACGAACAACACCTCGCCGCCGACGCCAGTCACAGCCAGCCCGGTCGCAACGCCGGGGACTTCTGTCCGTTCGGCGACTTCCGCGAAGAACTTTGCGCGACCAAGGTAGGTCTTGACGTCGTCGCCGCCGACTTTCACCGGCGCACTGACCTTTCCGGCCTCGATCTGTGTCGCGACTTTGCGCAGCAAGCGCCCGAGCTCGCGCTCGAGGTTGCGCACACCGGCTTCCCGGGTGTGGTCCGCGATAATGCGCCGCAGCGCCTCCTCGTCGACCGTGACCTCGTCGCCTGCCAGACCGTTGCGGTCGAGCTGACGCTTCAAGAGATGATCGCGAGCGATGGCCAGCTTCTCCTCTTCCGTGTAGCCGTCGAGCCGGATGATCTCCATCCGGTCGAGCAGCGGTCCAGGTATGGTATCCGCCACATTGGCCGTCGGGATGAACAGGACTTCGGATAGATCGAGGTCGACCTCGAGGTAGTGATCGCGGAACGAATGGTTCTGGGCCGGGTCGAGCACTTCCAGCAGCGCCGACGACGGGTCACCGCGCCAGTCGTTGCCGACCTTGTCGATCTCATCGAGCATGATCACGGGATTACGCGTGCCCGCCTCTTTGAGAGCGCGCGCGATCCGACC
>DASPXA010000014.1:0-18272 GCA_035637495.1 Verrucomicrobiia bacterium
ACGTCGTCCGCGGAGGTGGCTACGTTCTTGAACAATCGCGATTTCCTGGCCGCCACCTTGGTCAGGTCGTCCTCGCCGTCACCCCCGTAGGTGAAGATCTGGAACCCGTCGGGGGCGGCGGCGTCCAGGTCCTCGACGAACCTGTGGTCGCAGATCGCCATCGTCACGCCCGCGATCTCGATCATGGTCTCGAGCTCGCCCTTCCTGAGCAGCGGCATCGTGGTCACGGCGACGCCGCCGGCCTTGACCACGCCGAACCAGCTCGCGACGAGCCATGGGTTGTTCGGGCCGCGGAGCAGGACCCTGTTGCCGGGCACGAGCCCCATCTTGTCGACGAGCGCCTGCGCGACCTGGTTGGACCTGGCCCGCAGGTCGGCATAGGACCACTCCTCGGTATCCGTCAGGATGCAGCGCCGCGCGCCGGCCCCATCCACGACGTGGCGGTCCAGCAGCTCGGCTGCGCAGTTGAGCATCGCCGGGTACTGCAGCTCAGGGAGGTTGAACAGGAACTCGGGCCACTGTGATCGGGGAGGGAGGTTCTCCCGGGTGAAGGTGTCGACATGAGCCGATCGTGCGACCTGCTTCAAAGGCCCTGCCTCGACATACTACCTTCATGCAGTCGGCCGGCCGGCCCCGCAACGTCAACCCCGAAGAGCTCGGGCCGTCGCGAGGCTTCTCCCACGCGACCGTTGCCGGCGAAACGGTCTGGATCGGAGGTCAGATCGGGTCCGACGCGACCGGCAGGGTGGTGGAGCCAGTCGATGTCGTCGCCCAGTTCGGCCGCGCGATTCGCAACGTCGCGGTCGCGCTGCGTGCGGCGGGATGCGGCCCGGAGGACACGGTCAAGCTCACCTACTACGTGACCGACGTGGCCGCATACAAGGCAAACCTCCGTGCGATCGGTGAGGCGTACCGCGAAGTCTTCGGCCGCCACTACCCGGCGACGACGCTGATCGAGGTGCGTTCGCTCTTCGACCCGGATGCGCTGGTCGAGATCGACGCGGTTGCCGTCCGCCAGACGTGAAGAGCTGGGAGCACTTCGACTACGAGGAGCGGGACGGCGTCGCGACGGTCACGTTCTCCAGGCCAGAGCGACTGAACTCCCTCACATTTGAGATTTACGGGGACATTCGCGACCTGACCCATGAGCTGCGGTCGCGCGGCGACGATGTCCGTGTGCTCGTGCTCAGAGGGCAGGGTCGCGGATTCTGCTCGGGAGGGGACGTCGACGAGATCATCGGCCGGCTCGTCCAGCAGGGCGCGCGCGAGGTCTACGAGTTTGCACGAATGACCGGAGCGTGCGTGCGCAACATCCGGGAGATGCCTCAGCCCGTGATCGCGGCGGTCAACGGCGTCGCCGCCGGGGCCGGCGCCGTTCTGGCAGCTGCCTCGGACATTCGCGTCCTCGCGTCCTCCGCGAGCTTTCGGTTTCTGTTCACCAGCGTCGGGCTGTCCGGCGGCGACATGGGCGTGTGCTGGCTGCTGCCCCGCATCGTCGGGTTCGGCCGGGCGAGCGAGGCGCTGCTGCTCGGCGGCAAGATCGAAAGCCACCAGGCAGAGGCATGGGGACTGGCTTCGAAGGTCGTCCCGGACGATCAGCTGGACGCGGTGGTGGCGGAATATGTCGCCCGGATCAAAGAGCTTGCGCCGTGGGGGCTGGCCATGACCAAGGAGATGCTCAACCGTGGCGCCTCGACCGACTACTCGAGCGCGATCGAGACGGAGGCCTTCACGCAGTCACTGCTGATGGCCGCGGAGGACTTCCGCGAGTTCCATGCCGGCTTCACCGGCAAGCGAAAGCCCAAGTTTCACGGCCGCTAGCGGCCAGGCAGGACCGCTTCGAGCGCCGTTCTGAGCTCCCTGCGGTGATCCGCGGAACCAGAGTTGTGGCGCCACGCCACGTGACCGTCGGGCCGCACGAGGACCGCACCGGATTCGTCGATCCCGTAGAGCGCGTGCCACGGACCGCCGGTGATTCGCTTCTGCGTGAGCGGGATCCGGCGATCCCTTGCGATTGCGTCCGCCGCCTCACACCAGGCTCCGTCGTGCGATCCGGCCAGGAGGGTGAAGTGCGGTCCGAAGAGATCCAGCGTGGATATCTCTCGCGGACTTTGCTCCAGCCAGAGGTGCGGGGCGCGCGCACCCGGTCGCGCGCTCGGCGCGTACTCTCCAGCGGCCGGCACAGGTGTGGATCCGTCCTGGATCACAGCGGCCGACTCGTACCTGAACCCGAGATCGATGTCGAGATCACTGCGCAGGTTGACTCCCGGCACGCCCACGATGAGGCCCATCGAGTGACCGGTGTTGAACTCACCTACCGGCTTTCGCTCGACTTCGTAGGTGTCGAGCAGGCTGGGTGCAGCCCAGCCCTGTAAAACCGCGGCGAGCTTCCAGCACAGGTTGTGCACGTCCTGGACTCCAGTGTTCAGCCCATGTCCGCCGGCAGGCGTCATGCGGTGCGCCGCATCGCCCGCGAGAAATACCCTTCCGCATCGCATGCGCTCGGCCCAGTCAGCCTGCAGCGCCCACGTCACCGTGCCCAGGATCTGCACGTCAAGGTCTGGCACGCCGGCTCCCTTGCGCACGAGCTCGACCGTCTCCAGAGCGCTGAGCTCCTGGCGCGACTTACCATCCGGCGAGAGCAGCGGCACCACCATCACCCATCTCGATTCACTGTCGGTGGGGACGAAGATCGTCGGCTCCCCGTTCTCCACGAAGTGAAGGAAGTTGGGCTCGTAAGGCAAAAGGCGCCTGAGGGGAGCGCAGAAGTGGATGCTGATCGACTGCATCAGCTCCCCTGGTCCGTGCATCTGGATTCCGAGACGCTGCCGGATCAGGCTTCGCGATCCGTCCGCCGCGACCAGGTAGCGTGAGCGCACCTCGCTGATGCGCCCGGTGGCGCGATCGACGATCTGCGCGCAGATTCCGGAGGTGGTCTCCTCGAAGCCCAGGAGCTCTGTTCCAAACAGCAGCTGGGCGCAGTTCTGTGAAGCCGCCGCCTGGGCGAGGATGGGTTCCAGGTCGTACTGGGAGCACGACGTCCACCTGCTTGGGCTCACCGTGCTCACATCGCCGAGCTGGACTGCCGGTTGAATCGCTCCAGGGTCGATCAGCGCCGGCGACCTTCCAAATCGCGGCACCGCCGTGAACGCTGCGCTGCGCACCTGCGCTTCGAGCCCGAGGGAACGAAATATCTCCATCGTCCGGACGTTGATGCCGGTCGCCCGCGGATAGATCGAGGTCCCCGGATGCCTCTCCACCGTCAGCGACTCGATGCCGTGACTGGAGAGCAGGAGCGATGCCGAGAGCCCCGTTGGACCGGCGCCGGCGATCAGGACCGGCACCTCGATCACGGCCGGAGCGCTCATGCCGACGCCTCGGAGCGACCGCTGACCAGCTTCAATCTCGACTCGGATGCGCCGCGCGACCGTGACGGCTCCGGTTCGGGCCGGGTTTGAGCCTCAGCCTCCAGCAGCACCGTTCTCCAGTACATGTGGACCATCGGGTCACAGGCGACGCACGACGCGATCAGCGCGTTGACGAACGATTTCCACATCTCGACCGCCTCCTATCAGGGCCTCTAAGCGAGGCCGATGGGCACACCATCGCCCAGCGGCTCGAAGGCCACATCGGGAGGAGTACTGAGCGGACTACTGAATCTGTGTACTCAAATTTCTGGCAGCCGCCCAGGCGGCGACCTGCGATCGCGAGTTGAATCCCAGCTTGTCGCAGACGTTCTTGACGTGACTCTCCGCCGTTCGCTCCGACAGGTGGAGGCGCTCGGCGATGCCTCGGTTGGAAAGGCCGTCCGCAACCAGCATGGCGACCTCGAGCTCCCGCCTGGAAAGCGGATGGCTTGCCACACCCCTGGCTTCGACCGATCGGAGAACCGCCTTCGCGCGCTCCAGCCATGGCGCCATACCGAGCTCCCGGCTGATCGCCTGCCCGTCCTCGGCCAGGCGGCGTGCGCGGCGGAGCTCCTCCGCACCACCGCGCCGCAAGAGCAGCTCGGCGTACATGATCTCGGAGCAGGCGACGTATGGCGGCGTCCCAATCCGCTTCTCCATGGCGATCGCAGCTTCGTAGTGCCTGACAGCCTCGTCCCAGCGTTCGAGGGTTTCGGCCAGCAGCCCCATGTGATGCGCGACCGAACCCTGCACTGACGCCATGCCCGCGCTGGTGGTCACGACCTGGTCCTCGTAGGGGTGCAAGGCTTCGTAGACCCTTTCGGCCACGTCCGCACGGCCGATCGCATGCGCGGCCTGCGCGGAGATCGCCATCGCGGGTAGCCACGCCATCAGCGGACGAACGTCTTTGGGGTGAATACCGGCAAAGGCTCGCAGGGCTGCTTGCGCCTCCACCATCCGCCCTCTGGCCGCCTCCTCGATTGCCCTGTACACCGCAAATGGCGCGGACATCTCCGGGTACTCGCGGACGAAGGCATTGATAGCCGCGTGATGATCCTCGTCGCCGCCGCTGAGGTCGGCGAGAGCCTTCTCGTGCATGAAGAAGTTGAACTCGGCAATCGGGTGATTGCCGATGCTGCCCAGGTGGCGGGCGTCCTGTGACAGCTTGCGCGCCTCATTGAACCTGCCCCGCATCAGGGCGAGCCACGATTGGGCCAGCAGGGTGCGCCACCGGGCCAGCGGCTCACGCAGCACCTCGGCCGCGCGACCCTCCGCGAAAACCTCGATTTCGGCTTCGTCGATCCGACCGAGCTGGACGAGTGCATCCGAGCGCCAGCTGTGTCCCCAGTGGGCAAACCCCACTCGCCCCGTTTCGTCTGCCAGTTTCAGAAGTCGGTCCGCCAGGGCGAGGCGCTCTTCCACCCCGTCGGGTCCTGACCTGGCCATCTGGCGGCTGTGCATCGCGGCGAAGATGACGTCGGGGTCGGTCGCGTCTCGCGCGAGCGTGATGGCCTCTTCGCTGTAAGCCTGGGCGCGCGCGGCGGCGTCCGGTTCGCCAATCTGCATCAGCACCACCACGACCTGGCTCAGGAGCTGAATCCTCAGCGAGCCATCTGCAGGGGGTCTCCCCAGGGCGGCGTCGCACAGGCGCTTGATCACCTGTGTGAGTCCTGGGCCGCCGACCCCTCGTACGACAAGGGCGGCGCGAGCCAGAAGCTCGCCGTCACCCATCTCCTCGGCCAGGCGAGACGCCTCCTGCGCCGCCAGCACTGCTCGGCCGAGGTCGCCGGCGAGGTATCGCGCCCGGCCCAACTCGAGGAGCAGATCGACTCGCCGGACCGCCCCGATGTCGTCCGCAAGGCCCAGTGCAGTCTCGAGATGACTGACAGCCGCCTCGTACGCGAGCTCGCTGGAAGCCCGCTCCGCGGCCTCCAGCGAATAGTTCAGCGCGGCTTCTCGCAGCGTGGGGTCCGCCGCGGACGCCTCCACGAAGTGATGAGCCAAACGCGCCGCGCGCCCCGTGGTGGCATCGTGCCGACCTTGAAGCGCCATGCCGATCAGACGGTGCAGCTCCGCGCGGCGCGCGGTCGAAAGCTCGGCGTAGACGGTGTCGCGAAACAGGCCGTGCGCGAACGTATAGCGTCGCCCGCGCCGGCCCAGGACGCCGGCCTTCATCGCCTCATCGAGGAGATCGAGCAAAGCCTGACGAGGGATGTCTCGAGCGTTCGCGAGCATGTCGAGGTCGATTTCATGGCCGGCCACCGCGGCGAATGCAAGCGCTTCGACGCAGCCTGGCGACAGGCCGGCGATCCGGCGGCGAAGAACGGCCGCCACTCCCTCGGGCACCGCACCCGATGAATCAACAGGCTGGGCCTGGTCGTCGCGAAAGATCCGGGCCAGCTCTTTGAGAAAGAAAGGATTGCCCGCGGTTTGTTTCTGAAGACGCTTGATGAGATCCGGAGCAGGCTCGAAGTCGGTCGCGGCCCGCAGCAGGGCCGCGGCATCGGCGTCGTCAAGGCCATCGAGCGCAATCTCGGTCGTGTCGCCACGCCGCATGAAGTCCGCGAGCTGTGCCTTCAGCGGGTGATCCGCCCCCAGCTCGCGAGCGCGGTAGGTCCCGATCACCATCAGTCCTGAATGCGGGATGCCACCGGCCAGCTGCTGGAGCAGGATCAAAGAGGCGGTGTCCGCCCAGTGCAGGTCTTCGAGGATGATCACGATCGGTTGGCGGCTCGCCGCCTGCACCAGGAGTTGCACCACGGCGTCGTAGGCTCGGAAGCGGCTTGCGTCGTCTCCGGGCGCCGGTCGCGCATCTGGAAAGTGCGTGCGCAGCTCTGGTGCGATCAGAAGGATCTGCTCGAGGCTCCCGCCGGCGAGCCGGCGAAAGTCATCCGGTCCAAGGTCCTGCAGTAGGGAGCGCAGGATCTGGAGCCACGGCCAGTAGGGCGGCGCCCCCTCGGCCTGTGTGGCAAAACCCCAGTAGACCGCCGAGGCGCGGTCCTGCGCCTCGGCCGCGATCTGTTCGGTGAGGCGCGTCTTGCCGATGCCGGGCTCACCCGCCAGAAGAAACAGGCTGCCGCGCCGCCTCGACGCGCGATTGACGCCCGCGCGCAGCTGCGCGAGCTCGGCCTGGCGGCCGACGAAGACGGCGTGGTCCGGCACCTCGCGCAACTGGCTCACGGGCATCGTCATTTTGGACGCGCCGCGCGGAAAGCGCGAAACCTAGGCGCCCGAGCTCACTGGCCCCAATGCGCGCTTGTACCGCTCGGCTGACCGGCCCACGGCGGCTTTCGCGTCTGACGCCACATTGCGGTCCCACCAGGCGCCGTAGATCCGGTCGAACTGGAAAGGCTCCACCGCGCCCGCGATCCTGTCGATCTCGGTGGCGGGCAGCGGTATGTAGTTGGGAAAGCTGTACATGAAGCTGACCCATCTGCGGTCTTGCGCGACCATCAGGATGTCCCCGGTCAGCAGTGCGCCGCGCCCGTCCGCCCCCGCGGGCCAGTGGAGCACGGTGCCGCCGGGAAAATGGCCCCCCGCGCGAATCAAGGTCATGCCGTCCCACAGCGGTTTCGTGTCGCCGCTCCAGTGCTCGATGCGCGGGTCGGGTCGCATGACCCACTGCCGGTCGGCATCGTGAAGGTACACGGGCGCGTCGAACGCTCGACTCCACTCGACCATCGACGAGTAGTAGTGCGGGTGTGAGATCGCAATTGCGCGAATGCCGCCCAGCTTGCGCACCGCATCGATGGTCGCGTCGTCGATCACCGTGATGCAGTCCCAGAGCAGGTTGCCCTGCGGCGAGGGAACCAGCAGCGCCCGCTGCCCGATCGCGAACGTTGGCTGGGTGCCGATCCCGGTCAGTCCAAGGTCGTCATGGACCTCGTTGTGGTGCTTGTGGCGAAGCTCGTCCAGCGCCGTCCAGCTCTGCCCCGACCAGCCGACGTACTGCCGCTCGTCCTTACATATCGGGCAGTCGCGCGGCGGCTCTTCCGTCGGTCCGAACTGGACTCCGCACGTGCCGCAGATGTAGCAGGTGCTCAAGCTCCGTCATGTCAAGTTACCTGGTTACGGCGTGGCTGGAGGCGCCTCGACCTCGCTGCCCACCACATGCTCCACGGGACCCGAGCCAAACCTGCGCTTGACCCTGCTCACGATGTCGAGCTTCAGCCACTTGGACATGCCTGGCGGGAGAGTCGAGATGACAATTCCCGTGTAGCGTCCGCGCCGCAGCTCGTCCTCGATCGCCAGCACCGGGTCCTCATCACCAACACGCCCGTCGACCACGTTGCAGCCCTGCGCCTTGAGGTGCCGCATGCCGGCCTCCAGCCTCGCTCGCGCCACATTCTTCGTCTCCACCTCGTCCCAGACCAGCCCGTGCACAACGCGCGTCGCCGGCACCACGATCACGATCTCCGCGCCCTTGTCCTCGGCCTGGAGCCTCATCGCCGCGTCTCGCAGCTCGGGGCTCCGCAGGGTCTGGTTTGCCACCAACATGTACCTGGCCATTTCTCGCCTCCGCCCTCCATTACACCGCGGAAGAGGTCATCGTTCCAGCGCCCAATACACTTAGCCCACCGTGACCGCCGGCCCCACGCGCAATGGCTACGCAACGATCTCCGGCCGCGGCCTCGACTGGGACTCGGTGCCGATGCGACTGTTCCAGAAGGCCAAGAAGCTCGGCACGTGGGACCCTCAGGCTCTCGACTTCTCCAGGGACTCTGCCGACTGGGCCGCGTTCGACGATGTCGAGAAGGATTTCCTGCTCCGCACCCTGACGCTCTTCCAGGCGGGGGAAGAAGGCGTGACCGTCGACCTGCTTCCCCTGATCATGGCGATCGCGGACGAAGGCAGGATCGAGGAGGAGATCTTCCTCACGTCTTTTCTATGGGAAGAGGCGAAGCACGTCGAGTTCTTTCGCCGCTGGCTCGACGAGGTCGCCCTGGCTCGCGGAGACCTCGAACGTTATCTCACGCCGAGCTACCGCCATCTCTTCCTCGTCGAGCTGCCCGCCTCGCTCAACGCGCTGAAGACGGACCGTTCGGTCGAGGCCCAGATCCGCGCCTCGGTCACCTACAACATGGTCATCGAGGGGGTCCTGGCCGAGACCGGGTATCACGGTTTTCGTCAGTCCCTCGAGGCCAATGGGAAGCTGCCAGGCCTGCTGGACGGAATCCGGCTCATCGCGCGTGACGAGAGCCGGCACATCAGGTACGGGGTCTTCTTGCTCGACCGCCTCATCAACCAGTCGCCCGACGGTTGGGATGTGATGAACGAGCGCATGAACGAGCTCTTCGGGCCCGCGATCGGCGTGATCAGCGAGTTCTGGGACGGGAACTACGACGACGAGAACGGACCCTTCGGTCAGCGCATGGAGACGTATCTCGAGTACGCAGGAACGCAGTTCGACAAACGCATGAAGGTCCTGGAGCGCGATCGCGGGAAGAGCATCGACGAGATCGCGAAAGCCGCGGTGATCGACATGACTCAGGAAGAACGGGAGTACACGACCGTCGGATGAGGCTTCTCTAGGGAAGCGGTGTCAGCCTCGAGTTGGAGCCAGCTGCCCGTCCGTAGATTTCACTTCTGAGCTCGGCGCGGGCTTGATCCCGGTCACCTTGTGGATCTCGCCCTCGTCGAGCGAGTCGTTCTTCAACAGCGCTTTGGCCAGCGCGTCGAGCTGGGCGCGGTGCTCCGTGAGCAGCTTCTCCGCATCAGACAGGCACTCCTCCGTGATGCGGCGCATCTCGTCGTCGATCAGCTGGGCCGTCGCCTCACCGTACGGCTTCTGCTGGAACGCGCTGCCATCTTCGCTGGCGTAGTTGAGCGGCCCTACCTTCGGGCTCATGCCCCAGCGCACGACCATCTGCTGCGCGATCCGCGTCACCTGCAGGAGGTCGTTCTCCGCCCCGGTCGAGACGACCCCGTAAATGAGCCTCTCCGCCGCCCGGCCGCCGAGCGCGCCGATGATCCGCGCTCGCAAGTAGTCCTCGCCGTAGTTGAACCGGTCGTCGATCGGGCTCTGCAGGGTGACGCCGAGTGCCATGCCGCGCGGGATGATCGTCACCTTCTTCACCGGGTCTGCACCCGGGACCAGCAGGCCGAGCAGCGCGTGGCCCGACTCGTGGTAGGCGATTCGCTCCCGGTCGACGTCACTCAGCAGGATCTTCCGCTCGGTGCCGAGCAGCGTCCGCTCGATCGCTTCCGAAAAGTCGGCCGTGGTCACCACGGACTCGCCTTTGCGCGCCGCTCCAAGGGCGGCCTCGTTCACGAGGTTGCGCAGGTCCGCGCCGACCAGGCCCGGCGTCTGGGATGCCACCTGGTCCAGGTCGACGTCTGGGCCCAAAGGCACCTTCCGGGTGTGGATGCGGAGAATCGCGGCGCGTCCGCGACGGTCGGGCGCTTGCACCGTGACCCGGCGGTCGAAACGTCCGGGCCGGAGCAGCGCGGGGTCGAGCACGTCCGCCCGGTTGGTCGCCGACAGGACGATCACACCCTCGCGCGAGTCGAAGCCGTCCATCTCGGTGAGGATCTGGTTGAGCGTCTGCTCCTGCTCATCGTTGCCTCCGATCCGAAGCGCCGCGGCGCGGCTGCGGCCGATGGCGTCCAGCTCGTCGATGAAGATGATCGCCGGGGCCGCGGCGCGAGCCTTGCTGAACAGGTCACGCACGCGAGCCGCGCCCACGCCGACGATCGCCTCCACGAACTCGGACGCGGCGATGCTGAAGAACGGCACCTTCGCCTCGCCTGCCACGGCTCGGGCGAGCAGCGTCTTGCCGGTGCCGGGCGCGCCCACGAGCAGCACGCCCTTCGGGACCGTTCCGCCCAGGCGCTGGTACTTCTGTGGCTCCTTGAGGAAATCGACCACCTCCCGCAGGTCGGCCTTGACCTCATCGATGCCGGCGACGTCGTCGAACGTGACGTCAGGACGCTCAGCATCGTAGAGGCGTGCCCGGCTCTGTCCGAAGCTCCCCAGGATCCCGCCCGCGCCGGCCGAGGCGGCGCGCCTGGACAGATAGAGGAACCCCAGCACGAGCAGGATCGTCGGCCCGAAGCTGAACAGCAGCGTCTCCCACAGCGGCGTCGATGCATTGGGGTCCTTGGCGTTGATGACCACGTTGTGCTGCAGGAGCATTGCTTGCAGGTCGTCGCTGGAGAAGGCAGGCCGCTCCGTCTGGAACTTCGTCGAGCTCGTGCCGTTCGGGTCCTTGACCGGTTGCTTCGTGATGCCGGTGATCGATTGGCCCGTGCTCGTGATGCTGGCGACGTTGCCGGCGCTGACCTGGTCGAGAAACGTGTTGTAGGAGATCGTGATGGTCGGCGCCTGTCCGACCGACATGAGCACGTTCGAGATCAGGATGTTTGCCAGCAGGAGGACGATCAGGGCGATCCAGAACCGCGCCGTGCGAAGAGGCGCCATGGGGTTCGATCCTTTCTGAGGGGGTCGGTTGGCACGCCCTGTCGGAGAAGGGCGCTCTTGTGTGGCCGGCGGGTTCTGAGCCAGGATCTGATCCTAGTCCGATGAACCAACTGGCATGGGCGTTGTTCGCGGGCACGATTGCGGTCGGGATCATCGACTGGATTTCGGTGATGAGATCGGTCAGGTGGCTCGAGTACGCGACCAAGGTCGGCTTCATGCTCGGGCTGATCACCGTCGCGATCGCGCTTCAGCCGGTCAGCGTGACCGAGCGCGGCTTCTTCGTCGTCGCCCTGGCCCTCGGACTCATCAGCGACGTGTTCCTGATGCTGCCCCGGGACATGTTCATGGCAGGGCTCGTCGCAGCGCTCGTAGAGCATCTCGCGTACATCACCGCCTTTCGCGCGCGTGCGCTGCACACCGGAACCCTCGTGGCGGGCGCGATCATCGCGCTCGTTTCAGTCGCCGTCTTCTTTCCGCCCATCGAGCGCTCGATCCGCCGCGACCATCCCCGTCTTTTGACGCCGGTCATCGTCTACGTGGCTGTTTTCACCGTGATGGTCGCGAGCGCAGGAGGGACCGGATCAGGGGTTGCGCTGATCGGTGCGCTTCTCTTCTTCTATTCGGACGCCGTGCTGGCCTGGAATCGCTTTGTCCGGCCGCTCAGGTGGGGCCGGGTGGTGAACATCGTGCCGTATCACCTCGGACAGGCCATCCTGGTGCTGTCCCTGGCGAGCTGATTCGGCCGCCTAGAATCATTCGTTGATGTCGACCGCTGCCCAGGCGCCCTCGCACGCGTTCGGCGAGCTCGAACAGTATCGAGGCGAGCTGACCGCCTACTGCTATCGCATGCTCGGCTCGCCGTTCGACGCTGAGGACGCCGTGCAGGACGCATTTGTCCGAGCGTGGCGCAACCGCGACCGCTTCGAAGGGCGCTCCGCGATGCGCTCCTGGCTCTATCGCATCGCGACCAACGTGTGTCTCGACATGCTCAAGGGAAAGGAACGCCGTGCAAGGCCGATGGACCTTGGTCCCTCGGTCGAGCCGATCGAGGCCAACCTCAACATGCCAAGCGAGGTGACTTGGCTCGAGCCCATTCCTCTCCACCTCATCGCTCCCGATCGCGATCCGGCCGATGTTGCGGTGCAGAACGAATCCATCCGCCTCGCATTCGTTTCGGCGCTTCAGCACCTGCCGGCACGACAGCGCGCGGTGCTGATCCTTCGCGAGGTCCTCGACTGGCAGGCCTCCGAGGTGGCCGAGCTGCTCGACACGTCAGTTGCTTCCGTCAACAGCGCCCTGCAGCGCGCGCGGGCGACGCTCGCCACCACCAACGCCGGAGCTGCGGGCAAATCGCACACGCTGAGCGAAGCTGACCGAGCCATGCTCGAGCGCTACGTCAGCGCGTTCGAGCGCTACGACCTGAAGGCGCTGACCGCGCTGATCCAGGAAGACGCCCGGCAATCGATGCCGCCGTACGACATGTGGCTGGCCGGCCGCGACGACATCCTGAAGTGGTGGTTCGGCCCGGGGATCGGATGTCAGGGCTCGCGAGTCATCCCGGCCGTCAGCGCCAACGGCATGCCGACCTTCGGCCAGTACAAGCCAAGCCCGAGCGGTGGCTACGACCCGTGGGCGCTCCAGGTCCTGGAGCTGTCAGGCGGGCGGATCGGGGAGTTCACCTTCTTCCTGGACACGGCGCGGCTGTTCCCGCTCTTCGGCCTTCCGCTGCACCTGGACGCGTAGGACTCCGGACAGGCCGGCCAGCTCGATCAGGGCCAGGAGCTCGTCGCACGGCTGCTTCAGCCGGAGCTCGCATCCCTCCCGCCGGACCCCGAGCTGGATCCGGGCGATCTGATCGATCGCGGCGAGGTCCGGCCTGGTGATACGGGCGCAATTCAGGGTGACCGTTCCGGTCGCCATCGAACTTAAGACGGAATAGCCCGCGAAAACTCATCGGTTCGAGGTCGATGAGTTTCAAAAGTGGTTGCGGTCTTAGAAGGCATGAAGAACTCACGCTGGCTCTCACTGCTCGTGCTGTGCACCGGTTTCCTGCTGATCGTCGTCGACATGACGATCGTCAACGTGGCGCTTCCCTCGGTTCAGAAGGACCTCGGCTTCTCGCAGTCGGGCCTGGCGTGGGTGATCAACGCGTACCTGATCGCGTTCGGCGGCCTGCTGCTGCTGGCCGGCCGCGTCGGCGACCTGGTCGGTCGCAAGCGGGTGTATCTCGCCGGGCTGGTGATCTTCACCGGCGCGTCGGTGCTGTGCGGCCTCTCGTTCAGCCAGCCCATGCTGATCGCCGCCCGATTCGTGCAGGGCATCGGTGGGGCGGTCAGCTCGGCGGTGATCCTGGCCATGATCGTCACGCTGTTTCCGGAGCCGCTCGAGCGCGCCAAGGCGTTCGGCGTCTTCAGCTTCGTCGCCTCGGCGGGTGCCGCGGTCGGGCTCATCGCCGGCGGCCTCATCACGCAGGCGGTCAGCTGGCACTGGATCTTCTTCGTCAACCTTCCGATCGGCGTCGTGACGGCGATCGTGTCGGCTCGCCTGCTGGCAAGCGACAGGGGAATCGGCCTCGGTCAGGGCGCTGACGTCCTGGGCGCGATCATGGTCACGGCCGCGCTGATGCTGGGCGTCTACGCGATCGTCCAGACGTCGGACTATGGGCTGCTTTCGGTCCGCACCGGGATCCTCGGCGCGGTCGCGCTGGCGCTGCTCGCCTTGTTCGTCGTCCGCCAGGCGCGCGGCCGAAACCCGATCCTGCCGCTGCGCTTGTTCCGCTCGCGCAAGGTCGCCGGCTCGAACCTCGTGCAGGCGTTGATGTCGACCGCCTTCCTCGGCTTCTTCTTCCTGGGCTCGCTCTACCTCGAGCGCGTGCAGGGGTACGGCCCGATGGCCATCGGGCTCGCCTTCCTGCCGGTCGCGGTCGTGATGGCGCTCTTCTCGGTTCGGTTCTCGGCCCAGCTGATCGGGCGCTTCGGCCCGGGCGTCATCCTGGTCGCCGGCCAGGCGGTCGCGATGGTCGCGCTGGCGGCGATCGCCTTCAGCCCAGTCCACCCCGATTACTTCGTCCACCTGCTGGTCCCCATGGCGTTGCTCGGGCTGGGCGGCGGGCTGTCGTTCCCCGCGCTGACGATGATCGCGATGGCCGACGTGTCGGAAAGCGACGCAGGCCTCGCTTCAGGTCTGCTGAACACGACAGGCGAGGTCGGCGGCGCGTTCGGCCTGGCGGTCCTGGCGACGATCGCCGGCGGACGCACGGTCGACCTGCTCCAGAGCGGCGTCGACCTGAGCGGCGCGCTGTCCGGTGGCTACCACTTTGCGTGGATGGTGTGCGCGGGCATGGTCGTCGTCACCCTCGCCGCAGCGACCGTGATCCTGCGCGACACTCCTTCGCAGGCTCGCCAGGTGATTGTTGAAGCGCCTTGCGTCGAGTGCGAAGCGGCTGCGTAGACATGGGAAAGATCGCTTCATTCGTGATGGTCACGCTCAACGGCTTTCACGAGGGCCCAAACCCATGGGAGCTCGGGTGGCACAACACCGACGAGGAGTTCAACGACTTCGCCCTCGAGCAGCTCGACGACTTCGGCACCCTTGTGTTCGGTCGCGCGACCTACCTGGGAATGGCGCAGTACTGGCCGTCGGCAGAAGCGCTGGAGAGCGATCCAGCGGTGGCTGGCAAGATGAACGGCGCTCCGAAGATCGTGGTCTCGCGCACTCTTGATGAGGCCGAGTGGAGCAACACACGAATTCTCCGGGATCCGAATGGTCTGGCCAGGCTCAAGCAGGAGCCGGGTCAGGACCTGCTGGTGCTGGGCAGCTCCGTGCTGACGACTAGCCTGATGGAGATGGGGATTCTGGACGAGCTGCGCGTCATGGTCAATCCGGTTCTGATCGGTTCCGGCACCGCGCTTTCGAGCACGGCTCGGCGCCAGATCCCCCTCAAGCTTCTGTCGATTCGCGAGTTCCGCAACGGCAACGTGTTGCTGACCTATGAACCGCTGGCGGAAAGAAGGAAATCAGCTTGACCAGGCTGCCCGCGCCCGTCCGCGCGATCCTCGAGCAACCCAATTTCGCGCACATCGCCACCGTGCTGCCCGATGGGGCGCCACACAGCGTTCCGGTCTGGGTCGGGCTCGAAGGCGACTGCATCGCGGTGCTGACCAGTCCCGGGTCGCGCAAAGCGCGCAACATCGAGCGCGACCCGAGGGTCGCGATCTCCATCACCGAGCGCGACCGGCCCCACACGATGGCCATGGTCCGCGGGCGCGTGCGGGAGCGAGTCGAAGGCGACAGGGCCTGGACGATCATCGACCGGATGTCGGACAAGTACCTCGGCCGGCCATACCCGGAGCGCACGGATCGCGTCGTGTTTCTCATCGAGCCGGAGAAGGCCTGGGCGCAGAGCTTCTGATGACCTTGACGCCGAACGGTGGTGGGCAACAGTCGGCGAGCGCCTTTACAAGAGCGAGGACGCCGGCAATACCTGGACGCTGGCCTCGAATCTCCCCTCGGGCACGCAACTGCTGAAGGTCCTCGATTCGCGGCACGTATGGGCCGTCTCGGCCGATCCCGAAATCGCCAATCTCGAGCTGACGTCGGACGGCGGTGGTCGCTGGACACAGCTCAGAGCGCCGCTTGCCGTCTCCTAAGCAAGCATCGCTCTTCGACCTCAACGTCGAAAAGATCCTCGACCACTGGGGCGTGCCCGAGGCCATCCGCGAGGTCATCGCCAACGCGCTCGATGAGCAGGCGCTGAGCGGCACCACCGAGCCGAAGATCGTGAAGCGGCGCGACGGATGGCACATCCTCGATTTCGGTCGCGGGCTGCACTACCAGCACCTGACCCAGAACGAGAACCCGGAGAAGCGACGCAAGGCCGACCTCGTGGTCGGAAAGTTCGGTGTGGGGCTGAAGGACGCGCTCGCGACGTTCTACCGCCGCGGCATCGACGTGAAGATCCGCAGCCCTCAGGCGGACATCACGCTGATCCGCGCCGCCAAGAGCAACTTCGCCGACGTCAAGACCCTCCACGCGGCCATCGGCGCGCCCTCAGAACCCAAGCGCCGAGGCACCGAATTCATCCTGGGCGGCCTGCGGGACAAGGACATGGCCGCCGCCCGCAACTACTTCCTGCGCTTCGCGGGCGATGAGGAGTTGGAGCGCACCGAGTTCGGCAGCATCCTGATGCGCAAGGATGAGGAGCCCGCCCGCATCTACGTCAAGGGGGTCCGGGTCGCGCTCGAGGAGCAGTTTCTCTTCTCCTACAACATCACGTCGACGACCGTGCAGCTGCAGCGCGCGCTCAACCGCGAGCGGAGCAACGTCGGGCGCAGCGCGTACCAGGACCGGGTCAAAGCGATCCTGCTCAAGGCGCGTTCGGAGGTTGTCGCCGAACAGCTCGCCGGCGACCTGACGCGGATCCCGGCCGGGACCAATCACGATGAGATCACGTGGCTGGACGTCCAGGAGCGAGCGGTTCAGATCCTTGCCACGAAAGGCAAGACAGTGTTCGTCACGTCGCAGCAGATGTTCACGATGGGTGCGACGATCCTGGAGGCAAGAGGCGACGGCTACAAGATCATCGTCATCCCGGACCGCTTGCTGGCGCGACTGCCCAACCTGCGCGACCTCAACGGCAACCCGATCCTCGACATCAGGGGCTTCATCCAGGTCTGGAACGCCTCTTTCACCTATGACTTCATCGATCCTTCGAAGCTCAACAAGGCCGAGCGCGAAAGCTGGAGCATCCTGCCGGAGCTGGTGCGCCTCGCCGAAGACCATGCGAAACGGGTGAAAGAGGTCCGAATCTCGAACACGATGCGTCTGGACGAAGGGGCCTACGAAACCGAAGGGGTCTGGGATTCGCCGAACATCGTGGTCAAACGATCAGTGCTGGACTCGCCGAGGCATTTCGCACGTGTCGTGCTGCACGAATTCGCGCACGCGAGCTCGGGGGCCAACCACGGGAGCCTTCTGTTCATGGCTGCGATCGATGATCTCGCAGGAATTGCCGCGGTGGAGGCCATCAGGCCGCCCAGCGAAAGGCGGGGCCGCGGACCAGGACGTGGCG
Organism: Verrucomicrobiia bacterium; assembly: GCA_035637495.1. Lineage (GTDB taxonomy): Bacteria > Chloroflexota > Dormibacteria > Dormibacterales > Dormibacteraceae > 40CM-4-65-16. The sequence continues at coordinate 16,898 of DASPXA010000014.1, forward strand.
CAGGTGCTCGGGCGGGATGAAGTCGAAGCCATTCCCGACCTTGATGACCTGCCAGCCGCCTTCATGCACCTCGCGATGGTGGTGGTGGCACACAGAAGGACAAGGTTGGAGAGTGTGCTGGGGCCGCCCCGTGACCAGAACTCGATGTGATGCGGCACCGACCAGCTGACCGGCCGGTCGCAACCCGGCCATCGGCAGCCGCGATCTCGGTGCTTGAGGGCTCGTCGGGTGGCCGGTTGGATGGTGCGGGTGGCCCTGCCGACGTCCACCACCTGGGAGTCCGCCAGCAGGACCCGCGACATGGTGCAGTCGCAGGTCAGCCGCTGCATGGTCTGACGCGAGATCAGCATCCCCGGCTCCAGCTCCGCCGCCGGCGCCCCGGCCTCGTTCTTCAAGCCCTCCAGGGTCATGGTCAGCGTGACGTGGGGCCGCACACCTGCCTTCCTGGGCAGCCGGCCTTCGTTCATGTGGTGGTCGAGCAGCTCGGCCAGCGCGTCTGCATTCCGCTGGCCGTGGGAGCGCGGGTCTTCGGGACTGCGCGGGCTCGCCAATGAGTCCAGCACCTTGCGGAAGGCGGCGCCGGTCACCGGGTCGAGCAGGCCGTCGACGGCGTGCATGCCGTCGAGCATGGGGTTGACCTCCAGCCAGCGCCGCTCGAAGTCCTCTTTTGACTCTTTGTCGAAGCCGTCAGGGTCGACCACGTAGCGTGCCCGCCTGCAGACGTCGCGAAAGTCCTCCACGGTCCAGCGACCGGCCTGGTCGAGCAGCTGCTCTTGATCGATGGTGTCGTCCCACCGCTCGCCGCCCAACTGCTCGCGCAGGTGACACATCGCGGAGGCAGCTTGATAGCCGACCTCGCCTCGTGCAACGGCCTGATCCACATCGGGCATGGCTTCCAGGTGCTTGCCAACACACAGCCGGTCGGCGGCTGAGGAGCGCGACATCCGGCAGGTCCGCGCCGCCCAGGAGGCAGGGGAGAGCCGGGCGAACTGGTACTCACCGCGCATCCGGCCGTGGTGGAGAACCTTGCTGAGGGTGCCCTGGAGGCGGTCGATGGCCGCAGAGAGGCGCCGCGGATCTACGAAATCGAGGTCGCTCTCGCGCTCGAAGTCGGTGATGGCGGCCTCGAGGCGATCGAGCTCTGACATGTCCCCATAATACGAACAAAAGTACGAATGTCAATCCATTAACACGAAATATCGTATGCAACAAAGCCTACTTCTTCGCCACCCGACTACGCCTCCATCACTCTCTTCCCAGTCCTTCCTGCTAGGCCATCGACACGACATCGAGGAGGTCCTCCTCCCAGTAGTCAAGCCGCCCCTCAGGCATGAAGAGCACCCTCCCCGGCTCGAGCGCCGACACGAACTCCGGA
>DASPXA010000015.1:0-50843 GCA_035637495.1 Verrucomicrobiia bacterium
ATCCCAAGCACCAACAGGCCGGAGGCAGCCGCCGCTCGGAGCGGCAGTCGCAGGCGGGCAAGATCGTCGGGCCGTGGGATCAAGGCGGCGACGATCAGCGCGGCCATCAACGCGAGGTAACCGGACACGAAGAAGGGGACATACGGATTCGGGCCGGGTCCCTGCAGCACAATCAGAGCGACGTAGGCAACGTCGATCGCCAGCACGGCTGCAGCGGCGAGGATCGACGTCACTACGATCGACGTCCGCTCCATGCACGCAACTCTAGGCCGGTCGCAAACCGGCTCTATCTACACTTAGGTTCGAAGTGGCGGAATTCAGCCCCGGGCTGGAAGGTGTGGTGGCCGCTGAAACCGCCGTCAGCGAGGTCGACGGCGCAAACGGCCGCCTCATCTATCGCGGCGGTTACCTGATCGAAGACATCGTCCCGGTCGCGAGCTACGAAGAGACCGCGTACCTGCTCTGGCATGGCGAGCTGCCGAACGAGAAAGAGGTTGACGCCTTGCGTCAACAGATGGCAGCGGGGCGGACGCTGAACCAATCCGCGCGCGGCACGCTGATGGCAATGGATGCCGCGATCGACCCGATGGATGTCTTGCGCACGGTGGTCTCAGCTCAGGGCGCGAGCAAGACATTGACGAAGCCGTCGCTCGAAGAGGCGGTGGCGATGACGGCGGTGTTTCCGACCATCGTCGGAGCCGCGTACCGCCGGCGCAGCGGCAAAGACCCGGTGGAACCTCGCGACGACCTTGGCCACGCGGCCAACCTGCTCTGGATGATGGAAGGCAGCGAGCCGGATTCGGCAAAGGCACACCTGGTCGACACTTACCTCGTCCTCCTCGCCGACCACGGACTCAACGCATCGACGTTCGCCGCGCGCGTGGTGGCGTCGACCGGAAGCGACCTCACCTCCTGCATCGTCGGCGCGATCGCGGCGCTGAAAGGCCCCGCGCATGGAGGCGCGACCTTCGCGGCAAGGTCGATGCTGGACAAGATCGGATCCGCCGACAACGCCGAGACGTGGCTGACCGAGGCTCATGCGCGGCACGAGCGCTTCTCGGGCTTCGGCCACCGTGTGTACAGGACGTATGACCCTCGGGCCAAGATCCTCCGCGAAATGGCGAAGACCGCGGCGCCGGAGCTCTACAAGACCGCCGCACGCACCGAAGAGATCGCCCTCAAGATCCTTCACGACGCACATCCCGACCGACCCAACGCGACCAATGTCGACTTCTGGGCGTCCGTGGTATTGACCGGCGCGGGTATTCCCAAAGAGCTTTTCACCACACTGTTCGCGACCTCGCGCGTGGCTGGATGGACCGCGCACGTGCTGGAGTCGCTCTCGGACCTGCGCCTGATCAGGCCCGCCTCGCGCTGGATCGGCCCGCAGCCAGGAAAGAAGCCCCTCCAGCTCGCCAAGCGATGACCAGCACGCACGTCCCGGGCCTCGAAGGCATCACGGCCCCCGCGGCTGCGCCGCGCGGACCCCAAGTAGGCAGTGGGGCTTGAGCGGCTACATTCCAGGGCTCGAAGGGATAACAGCGGCTCAAACCCAGATCTCGATGGTCGACGGTGCGAACGGCCGCCTGGTCTACCAGGGCTACGTGATCGCGGATTTGGCCGAAGAGATGTCGTTCGAGGAGGTCGCGTTCCTGCTCTGGAACGGGCGGCTGCCGACCCGTGCGGAGCTGGACGCGCTGTCGCTTGAGCTGGCCGGCTCGCGCACTCTCACGCCCGCGGCGACCAGCTCGCTGAACGCGCTTCCGGTCGACACCGACCCCATGGACGTGCTGCGGAGCGTGGTGTCGATTCAGGGCGTCGAGCACCGGCTCGCGAAGCCCACCGTGGCCCTGGCGATCCATGCGACCGCGTCGTTCCCGACCATCCTCGCGATGTTCCACCGCCACCAGCGAGGACTAGACCCGATCAAGCCGCGCGCCGACCTTGGCCACGCCGCGAACTACCTCTACATGCTGACCGGCGAGGAGGCGAGACCTGAGCTGGTCCGCGCCCTCAACACGTACCTGGTGTTGCTGGCCGATCACGGCATGAACGCCTCGACCTTCACCGCGCGCGTAATCGCCTCGACAGAGTCAGACCTCACCTCGTGCCTGGTCGGCGCGATCGGAGCCCTCAAAGGGCCGGCGCACGGCGGCGCGCCGTCTGCAGTCATCGAGCAGCTCGAGCAGATCGGCGCTGCCGACGACCCCGAGAAGTGGATGCGCGACGCGCGCACGCGCAAGGTGAAGTTCATGGGCTTCGGACACCGCATCTACCGGGTGTACGACCCGCGGGCGAAGATCCTGAAAGCCATGTGCGAACGGATGAACCCCAAGTTCTTCGCCCTCGCCTCCAAGGTCGAGGAGATCGCGCTGAGGCTCCTCCACGAGGAGCATCCTGAGCGGCCCCAGTCGACCAACGTCGAGTTCTACTCGGCCGGCGTGCTGCAGGCGATCGGTTTGCCGAAGGAGTACTTCTCGCCCACCTTCGCCGTCTCGAGGGTCGCGGGCTGGAGCGCTCACGTGCTCGAACAGGCGGCCAACAACCGCATAATCCGCCCGCAATCGGAATACATCGGACCGGAACCGCGGAAACCAGTGCCTCTCGCGGAGCGCGGCTAGCCGCTTCTCGCGACGGTCGGTTCTGGCGCAACCTCGGCGCCGCCGGGCTCGCCTGGTTCCTGCTGATCGCCATCGCGTTCACGGGTTGGTTCGTGGTCGTCGTGCCGCTGCGCGCGGAGCTCCTGAACAACGACCTGACGCAGGTCTACATCGCCGCCGTGATCGGCCGCGACCACGGCTGGAGCCACATCTACTCGCTGGCGCTCCAGCAGCAGCATTTCGCCCAGCTCCATCCCAACGGAGTCTTCGGGGACGGCGCCTGGTACACGACCGGGCCGCCTTACGCGTGGTTGATCTTCCCGCTGACGCTCGTCGGACCTGCCGCCGCGGTCTACATCTGGCTTGGTATCTCGATCGCTTCGTTGTTCGCCGCATGGTGGATCGCGGCGCCGGGTGTGGGGCCGACGCGCGCCTTGTGGCTCCTGGGCGCGTTCGCCTGGTACCCGGTGCTGTACGGTCTCGAGTTCGTCCAGCCGACCCTCGTCATGGTTCTCGTCGTGGCAGTGGCGTGGAGGCTCGCCGACACGCAGAAGCACTATCTGGCCGGCGTCGCCCTCGGCCTCACGGCCATCAAGCCGCAGCTCGTCCTCGCCCTTCCCCTCGTGCTGCTGATGGCCGGAAGGTGGCGAGTCTTGCTGCCGTACGCGGCGATCGCTGCCGTCCTGGCGGTTCTGTCACTCCTCTCGCTCGGCACCGCCGGGCTGGATGACTACCGCGCCACCCTTGCCCACCAGAGCCAGATCCCGAACAACCGTTACTTCACGCTTGCCTACGTGCTCGGTCCAGGCGCGCTCAGCTACGCGGCGCCGGCGATCGTTGTCGCGGTCACCGCAGCGGCTGCCTACCTGAACCGGCATTCAAGCTACGCCCGCCTGTTTGCCCTGGCGATCGTGGCCAGCGCCCTGTCCCCGATCTACTGGCACCTCCAGGACTTCGCGATCCTGGTCCCGGCCGCGTGGCTCTTCTGGCGCGATCAACCGCCGCTGTGGCAGCGGCTGTGGTTGCTCGTCGTCGTCATCGGAGGAGAGCTCGCGTGGGGACTGACCCCGCTGCCGATCCTGGTCGGAATCACGTTGTGGTTCGCAGTCATCGTCGCGCCGCGCGCAGCTCCCGTGCCGGTATCGGCGACCGCCTGACGCGATGACAGCGGCCGATGTTCGCGTGCCCCACGCGCGTCTGATCGTGGCGGCCGCCGCGTTGGTCGCGTGCGCGGCGATCCTCTGGCTGAGCCGGACCTACACCTTTTATTTCGACGAGTGGACTTTCATCACCAACGCGCCTGACTGGACGTTCCGGAGCTATTTCGAGCCTCACAACGAACACCCGTCGATCCTCTTCCTCGCCGTCTATGCAGCGCTGCTCAACACTGTGGGGCTTCGCACTTACCTGCCATACATGGCGCTCCTCCTCCTCGCCCACTTCGCAAACGTGCTCCTGCTGTTCGAGCTCGTCCGCCGTCGCGCCGGCGACCTGGTCGGAATGGCGGCGGCGGCTCTGCTGCTCGTGCTCGGCGCGGGATGGGAAGACATGCTGTGGGCGTTCCAGATGGCCTGGCTCGCCTCGGTTGCGTTCGGCCTCGGCGGGCTGCTGTTGCTGCAGTCCCCACGACGGATTGGCGCCGCGACCGCCTGCGTCACCGCGTCGCTCGCCTTTTCCGGCATCGGCGCCGTCTTTGCCACGGCTGCGGCGGTGCAGCTGGCCTTCTCCCCGGCACGAAGGCGCGAGCTGCTCTGGTTCGTCCCCGTGGGCGTGGCCGTGGCGGCCTGGTATGTGGCGTTTGGGAGGTTCGGAGAGCACCCGAACCCGCCACCGACCGCCGCGAACCTGCTGCTCGACCCGCTCTACGCGCTCTGGGGGCTGAGCCAGAGCGCGGTCGGGCTGATCGGCCTGGGCGGCTGGGTCGGCGTGCCCGTGCTGGCCATCGCGGCGGCTGTGATCGCCTGGCGATGGGTGCGCCGTCGGCCCGATTCGTTCGGGGTCAGCGCGATGGTGGCGCTGGTGAGCTTCTACCTCCTCACGGGCCTGACCCGCGCCCAGCTGGGGTACGAGCAGGCGGGATCCTCTCGCTACATCTACGTCGCGGCCGCGCTCTGGCTCATCGTGCTGGGCGACCTCGCCCGGGACCTCCCCTGGCGGGGCACGTGGAGGCCCGCCCTCGTCGCCTGCGTTTTCCTGGCTTTCTTCAACAGCGGGGTCCTCCTTTTCAGCTACGCGGCGGCCAGGACGGTGCTCATGGAGCGCCAGGTGGCCGATTTCTACGCCCTGGCCGCCATGCGGTCGGACCCCTGCCTCGCCCCTGCAGGTGCGGTGGACCTCCTGGTCATGCCTGTCGAGAGGGACCCCGCGGCTTACTACCGCGCCGTGGACCGGTATGGGGATCCTCGGGCCGGCATGCCGCTGCTCGACAGAGCCTCGTACGAACAAGGCGTGCGCAATCTCAGGAAGGCCAACTGCTGACCCTCCCTACACTTAAATGCAGTGCCCAACTCTGATTTCGACGTGGTCATCCTTGGCGGCGGGATGGGCGGCTATCCGGCCGCCATCCGGGCCTCCCAGCTGGGCCTGAAGGTCGCCCTGGTCGAGTCCAACAAGCTTGGCGGGACCTGCCTGCACATCGGCTGCATCCCGACCAAGGCCCTCCTCGAATCCTCCGAGCTTTACCACCGGGTGGCCGCCAGAGGCGCCGAGTTCGGGCTGAAGGCCGAGGTCGTCGGCTACGACTACCCGAAGATCGCGGAGCGCCGGGACGCAGTCGTCGGCCAGCTCTACAAGGGCGTCCAGTACCTCATGAAGAAAAACAAGATCGAGGTCGTCGAGGGCAAGGGCCGGGTGCGCGACCGCAGCACGATCGAGGTCGGTGCCAGGCAGCTGAAGGCGAAGAACCTGATCGTCGCCACGGGCTCCGTCGTCAAGACCCTGCCCGGGCTCGAGCTCGACGGCCAGTTCATCGTCTCGTCCGACCACGCCGTCCTCTCGAGCAGCGCGCCCGAATCGATCTGCATCATCGGCGCGGGTGCGGTCGGGGTCGAATTCGCGACGTTCTACAACCAGCTCGGCGTGAAGGTGACCCTGCTCGAAGCCCTCGACCGCCTTGTCCCCCTCGAGGACGATGACGTGTCCAAAGAGCTGCTGAGCGCCTTCAAGAAGGCCGGGATCGACTGTCGCCTCGGCGTCAAGGTCTCGGGCGCCAAAAAGGCTCGCGGCGGCGTCAGCATCGAAACCGACCAGGGCGAGGTCTGGGCAAATCAACTGCTCGTCGCGGTCGGTCGGGCCGCTGTCTCGAAGGAGCTCGGCCTGGAGCAGGCCGGAGTCCAGCTGCAGCCGAACGGGTTCATCAAGGTGGACGAGTGGATGCGAACGTCGGTCGACTCGATCCACGCCATCGGCGATGTCGTCGGCGGATATCTGCTCGCCCACGCCGCATCGCACGAAGGGATCGTCGCCGCCGAGGACATCGCAGGACAGCGGTTGGCGCCGATGGACCAGCAGCTGATCACTCGCTGCACGTACTCGCATCCGCAGATCGCCTCTGTTGGACTGACCGAGAAGCAGGCCCAAGAGAGCGGCCACGAGGTCAAGGTGGGGAAGTTTCCGTTCTCCGCGATCGGCAGGGCGCAGATCCACGGCGAGACGAGCGGCTTCGTCAAGATCGTCGGCGACGCCAAGACCGGGCAGCTCCTCGGCACTCACATCATCGGCGCGGAGGCCACAGAGCTCATCGCCGAGCCCGCCCTGACGCAGCTCTTCCAGGGCGACGCGTGGGAGCTCGGCCGCAACATTCACCCCCATCCGACGTTGAGCGAGGCCGTGATGGAGGCTGCGATGGCCGTGGACGGCCACGCGATTCATATCTAGGGTTTTCGGTCGATGGCGCAGATAACCAGGACGAAAGGCCCGTCTTTCAGCCCGGACTGGCACTACCAGGAGCCGGTCGCGTGGCGGGACACCGACCTCGACGAGAAGACGCTCAAAGAGTGGTTCCGCTACATCCTGCTCGGCCGCCAGATCGACTACCGCTTCCAGGTCCTGAACCGGCAGGGTCGCGCTCCTTTCATCATCTCGTGCGCGGGGCACGAGGCGACGCAGATCGGCGTCGGCTGGCCGCTCAGGCCGAAATACGACTGGCTCGCGCCCTACTACCGCGATGTCGTGCTGTGCATGCGCATGGGCATGACGCCGCTCGACCTCATGCTCGCGGTCCTGGCGAAGGCCGCGGACCCGGCTTCCGGCGGCAAGCAAACACCCGGCCACTTCTCCGATTCGCGGTTGAACATCACGTCTGGCGGGTCGCCCGTCGCGACGCAGATGGTGCGGGGCGCGGGCGTCGCGTACGCCTTGAAGATGGACGGCACCGACAAGGTCCTCCTCACGTGCTACGGAGAGGGGGCGGGCGCCGAGGGTGACGCGCACGAGGCGTTTAACTTCGCGTCGATCTACAAGCTGCCCGAGGTCTTCGTCTGCGAGAACAACGGCTTTGCGATCTCGACGCCGTTCAGAAAGGAGTACGCGATCGACTACGTGGCGCAGCGGGCGGCCGGCTATGGATTCCCAGGTGTCACGGTCGACGGCCGCGATCCGGTCACGTGCTACTTCGTGTCCAAGGAAGCGGTCGCGCGAGCGCGGGCCGGTGAGGGACCGACTCTCGTCGAGTGCCTGGTCGACCGCCTGGGCGCGCACTCATCGGAGGACGACCAACGCCGGTATCGCACGCAGGATGAGATCGACGTCCTGACGCAGAACGACTGCCTCGAGCGCTTCAAGAAGCGGCTGCTCGAAGAGGAGATCCTGACCCCGAAGCAGGTCGCCGAGTACGAGGAGTCGGTCAAGGAAGAGATCACGAAGGCGACCAAGGAAGGCATGGGCTCCGCCGATCCGGCGCCCGAGGACGCTTTGAAGAACGTCTACGCGAGCGAAGCGCCGAAGGCGATCGACCCTTCACCTGGGATCGAGACCGAGGAGATGAACATGGTTGCGGCGCTTCGCTCCGCGCTGACCGAGGAGATGGAGCGCGACGCCCGGGTCATGGTGCTGGGTGAGGACGTCGGCAAGAAGGGCGGCGTGTTCCTCGTCACCGACGGATTGCGCGCGAAGTACGGCGAGGACAGGGTCATCGACACCCCACTGGCGGAATCGTCGATCGCAGGCGTCGCGTTGGGTCTGGCGATCGCGGGCAAGCGGCCGGTGGCCGAGATGCAGTTCACCGACTTCGCGCACATGGCGTTCAACTCGATCACGAACGAGATCGCCAAGTACCGGTACCGCAGCGACGGCGACTGGTCGGTGCCCCTGGTCGTGCGCGCGCCGATGGGCGGCCACGCGCATGGCGCCCTCTACCACTCGCAGTCCATCGAGGCACGATTCGCGTCGCCCGGCTTGAAGATCGTCATTCCTTCCACGCCGTACGAGGCGAAGGGTCTGCTCCTGGCGGCGATTCGCGACCCCGACCCGGTGCTGTTCTTCGAGCACAAGCGGCTCTACCGAATGTTCAAGGAGGCGGTGCCGAAGGGCGAATACCTGATCCCGCTGCAGGTCGCGCGGACCGCGCGCGAGGGGACCGACATCTCGGTCTTCTGCTACGGCCTGATGGTCCATTACGCGATGGAGGCGGCCAGGAACCTCGAGGCGGACGGAGTGAGCGTCGAGATCGTCGACCTGCGGACTGTCTATCCGCTCGACAAAGAGGCGATCATCGCGTCGGCTCGGAAGACCGGCAAGTGCCTTGTCCTTTACGAGGACAACTTCAGCGTCTCGGTCGGCTCAGAGGTTGCGGCGCTCATCGCTGACGAGGCGTGGCGCTGGCTCGATGCGCCGGTGAAGCGATTGGGGGGACTTGACGTACCGTCGATGCCGTACGCGGTGCCGATGGAAGAGTTCTTCATGCCGACGCCGGAGAAGATCACGAAGGTCCTGCGGGACCTCGCGGCGTACTGATGGCCGGTCAGGCAACAGACGGGCAAGCAACAGTTGGGTAAGACAACACGCGTCGTGATGCCGCAGCTCGGCGAATCGGTCCACGAGGGGACGATCTCGAAGTGGCTCGTCAAGCCCGGGGACAAGGTGGTCGAGTTCGAGCCGATGCTCGAGGTCGACACCGACAAGGTCAACGCGGAGGTGCCGGCGCCGGTCTCGGGGATCCTGCGCGAGATCCTGGCCAAGGAGGGCGACACGGTACAGGCCGGGGCGGAGATCGCGGTCGTCGAAACGGGCGACGGCGCCGCACTCCCCGTGCCTTCGGCGCGGGGACCCCAGCAGGAGGCCCCAGCCCCGGCGGCAAAGACGGAAGCACCGAAGCCGCCAGAGGCCCCATCTGCCCCGCCGCAACCTGCCCCGGCGCAAGCTGCCCCAGCGCAAGCTGCCCCAGCGCAAGCTGCCTCAGCGCAAGCTGCGCCAACGACGCTCGAGGCTGGCGAGCACCGCTATTCCCCCGGCGTTCAGATGGCCGCGTCAGCGCTGAAGGTAGACCTGTCGAAAGTCACCGGAACGGGCCTGGGCGGCCGCGTCACCAAGAAGGACGTGCAGGACTTCGCCGCCAGGGTCAGCGCGGCGCCGGCTCCAGCACCCGCAGCTCCGGCGGCCGCCCCGGCCAAGCCCGGCGAGGGCGACCAGGTGGTCCAGCTGACTCGCGTCCGCCGCCTGATCGCCGAGAACATGACACGCTCGAAGCAGACCATCCCGCACGCGTGGCAGACGCAGGAAGTCGACATGTCGGGCGTGGTCGCCAACCGCAGCGCCGGCAAGGGCGCGTTTCAGAAGCAGGAAGGTTTCTCGCTGACGTACCTGCCTTACGTGATGGCCGCCGCCATCTCCGCGTTGCGGGAACATCCCGAGGTCAACTCGACATTCAACGAGACTGAGCTGATCGTCCACCGGGACATCAACCTCGGGATCTCCGTCGGGTTGGAGGACACGCTGCTCGTGCCGGTGGTGCGCCGGGCCGACAGTCTTTCGATCGCAGGCCTGGCCCGCGCCGTCAACGACCTGGCGACGCGCGCCCGTAGCAAGCAGCTCAAGGCCGACGAGCTGACCGGCGGCACGTTCACCGTCAACAACTCCGGGACCTTCGGCACGCTGTTCAGCTATTCGGTGATCAACCCTGGCCAGGCCGGCATCCTGACCATGGAGGCGATCGTCGACCGCCCGGTCGCGGTCCAGGGATTGATCGGGATCAAGCCGATGATGTACCTCTGCTTCTCGTTTGACCATCGCGTGCTCGACGGTCTGCAGGCGGCGCGATTCCTGACCTCTTGCCGCAAGTGGCTGGCATCGATAACGGTGGAGACCGCGATCTACTAAGCCACAATTCAGCGCCGTGGCTCGCCGAGTGGCGCTGGCAATCCCCTTTGCAATCCTTCTGGGCGGCGCATCCTGGATCTCCTACACGGCAGATTTCGGCCTCGCCTACCAGGCCGGCGTCGAGGCATGGAACAGCGGCCGTCCGCAGCGCCTCCTGACCTGGACCGGCACGCCGTTCTACGCGCTCGTGATGGCGTTGATCAGCCGCGGCCCGTCGATTGGCATCGCCTCTCGGCTCTTCATGGGAGTCGACATCGTCGTTTGGGGAGCTTTGGTCAGCGTGGTCTGGGATCGCCTGCGCGATCGGGTTTCAAGCCGCTTCTGGTGGGTCACCTGGGTCGCCGCCGTGGTGTTCGCTCCCGCGATCCAGACCATCTTCTGGCTGCAGCCCAACCTCATCGTCCTGGCGATCGCGCTTTTCGGTTTCGCGATGATCGGCCGTCGCGATCGCGCGGGCGGGATCCTCATCGGGCTGTCGATCGCGCTGAAGCCGATCATCGTGCTCCTTCCCCTCGCAATGCTGCTGCGCAGAACGACACGCGGATCAGCTGCCTGGACGATCGGCTCCGCTGCAGTGCTGACCTTCGCGGGACTCGGATTTCTCGCCTGGCGCGCGGGCGACATCGCCGTGCTCAACCCCTTCGACTACCTCTCCGGGTTTCTCGGCAAGGGACGCGGACCGATCGCCGCCTGCGTCCCAGAGAACTACTCGCCCGTCGCCACGCTGTGCCGGCTTGGGCTCGAGCCCTCGACCGCAATCACCGTAGCCGTCGCGGCGGTCGTGGTGTTGGTTGGATGGCTGCTCGTTCGCGACCTGCGGGACGACTCCGCCGAATCAAGCTGGGTCGTGCTCGCGGCCGGCTGTCTTCTCTCCGCCATGCTCGGCCCGATCGACTGGGCTTCCTACGGCGTGCTGATGGCGCCGCTCTTCCTTCTCCTCGCCTACCAGTTCTGGCGCGACAAGGCGCCGGCGCCGTTGTGGATCACGCTCGGGCTTGCGTACCTGCTCGCGGAGCTGGTGTGGGACCCCCTGGAGAGCCTCGCCCAGGCTCCAGTGCCGGTGGTCGTGTTCTCGTACAGCGCCGGGCAGTTCAGCCAGTACGTGTTGCTGTTCGTGTGGGTGCGGTGGAGGCTTTTGAGGCGCGAATCAACAGACAGCCGAAGATCGGTGACGAGTCCTTCAATCCCGCAGCCGTAGCCTGCGCGACGACCCGAGCCACGACCGCCGGCATCTGCAGACCCTGCCGGCGCAAGCCGAGGCGGCGCTGGATCTCGATCGGCCGCCGGCGCCCGCGGCCGAGGCCGTAAAGCACGCCCGCGGTGACGCGCGAGATCGATTCCCACCTCCGCACCTCGGCCACGCTGAGGTAGCCGCTCAGCCAGTCGATGGCCATGCCGCGGCTGCCCAGCGCCTCCTCCCACCGGCTTCTGTCCCAGTAGCGCAGGTGGGCGAGGCGAGCATCGAGGCGCCGGAGGTATTCGTCGCGTGAGACGCCGGGCAGGACCGGCCCACGCAGGCACGCGTGAAAGTCCGGCCCGGGCACGGTGAACACGAACTGCCCTCCCGTCCGCAGGACGCGCGATACCTCAGCCAGCACCGGCTCGATGGCTTCGATGTGCTCGAGCACCGAGTTCGACAGCACCCAGTCGAACGAGCCGTCCGCCTCCGGCACGCGGTCCCCGCCCGCGACGTGGACGGCCGCGTAGATCCCCAGCGCGAGAGCCTGCGCCGCCTCGGCCGGATCAGGGTCGACCCCGACCACCTCACGGTGACCACCGGAGCTCTCCAGCACGATCCGCGTCAGCAGCCCGTCCCCGCAGCCCAGATCGAGACCTCGTCCTTCAGGCAGCCCACGTGCCATCAGGTGCTCGACCTCGATCGCACGCCACAGGGCAGTTGCCGGTTGGAACGGGTAGTCGCGCAGAAACCGCGCGAGCAGGTCGCGTCTCAGCCCAGCAAAGCCTCCAGCTGCTCTTCGTAACGCAGGACCATCGTGTCCGTCCGCCACCGCTCATGCGCGACCGACGCGACTCGCGTGCGCATCCCCACGTCGCCTGCAGCAGCGTCCACCGCCCGCTTCACAGACGAAGCAAGCTCCTCGACCGTCAGCCGCGAGGTGAAGACGACGCCGCGGATGGCCGGCAGCCCTGAAGCGGTCAACTCGGAAAGCAAGGCCGGCGTGCCGCAGGCCATCGCCTCCTGCGCGACGACGGGAAATCCCTCCCCGCTCGATGGGAGGACGAGGAGGTCGGCCGCGGCGTAGTAGCCGCGGAGCTGCGCAGGATGCATCGGCTCCATCAGCTTCATGTTCGGCAGGCTCCACGACGCGGGATCGACATCGCCGGACCGGCCTATCAGCAGCCAGTCGCAGTACTGCGTGGCCCCGATGAGCGGCTGCAGAAGGCGGACGCCCTTCTTCTCGACGAACCGTCCCACGAACAGAAGCAGCGGCCGCGATCCGTTGGCGCCAAGTCCGGCCCGAATGGAGTCGCGCTCGCTGTCGGACGGAGGCTGGAAGAGGTCGGCGTCGATCCCGTTCTCGATCACGAACGGCGAGCGGCGAAACCGAACCCTGGGCTCGAACCAGCGGCGAACCTGCTCGCTCACAAAGACGACCTGCTCGGCGCGCGAGAGCACGGATCGGCCGATGGTCGCGTAGGCGGCGGACTGCAGCCCGCGGACCAGCGGGTTGCGATACGGGACCTTGGCGACATGCTGGGTCAGGAGCACGGGGCGGTGCCGCCTGCGCGTCGCCCGGAACGTGGCCACGTTGATGGCGTAGAGGCAGTCGTGCATGTGCACCACCTCCGACCACTCGACGTGCCGGGCGATGCGGCGAACGGCCGCCGGCGAAGGCAGCGGATAAGGAAATCCCAGACGCTCGATTCCGTTCCAAACCCGGACCGGTGAATCGTCACCGGCCGCCGGATGCCTCGCACCGCCGATGTCGCCCGCGATCCAGCGAACTTCGTGTCCGCGCTTGCGGTAGCCGAGCGCCAGGCTCGCGGCGACGGTCTCGATCCCGCCGACGTGCTCGGGGTAGTAGTTGCTGACGAGGAGGATTCGCAAGCGTCAGCGCGCCTCGACCCGGGAGCGGTCAAGCACCTCGTGCTGCAGCCTGACCACGTCGACTCCGTCGTTCGCGGAGATGTCCCGCGGCGCAACGCGCGTCCGGCAAGCCTCGACAAATCTCGCGATGACCACGTCGTTGCCGTAGGCCAGCCGCCCGATCGCATTCAGCGCGCCCGAGCGCGCCACTCCGCCCAGGTGGCTTGTCATCGCATCCGCGGTGGTCCGCAGGATGTGCCGTCCGAGGTGCTCCCGGTCGTTTCGTGTCACCACCAAGACATCGCGAAACACGTCGAGGACGGCGAGAGCCTCCGATCCGATCACGGTCAGGTGCCACTCGCTGACCGGCGCGGTGAAGTTCATCGAGATCTGCGTAGGGGTCGTACCGGCGCGCATCAGGAGCGTGATCGCGGCGGGAGTGCTGCGCCCATGCGGCCCCGGCACGACATGCACCACCTCCAGCTGGAGGCTGCCGCCGAGGATGCTGCGAACCAGGTAGAAGAAGTGCGGCGACTCGTCATAGAACAATCCCAAGGGAAGCGACTCATACCAGTCGGGCAGGCGGCGGCGTGGGTTCGAAAGCTGCGCTCCCCAGACGGCCTGGATCTCCCCCAGCCTTCCAGCCGTGATCAGTCCCTTGAGGCGCATCGTCGAGCGCGCGAACTGAAAGTTGTGGACGATCGCGAGAACCCGACCCTCGCGCTCGGCGATCTCCGCCAGCTCGCGCGCAGCGCCGACCTCGAGCGCCATCGGCTTCTCGAGCAGCACGTCTTTACCCGCAAGGAGATAGGCGCGCGCCAGCGCGACGTGCGTCGCCGGAGGGGTCGCGATCGTGACCGCGTCGATGTCGTCCAGCCATGTCACCGCGTGCGGTCCCTCGGCGATCGCACCCTCCCTGACCCGAAACAGCGCCTTCGCCCTCTCGACCCGCGCAGGCGTGTGGTCGATCACTCCGACGACCTCGACACCTGGATTGCGTTTCAGCCAGGGCAGGTGCCGGTGCGTCCCGACCCACCCGAGTCCCACCACCGCCACCCGTAAAGAGCCCATGTCGGGCCGGGATCGTACCGAAAGCAACCCAAACGCGCGCATTGAGCGTTTACTTCTCTACACAAACTGGCACCCGGGTTCAAATCGGCGCGCCTGGAGGCAAGGGGTTTTGGGGCAGAAGGGATTGCGTGGCAGGAAGGCCCTCTTGGGGCTGGTCATCGCTCTGTGCGCCGCGGCCGTCTGGGCGCCGGGCGCCGCCGCCGCCTCCCCCAAGCAGACAGGTCAGGAAGTTCCCGCCGTGGGGCATCCGCAGGTCGTCAGCCTCGTCCCGTCCACGACCAAGCCAGACCGCAAGGCCAAGACCCCGGGCAAGCCGTTCCTCGGCGCCAACGCCAACGGCCTGGCCAAGGCGAAGGGACATGCCAAGGACGCAACCAGCGCGCCGCCGCCCGCTCCAGCCCCGGGCCCGCGTGCCGGGATCTTCAACGGGACCAACCAGCCAGGTCTCTCCGCCGCCGACGAGGGTTTCTGCTGCACCCCGCCCGACCCGACGGGTTCGATCGGCCCCAACAACTACGTCGAGTTCATCAACACCACGATCGCCGTCTTCGACCGCTCGCTGAAGCAGCTGAGCTCGCAGGACATGGCCTCGTTCGTCGCGGCCCCGTCGGGAACCAATGTGAGTGACCCCCAGGTGCAGTGGGACCCACGTGCCGGGCGATGGTTCTACGCCGCGATCGCGTTCGCCAGCCATCAGAACTACCTCGTGTACGGCTGGTCGAAGACAGCCGACCCAAGCAACCTGAGCGGCGGCTGGTGCCGTTTTGCGTCATTCACCGGCAACCAGCTCGCCGACTACCCGAAGCTCGGCCATGACGACAACTTCGTCCTGATCGGGGCCAACCTGTACGACGACTCGTCAGGGAACTTCGTGTTCACCAGCGCCACCATCTGGGCGCAGCCGAAGCCACCTGCCGGCAACCTGACGACCTGCTCGGCCACCGGTTTGACGCAGTTCGGCGGCCCTCAGCGCCGGCTGCTCAATGCCGACGGGACGTCCGCGTTCACGCCGGTCCCGGTGAACCTGACGGACGCGGCGTCCACCGGCTACATCGTTGCCGGCCACAGTCCGGTCGCCCCGCTCCCCTCCGACCCGAACGGGCCGCAGACCAGGGTCATGCTCTGGCACACCACGCTGCAGGGCGGCCAGCCCAGGCTGTTCGCCGACGGGGACCTGACGGTCGGCTCGTTCGACGTGCCGGCCTCGGCGCCTCAACCGGGCGGCGGGCCGGTCATCGACACACTAGACGCACGGCTGACCCAGGCGGTCGGCCACTCGGACCCGGACGCAGCCGGCGCCAAGGCGATCTGGATGCAGCACACGATCGCCGGGCCAGGCGGGCGTTCGGTCGCGCGGTGGTACGAGATCCTGCCTGCAACCTCGACCATCCGCCAGCAGGGTGCCGTGCAGAGCGCAACCGACTTCATCTGGAACGCCTCGATCTCGCCGTCGATCACGGGCAACGATGCGGCAATCTTCTACAACCGCGGCTCGGCGACCAATCTCGTCGTCACGGCGGCGCAGTCCCGCACGTCGGCGACTCCGCTTTCAGCGTTGAACGCGGGCGAGCTCGTCCTGGCGACCAGCTCGGACATCGACGTCGACTTCAGCTGCAGCTCGCCCTACGGGCCGCCTTGCCGCTGGGGCGACTACTCAGGCGCGAGCCCCGACCCGATCAACGCGGGTGTTGTCTGGGGGACCAACCAGACAAACGGCCCGTCGTTCTTCGGCTTCCCGCAGTGGGAGACCCAGAACTACGCGGTCACGACCAGCGGGACTCCGCCTCCGCCGCCGGTTCCATGCACCTCCGTCACGTGGAACGCGCCCAGTCCCGCCTCCCCGCAGGGGCCCGGCACGCAGGTGACGTTCAGCGGCACCGCCGCCGGCTGCCCGCACCCCGTGTATGAGTTCTGGGTCCAGCCACCCGCCGGCTCGTGGTCGATCCTGCAAGCCTACAGCTCGGCGTCGACGGCGACGTGGAACACGACCGGACTCGCCGCGGGCACATATCTATTCGACGTCTGGGCGAAGGATTCGGGTTCCACCGCTGACTGGGACGCCCATGTATCGCCCAACCCCACGTACACCCTGCAGATCCCGAACACCTGCACCGCCGTGACCTGGAACGCGCCAAGCCCTGCTTCGCCCCAGGCGCCCGGTGCGACGGTGACGCTGGGCGGTACGGCCAGCGGGTGCTCGAACCCGGTCTACCAGTTCTGGGTCCAGCCGCCGGGTGGTGCGTGGACGATCCTTCAGGCCTACAGCGCGAGCTCAACCGCCACCTGGAACACAGCAGGCCAGCCGACCGGCACCTACGTGTTCGACATCTGGGCCAGGCAGTCCGGCTCGACCGCCAGCTGGGAGGCGCACATCTCGCCCAATCCGACCTACACGCTGCAGACCGGTGCGCCATGCTCGGCGGTCACTCTCGCGTTCAACCCGGTCTCACCCCAGACCGTCGGCACGGCTGTCACCCTGACCGGCGCCGCCACCGGATGCCCCAACCCGCAGTACGAGTTCTGGATCCAGCCGTCCGGCGGGTCGTGGTCGATCCTGCAGGGGTACGGCACGAGCGCGACCGCCACCTGGAACACCAGTGGCTCGGCCGGCGGAACGTACCTCTTTGACGTCTGGGTCAGACAGACCGGCTCGACAGTCGACTGGGAGTCGCACATCTCGCCCAACCCGACCTACACCCTCCAGGCTCCCGTCGTCTGCACCGCCGTGACGTGGAACGCGCCGAGCCCGGCTTCGCCGCAGGCGCCCGGCACCCAGGTCACCTTGAGCGCGACCGCGTCCGGATGCCCGAACCCCGTCTACCAGTTCTGGGTCCTGCCGCCAGGCGGCTCGTGGACGCTCGTGCAGGCCTACAGCCCCAGCTCGACCGCGACCTGGAGCACGACCGGGCTGCCGGCCGGCACCTACCAGTTCGACGCCTGGGCGAAGCAGTCCGGCTCTGGCGCCAGCTGGGAGGCGCACGTCTCGCCAAATCCGACGTACACGCTGCAGACCGGCGCAGCCTGCACCGGCGTGACGTGGAACGCACCGAGCCCGGCCTCACCGCAGGCGCCCGGCGCCCAGGTCACCCTGAGCGGTACGGCCGCCGGCTGCCCCAACCCGCAGTACCAGTTCTACATCCTGCCGCCGGGCGGGTCGTGGACGATCATGCAGGCGTACGGCTCCAGCGCCAGCGCCGTCTGGAACACGGGCGGCGCGGCGACCGGCACGTACCAGTTCGACATCTGGGTGAGGCAGAACGGCTCTACCGCCCAGTACGAGGCGCACGTCACACCCAGCCCGACCTACACGCTGCAGACCTGCACCGGGGTCACGGTGACGTTCGCCCCGGCTTCGCCACAGCACCCCGGGACATCGATCCAGCTGAACGCGGCCGCGACGGGCTGCGCGAACGCCCAGTACGAGTTCTGGATCCAGGCTCCAGGCGGTCAGTGGACGGTGCTCCAGGGCTACGGCTCGGCGTCGAGCTTCACCTGGAACACGACAGGGCTCGCGACCGGCACCTACCTGTTCGACGTCTGGGTGAGGCAGAACGGCTCGAGCGCGCAGTACGAGGCGCACATCTCGCCGAACCCGGCCTACACGCTGAGCTGAACCGCAACGTCGGCGACGCTCGCGTAAGAATCCTGGGCGACGTCTCGAAACCTGAGCGTGAGCGTGTCGCCGCGACGCACCTCGAGCGGCAGGTAGATCCAGCCGGACGCGCGCTCGCCAGGTTCGAGGTCGCCCGGCAGGTGCGTCGACCGGGCGTAATCGGCGGTAACGCCGTCGGCGACCGGTGCGGGGTTCCACTCGGCTTCCTGCGGTCCGGCGTTGGTCGCGGTGATGTGCACCCAGGTCGCGTGATTGACCGGGTCGAGCGCCAGGCTGTCGATGCTGATCGAAAATGCGCCGTGCTGCGCGTTCGCCTGCGTCGTCACCAGCGTCACGTCCGACGGCGGGATGCCCGCCCCGACAGGTGATGCCTCGGCAGCGAGCCCGAGCGCGCCGGCGGCTAGGATTGCCGCCGCCCCCACCCCGTAGAGTCCTGCGAGCGAGCGCCACGCGAACGCACGCGCCAGCAACGCGGTCACACCCACTGCCGTGAGTGCGGCCACGGCGGGCAGCGCCGGATATTCGTAGCGGCCGGGCCCGGCGAACTGGAACGCCGCGGTGGCGGGCAAGAGCAGGGCGACAGCGAGCATCCCGGCGATCGCCGCGATTCCAACCAGCGCAGGGCCGCCCAGGTTCCACCGCTTGATCAGGCCGGCGACGGCGATGAGCGTGACCAGCGAGCCGAGAACCACGAATCCCGCCGCGTAGGGCAGCGCGCCGAGGGGCTCCCCGCTCCAGTAGCTGACGACGAAGAACGCGATCGAGAACGGGACGTACCGGAGGTCAAAGGACATCGGCGGCACGATCGAGAGCCGGTTCGTGCGCGCCGAGGGCACCGGAACGCCGTAGAGGTGCAGGTTGATCGCAAACCAGACGCCCAGGCATACGGCCACGAGGAGGCCCGTGACCATCAGCAGACCGGCGCGGCGTGACAACGAGGGTCCCCGGGCCGGCCACAGCATCGCGGCGGCGACCGCGGGAGCGAGGCCGAGCAACGTGAGCTTGACGAGCACACCCGCTCCGAGGAGGAGACCCAGCAGGAGCGCACGGCGCACGGACCATGCTCCGCCGGTCCACCTCACCGACATCACGATCGCCGCCGCGCCGAGCACGATGGCCAGCGCGTCGTTGCCGACCCTTGTCGCGTTCAGGTCGAGACCCGGCAGCAGGATTGCGAAGAGCGCGGCGAGAACGGCCACCTCCATCCGGCCCGGCGCGAGACGCATCGCAACGACGATCGCCATCGGAGCGAGCAGCGCGATGAGGAGCGCGTTGATGATTCTCATCACGTAGATCGCGGTCATCGTCCCGCCCAGCTGGTCCGCGACCCACCACACCGGCACCATCAGCGCGTAATAACCCGGCGTCTGCGCCGACTCGTAGGAAAGCTGCCATAGATGTCGTGACATCCACACCGCGTTGTTGCGCGCGGTCATGCCCTGCGGCGGGGGTCCGATATCCGAGGCGTCTGGTGTCGGATACGACCCTGGGCCTTCGAATCTATAGACGCCGGTCGACTGCATCACGCGCAGGGTCTCGGGATCGATCACGGTGCGGTCCGCGAGCGGATAGACGCCGTGGCCGAGCTGGATGATGAAGTCGGTGTGCTGCGCCTCGTCGATGCGTGACCACACCGGTTGCGATACGGCCATCAGGAGCGCTGGAACGAGAGCAAAGAGGTAGGCGACGGCAAATGGATGCCGTCGCGCGAGCTGGACGAACCTAGGCCGGCTCAGTCTCGCTGTCGATGCCGAGGATGCTGAGAAAGAAGCTTGCAAAGATCGTCTGGACGCCGAGGGTCAGCAAGACCGACGCGGGGATGATCTCGCGCATCGTTAGTCGTGGGTCCAGCGCGCCGAACCCCGCGGCGCCCCAGCTCAGGACCGCGACCACCGTGCCGGCGACGCCGATCAAGAACATCAGCGCGCCGACCACGAGGCCGGTCTCGAGCTGGACGTAGCGAAACATCGACGCATACGTCGGGTTGGGCGGATGAAAGCCCATCCGGATCGCAAAGACTTTTGTGAAGACCGCGAAGACGATCAGCTGGTAGCCGATCAGGCAGCAGAAGCCCGCGAGCAAAAGCGTGTGGATGTCGAAGCCGAACGGACCGACCCTGACGGGGCCGATCTCCAGAGCGGCGCCGGCCAGAAGGCCGGCGGTGAACAGCGCGATTCCCGGATACAGGAAGAGCCAGCGTGGGCTGAAAAGCAGCATGAAGCGCAGGTGGCGCCACCCGTCGCGCCACGTGCGAAGGTGCGGCGGCCGGGAGCGGCCGTCCGGGCTCAGCGTGACGGGGACCTCGGTGATCTTCATCCGACGCAGCGAGGCCTTGATGACCATCTCGCTCGCAAATTCCATTCCGGTCGCGCGAAGGCGAAGCTTCTCGTAGGCGTCTTTGCGAAAGCCGCGCAGCCCGCAGTGCATGTCGCCTACCGGCGTGCGAAAGAACATGCGGCTGATGAACGTCAATGCCGGGTTGCCGACCCACCGATGCGACCACACCATGGCCCCTTCATGGATGCCGCCGGCAAAGCGGTTGCCCATCACCAGGTCGTAGCCCTCGCGCAGCCTGTCGAGCAGCAACCCGATCGCTCCAAAGTCATAGCTGTCGTCGGCGTCGCCCATGATCACGAAACGGCCGCGCGCGGCGTCGATTCCGCCGATCAGCGCGCTTCCGTAGCCCTTGCGCGGGATGTCCACCACACGAACGCCCAGCTCTCTGGCCACCATCTGCGAGCCGTCGCTGCTGCCGTTGTCGGCGACGATGATCTCGGCCGCGAGACCGAGCTTGTCAATTGCGCGCTGGGCCTTGTGGACACAGGTCGCGAGGGTCTCGACCTCGTTGAGGCACGGCATGACGACGGACAGCTCGAGCGCGGCCGGCGTCTTGTGCTCGGCCTGTTTGTGTGGGCGCTGCGCGACACTCACGGTCGCAACAGCCTAACGCCGGCGACCCAATTTCCTGCAGAAAAGCAGTGACCCCGACGGATCGCCTCTCAGGAGCCGGTACACGACCTTGCGGTCCTGTCCCTGCCCCCTTGTACGTTTCCCTCGGGGCCGTGCGCAAATGTAAGGGCAGCCTGTCGGGCGCGCAAGGTCCGAAAGTCAGTTCGCCGCCAACCCATCACTAGTAGCCTCCGCTCCCTCGGCCCGGGCTTACCCGAGCGCGTGGTAGAGGACGTTCTTGCCTCCGTCGACCACGAGGTCCTGGCCGGTGATGAGGTCGTTCTCGAGCAAGGCGACGACCGCCTGGGCCACGTCGTCAGGCGTGGCGATCTTGCCGAGCGGAGTGGCCTTCGCAAACGTCTCCTCCTGGGCGGCGGCGGCCTCATCGCCAAAGCGCTTGCTGAACCACCTGGTCGACACCAGGCCGGGTGATACAGAGTTGACGCGCACGTCGGGGCTCAGGGCCAGCGCGAGAGCGCGCGTCAGCTGCACAACGCCTGCTTTCGACACGGCATAGGCGATCGACGAACCCGATGCCCGATGGGCCGCGATCGAGGCGATGTTGACGATCGCGCCGCGGCTCTTCTTCAGTTCGGGACCAGCGGCGCGGCAGCAGAAGAAGGTGCCTTTCAGGTTCACGCCGAGGATTTCGTCCCAGACCTGGTCCGTCAGGCCGTCGAGGTCTGCGTGGGGGATGAAGTGAGTGGTCCCGGCGTTGTTCACGAGCACGTCGAGCTTTCCGTAGCGGTCCACGGTCGCGCCGATCATGGCTTTGACCTGGGGCTCATCAGCCACGTCGGCCCGATACGCGAGCGCCTCCGCGCCAAGCTCTCTGACGGTCCTGGCTGTGGACTCGGCGTCATCCGCCGACCGTGAGTAGTTGACCACCACCGCCTTCACGCCGCGCATCGCCAGCAGCAGCGACGTCGAGCGGCCGATGCCTGTGGCGCCGCCGGTGACGATGGCGATTCGGCCGGCCAGCTCCATGCGAGACTAGAGCGTAATGCCGTTGACGCTGGCGGAGGCGCAGAGGGCGATCGCCGGCGCGCAGGCAAGAGCCACGCAGCTCGAGATTCGAATCACCGTCGCGGTGGTAGATGAAGGCGGCCTGCTCATCGCGCTCTCCCGCATGGATGGCGCGCCACCGATCTCGCCCCAGGTCGCAGAGGCGAAGGCGGTCGGAGCCGCGCTGCTGTATCGCGACGGGGCCAGCCTGGCCGAGCTCGCGAAGGACCGGCCTGGCTTTTTCAGCGTTGTCGATCGCCTGGTCCGCGTGCCTATCGTCCCCGGCCTCGGCTCGGTCCTGATCCGGCGTGAAGGCCGAGTGCTGGGGGCGGTCGGGGTCAGCGGCGGCCGGCCCGAGCAGGACCTCGAGTGTGCGGAGGCAGGCCTCGGCTCAGACTGATCCGCTGCATCGGTTCGTAGACCGAGCCGCCGCGACCGGGCACGCTGCGATAGAGGATGAGCTCGTCCGCCCGCCACGGATCCAGCGCGGGCGGAGCGCCAAGCTCCGGCAGCGGTGCGCCGTCGCGTGGCCGCACGCGTGCCAGCGTCAGGTGGGCGTTGAAACGGCGATTCTCGGCCCGCAGCCCGACCCGAACGCATTCGGCTTCGACGACGTCGGCCAGCCCGGCAATCTCGGCTGCGCCGGCGCTCAAGCCGATCCACACCACCCGCGCCAGCCGGCCTCGTTTGAAGCTTCCGAGGTCGCCCAGCCGCAGCTCAAACCCTTGTCGACGATCGGCAGCGAGCCTTCTTGCGATGTCCTCTGCCAGCGAACGCTCGACGCGACCCAGGAACCGGACCGTGAAGTGGAGATTCCCTGCAGGCGTCCAGCGAAAATCGGGCGCCAGGCGCGCGCATCGCTGCAGGTACGGGTCGAGCGCCTGGCGGTGCGCTTCGGGAAGAGGCAGCCCGAAGAAAGCGCGGAGCTTCAGCGGCCCAGACGGGTCTTCTTCTGCCAGTTGACGGGCGCCCAGGAGCTGGGCGCTGAGGGGCGCCAGCCGAACTGCGAGCTCACCGAGTCGATGCCGGCCGCGAGGTTGTCCATCTGGATCATGTTGACCTCGTCCGGTGTGATCGGCGGGTTGGTGGACAGCGCCTCCATCGCAATCGCCGGCGCCATCAACAGCGGCACCGGCAGCTTGAGCTTGGCCTTCTTGATGCGGCGGGCCGTGAGGAACCAGTCGAACATGGTTTCGTAGGTCACGACCTCGGGTCCGCCCAGCTCGATGATCCTGCCCAGCAGCTCGGGCTTGGAGACCGCATCGACGATGCAGCGTGCCGCGTCCTCGCGCAGGATGGGCTGCATCTTCGCCTGCCCGCTGCCGGGGATGATCGCGAAGGGACCCACCAGCGCCCGCTCGAAGTCGTTGAGGATTCCTCCTTCCTCCGCGATCACGAACGAGAACCGGAGGATCGTGCCCGTCACGCCGGTCTTCGCCAGCTCCTGCTCGCCCATCCAGCGCGAGGTGTAGTACTTGAAGTGGGGATCGAGCTTGGCGCCGATCGCGCTCACGAAGACCACTGACTGGACGCCGGCCGTCATTGCCGCCTGGCCCAGCAGGCGCGGGCCGTCCACGTTGACGGCGAGGTATGACTGGGGCCGGTTCCGCCGGACCGCGACCAGGCTGATGATGTGCTCCACCCCGCTCGCCGCCTGCGAGACGGTCGACGGGTTGAGCGCATCGCCCACGACCACCTGGGCTCCGCGAACCTTGAAGGCCGCCGCCTTCATCGGATCCCGGACCAGGACCCGGAGCTGGTGGCCGACGTCCAGGATCTTGTGCGCCACTCCGCGGCCCACAAAGCCCGTCGAGCCGAGAAGCAGGATCCGTGCCACGGCAGAGAATCGTAAATACTGGGGAGCGGTGGCTGGTGCAACTTCGAGCGGATTGATCCTCGGAGTCTTCGCATTCCTGCTCGGGATCGCATTGATCCTGGCGGCGCTGCGGAGGCGGCGCGGCCGCGAGCGGTACGCGGAGACCTACGCCGCTACCGGGGGCATCATCTACACCGCGGTGCAGATGGGCTGCGGGGCGGTCCTGCTGCTGGGCGGAGCCGGCCTGATGACCCTGGCGATGGTTTTCAGGCACTAGGTTTGCTAGATGACGTTCCTTTCGCGAACGAGCGATCCTCTGGCGAAGCGCGTGAACGCAAACGGGCTGATGTCGATCTCTGACCTGTGGTCGAGCAGCAGTTGGGCGAGGAGCAGCGCCGCCGCCGGCGCCTGCATGAACCCATGCCCGCTGAACCCCGCCGCGACCCAGAATCCCTCCGGCTCGGAGACCGGGCCGAGGATTGCCTGGTGGTCGGGCGTGCTTTCGTAAAGACCGGCCCAGGCCGTTTTGATCCCCGCGCCGGCCAGCGCCGGAGCTCGCCGGGCGGCCTGCTCGAACATCTTCTCCAGGAACTCCCAGCTCACGTCGGTCGTGTATCCGGGCCCCTCAGCGCGGTCGCTCATCCCGATCAGCACGCCGTCGCCTTCGGGATGGAAGTAAAGCGAGGTCTGGAAGTCGACGGTCATCGGGTTGGTACGCGGAACGGCCGGAAACGCGGCCGTCACCGCGATGTGCCTTCGGTACGGCAGCACTGGGATCTCGAGTCCGGCCATTCGCCCGATCGATGAGGACCAGGCGCCGGCGCAGTTGAAGACCACCCGCGTGGCGACGTCCCCCGCCGAGGTGCGGACCCCCTGGACCCGGCCGGACGCGACATCGACGCCCAGCACCTCGACACCTTCCTTCAAGCGCGCGCCGCGGCGTCGAGCCGCCGACGCGTAACCCGAGGACACGTCGGCGGGGCTCGCGATTCCGTCGGTCGGACAAAACGTGCAGCCAAGCACGTCGTCGACGTTGAGCACCGGGACCATGCGTGCGGCCTCCGCCGGGTCCAGCCATCGCGCCTCCGTCAAACCGGCGCGGTGCCACATCTCCATGTTCTGGCGGAAGTCCTCGACCTGCTGGGGCAGCGTGAGCACGAAGAGGTATCCGACCTGGCGAAAGTCCGCAGCGTGGCCCGTCTCCGCCTCGAAGTCCTCGAAGAGCCGCACCGACAGCCGCTGCAGCCTCACGTTGGCCTCCATCGAGAACTGCTGCCGAACTCCCCCCGCGCACTTGCCGGTGGATTGCGAGCCGAGCGTCTCCCGCTCGAGCAGAAGAACGTCCACGTCGCGTTTTGCCAGTTGGTGGGCGAGCGCGCAGCCCATGATGCCGCCGCCTACGATGACGGCGTCAGCGGTTTCCACGCAGTTCTGTGACGCCTGCCTCTCGCGCGGCCTTGACCATGCCCCAGACCTCGAAGATCACCTTGAGGGCGGCAAAGGTGGTGATGTCACCGTTGTCGAAAGGAGGCGAGACCTCGACGATGTCGAGGCCGACCAGCCTCGATCGCTCGATTGCCCCGCGCAGGAGGTCGATCGCCTGCCGTGTGGAGAGCCCCGCGGAGGAGGGAATCTCGGTGCCAGGCGCGAAGGCAGGGTCCAGGACGTCGATGTCGAACGACACGTGGACCTTCTCGCCGGACAACCGGTCGGCAATCTTCCTTGCAGCGCCGCTCAGGTCGCGATCGATCTCTGCCGAGGAGACGAGCAGAATCCTGTTGGCGGCGATGAACTCGAGCTCCTCGGGGTCGTAGTCGCGCCCGCCGGCGATCACCACGCGGCCGGGCTCGATGCCTGACGCTTCGAGCGCTCGGCGCAGGGCGCAGCCGCACGTCCAATGTCCGCCGCGCGAGAAATCGCACAGGTCCGGGTGCGCATCGACCCACAGCACTGCGAGGCCCGGATGCCGCCGCACCTGCGCGGCGAGCGTGCTGATCGCGGTGCAGTGGTCGCCGCCGAGCACGGTGAGGAACGCGTCTGAGGAGATTCGGGCCAGCTGATGCATGGGACCCATCCAGCCGCCCTCGATGTCCTCTCCGACCTCGAGGTCGCCGAGGTCCTGCACCTTCAGGCCGGTCAGCAGGAAGCCGTCTTCGGTGACGGGCGGCATCGCCGCCGACAGCTGGCGGATGCGCTGCGGAGCTAGAGCGGCGCCACGGCGATAGACGGCGGAGCCGTCGTAGGCGATTCCCGCCACGACCACGTCGGCCGGATGGCCGCCGACCAACCCTCCCCACGGCTTCAAGCCGTCGAGATTCATTTGACCACCACGCGCCTCTCGGGCACCTTGAGGATGCTAAGCGCTCCGACCACGAACCAGACCGTGAAGAGACCGAAGACGACCGGGAAGCCACCGGGCAGCCCGAGGATCTGGGGTCCGCGGTTGAACACGTCGAGGAGCGGGCCTCCGACAGCGACCGCCGCGATGCCGGCACCGGCGGTGGCGATGTTGGAGAAGCCCATGTATAGCCCTCCCGCATGAGGCGGAATGATGTCCTGGATGAAGGCCCAGTCGACGGAGAAGAAAACGCCAAGCCCCAGACCGATGAACAGCCCCGTGAGCGTGGCCTGGGCGGCCAGATCGGGAACCCGCAGGCCCGTGGCGAGGGGCGCCAGGAGGTTTCCCGGCACCCACTGGTAGTGGCTGAAAACCAGGACCAGGCTGCCTGCTGCTCCGCACAGCCCTGCGGCAAAGATCAGCGGGCGTCGACCGGTTCGGTCCGAGAATCGTGACGCGGGCCACGTCACCAGGGCGGCAACGCCGATGGCGAGGCCCAGCAGCGTTGTTGCCGCGAGCGTGGTCGCTTTGCGGTCGTGATGGAAGAACACGTTGTCGAAGTAAAAGAACGCGTAGTTCTGCAGCCCGCCGAAGCCCATGAAGATCAGCAGCCGCGACACCATCAGCCAGACGAACGGTCGGTTGCGGAGCGGGATGCCGAACGTAGCCCGCAGCACCTCGCGAAGGTTCTGAAACTGGCGCTCGACGGGGGCAACCCGGTCGGGCACCAACAGGATCGTCGCGAGCATCGTGGTCACGAGGACCATCGCGATCGAGAAGATCGCCGCGCTCCGGCCGAAGTGCGCGAGCAGCAATCCCGCGCCGACGGTGCCGCTTGCGATGCCGACCAGGTTTGCGACTCCGTAGTAGCCGGAAGCCTCACCCCGCTGAGGCTCGGGCACGACGTCCGGCAGCAGGCCCTGGTACGGCGCCTGCGCGGTGTTGGACGCGAACTGGAGCAGGAAGTAAAAGAGCACGACCCACCAGTAGCTGCCGGCGAGCGCGATTCCGGTCAGAAAGAGCAGGTCGCCCGCCGTGCCGGCAGCGATGAAAGGTCGGCGCCGGCCCCACCGCGTAACCGTGCGGTCGGAGATTCCTCCGACGATCGGCTGCCAGATGACCGCAACCAGGGTGCCGAACGATTTCAACAGGCTCGACGCGATGCCTTCGTTCTCGCGCCCGACGAGCTGGATGATCATGTCGGGCAGGATCAGCGCGGTCAGGCTGTTCCACAGGTAGCCGATCGCGACCCAGTAGAGCGACAGGACGACGAAGTTGACGGTTCGCAGTCGCGGCTGCGGCGCCGCCGTTTTCAGTCCGGCTGGAATGGAGGCAGCGATCTCTTGACCGGGCGGTCTTCGCGGTAGCCGAGCGCGTACTCGCCCTGGAGGATCGTGTGGACCTCGCGCGTGCCCTCGTAGATAATCGGCGCCCGCGCGTTGCGCAGAAAACGTTCCACCGGGTACTCGGCCGAGTATCCATACGCGCCGTGGACCTCGACCGCGTCATGCGCGGCGTTGAACGCGGCGTCGGTCGCGTACTGCTTGGCCACCGACACCTGGCGCGTGTGCCGCGCCCCGGTGTTCTTCATCCACGCGACCTTGAAGTAGAGCAGCCGGCAGATCTCGTAGTCGCGGGCCATGCGGGCGATCATCTGCTGCACCAGCTGGTAGCGACCGATCTCCTGCCCGAACGTCTTGCGCTCACGCGCGTACTTGACCGATGCGTCAAGGCAGGCCCGCACGGTGCCGGTCGCACCGGCGGCGACCGTGTACCGCCCGTTGTCGAGGCAGCTCATCGCGATCTTGAAG
Organism: Verrucomicrobiia bacterium; assembly: GCA_035637495.1. Classification (GTDB taxonomy): domain Bacteria; phylum Chloroflexota; class Dormibacteria; order Dormibacterales; family Dormibacteraceae; genus 40CM-4-65-16. Next base: position 27,567 of record DASPXA010000015.1, read on the forward strand.
CCGTCGCCCTCGTCGCCGATGCGGTTGTCCTCGGGCACCTCGAGGTCGCTCATGAAGATCGAGCCCACGTCGCCGGCGCGAATGCCAAGCCGGTCTTCGATGGGCTGGGTGCGCAGCGCCTTGCCGGCGGCGTCGCGGTCGACCATGAAAGCCGAGACCCCGCGACTGCCGGCCTTCGCGTCGGTTTTCGCAAAGACAAGCAGGAAGTCCGCGGTGTCCGCGTCGGACACCCACACCTTCTGCCCGTTGAGCACATATCCGTCACCGTGGCGGCGAGCGATCGACTGCATCGACGCGACGTCGGAACCCGCGTTCGGCTCGGTAAGGCCGTAGCACGCGAGCTTCCTGCCCGAAGCCATCGGCACGAGCCACTGCTGCTTCTGCTCCTCGGTGGCCCACGTGTACAGCCCCATCCCGACCAGGCCGACATGCACAGAGAGGACTGTTCGATAGACGGTGTCGACGTACTCCAGCTCCTCGCAGACGAGCCCGAGCGACAGGTAGTCCAGACCATGGCCGCCGTAGCGCTGCGGAAAGCAAACACCGGGCAGCCCGAGCGCGGCGAGCTTGGCAAAGATCTCGGGGTCATGATGGCCGGCCCGATCGTTGGCCGCGATCTGCGGCGCGAACTCTCGGGCGCAGAAATCGCGTACAGCCGCTACCAGCTGCTCCTGGTCAGGAGTGAGGGCCAGGTCAAGCACTAGAGTGTCCCGACTAAGTTACTTCGTCGGGGATGGCGTCGGACAGGGGGCCGCCGAGGGTGTCGCCTTCGGCGAAGCGGTGGGCTTGGGTGAGGGACTGGGCGAGGTCTTCGGCGTGGCCGTCGGACACGCGGTTGGCCCGGTCGACGGCAGCGGCTTCAGGTCGTCGGGGCCGACCTTCCCGATCAGCGGAAGGTGGCGGCCGAAGCTGAGGATGAACGGCACCGTCCGCGAGCTGTGGAGCTGGGGCTGCAGGAAGTCGGTGTAGATCTGCTGCAGCTGGTGGATGCCCCCGACCTGGTCCAGCCGGGCCGCGTTGTTCTTCTCGGCCGCAGTTTTCAGGGCCGCGAGTTCCGACTTCGAGACCATTGCGGCGGTGATGGGGTTGGACAGGATCTTGCTTTCGAGCTGGTTGACCTGCGTAAGGGTCAGGCTCGCGCTGCGCAGCGCGGGCTGGAACGCGTTGTCGAGCGTGACGAGAGCCGACACCGCGAGGTAGATCACGATCAGGCTCACGGCGACGTGGACGAATACGCCGAGCAGCCCGTCGATGCCGCGGATGGCCTCGATCCGGTGGAAGGCGCCGCCGATCGCTCCGCCGACCGCGCCCAGGACGACCGCAAGGATCAGGGCGACGAACACGCTCAACACAGGCGTGAGGTGCAGGAGCTTTTGCATCTCGGTCGTGTACTGGTCGTGGAAGCGGAAGACGGCCAGCAAGGTGCCGAAAAAGAAGATCTCGGCCATCAGGGGCTGAATGACGCCGCGCTGGAAACCGGTGACAAGCGCAATCACCAGCACCAGAACGACAACTACGTCGATGATCACGGGCGGGCGACATTCTAGTGGACGTGCACCCAGCCTCCTCCGGCTATCCCGGGAAGGTCAGAAGCGCCATATTCGGTTAGACTCGGATCGCTCTTGGCCCGAACGATCGCCGTAGCGATGCAGAAGGGCGGGGTTGGCAAGACCACCACCGCCGTCAACCTGGGCGCCGCTCTCGCCGAACAAGGCCAGCGCGTGCTGTTGATCGACCTTGACGCTCAGGGCCATCTCACGCTCTACATGAAGCCGTCGGCCGAGCTCGAGAAGACGATCTATCACCTCCTGGTCGACCCGGACACCACGGTCACCGACGTCGTGCAGGAGGCGCGGCAGATGGGCGTCCACTACATCCCGGCCGACATCGAGCTGGCGGGAGCCGAGAACCAGCTGATCAACGAGATCGGCCGCGAGAGCATCCTGCGCGACAAGCTCGAGCCTGCGCAGAGGCGGTACGACTTCATCATCATCGACTGCCCGCCGTCCCTCGACCTGATCGTCATCAACGCGCTGGTCGCGGCCGATGAGGTGCTCGTTCCGCTACAGGCCGAGTTCCTCGCCCTGAAAGGAATGCAGGAGCTGCTCGTCACCATGGAGCGCGTGAAGCGCAGGCTCAACCCGCGACTCGAGCTCATCGGCATCCTGCCGACGCTCTACAAGCAGCGCGCCCTTCACTCCCAGGAGGTCCTCGCGGCAGTGAAGGAAAAGTACGGTGACAAGGTGTACGACTTCTGGATCACCGACTCGATTCGCTTTGCGGAGACGCCGCTCGCGGGGCAGTCGATACTCACGTACGCGCGCGAATCAGACGGCGCGAGGTCGTATCGAGCGCTCGCCACAAAGGTCATTGAGAATCATCGGGTTCAGGATTAAGGGGTCGATCAAATGCCGTCATTCAAGCGTGTGTCACTCGTCGGTTCTGAGGAGCTTTTCCGGCCGACCCGCGCGGAGGTCGTCGCGGACACCGACGGCGTGATCAAGGAAACGGTCGACCGTCGCGGCAGGGCGACGGAGGTCGTCTACAAGACCATGAACTTCACCGAGGAAGAGGTCGAGCTGCTTCTCGATGCGGTGCAGATCGCCAAGTACCCGGACCGGCCGCGAGCCAAGCCGGCACTGGACAGGTTCGACGCGCTCGACGCGCTGCGCCTGCGAATCCAGGAAGTCCGCGATCAGTAGCGTTTTTTTGAGCGGCGCCTGATGTATCCGTAGGTCCAGAACAGGCAGATCAGGAGCAACCCGACTGCAACCACGACCACCGCGACGCGTTCCATTGCTGTAAATACTGATCGAGATGGCAAAGCTGTCGATCGTGAAGCTGAAGCTCGAGCGCGAGGTCAACTGCTACGTCATCGCTTGCGCCGCGACCAAGGAGGCGGTCGTCATCGATCCGGGGCTGCCGGCCGAGAGAATTGTCGAGCAGGCGACGGGGCTGACGGTCAAATACATCCTCGCCACGCACGGACATCCGGGTCACGTCGGGGGCAAGGACGACGTCAAGGCCGTGACCGGCGGCCTGACCGGGATCCACTCGGCCGACGCCAAGCAGTTCCTTCGCTCCGCCGACCGCTACCTGCTCGACGACGACGAGCTCGAGTTCGGCGAGTTCAAGGTCCAGGTCATGCACACTCCCGGTCACACGCCAGGGAGCGTGTGCTTCGTGGTCGCCAACCACGCGTTCGTCGGCGACACCATCCTGGCCGGCGGGATCGGCCGGCAGATGCCCGAGACCGACCTGCGTCGCCAGATGATGAGCATCGGCACGAAGCTGCTGAAGCTGCCCCTGACGACCGCCCTCTACCCGGGCCACGGGCCGGCGACAAGCCTCGAGCGAGAGCTGGCCCAGAACCCGATCTTCCGAGGGGCGGGAGCTAGAGCCTAGGTCGGGCTGACCAGGCTCATCAGGATCTTGGTGACTCCTGAGGAAGAGTCACCGGCGAGCGTGCCCGCGACGTGCGAGTTGCTCTTGCGCGTGAAGGTGGCCGTGAACGACGTCGGGGTGTTGGTCTGCCAGCTGATCGTCCAGTCGCCCTGGTCGAGCTGCTTGGCGTAAAACGCCTGGACCTTCGCCACGCTGTCGAGCGTCTGCCACTCCATGCCCCACGCGACCTGGCCGCTCGACGCAAAGCTCGCCCCCGCCGTCAGCCGCGCCCCGGTGTAGATGGGAACGTCGGTGGGAAAGCCCGCCGGCATCGGGACCTGCGCGTCGAGCCTGCCCGAGGGGCTGGCCAGCGGAGAGCCGGACGCGCCAGGGGACGGCGAAGCCGTGCCCCCGCCGGGCAGCAGCGAGCACGCCGAGATCACGAGCAGGAATGCGCATCCGGCGAGGGACGCCCTCACCGCGCCACGAGCGCCGGCCGGACCATCCTTCCGCGCCGCTTGCCCCCGCGGCTGACGGGCTCGCCGCGCAGGTAGACATCCTTGATCGCGAAGTCGAACTCCTTGCCTTCCAGGGCGCCGTGGCGCTGGCGGGAACGCATGCGTTCGGCCTGCACCCGGGTCCTGCCCTTCGGGTCGACGATCACGATGTCGGCGTCAAATCCAGGCGCGATCGCGCCCTTGCTTTCGCCGAGGCCGGCAAGCTCGGCCGGCGCGCTGCTGACCCACCGAGGCGCCTGCCACACGTCACCGAGATCCTTCGCGAGCTGCAGGCAGCTCAGATAGAGCGTCTGCACGCCGGGACTTCCAGGCGCAGCCTCGTCGAGCTGGCGCGACTTCTCTTCGTCGGTGTGCGGCGCGTGGTCGGTGCTGACAACGCTGATGACGCCCCTCTGCAGGCCGTCCACCAGCGCCTCGCGATCGGCCGGGGTGCGGATGGGCGGGAGCATCTTCATCGCCGCTCCGACGCGGTCGAAGTCGAGGGCGGAGAGGAGCAGGAACTGCGGGCATGTCTCCAGGCTCAGAGCAGTGCCCGCCCGGATCGCGTCTTCGGCCGCCTGCAAGCCCAACGCACTCGAAACGTGCGCGATGTGCAGGCGCACGCCAGACTCCCGCGCGACCGCCGCTGCAGCGGAGATCGCGACCGCTTCCGCCTCGGGCGGCCTGGAGTGGAGAAAGTCGTCGTACGTGAGCTGGGGCCGTCGAAACGCGATCAGGACGGTGGGGTCCTCGGCGTGGATCGCCAGCGGCAGCCCTAGCCCCGCCACCACCGGCGCGAGGCGTGCGAGCGTCCCGTAGTCCGCCGGCGCCTCCAGATCGGGATCGTCGACGCCCGGCGAGTAGAGGACCTGCTTGCGGCTCAAGCTGAACGAATACGCGAGGTAAGCCTTGAAGCCGACCGCGCCTGCGTCCGCCATGGCCTCGAGCTGCTCTGGTGTGGTGCTCGAGCGAACGAGTCCCCACAGCCCGAAGTCGACATGGGCCTTGCTGCGCGCGAGCGCCGCCTTCGATTCCAGCACGCCCGCGCTGTCCACTGCCGGCACCGTGTTCGGCATGTCCAACACCACGGTGACCCCACCGGCCGCGGCGGCCGACGTCAGCGTCCCGAAGTCTTCCTTATCCGGAAAGCCTGGGTCCCGGCTGTGGACGTGAAAGTCAACCGCGCCGGGCAAGACATACATGCCCGTCGCATCGACGGTCGTTCCTTCGGCCTTCAGACCCTGCTCGACCGCGGTGATCACGCCGTCCGCGACTTGAACGTCGGCGCGGCGTGGGCCGTCGGGGGTGTAGACCGTGCCACCCCGAATCAGGAGGTCAGTCAAGGTCCAGTTCTTGGACCCTGAACAGGGGCGAGTAGGGAATGCCCGCCTCGCGGATGTTCTCCTCGCCGCCCTCCTCCCGATCCAGCACGACCACCAGATGGATGACGTCGAGCCCTGCGTCGCGCAAGACCTTCACCGAGCGGATTGAATCGCCGCCGGTCGTGACCACGTCCTCGATCACCGTCACCCGCTCGCCTGCGACAAAGCGCCCTTCCAGCTGCTTGCCGGTCCCATAACCCTTCGGCTCCTTGCGGACGAGAAGCAAAGGAAGTCCTGTGTGCATCGAGACCGCGCCACCGAGCAGTACCGCGCCCAGCTCGGGCGCGGCCAGGCGTTGAGTTGCTTTCGGTACGAGCTCGGCCAGTTGGCGACCGAGTCGCTTCAGCAGCGCCGGCTCGGTCTCGAACAGAAATTTGTCGAAGTAGCGACTTGATCTCTTGCCCGAGCGGAGCACGAAGTCGCCCTTGAGATAAGAGGCCCTCACGAGCTCCCGCGCGAGGGCCTCGCGCTCCGCAACCACGGCCTCAATCTAATGGATAGAAGCAGGCCGCCTTGTGCTCCGCGCCGTAGGACTCGAGCGGTGGAACTTCCTCCGCGCAGTGCTCCCGGGCGCGCGGGCAACGCGTGCGAAAGCGGCACCCGGAAGGAGGATTGACAGGAGACGCAACGTCTCCCTGCAGGATCATCCGCTCGCGCTGAAGCTCGATCGTCGGGTCGGGAATGGGGATTGCGGACAGCAGCGAGCCCGTGTATGGATGACGCGGCCGCTGGTACAGCTGCCTCCCCGGCGCGACTTCCATGATCTTGCCGAGGTACATGACCGCGACCCGGTTGGAGATGTGCTTGACGACCGACAGGTCGTGCGCGATGAACAGGTACGTCAGCTTGAACTTCGCCTGCAGAGCCTCGAGCAGGTTGATGATCTGAGCCTGGATCGAGACGTCGAGCGCGGAGATCGGCTCGTCGCAAATGATGAAGGTCGGCTCCACCGCGAGCGCGCGTGCGATCCCGATCCTCTGGCGCTGGCCGCCCGAGAACTCGTGCGGGTAGCGGTCGGCGTAGCGCGGGTTCATGCCGACCACACGCAGCAGCTCCCGAATCCGCTCCTGGCGCTGCTTCCCCTTGGCGAGGCGGTGCACGTCGATCGGCTCGCCGATGATGTCGCCCACCGTCTGCCTCGGATCCAGGGATGCGTATGGGTCCTGAAAGATCATCGCCATGTCCCTACGCAGCGCTCGCAGGTGCTCGCCGCGGATGTGCGTGATCTCCTCGCCTTTGAAGAACACGGTGCCGCCCGTTGGCTCGAGCAGCCTGATCACCGCACGACCCAGCGTCGATTTGCCGCAGCCGGACTCGCCGACCAGTCCTACGGTCTCGCCGGCCTTGATCTCGAGGTCGACGCCATCGACCGCGTGGACATGCCCGGTCGTTCGCTGCATGACTCCGGACGAGACCGGAAACCAGACCTTCAGGTCGCCGACGGAAACCAGGGGCTCGGCGGTCGTCCAGGCTCGCTTCAGCGGCTTGGCGGCGAGCTCAGGCACCCTGTAGCTCCGTCCCCGCCTGCGTCACCCAGCAAGCCGCGCGCTGGCTCTCACCGACCTGGAGCAAGGCCGGCACGTCGCGCGCGCAGCGCTCGACCTTGAACGCGCAGCGCGGATGGAATGAGCAACCGCTGGGCAGGTCGACCAGGTTCGGTGGCATTCCCTCGATCGGCTTGAGCGGCTCGTGCTGCTCGGCGTCCAGGCGAGGAATTGAACGAAGGAGCGACCACGTGTAGGGATGTTTCGGATGCGCGAACACATCCTTCGTCGGCCCGGCTTCCACGATCCGGCCCGCGTACATCACGACCACGCGCTTGCACATGCCGGCCACCACGCCGAGGTTGTGCGTGATGAGGATCGTGGCGGTGCCGAACTCGCGGTTCACATGCCGCAGCAGTTCCAGGATTTGGGCCTGGATGGTGACGTCGAGCGCGGTGGTCGGCTCGTCGGCGATGAGAACTTCCGGGGTCGTGGTGAGGCCCATCGCGATCATGACGCGCTGGCGCATCCCGCCGGAGAACTGATGAGGGTAGTCGCGCGCCCGCGATTCTGGGGCGGGGATGCCGACCTTGCCCAGCATGTTGATCGCCGACTGCATTGCCCTCTTCTTGTCCCAACCATGGTGCAGGCGGGTTGGCTCCGCGACCTGCCAGCCCACCCGGTACACGGGGTTGAGCGACGTCATCGGGTCCTGGAAGATCATCGCGATCTCGCGCCCGCGCACCTCGCGCATCTCGTATTCGCTCATCCGGGTGAGGTCCTGGCCTTTGAGCAGCACCCTGCCGCTGACGATCCGGCCCGGGCGCTGCAGCCGCATGATGCTGAGCGCGGTCACCGACTTGCCGCAGCCCGACTCGCCGACGACCCCCAGCGTCTCCCCCGCCAGCAGCTCGAAAGACACGCCGTCGACCGCCTTGACGGTGCCGTCCCTGGTCGCGAAGACCGTGTGCAGGTCCTGGACCTCGAGCAGCGGCTGAGTCACAAGCTAGCCCTTGAGGCGCGGGTCGAATGCGTCGCGGACGCCGTTGCCGAAGATGTTGGACGCGAGCACCGTCACGAAGATGGTGATGCCTGGAAACGCGACCAGGAATCCCGAGTGGAAGAAGTAACTCTGGGCGTTGGTCAGCATGTTGCCCCAGCTCGGGGTCGGCGGCTGGATGCCCAGGCCGAGGAAGTCGAGCGCGGCTTCGATGAGGATGATCTGGCCGACGCCGAGGCTCGCGGCGACGATCAGCACAGGCAGGACGTTGGGCAGGAGGTGGCGCACCATCAGGCGCGAGTCGCGGGCGCCGATCGAGCGGGTGGCGAGGATGAAATCGCGCTGCTTGACCGAGAGCACCTCGCCGCGCACAAGACGCGCCACGCTGCCCCATCCCACGGAGGCGACGATCGCCGCGAGAGTGACGGCGTTCGGGCGGAACAGGATCGACATCAGGATGAACAGGAAGATGGCTGGGATCGCAAGCACGGTGTCCACCAGCCGCATCAAAACGTCGTCGATCCAGCCACCGTAATAACCGGCCACCATGCCGACCGTCGTGCCGACCGTCAAGGCCAGCGCAACCGTCAGGAAAGCCACTCCCAGGGAGACCCGCGCCCCCCAGATCAACCTGGTCAGGCTGTCGCGGCCGAGCTCGTCGCTGCCCAGCAGATGCGTCGCGCCCGGGCGCGCAAAGGTCTGGTCCAGGTTGATGGTCTGCGGCTGATAGTGGGTCAGGACGGCCGAGAACACGGGCGCGAGAACGGCAATGACCGCCAGCACCAGGATGAGCACCCCAGCGGCCATACCGAGGCGATTCGCGCGGAGACGCTCCCACGATTGGTTCCAATAGCTCTGCGCGGGACGCGCTGCGGCAGTCTCAACCCCGGCGGCCGGCATGTCCAGCTCGGCGACCCGGCTGGGCCCGATCATCTCGCGTTCATCCGTATCGAATCCTCGGATCAAGCGCTCCGTAGAGCAGGTCCGCGAGCAGGTTGCCGGCGATGACCAGGAGCGTGGCGAAGAAGGTCACGCCCATCACCGTCGTGTAGTCGTACTGGAGGGCTCGCTCGAAGGCTAGCTTGCCGATGCCAGGCCAGCCAAACACGACTTCCACCACGAGGCCGCCACTGACCAGGCCGGGCAGCTCGAGGCCGATCAGCGTGATGAGCGGGATGAGCGCGTTGCGCAAGCCGTGCAGGTAGACGACGCGGCGCTCGCTCATGCCCTTGGCGCGGGCGGTGCGGATGTAGTCCTGCGAGAGCACCTCCAGCATGCTCGAGCGGATGAACCGCGACCACTGCGACGTGTAGAAGAAGGAGAGCACGGTCGCGGGCAGGACCAGGTGCTCGACCCGGTCGAGAAAGTCGCCGCCGTTGAAGGCGCTGAAGGCGCCGCTCGACGGCAGCCACGGAAGTCCGTGCTGCTCGAGGGTGACGGAGAAGATCAGGATGAGCATCAGGCCCATCCAGAACTGGGGCACCGCAAAGCCGGCGACCGAGGTCACCGTCAGCGCGTGGTCGGTCTTGCTGCCGCGCCGCAGCGCCCCGATGACGCCGAGCGGCACCGCGACCAGCACCCCGATCACGATCGCCGTCGCGGTGAGCTCGAGGGTGTTGGGCAACCGGTCGAGGATGTGGCTCAACACCGGGCTGCCGTCGATCATCGAGTGGCCGAAGTCACCGTGCAGCACCGACCCGAGCCAGGTCAGGTACCAGACATAGAAGGGCCTGTCGAGCCCGAGGTTTTCCCGGAGGTGCTCGATGTCTTCCGGGCGAAGCGATGGGTTGAGGTCGATTCCAGGGACGTAGGTGCCTCGCGTGCGGTCCATCAGGATGAGCGTGATCAGGGTCACGCCCAGCACGACGACCAGCGAGGCGAGGAACCGCCGGGCGACGTATCTGACGAGCATCAGCCCTTCACATCAATCCCGGCGGTTCTCAGCTACCTCCGTTCAGCTACTTGCCATCCGTGACCCACACATTGTGGTTCCAGGGCCGCGTCGCGAACTGGTTGAACGGCCCGAAGTCGGCCCCCTGAACGCGCTTGCTGACGCCCCAGATGCCGTGGTTGAACAGGATGATCGGCGCCGGCACCACGTCGGACATGATGTCCTGGAACTGCCCGTACAGCTGCTTGCGCTTGGTCTTGTCGAGAGTGCCGACTGCCTGGTCGAGCAGCGAGTCGACGTCGGAATTCTTGAAGTCGAAGCCGTTGAATCCGCCTGCCACCGTGTTGCGGGAGTGCCACAGCTGGCCCTGGTCGGGGTCTTCGTCGAAGTTGAAGCCGACCAGGAACATGTCGAACGTCCGGATGTTGGTGATCTGGCTGACGAGCTGCGGGAACTGGATCAGGGAGGGAGTCGCGTCGACGCCGATGTCCTTCCACGACTGCTGCATGACCTGGAGCATCGACTCTCGCTGCTTGTTGCCCGCATTCGTGATCATGTCGAACTTCAGCTTCAGGCCGTTTTTGGCCCGAATTCCATCGCTGCCCTTTGTCCAGCCGGCGCTCTCCAGCATAGACTCCGCCTTCGCCTTGTCGAAGCTGTACAGGACCTGGGGCTTGTCCTTATAGGCCCACGAGATCGGCGGCTCCACCGAGTTGGCGACCGATCCGTGGCCGAAGTAGACGGCGGAGACCACCTGGTCGCGGTTGAGCGCAAACAGCAAAGCCTGGCGGACCGCCTTGTCCGAGAAGAGCTTGCCGCCCTTCTTTGCCGCGTCGAGCTGGTAGGCGTAAAAGGTGAAGGTCGGGACCGGGAACTCGGTTACCGCCACGTTGTCGGCCGACTTGACCGCGTCGAAGTGCGACGGGTCGACGGGTCCGATGTCGATCTCGCCCGTCTTGAGCTGGTTGGTCACGGCCACGGAGTCGGGCAGGACCTTGTAGATCCACTGGTCCAGGTTTGGCGGCCCGGCCCAGAAGTTGTCGTTCCGCTCCATCGTGACCTGCTGGCCCTTGTCCCATTTGACGAACTTGAACGCGCCACAGGTGACGTTCGGGGCTGTGTTGAACGGTGCCGTATTGATCGCCTTTCCGTCCAGGCTGCCCAGGACGTGCTTGGGCAGGATGCCGTACCGGCCGTGGCTGGACAGGAACGGCGCGAACACCTGGGTCGTGGTGATGACGACCGTCTGTGGATCGGGCGTGTCGATGCTCTTGATGTACTTGGAGAGGTCGCCGCGCCGGGGCGACGTTACGTCTTTGTACTGCGAGTCGTAGGCGAGCTGGTAGGTGAACTTGACGTCGTCCGAGGTGAGCGGCTGCCCGTCCGACCACTTGAGGCCGGACCGCAGCTTGAAGGTGTAGACCGTGCCGTCGGAGTTCGTCTTGGGCAGGTCCTGGGCGAGCGCGGCAACCAGCGACCCGTCCTTCTTGTAGTTCAGGAGCCCGTCGAACATGAGGCCTATGACCTGGTTCGAGGCGGTGTCGCTGCTCAACATCGAGTTCAGAGTGCGGATGTCGCTGAAGTTGCCTTCGACGACGTGTCCACCCTTCTTGGCGGTCGGAGTGTTGTTGCTGGTGCCGCCGGCGCAGGCTTCCAGGAAGGCGGCCAGCCCGCCGCCGATGAAGGAAAGGTAGGCTGCGGCTCCTCCGGTTCGCTTCAGGAAGTCCCGACGGGACCATTCCTCCAGGAACTGCTCAAACTGGGCAAAACCGTCGTCTTTGTGGTCCTCGTCTCGGCTCATCTGGCTTTATCCCCCCAAAGTCGCTCCGCTCTTCGCGGGCAGTGCTTAGCCCCAACAGATGATTATGAGTAGTTCAAAGCCATGGTCAAAACGGAATTCAATTGAGCTCGGGCGTGACTCTCGGTGTCGCCCGGGTCGTCCTGCACCTCCCCGAGTCCGGATCCCTGAAGTCGAAGCGTCACGTCGTCAGCGGGTTGTTGCGCCGGCTTCGCTCGGAATTGAAGGTTGCGGCGGCGGAAGTGGGCGAGCTGGACCGCTGGCAGCTGGCCGAGATCGCCATCGCCACGGTCAGTGGTGACGGCCGGCAGGCCGACCGGGTCCTGGCCGCCGCGCTCGCCTTCATCGAGGCCCATGCCGACGGGGCCCAGATCACCGATGTGTCAACCGAGCGGGTCAGATTGTGAAGGCGGTCGAATCGCTCGTCGACGAGTTCGAGGAGTCGCTCCCGTTTGAGCTGGACCCCTTCCAGCGCGAGGCGATCGACAAGCTCGAACGCGGGCGCGGCGGAGTTCTCGTCAGCGCCCCCACCTCGAGCGGCAAGACGGTCGTCGCCGAGTACGCCATCTTCCGGGCGCTGATGGATGGGGCCAAGGTCCTGTACACGACGCCCCTCAAGGCGCTCAGCAACCAGAAGTTCCACGACTTCGTCCGCGCCTACGGCGAGGAGGCGGTCGGCCTCGTAACCGGCGAAAACACGATCAACGACGGCGCGGCGATCGTGGTCATGACCACCGAGATCCTGCGCAACCTCATTTACGAGGACCCTGCCCGCCTGGACATGGTGCGGTACGTGGTCCTCGACGAGGTGCACTACATCGACGACTTCCCGCGCGGCTCGGTCTGGGAGGAGATCGTCATCCAGGCGCCGCCCGCGATCAAGCTGGTCGGCCTCTCGGCGACGATCGGCAACTACAGAGAGATCGCCGACTGGATGGCGGAGAACCGCGGCGGCATGGAGACGGTGTTCCACGACGTCCGTCCGGTCGAGCTGAAGATGTGGCTGGCGATCAACAATCGCTTCTACCCGCTCTTCAAGGGGGATGGAGGAATCGACCAGCGGACGTGGAGCCGCGCGGCGCAGGAGGAGGAGGCGTCGTATCGGATCGGAGGGTATCGCGGCCTGCCATCGAACGACCTGCTGCACGTCATCCAGGGCCTGCGCAGCCTCGAGATGCTGCCCGCCATCTACTTCATCTTCTCCAGGCGCGGATGCCGTGAGGCGCTGCAGCGCTGCGCGTATCACGAGCTCGACCTGACGACCGCGGCCGAGAAGGAGGCGATCGAGCAGGTCGCCGCGCAGCGGCTGCAGGGCTTGAAGGACCACGACGAGGAAGCGCTGTTTCGCCGGATGGTCGACGCGCGCCTGCTCCGCCGCGGCCTCGCCGAGCATCACGCGGGACTGCTGCCCTACCACAAAGAGATGGTCGAGGAGCTCTTCCAGCGAGGCCTGATCAAAGTCGTGTTCGCGACCGAGACCCTGTCGCTCGGCATCAACATGCCGGCCCGCGGCGTGGTCGTCTCGTCCTTCACGAAGTTCGACGGCGTGAACTTCTCCACGCTCACCACCGGTGAGCTGACCCAGCTCATGGGGCGCGCGGGACGGCGCGGCATCGATGTCATCGGCCACGGCGTGATCCTCAAGGAGGCGGACGTCGAGGTCGGGACCATCTATGAGGTCGCGATGGGGCCGACCCTGGTCGTCGAGTCGAAGTTCCTGCCCAGCTACAACATGGCGCTGAACCTCCTGCGTGTCTACACGCCTGAAGAGGCCGATGCGCTGATGCAGAGGTCCTTCGGACAGTTCCAGAAGCGACTCGCTGCTGACGAGACCGCGGAGCGGCTCACCAACGTCCGCGAGCGACTGGCCGACGTCCAGCGCATGTGGGACGACCCGCAGGTCTCGATCGAGGACATCGCCCACTACTTCAAGATCGAGGACCGCCGCCGCGCGATCCGCATCGAGCTGAAACGCCTGCGCCGCGAGGCAGGGGCGCAGCGGGGAGGGCGCCGCCGCCGCCAGGGCCGCGCGATGAGCCACGCCTCCCGAATCACGCACCGGCTCGAGATCGAGGCCAAGGGGCTGCTCGAACGCCAGCGCAAGCTCAAGGTCGTGCGCTCGCCGCGCTTTGGCGAGCTGCTCCAGAGGTACGGTGAGATCCGCAACTTGCAGCAGGAGCTGGAACGCGGCCAGCGAGAGGTCAGCGGCCAGATGGACGAATACCCGCGCAAGCTCCGGCGCCTTTCGAGGATTCTCGCCGAGGCCGGATTCCTCGAGAAGGACAAGCCAACCGACAAGGGCCTGTTCGCCGCCCGCGTTTACGGCGAGAACACCATCCTGGTCGCCGAGGCTGTGTGGCTGGGGTGGTTCGAGGGGCTCACCGCCGAGGAGCTGTGCGCGGCCATGGTGATGCTGGCCGCCGAGGACCGAGAACGTAGGGGCGACAGGCAGGCTCGGGCTCCTCGACGTTATCCGACGCCCGCGATCGCGCAGACCGCGCGTCTCATCCGCTCGCTGTACTTCAGGTTCGCGGACATGGAGCGCGATCTCGATGAGCCGAACCTCAGAGCGCCGTCCCACGATTACATCGACTTCGCATATCGATGGTCGTCGGGTGAGGCGCTCGACAAGATCCCACTCCCGGCAAACGTCGACATCGGCGACGCGATCAAGGCCATGAAGGCGCTCTATTCGCTGCTGCGCCAGCTCGAGTTCGCGTTGCGCCAGGCACGGTCTCCGCTGCTGGACACGGTCTCGCGCGCCGTCGCCCTGATGGAACGCGACGTCATCAAGCGGACATACTGAGGAGGTATAAGGGAAAACCCAGATGGTTTTCCCTCATCGCGCGTGCGGCTCCGCCGCAGGCGCTGCTCCCATTCCGGTATACGGTTCGGATTTCTTCATTAGCCACTCGGGGCAGCGCTTGGGAGACGAGTAAGGCATAGTCGCGGCCGACATGAAGTCGGCCGCCGGGGCAACGTCGGCTAGATCTTGATGCGCGGGGTAAACCGGGCCGCCAAAGCGACGCCTGAAATTGAAGTCGGCCGACGAAACGACGCTGGATAGACTGATTTGGCATGGCTAGGAAAAGGCGGGTACTGGTGACGGGAGTGGCGCGATGGTGGGGCGCCCTCGTCGTGCAGCGCCTCGTCGACGACCCCGACGTCGCCGAGGTCATCGGCATCGACATCCGCGAGCCGCGCTACGACCTCGGCCGCGCGGACTACTTGAAGCTCGACATCCGCCACTCGCTCATCGGCAAGCTCGTGCGCGCGGTCGGCATCGACACTGTCGTGCACACGCTCACGCGCATCGACTCATTCGACATGGATCCCGCGCGGGCGCACGAGATGAACGTCATCGGCACGCTCAACCTGCTGGCGGGATGTGCGGGCGAAGCGAGCCCGGTGCGCCGATTCGTCCTCAAGTCATCCGGCCACGTGTACGGATCGCGGTTCGACCTACCCACGGGGATCCGGGAGGACCACCGGCTCGACATCAACTCGAGCCATCAGTTCGTCCGCGACATCGTCGAAGTCGAGTCATATGTCAGTGATTTCGCGGTCCGCAATCCGAGCATCACGATCCTCGCCCTGCGTTTCGCCAACAGCCTCAATCCCGACGAGCCGCAGCCCCTGGCGCGATATCTGGACCTCGAGGTCGTGCCGACCGTGATCGGCTACGACCCGCCGCTGCAGCTGATTCACCGCGACGACTGCATCGACGCGGTGGTGCTCGCGACCAGGCGCGGGCCGGGCGGCGCGTACAACATCGCTCCGCCTGGCAACGAACCGCTCAGCGCGCTGCTCGATGCCGCCGGAAAGCTCCACGCGCCACTGCTCCCGCCTGTCGGGCTGGGCCTGGCCGCGTTTGCAATCCGGCGGGCGGGCGTCGCCTTTCTCTCTCCGCAGCTGCTCGACCTGCTGCGGTGGGGACGCACCCTGTCCACCGCCAAGGCGGCCCGCGAGCTCGGCTTCCGCGCGGCGCGAGACACGCGGGCGGCGTTCGAAGACTTCGTCCAGCGCCGGCGTGTGCTGCGCTACGAACCCGACAGGCACGCCTACCAGTACGAGAAGGAGCTCGAGGATTTCATCCACAGCCGGCAGGTCGCCTCGGCGAACGGGGATGGTGAGGTCGAAGGGGCCTTGGCCGAAACGTCAACCGAGGCTAAAGGTCGCCCCCGCCGCCCCCATCGACGACAAGCACCTCACCGTTCACGTAGCTAGCCGCGTCGGAGACGAGGAAGAGGACAGCTGCCGCGACCTCTTCGGGCATGCCGATGCGACCCAGCGGATTCTGGGCGAGGATGCGTTCGAGGATCGCCTCATTGCCCCACAGCGCCTCGGCAAAGCGGGTCTTGATGACGCCCGGGGCGACCGCGTTCACTCGCACCTTTCCGCCCATCTCGCGAGCCAGCTGGCGGGTGAGCATGATGATCCCGGCCTTGGTCACGTTGTAGATCCCGAGCCCGATTCCGGGCCGCAGGCCGCCGATGCTGGCGACGTTGACGATCGCGCCGCCGTGGGCCTCGAGCCAGGCAGCATAGACGAGCCTGGTCAGGACGAAGACGCCGCGCAGGTTGACCTCGAACGTCTTGTCCCACGCCGCGAGCTCGGCGCCCATAACCGGCCCCATGTACGGGTTGGTCGCCGCGTTGTTGACAAGGATGTCGATTCGCGAGAAGCGCTCCATCACGTCGCCGACCAGACGTTCGAGCTCCTCCGGCCTGCCTGCGTGGGCCGCGATTGCGACCGTCCTCTCCGGGTAATGGCTGTTGATCCGCTCGGCTTCGGCGTCCAGGTCAGCCTGCTTGCGGCTGCTGAGGACGACCGACGCGCCATGCTCGGCGAGGATCTCGGCAATCGCGCCGCCGATCCCGCGGCTGGCCCCCGTGACGAGGGCGACCCTCCCCGATAGGTCGAAAAGGGAGCCTGCGGGCACGACTGTTACGATAGCCGCCGTTTAATTGATTTTTCGATCAGGGGTGCTAGTGCGCGGTAGATGGCGATAACCGGCAAGGCGGCCGAGGACATCCTCGAACGCATCTTTCAGCCCACCACCAAGCCGAGCGCGCGCGACCAGGCGGAAGAGACGCTTCGCCACCCCAAGCGGATCGTCTACGTCGCGATGTCCAACAAGAGCTTCTACTGGCGCGCCCACATCCAGAAGTTCGTCCTCGACTCGGGGCTGGTCCCGATCAGCCCCTTCATGCTCTTCGACTACTACCTCATGCACACGGTCTCGAAGGAGGTCGTGCGCGAGGCGATGAACAACCTGCTCGCCCGCTCCGATGAGGTCTGGGTGTTCGGCCGGTTGTCACTCGGCGTCAAGGTGCAGGTCGGGATCGCCAAGCGCATGAGCAAGGTGGTCCGCTACTTCGACATCAGCGACCTGCCGGTTGCGGTGATGCCGATCTCAGAGGAGACGGCCCAGGAAGAGCTACGAGACTAGACGGAGGTTCGGCGGTACCAGGCAGCCGGATTGCCGAGCTCGTTGAGCCTGGGCATCGACTCCGGACCGTCCCAGACGCGGTTGAGGATGTTGATCCCGTGCCGTTCGTACACCGCCTGGCAGAAAGCTTCGCCGCGGCGGTACTGCTGCAGCTTCAGGTCGAGCCCGGTCAGCTTCCAGATCAAGACCTCCAGCGCGCTCTTGCCTGAGCTCCGCTCGCGGTATGCGCGTTCCAGGCGACCGAATCCGGGCAGGAGCTTGCGGCCGAGCTGGTTCATGACCAGGTTGCTGTAGCCCTCGATCACCGACATCGTCCCCTGGACCCTGCGCATCACGCGCCATTGCGCCGGCAGCACCCCGGCGAAAGCGGCAAAGCGCGTCACGGCAGGGCCGCGACGGGTGACCGAATCGAGAAGCACCTTCATCGACTCTTCCATGTGGCGGCGCAGCCACGGATGCGCCGCGAACTGCCAGGCGTGCGTCATCTCGTGGAGGATCAGCCAGCGTCGGAGGTCCTCGTCCGGCAGGTTCGCGTGCTGCTGCCACTCCTCGACGTTGGTCTCGACCAGGTAGAGCCCCTCACCACCGATCGGCTCCGCGCCGAGAAGCTGCGGGTCGTACTGGCCAAGGACACGCCGGCCAAGGAAAGCAAGCATGTAGCCGACGTATCGGTTGACGCCCATTCGGCCCACTTCGACGATGAGCGAATTGGGCATGCGGCCGGCTTCGAGCACCGGATCGACGAGGCGGCGAAGGATGCCGAGGTTCAGATCGACCCACCCCTCGCGGTCGAGGGCGTCGAAGCGCGGCATCTCGACGCCGCGTGGCAGCACACCTACGAATCCGAGCAGCGCCTTCTCGAGCTTGTCCGCGTGGGCACGATAGCCGGCTGCCGCCGCAGCCAGCCGTTCCGGCTCGAGGGTCGGGTTCTCGAGCCTGGCATGGGCCATGTGGCGAACCTCGTCCCAATCGAGGAGCAAGGTGGTGCCCCCGCGTGGGCGAACCGCCTCGGCCACCGCGACGGTGGCAAGGCCGAGCAAGGCTCCGTAGAGGGCCGTACGCCCTGTGCGCCTCATCGCCCAATAAAGACTACGAGCGCGAAGGCATCAAACTTGCGCTGCATGCTGCCGCCTGAGTTCGAAACATTTTTCCTTGCCAGCTCGGGGGCGAGCGCGGCCCTGATCGGATTGCTGTTCGTCGCGGTCTCGATCGCACCGGAACGTGTCTTCGGAGACGAGGCCGAAGCCGTGCGTCAGGCACAGGCTCTGAGCGCGTTCACTGCTCTTGCCAACGTGTTTTTCATCTCGATGGAGGGTCTGGTTCCTTCCATACAGATCGGGATCGTGGTCACGGTCGTCGCGATCCCCGCTTCGTTGCAGACCCTCGCCCTGCTGGGCCTGATCAAGCACTGGCGCGCCCAGGGCATCGTGTCCAGGGGGCTTGTGCTGTTCCTCGCCAGCGCGCTGGTCTACGGATTTGAGCTGACGCTCGGCATCCGGCTCTGGAGCTCACCGAACAACACAGGCGTCCTCACGGGCCTGCTCGAGCTGCTTTTGGGCCTGTACGCGATCGGCCTCGGCCGCGCGTGGGAGTTGCTGGGCGCGCCACGGAGTGGCTTTCTCTCCACAGTGTTTCGCCTGGTTCGCGCTGAGGTTCGGCGCAGGCGTGCGCCGGCGCCTAAGCCGAGCCCATCACCGCCGCCGAGCTCGCAGCCCTAGTAGATGTAAGGCCAGTGCCGGTTTCGCTTGAAGACGACCTTGCAGCCGTCGCAGCGAAACACGATCTGAACATGCCGGCGCCCTATCGCCTGGGCGTCGCGGCCGCAGACGGGGCACGAAGCGGTCTCTTCCATGTACATCGCCGGGATTGGGTCGACCTTGATCTCTAGACGCCTTCTTTTCTTTGACATTTGCCTCTTAGTTGCCTTTCCCTCAAACCGGGTTTTTGCTCAGACGTCGATCTGGGTCACGTCCAGGTTCTTCAGGGTCTCCGGGGGGTCTACTCCTGCGTTCTGCAGCCGCTTGAGCAGAGCGAGGATGTAGCGAACGCCAGCGAGATTGACGTGATGCTCGCGGGTCAAGGTCTGGATGGCCTGGAGCTTCATCACGTCCCGGCGCGAATAGCGCCTTCGATTGGTAACGGTGCGCTTGGGCGAAATCATGCTCAAGTGCTCGTACATCATCAGAGTGCGGGGATGCACCTCCAGGATCTCCGAGGCCACGCTGAGCGTGAAGATCGGCTTGTCGAGATCGATCGAGCCTTCGGGGCCGGCCGCGCCGGAGGTCGCGAAGGCGTCGCGGGACTTGACTTTCATTTCTTTGTGGGGCGGGCGGAATGTGTGCTTTAAGCGATTGCGGGCCTAACTTTGGGTGACAGGATCGGTTGCAGGTTCGATGCAATTCTGAAAGTCCCAAATGGGGCAAGCAAAGTATTTTTGTTAAGGAGTGCGGCCATATCGCCTAACGGATTCCCGCCAGGCAAGCTTTGGTGGCCTGACGTACCTTCCCCGCCAGGCGGGGACGGAAAATAGGAACGTGACGGAGCTTCCGGTCCTGGAGCAGGTTCTGCTCACCACCGCTGGGCACGTCGCGACCGTCACCCTCGACCGGCCGGACCAGCGCAACCCTCTATCCGCCGTGATGCTTCGCGACCTCGCGTCGGCATTCCGGTGGTGCAAGGACGAGCCCGAGACCCGGGTCGTGGTGCTGACCGGAGCGGGGCGCGTCTTCTGTGCCGGGGCGGACCTCAGCAGCTTCGACGGCGAGATGTCCGGCCTCGAGCGCTACCGGAGCCGCGACCTTTTCGTCGACCTGTTCGTTCTGATGGCCGAGCTGGGCAAGCCGATCGTCGGCCGGATCAACGGGCACGCCCTTGCCGGCGGCCTCGGCCTGGCCTGCTCGTGCGACCTGCTCGTCGCCGTCGACACCGCGACCTTCGGCACGCCCGAGATCAATGTCGGGATCTGGCCGATGATGATCCAGGCCATCCTGTCGCGGAACATCCCGCGCAAGGTGCTCCTCGAGATGGAGATGCTCGGCGACCGCTGGACCGCCATGCAGCTTCAGACGCTCGGAGTGGTCAACCGGGTCGTGCGACATGACCAGCTCGACTCGACGGTTGGTGAGATCGCCGGCGCGCTTGCCCGCAAGTCGCCGGTCGCGATGCGGCTGGGCCGCGATTCCTTCTATCGACATCAGGACATGGACTTCCGTGCCGCGCTTCACTACCTCCACGGCCAGTTCCTTCTGGTCTCGCAGACGGAGGATTCGCGGGAAGGCATCAAGGCGTTCTTCGAGAAACGCGAGCCGGAATTCAAAGGGAAGTGACGGACCGCTCCAGGGAGCTGCGCGACAAGGCGCTCAAAGGTGGGACGCGCTATCTGCCCAAGCTGCGAGAGCAGCACAAGCTGACGGCGCGCGAACGGCTCGACCTCTTGCTCGACAAGGACTCGTTCGTCGAGGACGGTCTTTTTGCCAACGTGCTCGCCGACGAGCTGCCCGCGGACGGTGTCGTGACCGGCCTCGGCACGATAGAAGGCCGGCAGGTCGCGGTGATGGCGAACGACCCCACCGTGAAGGCCGGAAGCTGGGGCGCACGGACCGTCGAGAAGATCGTCCGCATCCAGGAGACCGCCGCGCGGATTCGGGTGCCGCTCTTCTACCTCGTCGACTCGGCCGGCGCCCGCATCACCGACCAGATCGAGATGTTTCCCGGGCGCCGCCACGCCGGGCGGATCTTCTTCAATGAAGTCCAGCTTTCAGGCGTCGTCCCGCAGATCTGCCTGCTGCTCGGTCCTTCGGCGGCCGGTGGCGCTTACATCCCCGCGTTCTGCGACGTCGTGGTGATGGTGGAGGGCAACGCGTCGATGTACCTCGGCTCGCCGCGGATGGTCGAGGTTGTCGTCGGCGAAAAGGTCACGCTCGAAGAACTCGGCGGTGCGCGAATGCACTGCACGGAGAGCGGGTGCGGTGACGCGCTGGTGGCGGACGACCGCGAGGCGATCGACTTCGCCAGGGCTTACTTCAGGTATATGCCGCAGCGGTCCGGCGAAAGACCCGAGCGATGCGATCCGAGACCGGCGCGTGTCGGTCCAAAGCCGATCAGCGAGCTGATCCCCGCCGAACCGAACCGCGGCTACGACATGCGCAAGCTCGTCGACGCGATCGTCGACGAAGGCAGCTGGCTCGAGATCAAGAAACTCTTCGCCAAAGAGATCCTCACCGGCTTCGCGCGACTCGACGGCCATCCCGTCGGAGTCGTCGCCAACCAACCGATGCAGAAAGGCGGCGTGCTGTTCAACGATTCCGCGGACAAAGCCGCGCGATTCATATGGCTGTGCGACGCGTTCGAGATCCCGCTGCTGTTCCTGGCCGACGTTCCCGGCTTCATGATCGGCACCGACGTCGAGAAGCGAGGCATCATCCGGCACGGAGCGAAGATGCTGAGCGCCGTTTCCGAGGCGACCGTGCCCAAGATTTCAGTCATCGTGCGCAAGGCATACGGCGCCGGCCTGTACGCGATGGCCGGTCCGGCGTTCGACTCCGACGCGGTCATCGCGCTGCCCTCGGCGCAGATCGCGGTCATGGGTCCGGAGCCGGCGATCAACGCGGTCTTCTACAACAAGCTCGCCGGCCTGCCGGAGGCAGAGCGCGACGCGCGCCGCAAGGAGCTGGAGGACGAGTACCGCGACGACGTCGACCTGTACAAGCTGGCCTCCAACCTGATCGTCGACGACATCGTCGAACCGGAGAACCTTCGGGAGACCCTGATCGCGCGCTACCGCTCCTATGCGACGCGCGTGCAACCACGCACGGACCGCAAGCACGGAGTCGTTCCGGTCTAGAAGATTTTCGCTGCGACGAGGCCGAGCCCGAGCAGCACGACGCCCCACGAGAACGCCTGCAGGGCATGCTCGAGCGGGTGGAGCAGCGCCGGCTCGTCGAGCTGAGTCTGGGTGCCGTCGCTGAGCGTAAGCGTGCCGGTCACTGACCTTGTCTTTCGGCGCAACATGCGCGCAGGCGTGCTCAGGACGCGCTGGCCGAAGGACAGCGCATAGGCAGCGCCGGCCGCGGCGATCGCTCCCAATGAGACGCGGCCGGTCTGCGCGAAGTAAGCCGTGAGAACCGGAAAGGCGCCCCACGACAGCGCGAACCAGAAGTCCCCGTGCATCCGGCCACCGAGCAGCTCCAGGTTGTACGCGAAAACGAAGAGGACTCCGGCGGCGATGAAAGGCAGCAAGCCACTTCCGACAACCCAGACGCCGGCGAGCCCAAGGGCGACCGCGCCCGCGAGGCCGGCGATGGCCGCTGTCCAGAGGATGCCGGACGGGATCTCGGTGTGCAGCGGACGGCCCCGCAGCTCGTCCAGCGCGTGGGCTGAGATCCCGACCGCCAGCAAGAACGCGAGCAGGCTGGCGGCGAGGCGGGTGAGGTTCAGCGCCGGCGCCAGGCTCGCCCCGATCAGCACGTACGAGAGATGCCAGGCGGTGTACGGGGGATGCAGCACGGCCCACACGTCGCGGCGCCACCCGCGTGCGGGGGCTGCGTAATAGGCGGGCGCAAGCCCAGGCTCAGACATGATGCTTGCGGCCCCACATCACGATGCCGCCGCCGAGGCTCATCACACGGTCCTCGACGTCGACGAATCCGGCCTCACGCCAGGCCTCGAAGAGTCGATAGGTGGGCCAGCGGCGATAGAAGTCCGCAATGTTCGGGCCGAGAAAACGGCCGGCGGCCCACCAGCGCTTTCCACCCAGCGCGTATCCCGCGGAAGGCATGAGGATCCGCGTGTACAGACGCCAGCTTGCGCGCCAGACAGGGTTTGGCGGGATGTAGAAATCCAGACCCACCATGCCGCCCGACGGCCGCAGCACCCGTGCCATCTCCGCGAGCGTTGCGGCCGGATCGGGAACGTAGCGAAGCAGGTAGGTGAAGCTCACGGCGTCAAAGGACCCGGGCTCGAAGGGCAGCTCCTCGGCCCGCGCGTGCTGAAGCTTGATGCGCCGATCGAGGCCCGCCTTGTAGATCCGCTCGCGGCCGACCTCGAGCATCGGCTCGCTGAGGTCGACGCCAACGATGTCGGCATCGGTCGCTACGGCGAGCGCCATCGCGACGCCTGCGGTGCCCGTCGCCACATCGAGGATTCGCCGCGGCCGAAAGCGAGCGATGTGACGGACCAGCTCGCGACGCCAGCGGCCGTGCTGGCCGAGCGACAGCACCTGGGCCAGCCGGTCGTAGCGCGGGGCCAAGCCCTCGAACAGGCCGGCCGCGAAAGCGTTCTGAGGGCTCGCAGCCGTCCCACGGGGCTCTGCCATTGGCGACTTCAGCGTACGGGTAATTTGTTCGTGTGGCGACCTGGGGAGAGTTCGAGGCCGCGGAGCCGAAATTCGC
>DASPXA010000016.1:0-38453 GCA_035637495.1 Verrucomicrobiia bacterium
GACCGCGTCCAGGCGGTCAACGCCAAAGGCGTCTACCTGTGCTGCAAGTTCGGCATCCCGTATCTGCTCGAAGCGGGCGGTGGCTCGGTCATCAACGTCGCGTCGTTCGTCGCCTTGATGGGCGCCGCCACCTCTCAGATCGCCTACACAGCTTCCAAGGGCGCGGTGCTCTCGATGAGCCGTGAGCTCGCGGTGCAGTTTGCGCGGCAGGGCGTGCGGGTCAACGCGCTGTGTCCCGGACCCGTCGAGACCCCCCTTTTGATGCGGATCTTCAATGAGGACCCGGGCGCCTACCAGCGCCGGCGTGTGCACCTGCCGATGGGCCGGCTGGCGAAGGCGCGTGAGATCGCCAACGCCGCGCTGTTTCTCGCCAGTGACGAGTCGAGCTACGTCAACGGCGCGACGTTCCTGGTCGACGGCGGCCTGACCGCGGCGTACGTCACCCCCGAATAGCACTAGTCCGGACCCCTCGCGACTCCGAACCAGACCGTGGGCGCGACCACGACAATTCGCTGCTCTTCCGTACGGAGTAGCTGCCAGCCGCCCTCGTGCACCATGCGATGGTGGCCCCAGAGAAGGACCAGGTTCGCGAGGTTCGTCTCGCCACCGCTGATCCAGTGGACGAGGTGGTGACCGTCGCACCGCGAAGCCTCGCGCTCGCAACCCGGCCACTGGCAGTGGCCGTCGCGAATCTTGAGAGCGCTCCGCAATGCGCTCGAGACGACTCGCTTCGATCTGCCCATGTCGACAACGGCGGAGTCCTGGTCGAGGAGTACGCGCGTGACGCTGCAGTCGCAGGCCATTCGCTGCACCGTGGCCGACGAGATCGGAAGCGAGAACTCCATCTCCGCCGCCGCCGCTCCGGCCATCCCTTTGAGTGTCTCGATCGTCGCGGTGACCTGGATAACGGCGGGCTTGCCGCCATTGGCCAGATCCACGAATGCGTCGGCAAAGCGCTGCTCGCGAGACCGGTAGTCGTGTTGACCGGACGGTTGGGCGAGCGGCTCGAGCGCCGAGCGCACGGCGGCGCCGCCGACGGGGTCGAGGAGGCCGCTTATGAGCAGGCACCCGTCCCGCGCGGTGTTCAGGCGAAGCGCGCGTTCCTCGGTCAGCCTTTCCTGGTCACGGTTGTAACCATCCGCGTCGACCGCGTGCCGGTAGTGAATGCATTTATGAAAGAACTTGCCAGGCGAGAGCTCGCGCGCAAAAGGCAGGAGCTTGCTTTCGTCGAATGCGACTCCGACCTCATTGGCGGTCCTCGCCATCGTGGCCACATGGGCAAATCCGATCTCGCCCGACTGCAACGCCTGCACCGACTGGGTGAGCTCCGCTTCCTGGGAGCCGACGGCCATCGTGTTCCAGACCTGGTGGGAGTTCAGGTGACAGTTGATGCGGATCCAGTCGAAAGCTGTGTTGAAGCCTTCAAAAGCCCACCAGCTGGTCTTGTCGAACTCGATCGCGAGCCGCGAGAACTTTACCTCCAGCTCATCGATCTGCCGGCGCAGGGCGATGAGCTGCTCGGCTACCTCCTCGCCGGTGACCTCGGAGTCGAACTCGACCATGGCGGCATCGTCTCAAACAGATGTTTGGAGCGCAACGTTCTTAACAGGCTCGCGCGCTTGTGGCCGCACGGTGCGGATTTGCGAAGCGATCTCGTAACCCCGGAAGGTATCCGGGTGCATGAACGGGAAATTGTTGGCGGCGGGCGCGTTCACGGTGATCACTGTGCTGGCCGCCGCGTGCGGCTCGAGCCCCTCGACAGCCAGCGCCAGCCCGTCCCCCAGTCCTGCCGCCACTGGAACCAAGGTCGCGGTCGCCAACAACGGAAAGCTCGGACAGATCCTGGTGGACGAGAAGGGGATGACCCTGTACCTGTTCGTCAAGGACACCGGGACGTCCTCCACCTGCTACGACCAGTGCGCGACCATCTGGCCGCCTCTCTTCACGACCGGGACCCCACAGGCCGGGGCCGGTGTCACGCAATCGCGGCTCAGCACGACCACGCGCACCGACGGCAAGGTCGAGGTCACGTATGCGGGGCATCCCCTTTATTACTTCTTCAAGGACAAGGCGCCCGGCGACATCACCGGCCAGGGGGTCAACGGCTTCGGGGACCTGTGGTGGGTGGTGACCCCATCAGGCGCCGCCAACACAACCAAGTAAGGGTGTAGGACGTAGTAGCCGGTTAAGTTCTGCGGGTGGCGCCACCCGCGGCCCCCGCCGAGGCAACCCGACCCATCCTTCGCGATGCGCTCGGCATCGCTGTCGCCAGCGGCGCCTACGCGATCGCGTTCGGTGCCATCTCCACCGCCGCCGGTCTCACCTTGCCCCAGACGCTGGTCATGTCCAGCGTCATGTTCACCGGCGCGTCGCAGTTTGCGATGGTCGGCGTCATCGGCGGCGGAGGGAGCGTGTGGGCGGGTGCGTTCACGGCCGTCCTGTTGGGAACCCGCAATGCTTTCTACAGTCTTCGGCTCGCGTCTCTCCTGCAAGTCCGGGGCCGGCTTCGGCCGCTGGCGGCGCAGTTCGTGCTCGACGAGACGACCGCGATGGCGATCGCGCGCGACGACCCACGACTCGGGCGCTACGCGTTCTGGGCGACCGGCGTTGCGTTGTTCACGTTCTGGAACACCGGCACCCTCCTCGGAGCGCTTGCCACCCAGGCGATCTCGGACCCCAAAGTCTTCGGCCTGGACGCGGCGGTCCCGGCCGCCTTTCTCGCCCTTCTGGCCCCGCGACTTCGCGCGCGCGAGCCCTTCGCGATTGCAGTCGTCGCCGCAGTGGTCGCGATCGCCGTGCTGCCCTTTGTCCCTGCCGGCGTACCACTTCTCATCGTCGCCGTGCTTGTCGGCCTGTTTGGATTGCTGCGCCCATGACCTGGACGGCCGTGATCGTGGCCTCGGTCGCCTGCTACGGACTGAAACTCGCGGGCCTTGCGCTTCCCGAAAGATGGCTGCAGAACCAGCGCGTTCAGCGCACCGTGGCGCTGATCCCGATCGCGCTGCTGGCCGCGCTCATCGCGATCGGGACGTTCGCCACCGGCCGGCACCTGGTGCTCGATGTCCGCGTCGCCGCTCTGGGTGTGGCCATCGTGGCGGTTCTCCTGCGCGCCCCGTTCCTCGTCGTCGTGGCCGCCGCGTGCGCGACAGCGGCGCTGCTTCGCCTCTTCTAACCTCTGCGCTTATCACTGCGGCCCCGAGCGTCAGGAGAGCGCCAGAGTCACAACCTGAAAAGGGGTGAGGTCGAGCTCGAGATCGACTTCTCTCCGCTCTCGCTCCAGCAGGTCGCAGAGCATCACACGCGAGTGCGGAATCGTAGTCTGGATCCGAGCCCGGCACGGCCGGCCCCAGGCCTCGTAGAGCCGGACGATGACCGCGTTCGAGTCCTCGGCGAGCTTGATCGCCTCAATGATGACCTGGCGGGTATCCACCTCGATCAGGGATCTGGCTTCCCCGTTCGGTAGGTCGGTGAATACCGCGCGGAGGGGAGCGTTCAAGTCTTCTGCAGCCTCGATCACGCCTGCCGCGCGAAAGTCGCCGGGATGCGGCATCAGCGCGTAGGTAAAGAGCTGCGAGCCTTGATCCGCGTTCGGGTCGGGGTGAGTCGGGGCGCGCAGGAGCGACAGTCGCATGGTGGAGCCGTGGATGTCGTATCCGTGCTTGCAATCGTTGATCAAAGCGACGCCGTAATTGCGGTCGCCGAGGTCGGCCCACCGCTGCGCGCATACCTCGAACATGGCCTTCGCCTGGTTCGAATTGGCGTGGGTTGGACGCCTGAGGTGTCCGAACTGAATCTCGTACGTCGCATCGTCAGCAGACACCGTCACCGGGAAGGCAACCTTCAACAGCTTGTGGACCTCGCGCCAGTCGACCTCGGATTCGAACCGGAGCACACGAGACCCCGCGTCCAGCACCATGCGCTGGGTGAATCGCGACCGGCCAAACTCGCGCGTGAATCTGACCGCGCCCCGCAAGCCACCAGGCTCTTCAACGCTTTGCTCGCTGAGGTCGGTGAGGCTGGTCACCGAATCGAGGTATTCGACGTCGAGATCCCAGGCGTCCCAGCGCCTTGGGTTGTCATCGTGCAGCTGGAGCTGGTTGCCGGGACCGCCCAGCACCTCGCGCTCGGCTTGCTTATCCCAGACCGAGACCAGCAAGCCGCGCTCATCCCATCGGATCCGCAGCAGATTGTTTTCCATGCCGCGCTCCGAAACGCGGACGCGCTCCTCGTCCCGGACGGATTGATCTGTCTGCACGGCCCAGCCGCAGGCCGGCGCCTCCGCCAGCATCAGTCGATGGCCGAAGTCGATGATCTCCTTGCGCAGATGTGAGTTGACGTTGAACACCGCTGCCCGGTAACCGTCGCCGGCGATCGTCTTGATCGCACGCGCCACAGCGCGAACCGCCGCAAACGCGACCCCCGAGAGCTGGCGCTCCGCCTGCTCGTACACCCAGTCGATGCTCGAGCCGGGCAGTATGTCGTGGAACTGGTTGAGCAGCAGCGTCTTCCAGAGAGCGTCGAGCTCGTCTCCCGGGTAGTCGTCGGCCGCAACCGACCACATCTCCGCCTCGCGCAGCGCCGTCTGCGCCAGCCGGTTCAATCGTTTGGTCCGCGCTTGCGATGTATAAGTGCCGCGGTGGAGCTCGAAGTAGAGCTCGCCTGACACGGTCGCGAGGTCGTGCGCCTCGGCAGCGGCCCGATCGAAGAACTCGGTCGCGTGGCCCATCGGCACTCCGAACCCATGCGCCGACTCGACCATCTCGGCTGTTGGGCCACCACCTCCGTCCCCAAACCCGAACAGGTAGAGCGAGCGGTTGGAGCGATTCGCGTCCTTGAAGTTGCGCACGCTCATCTCGAGCTCGTCGCGCGAGAAATCTCCGTTGTACGTGTCCGCCGGCGGGAAATGCGTGAACACTCGTGTCCCGTCGATCCCCTCCCACCAGAACGTGTTGTGCTCGGGCCGGTTGGTGTCGTTCCACGACAGCTTCTGGGTCAGGAAGTGGTCGCAGCCTGATTCCTTGATCAGCTGGGGCAGATTGCCCGGATAGCCGAACACGTCGGGCAGCCACAGGATGCGAGTCTCGTAACCGAACTCGCGAATGAAGAATCGCTTGCCGTGCACGAGCTGGCGCACGAGCGCCTCGCCTGACGGCAGGTTGCAGTCCGCCTCCACCCACATCGCCCCGACCGGCTCCCACTGCCCATTCGCGACCTTCTCTTTGATGCGCGCATAGATTTCCGAGTAGGACTCTTTCATCCACGCGTACTGGGCCGGCTGCGAGCAAGCAAAGACGTAGTCGGGATACCGGTCCATCAGCTCGAGCTGCGTCGACCAGCTGCGCGCGCACTTGCGCCTGGCCTCGCGCAGCGGCCACTCCCAGGCGGTGTCGATGTGGGCGTGACCGACCGCGGTGACCAGATGCGATCCGATGTCCAGGCGCGCCGCGTCACGCGGTGGCGCATCCCACAATGCGAGCTCTGCCTGTCGCAGCACAAACGCGGGCTCGGGCGACTCGCGCAGCGCGAGCATCGAGGGAGCGGGCGCGTCGCCCTGCTCGGTCGCCCGAGGGTTGGCGGCGGCCTCGAGGTAGAAGTCGACCTCCGGCCCGTCGACCGGCACCCAGCGGTGATTCGGGTCGACGCCGCGCCACGGCTTGCCGTCCTTCCACGCGAGCGCCTCGCAGGTGAACCCGGTCGGACCGTCGAACCCGAGGTCGAAGACAGCGACTACCGGTCTGCCCCTCCACTCGTCGGGCACCCGGCCGCGCACGTGAAACCACGTCGTGCTCCACGGCGGCCCCCACGAATCGCCCACGCCGAAAGGCTCGAACGCCCCTTGCATCGCCTCGGCAAACGACACCGGCTCGCCGCGGTAAAGACGGGCGGTCAGCTTCAGCTGCAAGGGAGCTTAGTGTGTGGCAATGCGGATCGAGGTCGTGCGCGAGGCGACGCCTGAGATTCTCGCGTCACTGGCGCGCCTGCTGCCGCAGTTGAATCCGACGCTGCCAGTCGCGGACATGGACCGGCTCGAGCGTTTGATCTCAGACCCGGATGTCACTCTGCTGGTCGCGCGCGAGGGCGACGAGATCATCGGCACGACCACGGTCATCGTCTATACGACTCCGTTCTGGATCAAGGCACGGCTCGACGAGGTCGTCGTCGACGCGTCGGCGCGCGGCACGGGTGTGGGGGAGGCGCTGGTCAAGGCCGCCCTGGAGGTCGGCCGCGAGAGAGGCGCGCAGGTGGCGGAGCTGCAGTCCGGCCGCGGCCCCAATCGCGATGCCGCGCACCGGCTCTACGAAAGGCTTGGCTTCCAGGTCCGCAGCTCCGACGTCATGCGGATCGCGCTCTGACGGTCAGGCTCTCGAGCCGGTCGACCATCGATGAGAGCGTTTCGAAGGCCGCCTCGACCGGTTCCGGCGAGGTCATGTCGACTCCCGCCATCCGCAACCCTTCGAGGGGGTACATCGACCCCGCGCTCTTCAGGAAGGCGAGGTAGGACTCGACCGCGTTCTTGTCCCCCGCCGCGACTCGCCCGACCAGATGATCCGCGGCCGCGATGCCGGTGGCGTACTGGTACACGTAGAAGTTGCTGTACAGATGAGTGTGGAACTGCGCCCAGGTCGAGCCGATGCGCTCGCGGTCGGCTTCGTTGACGTCGACCTCTGAACCGTAGACCTCCATCATCAAGTCCGCCATGAGCGCGATCAGGTACTCGGCGGTCAGCGCGCCGCCCCGTTCGACCCGCTCGTGGATCTCGAGCTCGAGGCGTGCGAGCGAGGGCATGATGAAGAAGTAGCGGTAGAAGTTGGACATCGCCTCTTCGATGACGGCGATCTGAAACTCGGGGTCGGTCCTGGTCGCCAGCAGGTGCCGTCTGGTCAGCGCCTGGTGCATGTTCGAAGCGACCTCGGCCTGGAAAAGTCCGTAGTTCGAGTAGACGTACGGCTGCGTGCGCCGCGCGTGATACGAGTGCATGGAATGCCCCAGCTCGTGCGCGAGCGTGCTCATCGAATAGATGTCGTCGTTGAAGCTCATGAAGATGAACGGACGCGTGTCCATCGCTCCGGTGGAGAAGGCGCCCATCCTCTTGCCTTTGTTGGGGTAGATGTCGACCCACCGGTCCTCGTGCGCGCCCCTGCGCATGACGGCCACGTACTCCTCACCCAGCGGCGCCACTCCCTCCGCGATCCACTCGACCGCCTCGTCGTAAGGCACCTCCAGCGCGTGGGCGCTCAGCGGCGCGCGCGTGTCGTAAGGCTTGAGGATTTCGAGCCCGAGCGCTTCGCGCCGGATCCGCCAGTAACGATGCCATGTGCCGACGTGGTCGCGAAAAGTCTTCACGACGTTGTGAAAGACCTGGAGGGGAATGTGGCTTGGCTCGAGCGCCGCCTCCAGTGACGACGCGTAGCCGCGGGCCCGCGCGAAGAACACATCGCGCTTCACGCCGCCTGCCAGGCTTGCCGCCATGGCGTGCCGCATGCGGAGGTGTTCGTCCGCGTAGCTCTCGAATGCAGTGCGGCGGACCTCGCGGTCGTGGTTGGTCAGCAACGAGCTGATCGTGCCCTGCGCCACCTCGTGCAGCTGTCCGTCGGAGCCGACGGCGGGGGCGAACTTGAGATCGGTGTTGGCGAGCACGCCGTGCACGGACAGCGAAGTGGCCAGCGGGTCGGTGACCTGGGTGAGCACCTCCTCGACCTCGGCGCTGCGGATGCGCCTCTGCAGCTTCTCCAGTCGGTCGAGGTAATGCCCCAGGTGGGCAAGGCGTGGCGATGCGGCGACCCACTCCCGCAGCTTCGGCAGCCCGATCCCAAGCATCTCCGGGACGGCGAATGACGCTGCGGCGCCGAGCTGCGCGGCCACAGAACGTGCTCGGTCGGCGCGGGCCGCGGCCTCCTGGTCGCCGACGTCGACCGAGTACGACATGGTGGTGTAGACCATCACCTTCGCCATCAGGCGGTGCGCCCGCTCGCTCGCGTCCAACCAGTCGGCCAGCGTGTCCGGCCCCTCACCGAGGTGGCCTTTGAACTCGTGCAGGTCGGGGAGGCTGGAGAGGATGGTCTCCACCGCCTCCTCCCACCCCGACGCCTCCGGAAAGACGCTCTCGCTGTCCCAGCTGAAGCGCTTGTCGACTTCGGCGCGATTCGGCAAGGGCTTCGGCATCAGGGATTAGTAGCATGGGTCGAATGGCGCGCGCCACTGCGAACGGGATCGAGCTCGAATACGAGACGTTCGGCGATCCGCAGGCGCCGGCGCTGCTCCTCATCGGCGGCCTGGGCACGCAGATGATCACCTGGGACGAGGAGTTCTGCGAGCTGCTCGCAAGCCGTGGCTTCCACGTGATCCGCTTCGACAACCGCGATGCGGGTCTCTCCACCTGGCCCGAAGACTCGTACGAGCTGGAGGAGATGGCCGCAGATGCGGTCAGCTTGCTTGACGCCCTCGGCCTGCCGGCCGCTCACGTGGTGGGAGCCTCGATGGGCGGATTCATCGCCCAGCTCGTGGCACTCAACCATCCGGAGCGCGTCCTGACGCTGACCTCGATCATCTCCGGACCGAGCGGTGCAGACCAGGTTCCGCCGACGCCAGAGGCCAACGCGGTTCTCCTGGCTCGCGCTCCGGAGACGCGCGAGGAACGAGTCGCGCTCGGCCTGCACGCGAAAAAGATCCTGCTGGGTCCGGCGGATCCCTTCGACGAGACGTACGAGCGGGCGAAGATCGAGCGTGCGATCGACCGCGCCTATCACCCCGCGGGCTTCATGCGACAGCTGCAGGCGATCGCGGGCGCGACCTCCCGCCTCGCGCGGCTCAGCTCCGTCCGGGTGCCGACGCTCGTCATCCATGGCGACGCGGACATCCTGGTCCCGGTCGAGAACGGGCGGCGGGTGGCGGCGGCGATCCCGGGCGCGCGTCTGCTCGAGATCCACGGCATGGGCCACGACATTCCGAAAAGGGTCTGGCCCGAGGTCGCCGATGCGGTCGCGGCGCTGTCCCGCGCTCACTCCGCGTGCTGAACGACCTGAATCCTGCGATCGCATTCCTCGCAGGGCTCGCATCGTTCGTCTCCCCCTGCGTGCTGCCGCTGGTCCCCGCGTACCTGGCCTACCTGGGCAGCAGAGATTTGGCCTCTCCACATCGTGGCGAGGTCGGCGCGCAGCGCGGGGAAGGGAAAGGCACGCTGGCAGTCGCAGGCGCCGCTTTCGTTGCCGGACTTTCCCTTGTTTTCATCCTTTTCTTCTACGTGTTCTCCCTGGCCGTGCAGCCGATCCGCGCGTTTGTGCCGATCGTGGCCGGAATCCTGGTGATCGTCCTGGCTCTGCACGTCGCGGGATTGATTCGCATCCCGCTTCTGGACACCGAATACCGCGTCATGAAAACCGCGCCGCAGGGGGGTGGCGCGGCGGGCGGCTTCCTGCTCGGGATGGGATTCGCGAGTGGCTGGACGCCCTGCATCGGGATCACGCTCGGAGCGGTGCTCAGCTCGGCCGTGACCGTCGGCACGACACCGCAGGGGTTGAGCCTGATGATTGCCTACTGCCTCGGGCTTGGCGCGCCCTTCCTGGTGTTGGCGGTCGCACTCGAAAGCGCGAGGCCGGTGGTGCAGTTCGTGAACAGCCACCGTCGGGCGATCGACCTTGCCTCGGCCGGCGTGCTGGTCGTGATGGGAGCGCTGCTGATCACGAACAGGCTCAGCTGGCTGTCCGCGGGCCTCGTCCAGCTGGTTCCAAACTGGCCCTCACCCAGCTTCTGACACTTCCGTGATCAGCACCCCGGCGACTTAGATGTTCCAGGCGAACGCGCCGACCATCACGTGCGTCAGCCGTACACCCTGCGCGAAAACACCATCGGCGTGACGCCCTCGACCTGCGCGCCGTCGGTGACGAGCCCGATCAGCACCCAGTGGTCACCGGCCTCAATGGTGTCGTGAAGCGCGCAGACCGCATACGCCGCCGAATCGTTCGTGAGAATCGGCCCTCCCACGTCGCTGCCGGGTCGCTCCCACGCCAGCCCTTCGAATTTGTCCGAGAGCTTGGTCGCCATCCGCCGCGCGAGCTGCTCCCGGCCCGTGGCGAGGATGTTGGCGGTGAAGCCGCCCGTGTGCTGCACGGCGGGGAGGGTGTTGGAAGTCTTGCCGATGCAGACCAGGGCTAGCGGGGGCTCGAGCGAGACCGCGCAGAACGCGCTGACGGTCAGTCCGCGCGGGCGCCTGTCTTCACCGAAGGCCGTCAGCACGACCACCCCGCTCGGGAAGCAGGTCATCACCTCGCGATATTTCTGCGGCTGGACGGGCGGCACCGCGACGCGACGACCGCGCGTCGTCTCGAGCTCACGCTTCACAGCCTCGATGACTTTCTGCCTGGTCGCGCCGAGATCGGCGAGCACGTGGGCCGCGATGCCTTCACCCTCGACCACCAGCCCGATGAGAAGGTGTCCGCCGTCGACGAAGTTGCTTCCCATCCGCCGGGCTTCATCGAACGAGATCTCGATGACCTTCTTCACGCGCGACGTGGGGATGATCTGCCGGATCATGATCCGCTCGTTCCTGCCGAGCACCGATTCGATCGCCCTTCGCACTTCATCGATCCCGATGCCGAGGTCCTCGAGGGCTCGATAGCCGGACCCATCCCGATTACGCAAGATCCCCAACAGCAGGTGCTCGGTGCCGATGTACGAGTGGTGGGCGCGCTCCGCCTCCTCCTGCGCGAGGGTCAGCACCCTCTTGGCCTGCTCGGTGAACCTTTCGAACGGGTACACGGTGTGCGTGCCAGTGTCGCGCAGGACGCTGTTAAGAACACTTGTTTGTAGCGCTGGAACCGTCTAACTTGTCTTACGTGGGGCAGGCTCTCGACCTCTTCTCGCCACCCGTGCGCGAGTGGTTTCGTTCCTCCTTCGCCCAGCCGACGGCCGTCCAGGAGCGTGGCTGGCAGGAGGTCGCGTCAGGCCGCCACGTCCTGATGGCCGCTCCGACCGGAAGCGGTAAGACCCTCGCCGCCTTCCTGTGGTGTCTCGACCGGCTTGCCGCCGGGCCCATGCCGGCCGACGCCGAACGATGTCGCGTCCTGTACGTGTCGCCTTTGAAGGCGCTCGCGCACGACGTTGATCGCAACCTGCGCTCGCCGCTCGTCGGCATCAAGCGGCAGATGGAGTCGCAGGGCCTGACACCCCCCGACATCGCCGTCGCCATCCGCACCGGCGACACGCCGGCCGATGCGCGTCGCTCGATGGAGCGCCACCCCCCCGACATCCTCATCACGACGCCCGAGTCGCTGTTCCTGATCCTGACCAGCGCCGCACGCAGGATCCTGGCGCCGGTCCGGTGGCTCATCGTCGACGAGATCCACTCGGTGGCTTCGACCAAGCGTGGCAGCCACCTTGCGCTCAGCCTGGAGCGGTTGTGCGAGCTGACCAGGGTCGAGCCGCAGCGCATCGGCCTGTCCGCGACCCAGCGTCCGCTCGAAGAGGTTGGGCGCTTCCTCGGCGGCTCCGAACGGGAGGTGGCGATCGTGGACGCGGGACGGTTGAAGACCATGGACGTCCGGGTGGAGGTCCCAGTCGAGGACATGACCCGCCTGACGGCCGAGGACGAAGACAGCGCGAAAGGCCAGAACAGCATCTGGCCCGCCGTCTATCCGCGACTGCTGCAGCTCATCCTCGAGCACCGCTCGACCATCGTCTTCGTCAACTCTCGCCGCCTTGCCGAGCGCATCGCCGCCAGGATCAACGAGCTTGCCGAGCAGGAGCTCGTGCGCGCGCACCACGGCTCGATCGCTCGCGAGCAACGCCTTCTCATCGAGGACGAGCTGAAGGGCGGCCGGCTGCGCGGCCTCGTCGCCACATCGACGCTAGAGCTCGGCATCGACATGGGCGCGGTCGACCTCGTGCTCCAGATCGAGGCCCCTCCCAGCGTGGCCGCGGGCATCCAGCGCGTCGGGCGGGCAGGCCACTCGGTGGGCGAGGTCTCGCGCGGGGTCGTGATCCCGAAGTTTCGGGGCGATCTGCTGGAGTCCGCCGCGGTGGTCGAGGGCATGCTGGAGGGGCGTATCGAGTCCACGGTCGTCCCCCGCAAGCCCCTCGACGTGCTGGCCCAGCACGTGGTCGCGATGTGCGCGCTCGACGAGTGGCCGGTCGAAAAGCTCGGCCGCGTGGTCCGGCGCGCGTATCCCTACGCAGACCTGGGTCCGCGCGCGTTCGAATCCGTGCTCGACATGCTGAGCGGGCGCTACCCCTCCGACGAGTTCGTCGAGCTGCGGCCCCGCATCGTGTGGGACCGCGTCGCCGGCAAAGTTCGGGGCCGGGCCGGGGCGCAGCGGCTGGCCGTAACCAACCCGGGCACGATCCCGGACCGCGGTCTCTACTCGGTCAACCTCGCGGAGGACGGACGGCGCGTCGGCGAGCTGGATGAGGAGATGGTCTACGAGACCCGCGTCGGGGAGGCTTTCGTCCTCGGCGCCTCGACGTGGCGAATCGTGGACATCACCCCGTCGCAGGTCATCGTGACGCCGGCCCCGGGCGAGCCGGGCAAGATAGCGTTCTGGAAGGCCGACGCCCCCAGCCGTCCCGTCGAGCTTGGCGCGGCGCTCGGCAAGATGGTCCGCGAGCTGCGTGCCATGTCTCCGGATGCGGCCGCGAAACGGCTGCGCGAGCGCGCAGGATTCGATGACCTCGCGATCAAGAACCTGCTCGCCTACCTGGACGACCAGGCCGCCGCGACGGGCACCGTGCCGGACGACAGGAACATCGTCGTCGAGCGATTTCGCGACGAGGTGGGCGACTGGCGTGTCTGCATTCACACGCCGTTCGGAGGCCGGGTGCATGCCCCGCTCGCCATGGCGCTCGAGGCGCACCTGCACGAGAAGCTCGGCGTCGATGCCCGCTCCCTGTGGACGGACGACGGCATCGCTATGCACCTGCCCGAGGTCGAATCGCCGCCCGCGCTGGACGAGCTGATCCTCGATCCGGAGGAGGTCCAGGCGCTCGTGTCCGCGCAGCTGCCGGCCTCCGCGCTCTTTGCCGCGCGCTTCCGCGACAACGCCGCCCGCTCGCTGCTCCTGCCCAAGCGCAGGCCGGGCCAGCGAACGCCTCTCTGGCAGCAGCGGATGCGAAGCGCGGGCCTGCTCCAGGTCGCGGGGCGATATCCCGACTTCCCGATCCTCGCCGAGACGTGGCGCGAGGTGATGAGCGATCACTTCGACATGCCTGCCCTCACGGCGCTGATGCGAGCGGTACGGTCACGAGAGATCCGTGTCGTAACCGTCGACACCGAGCGGGCGTCCCCCTTCGCCTCCTCTCTCCTCTTCTCGTATGTGGCCGAGTACATGTACGAGGGCGATCAGCCACTCGCCGAGCGCCGCGCGCAGGCGCTGACGCTCGACCGCGACCTGCTCAACGAGCTGCTCGGCAGCGAGGACCTTCGTGAGCTCCTCGACCCGGACGCAATTGCGGCGGTCGAGCTCGAGCTGCAGGGGCTGCTGGCGGAGAGGTTTCCTCGTGACGCCGATGAGGCGCACGACCTGCTCGTCCGGCTTGGCGACCTGAGCGACCAGGAGGCGCTGGCGCGAGGCGTCGCCGAGGATTGGCTCCGCGCTCTCGAAAGAGAGCGTCGTGCCGCAGCGATCCGGGTCTCAGGTGAAACCCGATGGATCGCGGCCGAGGACGCGGGCCGGTACAGGGAGGCGATCGGCGCCAGCCTCCCGATCGGCCTGCCTGAACTCTTTCTCGATCCAGGTCCGGACCCTCTGGGTGCACTGCTGCGGCGGTACGCGCGGACACACGTGCCGTTCGTGACCGCCGATCCCGCCAGACGCTGGGGGGTGCCTGCCTCGGCTGTGGACGCGGCGCTGTCACGCCTCGCCGCGAAGGGCGACGTCCTCGCGGGCGAGTTCCGCAAGGCGGCCGACGGCCGCGAGTACTGCCACCCCGATGTCCTGCGAATCCTGCGCCGGCGGTCGCTTGCGGCGCTGCGGCGTGAGGTCGAATCGGTGCCGCCGGTGGCGCTCGCGCGGTTCCTTCCCGCGTGGCATGGCGTGGGCATCCGCGCGGGGGGTGTCGACCGCCTGATGGAGGTGGTCTTCCAGCTTCAGGGCCTGGCGCTGCCCGCGACTGTGATCGAGCGCGACGTCATCGCGAGTCGGGTCCGCGATTACGCCCCGCGGCTGCTCGACGAGCTGGTCTCGATGGGTGAGGTCGTGTGGGTCGGTCGCGGTTCGCTTGGCGCGACCGACGGCCGGGTCGCGCTCTACCTGCGCGGGGACGCGCCGCGACTGGTGCCCCCACCCTCGGAGCCACCTCCGACAGAGCTGCATGAGCGGGTGCGGGCCTACCTCAAGTCGCGCGGCGCCACCTTCTTCCGCGACCTATACAACTCCTGTGGCGGCGGTGACGAGGAGGTGATGCTCGACGCTCTGTGGGACCTCGTCTGGGCGGGAGAGGTCACGAATGACACGTTCGCGCCGCTGCGGCTGCTCGGCGCGGCGGCCCGCCGGCCGGCCCGAAAACCACGAATGCCGCGGCTCATCCAGCCGCGGGCCACCGGTCGCTGGTCTCTGGTCGCCGACCTCGTCGGGGTCGGTGCGAACGCCACCGAGCGCCTCCACTCCGAGGCCGGGGTGCTGCTGCAGCGTCACGGTGTCCTGACGCGGGAAGCAGTCGTCGGCGAGGGTTGGGCGGGTGGATTCTCGAGCCTTTATCCCGTCCTGCGGGCCATGGAAGAGTCCGGCCGCATCCGGCGCGGCTACTTCGTCGAAGGCCTGGGAGGCTCTCAGTTCGCGCTTCCGGGCGCAGTCGATCGGCTGCGCTCACTTCGGGAATCGGGCGGAGGCCTCATGGCTCTTGCCGCCACCGATCCCGCGAATCCGTACGGAACGATGCTGCCCTGGCCCGAATCGGACGCCCGAATGGCTCGAACGGCCGGCGCCTATTGCGTGATCGATGACGGCCGCCTGGTTCTCTACCTCGAGCGCGGCGGCCGGTCTCTGCTGACGAATGGAGAGGTGCAGCCGGCCCATCTCCACGCTTTGATCGCTGCCGCAACCGGCGCCGGTCGCGTCGAGGTGCAGAAGGTGGACGGCGTGCCGGTGATGGATTCGTCGTTGAAGGCGGCCCTGCGTGCAGCCGGCTTCTCGGCCACCCACCGCAGCCTCGTCGCGTATGGTGCTAGAACTTAGGCAGGAGGAATAGAAAAGAATGCTGAAAGTCACGAGAGTTGGTACCGCGATCCCGGCCCAGGACGTCGAGCGCGCGCGTGCGTTCTACGAGCAGAAGCTTGGATTCAAGCCCTCGACCGAAGACCGTGAGGGCGTTTCGTACATGTTCGGTGAAACGGGATTTTTCATATTCCAGAGCATGGGCAAGGCTTCCGGCGACCACACGCAGATGGCCCTGGACGTCGAGGATGTCGAGGAGGCGGCGAACGAGCTCAAGCGCCTGGGCGTCAAGCTCGAGGAGTACGACGTCCCGGGGTTCAAGTCTCACGACGGAATCGTCGACCTGCCCGGCGGCGGCAAGGGTGCGTGGTTCAAGGACACCGAAGGCAATCTGATCGGCCTGGGCACGCTCGTCACCGCCGCCACCCGCCGCTGATCAGTTAGAGACAGGGGAGGCGTACCGGGCCGTAGGTACGATTACCACTCCATCGGGGAGTAGCGCAGCCCGGTAGCGCACTTGACTGGGGGTCAAGTGGTCGCGGGTTCAAATCCCGCCTCCCCGACCAGCTACGCCTGACGGTCGAGGATCACGATCGGGATCGTTCGCGTGGTTCGCTTCTCGTAGTCGAGGAAGCTAGGCCAGACCTCCGCCAGCCACACGTAGAGCCTGTCCCGCTCGGGTCCTGATGGCAGCGGCCTGGCGCGCGCGGCGAAGTGCTCAGTGCGGCCGCCTGGCGAGGCGACCTCGAGGTCCACCTCGGGATTGACCTGCACGTTGTGATACCACCGTGGATGGTCCGGGGCCCCGCCCTTCGAGGCCACGACCATGTATTCGTTGCCCTGACGCCGGTAGACGAGCGGCGTGGTGTGCTCCTCCCCGGACAGGGCGCCCTTCGACGTCATCAGGAGCAGGTTGTCGCCCCAAGCTCCCACACCGCGTCCTTCCTTCGCGTGAAACTCGTCGATCGTCCGCTGATTGAAAGCAGTCGCAGTCATGTGTTCCATTATTGGCGGCCCATGCCCAAGGTGACGTTCATCGGCGCCGGGAGTGCTGTCTTCGCGCGGCAGCTGATGACGGACATCCTCGCCGTCGAGGGGCTCGACGACGGTGTCTTCGCGCTCGTCGACATCGATGCCCGGCGCCTCGACCTGGCGAAGCGAATCGCCGAGCGCCTGGTCGAGCTCTCAGGCAAAAACTGGCGCATCGAGGCCTCGACGAACCGGCTCGATGTCCTGCAGGGCACCGATTACGTGATCAACTCCATCGAGGTCCGGGGCCTCGAGAACGTGCATCACGACTACGAGATCCCGATGCGTTACGGCGTCGACCAGTGCATCGGCGACACCATCGGGCCGGGCGGCATCTTCAAGGCCCTGCGCACGGGTCCTGCCTGGCTCGACATCGTCCGCGACACGCAGCGCCTCG
Organism: Verrucomicrobiia bacterium; assembly: GCA_035637495.1. GTDB lineage: Bacteria > Chloroflexota > Dormibacteria > Dormibacterales > Dormibacteraceae > 40CM-4-65-16. The sequence goes on from DASPXA010000016.1 coordinate 16,570, forward strand.
CGCCGCGCGCGGTGGTCATGAACTACACGAACCCCATGTCCATCCTCACCCTTGCCGCGCTGCGAGGCACTGACCTGCAGGTGGTCGGCCTGTGCCACAGCGTGCAGGGCACGTCCCGCCAGCTTGCCGAGTACCTGGACATCCCATATTCCGAGCTGACCTGGCAGTGCGCCGGCATCAACCACAACGCCTGGTTCACGAAGCTCGAGCGCGCCGGAGAGGACCTCTACCCGCGCCTGCGGGAGCAGGCGAAGGTCAAGGAGATCTATGAGCAGGACCCGATCCGGTTCGAGGTCATGCTCCATCTGGGTGCGTTTGTCACCGAGTCGAGCGGCCACTTCTCTGAGTACGTCCCGTACTACCGCAAGCGTCCCGACCTGATGGCGAAGTACACGCGAGGAGGCTATCTCGGCGAAAGCGGCTTCTACGCCGAGAACTGGCCGGACTGGCGCCGGGCAAACGACGAGCTCATCCAATCCATGCTCGAGGGCGATACGCCTGTGCCGCGAAAGCGGGGCCACGAGTTCGGCTCCTTCATCATCGAAGCGATCGAAGGAGGACCTCCTGCATCGATCCACGGCAACGTGCGCAACCAGGGGTGGATCGACAACCTGCCGGACGGCTGCGTCGAGGTCGAATGCGACGTCGACCGCAGCGGCATCCACCCGTGTCACTTCGGAACGCTGCCAGCACAGCTCGCCGCCTTGAACCGTGCTCACATGGCGGTGCACGAGCTCGTGGTCGATGCAGTGCTCAAGCGTGATCGCGCCAGGGCGAAATACGCGTTGATGCTCGATCCGCTGACAGCGGCGGTCTGCTCGCTCGACGAGATCGACAGGCTCTTTGAGGAGATGTGGGCAGCGGAGCGGGAGAGCCTTACCGCCTTCGACTAGGCAACCGCGCGGCCGAACTGCCTGGCGCCGATCCCGACCCCGACCACCGAGAGCACGGCCAGGATGAGCACCCCCTTCGCCACGCTCGGATCCCCCAGGTTGCCGAGAAAGATGTGTCGCGCCGCGTCCACCGCGTAGAGAAGTGGGTTGATCGCCGCGATGTTCTGCAGCCATTGCGGGGCGATGGACATGGGAAGCAGCACGCCTGACAGCAGCAGGATCGGCAGCGTCGCGGTGAACACGATCGGCGCATAGCCGTCCTCGCTTCGCACCGCCAGAGCAACCGCGTATGCAATGGAAGCAGTCATCAGCCCGATCAGGCCTATTAGCAGCAGAACGACCACGACGCCAACCGGATGGATGCTCAATCCGAAGGGCAGGGAGATCAGGATCAGAATCAGGGACTGGATGGCGATCGCCACCATGTCGCGCAGGGCGCGTCCGAGCAGCATGGCGACGCGGCTTACCGGCGTGACGCGCAAGCGCTCGATGACTCCTGCGCGCAGCTCCGCGATCAGGCTGAAACCGACGCCCGACGCCCCGAACAGGCCAAGCTGGACGAGCAGCCCGGGCACGAACACGTTGTATGCGCCTCCGGGCGGGAATCCGCGCATCGTAGCGATCGATTTGAGCAGCGGCGCGAACAGGACCAGGTAGAGCAGCGGCTGCAGGACTCCGAATGCGACCCAGACCGGGTTGTGGATGAACAGGCCGAAGTAGCGGCCGAACACAAGCCAGGTGTCGCGAAGCACCTTCATGCGGCGGTCTCTCGCAGCGAGCGGCCGGTCTGGCGGAGAAACACGTCGTCCAGGCTCGGACGGTGCAGCTCGACTGTCATCAGCTGCAAGCCCGCGCCATCCAGCAAGCGCAGCAAAGCCGGCATGGCGACCTCGCCTCGGTCGACATATAGATGGACGGCGGCGTTCTCCAGGTGCGCCTCGCGGACGAACGGTTGGTCCTTGACGAGGTCGAGAGCGCGCTGCTGCTCGCCCGCCACGCTGAAAGTGACAACGTCGCCGGCAATCGCACGCTTCAGCTCCGCGGGCGTGCCTTCGGCGACGATCTTGCCGTAGTCGATGATCGCCACGCGGTCGGACAATGCGTCGGCCTCGTCGAGGTAATGGGTGGTGAGAAAGACGGTGGTGCCGCGGTCGTGCATCTTCATCACCTCCTCCCAAACGCGGGCACGGCTCTGCGGATCGAGACCCGTAGTCGGCTCGTCGAGGAAGAGCAGCTCGGGGTCGTGCACCAGGCCGAGCCCGATGTCGAGCCGGCGCTTCTGTCCCCCTGAGTAAGTTCCTGTCTTGCGGTCCGCCGCGCCTTCGAGCTCGAGCATCTCGATGAGCTCGGCCGCTCGTTTCTGGGCCGCGGCGACCGACATGCCGTACAGGCGGCCCTGGAAGACTAGCTCCGCGCGGCCGGTGATCTCGCGGTCGGAGCCGCCCGCCTGCCCGACGTAGCCGATCCGCTCGCGGATCCTGCCCGGCTCCGCCGCCAGCTCGCAGCCGGCCACTCTGGCGGTGCCGCCGCTCGGCGGCAGGAGGGTGGCGAGCATACGCAGGGTGGTGGTCTTCCCCGCGCCGTTCGGTCCGAGGAAGCCGAAGATCTCGCCCCGATTGACGGTGAGGTCCACGCCCGCCACCGCCTCGACCTGCCGGCTGCGCGACTTGAATACCCGGCGCAGACCGCGCGTTTGAATAACCGCTTCAGGCTGTGCCATCCGATCTTAAATTCTCCCGGATGGGGCCTGCCGGGCGCTCCGCCCGGGACACGCCGGGTTGGCGGCGGGACTTATCAACAGTCCGTGGACAAATAACTTAATGAAACCTGAAGCCAAACGGTGTACAAGTTCCGTTACAAAGCGCTCTCGACGAGCAAGGAGGTGGGTGACTTGGACCGGCTGGGCGACCTTCAGAAGGGCCAGGGCATGGTTGAGTATGCCCTCATCCTCGTTTTGGTCTCGATTGTGGTCATCGTCATTCTTCTGACCATGGGCAACCAGATCGCGAACGTCTTTTCGAACGTGGTGGCGGCTCTCGGAGCCTGAGCATTCGCCCGTGGTAGGCGCCGCCCGCCGGGCCTGCCGACGCCGTATTCGGCATCGCCTGGCAATCTCCTGTTGCCAGGCGAGGTATCCCTTCCAGGTGGGGCGAGGCATTTAACCTGACCTCAGGAATCTGCCTGTAAAGTTCCTCCTGTGGCGGTCGGAGCCCACCCCGAGCCGGAGACTTCGCCTGTCCTCCCAGCCGTCGCGAGCCCCCGTTACATCAACCGTGAGCTGTCCAGGCTCGACTTCGATGAACGGGTTCTGGCGATGGCCGAGGACCCTCGGCTCGCGCTCCTGGAACGCGTGCGGTTCCTCGCCATCTTCAGCCAGAACCTCGACGACTTCTTCCAGGTTCGCGTCGCCGGCCTGAAGGAGCAGGTCCTTGCGGCCGTCGCGGTGTCATCGCCCGACGGCATGTCACCACAGGAGCAGCTGAAGGCAATCCGCGCCCGGGTCGAGGGCCTGATCGACCGCCAGGTCGGGATCTACAACCGTGAGATCGTGCCGGCGCTCGCGCAGGCGGGCATCTCGCTCGTGCGGGGCGAGGAGGTCGGCAAGAAAGAGCTGGCGCAGCTGCACACCGTGTTTCGCGAGCAGATCTTTCCCGTGCTCACCCCGCTTGCGGTCGACCCGGGCCATCCGTTCCCCTACATCTCACACCTCTCTCTAAACCTTGCAGTTCGGGTGCGCGATCCACAGCGCAGGCAGCCGCGATTCGCGCGCGTCAAAGTCCCACCGGTCCTGCCGCGTTTCATTCCGCTCATCGAGGGTGAGCGCTACGTCCCGCTGGAGGACGTGATCGCACTTCACCTGCCGCTGCTTTTCCCCGGGATGGAGATCGTGGCTCATCATCCGTTCCGCGTCACGCGGGATGGAGATCTCGACGACGTCGACAGCGACGCCGAGGACCTGCTGGCCGCGATCCAGACCGAGCTGCGCCGCCGGCGCCGTCACGCGCGCGTGGTGCGGCTCGAGGTCGATCCCGGCATGTCGGCGGAGGTGCTGGACCTGCTCACGCGCGAGCTCGAGCTCCAGCCTGCCGACGTCTATCAGATCGACGGCCTGCTCGACATGGGCAGCCTCTCCGCCCTCACGCAGCTCGACCGTCCAGACCTCAAGGAAGAGGTGTGGACGCCCACCACGCAGCCTCGCCTGCGCGGCATCGCCGCCGAGGTGCCCGACCTCTTCGCCGTGCTGCGCGCCGGCGACGTTCTGGCGCACCACCCCTATGACTCGTTTGCTACGTCAGTCGAGGCGCTCATCGACCACGCGGCCGGAGACCCTGACGTGCTCGCGATCAAGCAGACCCTCTATCGCACGTCCGGCCCGGCGAGCCCCATCGTGCGCGCGCTCATTCGCGCCGCCGAACGCGGCAAGCAGGTGGTGGCGCTCGTCGAGATCAAGGCACGTGGGGACGAACAGGCAAACATCGGCTGGGCGCGTGCCCTCGAAGAGGCGAACGTGCACGTCGTGTACGGACTGCTCGGCCTGAAGACGCACGCCAAGGTGACGTTGGTGGTTCGTCGCGAGGGCGCTCACATCCAGCACTACCTGCATGTCGGCACCGGCAACTACAACCCCAACACCGCACGCACGTACGAGGACGTGAGCCTCTTGTCGGCCGACTCCGACCTTGGCGCCGACGTGACCGAGCTGTTCAACCTGCTGACCGGATACAGCCGGCAGAGCCGCTACCGCAAGCTGCTCGTCGCGCCGACCAACTTGCGGGCGGGCATCATGCAGCTCATCGAGCGCGAGGCGGTGGTCGGCGGCCGGATCATCATCAAGGTCAACAACCTGATCGACCAGGACATCATCGACGCGCTCTATGCCGCGTCGCAGGTGGGCGCACAGATCGACCTCCTCGTGCGCAGCATGTGCTCGCTTCGGCCAGGCGTGCCGGGCCTCTCGGAACGCATCCGCGTCCGATCCATCGTGGGCCAGTTCCTCGAGCACTCGCGAGTCTTCAGCTTCGGCAATGGGGGCCGGCCCGAGTACTACCTCGGCTCGTCAGACCTGATGCCGCGCAACCTGGACCGTCGCGTCGAGGCCGTGGTCCCGGTCACCGATTCCAGGCTGCGGCAGCGCCTGCAGCACATCCTCGACGTCTCGCTCGCCGACGACGTGCTTGCGTGGGAGCTTGGGCCGGACGGTTCATGGCACAAGGTCCCAACGGTGAAAGGGCTCAACTCGCACAACCGGTTCAAGGAGCTCGCCATCGAGAGCGCGCACGGCGACGGCGTCGGCGCAAATCATGCTTAAGCCTTGAAGGAGCGTGAGGTGAAGCTCGGGGCGGGCCCCGCGTTCCACCTCCCAGACCTCACCGGCGTGATCGAAGGGGTCGCGGTCGATCCACCTGAAACGGTCCGCATGGAGACCGTCTACTTCGACACGCCGGACCTGCGGCTCGCGCGGTGGGGTGTCTCGCTGCGCCGCCGCGCGGGTGAAGGCTGGACGCTCAAGCTCGCCTCCCCGCCGTCCCACCTGGGCGCGCCGGCGCTGGTGCTCGAACGCGACGAGCTGACGTTCCAGGGAAGCGCCACGAAGCCCCCGGCCGCGGCGCTCGAGGTCGTGCGCGCCTATGTCCGCAAATCGGAGCTCGTGCCGGTGGCGCGACTCTCGACTGTCCGCCGCAGGGTGCGCCTGGTCGACGGAGCCGGCGCCCGCGTGGCCGAAGTCGTGGATGACGAGGTATCGGTACGCGACGGCAGGCGCGTCGCCGCGCGGTTCCGCGAGATCGAGGTCGAGGTGCCGGACGCCGGCGGCTCCAACGGGGCACTCACGACCGATCCGATACTCACTTCGCTGGTCACGCGCCTCCGGCAGGCCGGAGCGGGCGCGCCTGACCCGACGCCAAAGCACGTGCGAGCCATCGGCCCGCGCGCGATCGAGCCGCCCGAGGTGGCGCCGCAGCCGTTGCTGGCGGGGGCGCCGGCCAGGGACCTGATCAAGAACGCTCTCGCCTCTTCGGTGGCGGCTCTGCTGAATCACGATCCCCTGATCAGGACCGGGCGCGACCCCGAAGCGGTACACCAGGCTCGGGTCGCAACCCGCAGGCTCAGGTCAAACCTGCGGACGTTCGGTGCGCTGCTCGACGTCGAATGGACCGAGCCGCTTCGTTCGGAGCTCGGATGGCTGGCGATGGGGCTGGGTGCAGTGCGGGACCGCGAAGTCCTGCTCGACAGGCTGCGGGAAGGAGCGAAATCGCTGCCGGCGACCGACCAGCGGTCCGCGGCGTCGCTGCTGCAGCTGCTCGAGGTGGAGATCGACGACCTGCGCAAGAAGCTCATCGCGGACCTCGACTCGCCGCGCTACATCGACCTGCTCGAGATGCTCGTCTCCGCGTCGCATTCGCCGCAGACCATGCCTGAAGCAGAGCAGCCGGCAACTGGGGTGCTGCCCGCGCTCGCCACCTCGCCCTGGCGCCGCCTGCGCTCGGCGGTCCGCCGGCTGCCCGAGACGCCGACCGATCCGGAGCTGCATCGGATCCGTATCCTCGCCAAGCGCGGCCGGTACGCGGCCGAGGCGGTCGCTCCAATCGCGGGCCCCCAGGCGACCGCGTTCGCGCGCACCGCGGCGAAGCTGCAGACAGTCCTTGGCGAGCACCAGGACAGCGTCACGGCCCAGGCGTGGCTGCGCTCTGCGCGGGTGACAGGAAAGCGCGCGTTCGTCGCGGGCGAGCTGATCGCGCTGGAGCGGCTGGCGGCGCAGGACGCACGGGTGAAGTGGCCGACGCTCTGGGACGCACTGGACCGGAAGCGCCTTCGCGAGTGGATGCCTCGAGCGGGATAGCCCCTGAGCCGAACCTTCTACGTCGTCCGCCACGCGAAGGCCGGCAGCCGCGGCCACTGGACAGGTGACGATCGGATCCGGCCGCTCAGCAAGAAGGGGCGCGTCCAGTCGGAGGACCTCGTCAAGCTGCTGAAGGCATATCCGGTGAGCGCGATCTACTCGAGCCCATATCTGCGCTGTATGCAGACGGTCGAGCCCCTGGGGCGCGCGCGAGGGATTGAGGTCGAGTCGTCAGCCGATCTGGCGGAGGGGCATGGGCTCGAGGGACTGTCCGAGTTCCTCGGCGACCGCAAGCTGAAAGGAGTCGTGCTGAGCACGCATGGGGACATCGTCTGGGAGCTGGTCGAGGACCTCGTCCAGCGCCGCGTGATTCGAGCCGGCGACGGAGGCTTCGAGAAGGGGTCGACGTGGGTGCTCGAGGTTGACGGCCGCTTGCCCGTGAAGGCGCGCTACCTGCCGGCGCCGTGATCGAAGAGCTGCGGCGCAGGATGGCCGCCGCGGCGGACCCGAAGAAGGCGGCGGGAATGCAGGCGTACATGAAGTCCGCCATGCCGTACTACGGGATCAACCTGCCCGAGCTGCGGACGATCAGCCGTCTGGTCTTCGACGGCGAGGTGATGGATTGCGACCGGTGGCGAGCGGCCATCCTGGAGCTCTGGCGTGGCGCGCGGCGGAGGGAGGAGCGCTACGTCGCGCAGCACCTGCTCGGTTCGAAGAAGCACCGAGACTGCCTGACGCCCGCCGACATGCCGATGCTCGAGGAGATGGTCGTGACCGGCGCGTGGTGGGACCACGTCGACGAGCTCGCGATGGCGGTCGGTGAGCTGCTCCGCAAATTTCCGAAACAGATGCGGCCGCTGATGCGGAAATGGAGCACCGACGCGAACCTGTGGAAGCGGCGCGTCTCGATCATCTGCCAGCTGCGCTTCAAACGCGACACCGACCTCGATCTGCTTTACGCGAACATCGAGCCGAACCTGGCCGATCGCGACTTTTTCATCCGCAAGGCGATCGGCTGGGCGCTGCGCCAGTACGCGTGGACGGACCCGAAGGAGGTCGCGCGCTACGTGCGCGCGAACGAGGCAAGGCTGAGCGGCCTCAGCAAGCGCGAGGCCCTCAAGAACATTTAGGCTGCCATCGTGACGGTCACGTTGCGAGGACCTGGCCTTACGGAGGACCAGGTCGTCGCCGTCGCCCGTCACGGCGAGAAGGTTGCGCTCGCCCCCGCGGCCCGCACGCGCATGGAGCGCAGCCGCGCTCGCGTCCAGCGGGCGGCCGGCTCACGCGAACCGGTCTACGGTGTGTCGACCGGGTTCGGCGCGCTGGCCGGGACGCGCGTGGCCCCGCTTCGCCAGCCCGAGCTTCAGCTCGCCCTCATCCGATCGCACGCGGCGGGCATGGGCCCGCCCGTCGAGGAAGAGGTCGTGCGGGCGACGATGCTGCTCCGCGCGCGGACGCTTGCAATGGGGCTGTCGGGAGTGCGGCCGATAATTGCTGAAGCGTTGATCGCGATGCTCAACGAGGGCATCACGCCGCTGGTTCCGCGTTACGGCTCGGTCGGCTGCAGCGGTGACCTCGCACCGCTGGCGCACATCGGTCTCGCGCTGGTCGGCGAAGGCCAGGTGATCGACGGAATGTCTGCGGCCCAGGCGCTGAAGTCGGCGAAGCTGAAGGCGGTCAGGCTCGAGACGAAAGAAGGCCTCGCGCTGATCAACGGCACCGACGGAATGCTCGGCATGCTCCTGCTCGCTTGCGCCGATGCCGCGCGGCTGTTTCGCGCCGCGGACGTGACCGCGGCAATGTCCGCGGAGGCGCTGCTCGGCACCGACCGCACGTTCCAGGCTCGCCTGCAGGAGGTGCGACCGCATCCGGGTCAGGTCGCGAGCGCCGCCAACCTCGCCAAGCTCATGCGCGATTCTCAGATCGTCGCGTCGCACCGTCACTCGCAGCACGCGGTCCAGGACTCTTACTCGGTGCGGTGCAGCCCTCAAGTCGCCGGCGCCGCACGCGACACCCTGGATTTTGCGCGACGCATCGCCGAGGTGGAGCTCTCATCGGCCATCGACAACCCGATCGTGCTCGAGAACGGTGATGTGGAGTCGAACGGCAACTTCCACGGCGAGCCACTTGCCTTTGCCGCCGACTTCCTTGCCATCGCAGCCGCGGAGGTGGGGTCGATTGCCGAACGGAGGGTCGATCGGCTGCTCGATCCGCATCGTTCGCAGGGCCTGCCGCCCTTCTTGGCCGAGGAGCCGGGCGTGAATTCCGGGCTGATGGTCGCCCAGTACACCGCTGCCGCGCTCGTCGCGGAGAACCGTCGGCTCGCGGCCCCGGCGAGCGTCGATTCGGTCCCCACGTCCGGCATGCAGGAGGACCATGTCTCGATGGGATGGGGCGCGGGCCTGAAGCTGCGCACCGTCCTCGACAACGTCGCGCACATCCTCGCGGTTGAGCTCTGCGCCGCCGCGCGCGCGCAGGAGATGCGCCGGCCGCTCGATCCGTCGCCGGCTACGGGCGCCGTGCACGACCTGCTGCGCAAGGAGGTCAAGGGCGTCGGCCCGGATCGCTTTCTCGCGCCGGAGCTTGCGTCCGCGGAGGCGCTCATCCGGAGCGGCGCGATCGTCGAAGCGGCCGAGTCGGTGGTCGGTTCCCTGCGGTGACGCGGACCATCCGAGCGCCGCGCGGTCCAGAGATCAGCTGCCTCGGCTGGCCCCAGGAAGCAGCAATGCGCATGCTGATGAACAACCTCGACCCCGAGGTTGCCGAGCGACCCGAGGACCTAGTCGTGTACGGCGGCACCGGCCGCGCCGCGCGCTCGTGGGAGGCGTTCGACGCCATCGTTCGCGAGCTGAAACGTCTCAAGGCCGACCAGACGCTGCTCGTGCAGTCGGGCAAGCCGGTCGGAGTTTTCGACACGCACGAATGGGCGCCTCGCGTGCTCATCTCCAACTCGATGCTCGTGCCTGAGTGGGCGACGTGGGACGAGTTCCGGCGCCTGGAGGCGCTCGGACTGACGATGTACGGCCAGATGACCGCGGGGTCGTGGATCTACATCGGAACCCAGGGCATCCTGCAGGGCACGTACGAGACGTTCGCGGCCATCGCACGCAAGCGTTTTCACGATTCCCTCGCCGGCACCATCACGCTCACGGCCGGCCTGGGTGGGATGGGTGGCGCACAACCGCTCGCCGTGACCCTGAACGGCGGCGTCGCGATCTGCGTCGAGGTCGACGCGGACCACATCCAGCGCCGCCTGGACCACCGCTACCTGGACGTCCGCGCCGACGACCTCGAGCACGCGCTGCGGCTCGCCTCCGACGCGAAGCAATCCAGGCGCGCGTTGTCGATCGGTCTGCTTGGCAACGCGGCCGATGTCGTCCCGGAGCTGGCCTCGCGCGACTTTGCCGTCGACGTCGTTACCGACCAGACCCCGGCCCACGACCCGCTCAGCTACGTGCCGTCCGGCCTCTCGACGGACGACGCCGCCGAGCTGCGGCTCGACGAACCGGACACCTATATCAGGCGCGCGCGCGAGAGCATGGCACGCCACGTCGACGCGATGGTTGCGTTTCTCGACCGCGGCGCCGAGGTGTTCGACTACGGCAACAGCCTGCGCGCCGAGGCGCGCCTGGGTGGGAGCGCGCGAGCCTTCGATTACCCGGGCTTCGTCCCGGCCTACATCCGCCCGTTGTTCTGCGAAGGCAAAGGGCCGTTCCGGTGGGTTGCCCTGTCCGGCGATCCGGCCGACATCGCGGCGACCGACCGCGCGATCGTCGACGAGTTCTCCGATGATCCCGCCCTCGTGCGCTGGATCAAGGCGGCCGAAGAACGCGTCGCGTACCAGGGCCTGCCGGCGCGCATCTGCTGGCTCGGCTATGGCGAGCGCGCTCGTGCGGGGTGGCGCTTCAACGAGCTGGTGCGCAGCGGGCAGGTGACGGCGCCGATCGTGATCGGTCGCGACCACCTCGACTCTGGCTCCGTGGCGTCGCCTTACCGCGAGACCGAGGCCATGATCGATGGCTCCGACGCCATCGCGGACTGGCCGATCCTCAACGCCCTCCTCAACACCTCGAGCGGCGCGACGTGGGTGAGCGTTCACCACGGCGGTGGGGTCGGGATCGGGCGCTCGATCCACGCCGGGATGGTCGTGGTCGCCGACGGAACGGACCTTGCCGCGCGGAAGCTCGACCGCGTGCTCACCAACGACCCTGGCACTGGCGTCATGCGGCACGCCGACGCCGGTTACGAGCGCGCGATCGACGTCGCCCGTGAGCGCGGCGTCCGCATCCCGATGCTCAAAGCGGATTGAACGGATCGGGCAAGTGGCACGCCGAGCAGGCGTGGCTCGGCCACCGCGCCGAGAACGTGCTGATCGAGGTTGCAGACGGGCGCATCGTTTCCGTGGAGGAGGGCACGCCGCCGTCGCCCGATGCGGTCGAGCTGAAAGGCTGGACGATTCCCGGGCTCGCCAACGTCCACAGCCACGCGTTTCAACGCCTCCTGCGTGGCGAGATCGAGTCGGGCGGCGGCGACTTCTGGGAGTGGCGGGCCGAGATGTATCGGTTCACCGAATGGGACCCGGCCGACTACTTCAAGCACGCCCAGTTCGTGTTCAGGGAGATGCTGGAGGCGGGCATCACCACCGTGGGAGAGTTTCATTACCTGCACGGTCACGGCAACGAGCTCGGTGAGGCGCTGCTCGACGCGGCCCGCGAGGAAGGCATTCGAATCACCCTCATCGATGCGTGCTACCTGCGCGGCGGCCTCGACGGCAGGCCGCTCGAAGCCGAGCAGCTGACGTTTTCTGACGGTGACGCGGATCGCTGGGCACTGCGCATGGACCAGCTTCGCGACACGGCCGGCGCTCGAATCGCGGCGGCCATCCACAGCGTGCGGGCGGTGGACAGCGAATCGATGCGCATCGTCGCGACGTATGCGCGAATGCGCGGCATGCCGCTCCACGTGCACCTCGCGGAGCAACCGGCCGAGGTCGAGGAGTGCATGCAGGTCGAGGGCTGCACTCCGACCGAGCTGCTCGACCGCGAGGGAATCCTCGGCCCGGACCTGACCGCGATCCACGCGATCCACGTCAGCGAACGCGACATCGGGCTCCTGGGCGACAACCAGGTATCGATCTGTGGATGTCCGACCACCGAGCGCGACCTCGGAGATCAGGTAGGGCCGATCGGCGCGCTTGCCGAGGCGGGCTGCGCTCTTACCCTGGGCAGCGATTCCAACGCCGTCACCGACCTGCTCGTAGAAGCGCGCGCCATCGAGCTCGACCAGAGACGCGCAACCGGCCGGCGGGTCATCCACCAGCCCGAGGACTTGCTCCGCGCCGCGACCGTCGGCGGTATGCAGTCGCTCGGCTGGGATGGAGGTGAGCTGATACCGGGCATGCTCGCCGACTTCATCACCCTCGACCAGCCGTACGGTCTGTGGCGTGAGCTCAACCCGGCGTACCTCGTCTACGGGTTCTCGGGGCACGATGTCACCAACGTCGTGGTCGGCGGCAAGACCGTGGTCACCAGGTGAAACGGCTGCGCCGAGTCGGCAGGCTCTTCACCGGCACACCGGAGGGGGTGATCGAGAACGCAGCGGTGATATGGGACGGCGAGCGCATCGTCTGGTGCGGCAGGCACGGCGAAGAACCTCGCGAGCTGCAGGACTCGATCACCGAAGAGCACGACTGTGAGGGTGGGCTCGTCACCGCAGGACTCATCGACTCCCACACGCATCCTGTGTATGCCGGCGACCGCATGACCGAGGTCGCCATGCGCACGGCGGGCGCTTCCTACGCCGAAGTGGCGAGAGCAGGCGGTGGCATCCGCGCCACGGTGAAAGCGACACGCGAGGCATCGCACAAGTTTCTCGAGGAGTCGACGGCGCGAAGGCTGCGCTCGTGGCTGGAGGGCGGCGCCACGACCGTCGAAGCCAAGACCGGATACCACCTGCAGCGCGCCGGCGAGCTCGAAGCCACACGATTGCTGGCGAGACTCGGCGCGCGCAGGGACCTGCCCCGAATCGAGGTGACATTTCTCGCTGCCCACGCACTGCCACCCGATAAAGGAGCGCGCCTCGGCGCCTACACGAAAGAGGTCGCGGAATGGTGCGACGACGCATACCTTGCGGGCGCTCGCTTCTGTGACGTCTTTTGCGACGTGGGTTACTTCAGCGTCGCGCAGTCGCGCGCGATTCTCAAAGCAGGCATGAAAGCGAAGTTGCTTCCGCGCCTCCATGCCGACGAGCTGGACCGCACGGGAGGCGCGCGACTTGCGGCGGAGCTGCACGCGGTCTCGGCCGATCACCTGCTGCGCGCCAACCGCGGCGATGCCGCGGCCCTGGCCCGCGCCGGCGTGGCCGCGACGCTCGCACCGGGGACTGCGCTTTCCATCGGCAAGCTGCCACCGGTCAGAGATCTGGTCGATTCAGGTGCGGTGATCGCGCTCGGGACGGATCACAACCCGGGCACGAGCGGGATCACGAGCATGAGTGTTGTCGTTGCGCTGGCGGTCGCGGTTTTCAAGATGTCGGTCGAGCGCGCCCTGGTGGCCGCGACGGTGGGCGGCGCCCGCTCGCTGAGCCGGTCAGATCGGGGCAGGATCGCGCCCGGCCAGCTCGCCGACCTGGTCCTCTGGGATGCCGAGCACGAGGGCGCATTCGCGTGGGCATACGGGCTCAAGGCTCGCGTCGTCTGGCTGAGGGGCACAGAACAATTTGCGTCCTAATTTGTTGCTAATTGCGTGCAATCAGCTATAAGTTGCACCTGAAACGGCCGCCCGCTCACCGAAAAACGAATCAAACCGCGGTCAAATGGAGGAAGGCTAGTCGTGCAATCAATGGCAAAGTGGAATCCCCTGGCGCTGAAGATTCTCATGTGGGTCATGGGGGTCTTGCTCGTGGTCAGCTCCGCGGCGAGCTTCATTGGAGCTTCCGTCTTCCAGTCCGGCGCCGGGATTGCCGGTGCCGCGAGCGCCCCCGTCGCCGGGATAGCCTTCGGCGCGGGAATCATGATCGCGGGGTTTGACCCGGTCGCCAACGTGAGCTGGGTGCGCGCGCTGGTGCTCTACGCGATCCTCGAGGTCGTCTACCAGATCTTCACTCAGATCACGATCGGGGCCTTCGACGTCATCTCCTTCGTCATCGCGATCCTGGTCGCCGTCCTTGTACTGGTGCTCTACCCGAACAAGCCGGCGCTGTGGATGCAGGGCGGGATGTCGTCCGGGGCGCGCGCGTAAGCAACCGCAACAGCGATTTCTTAAGGGGCGGCGCATCGCCGCCCCTTTCTCTTTTATCCGGTGATGACCTCCGATGCCGCGAGCTCGTCGTGGAGCGGTCTTTGTGACACCCACGATGCAGGGATCAGGAGGAACCGAAACAACGCCTGGGTGGCGCTGAGCCGCGAGCCGTCCACGGCGACGACTTTCTGTCTCATCACCAGCCCGCCGAGAGTGCGCCCGAACGTGCTCCAGCACGCGACGTGGTAGGCGGCTGCGATCACCAGCGTCGATCCGATCCTGCGGCGGCCGGTCAGCCGGGCCAGGGTGAGGACGAACGCGACGTCGACTGACCCGGCACGGAACCTGTCCCGGGCGGTTGGTCGCACGCCCGGAGCCGGTTCTGGGCCCCGAAGGCGCAGCAGGTAGAGGCGGGTGAACAGCTGGTGGACCTGGAGTTGGGTGAGGTCGTAGATCGGCCGCGGGAGGCTCGGCGCGTAGCCGGTGACCGTTGCCTCGATTCTCCCGCCGGAGGCCTGGACGCGCAAGGTGCCCCCGGGCCGGCCGGCCAGAAGTCCGCCCTCGATCGCCCAGTCGACGGAGTTCCGGGTGACCTTCGGCCTACCGAAGCGAAGGAGCGTCAGCGGCCCGGCGACCACCGAGTTTGTGCGGACCCTGACCAGCCCGAGGGTCACGGCGGAGATGGCCTCGGCGTAGCCGTCACGCAGGCGCTGGCCGGTCAGAGGCAGGGCTGCCTCGACCGCATCTCGCGTGGACACCCGTCCACCATCCCAAGCGACCACACGCATATCTTCGTGTGCATGGCCAGGCTGGAGTTCGCCGCCGCCGTGACCGTGAGAACCTCGCCCGAGCGTGCGTTCGATTACTTCGCCGACCACCGGCATGTGGCCGAGGTGCTGGCGGGCGTGAGCCGGTGGGAGCCGATCGGGCCCAGGGCGACCGGCGTCGGCGCCCGCTACGACGTCGAGATGGTCGCGCTCGGCCTCCCGCTTCGCAACGTTTTGAGGCTCGACCGCTGGCGCCGACCGGAAGAGATCGGCTGGATCTCCGAGTCCGGGCTGATCAGGCAGGAAGGTGGATTCGAGTTCGAAGCGATCCCCGAGGGCGTGCGGATCGAGCTCCACATCGTCTACGAGCCGCCGGCTTCGGTGCTTGGCGCGGCGGTCGCCCGCCGCATGGAGGGCACGGTCCGGCGCCGCCTCGAACGCGCGCTGGAGCGAATCCGGAGAACACTCGAAGCCTAAAGTTTTCTGGATGAAGCTCACCAGCGAAGCGGGCGCCATCCTGGGGCGCGCGTCGATCGGGATGCTCGCCCTGCGTTCGGGACGGCTCCCGCTCGTCAACCCGGCCGTCTACAGCTACGCGCAGGGGTCGCTCTGGATGACCACCTCGCGATACGCGGCGAAGACGATCATTGCCCGGCGAGACCCGCGGGCCGCTTTCCTCGTCGACGGCGGCGCCAGGGCGGTTCTGCTGCGGGGAGCACTGGAGGTTTCCGACCCGCTCAATGTGTCCAATGACGTTCGCGCCTTGCTCGACGGCCCGGCTTACTTCCTCGGCCTCGCGGGTTACGCGCTCCGCAACGCTCCGTTCTTCGCCGGATACGCGCTGGACCTGATGCGCCTCCCTCGGGAGTGGATGCCTTACAACCGGGTCATCCTGCGCCTCCGAGTAAGCGACGCGGACCTCGTCGAAGGCGCCCCCTTCCCGCCCGCGCAGGCCGCGCGCGTGCCCTCGGTGCCGGCGGAGGTGAGCCGGCGTCTGGCGGGCGTGGCTCGCGGCTACGCGTGCTGGGTCGAGGGTGGCATGCCTGTCCTCAGACCGGCGTTCTGGGAGGTGGCGCGAGGTCAGGTCACCGTCGCGCCGACAGGCGGGAAGCCGCGTTCGGGCTCGCCCGGCGCGCTGGTTGTGGAATCGCACCATCGCTTCCGGCCCTCGTTGATGGTGGGCGCGTGCGTCCGGGGCACCTTCGCCGCGTCGAGTGACCACGCTGGGATCGCAGAGCGCTACGGAATCGAAGAAAGGGAGGTCCCGCCGGTCATCGACCTCAATCCAGAGCGCGTCACGTCATGGCGCGGCTTCGCGATCACGACGGCGGTCCCGCGGTCGGCGCGGCATCTGCGTGTGGCCGAAGGCTGATGCCAAGACCCGCCGCTCCAGGCGTGCGCATTCGCAAGTGGTCGTCGGGCGCATGGAGTGACGCCCCGGACGCGGTGGTGATGGAGGAGCCGCTCCAGCTGATGCTGAACGGCGACCCACTGTCGGTGGTGATGCGCACGCCAGGCGAGGACATCGAGCTGGCGCTCGGCCTGATGTTCGCGGAGGGAATCGCGCGGTCGCTCGAAGAGGTCCGGCAGGTCCGCATCAGCGCCGAGTCCGGCGAGACCGTGGCGGGCATCCATATCGATCCTTCGCTCGTCGAGTCGAACCAGGTCGACATCCATCTCGCGCGTACGCCACGACGGAAACCGGAGCGGTCGATGCTCTCCAGCTCGGCGTGCGGCGTCTGCGGCGCGGTGATGATCGAAGACCTGCGCCGTGACCTCGCTCCGCTGCCGGCGGGGGTGGCGGTCGCCCCGGGGCTGCTGCCGGGCCTGGTCGACCGGCTGCGCTCCGGCCAAGGAGTCTTCGACCGAACCGGCGGGCTGCACGCGGCCGGCCTCTTCACTCCCCAGGGTGAGCTGATCTGCATGCGCGAGGACGTCGGGCGGCACAACGCGCTCGACAAAGTTGTGGGCCGGATGCTCCTGGATGGCCGCCTGCCCGCGACCGGAACCATCCTCGTCGTGAGCGGCCGCGCCGGTTACGAGATCGTCCAGAAGTCGATCACGGCCGGCATGCCGGTGCTGGCCGCGGTCGGAGCGCCGTCGAGTCTTGCGGTGGCGCTGGCCCGGGAGTTCAACCAGACACTGGTCGGATTTCTGCGCGGCGAACGGTTCAACGTCTACTCCGCGGCGGACCGGCTCACCGGGAACTGAGTCCTCACATGCGCGGCATTCGAAGGTGATAGCGGCGCGTCAACTCGGGGATGGACGAGGGATCCAACGTGAGGCCGTAGCGCTCCTGGATATCGCGGAGCTTGCTGCGGTCGGGCTGTCCACCTGACGCGCGCGCCAGCTCCAAAAGCTCGCGAAAGTAGCACTCGAATCCTCCCGGGACTATCAGCTCGAGGATCAGCGCCCGGTCCGGTCCTGGATTCCAGAAGGCGTGGGCACGCCCCATGGCTTCCAGATCAGCTCGCGTGGGCCGGCGGTTACAACCCGGTCGCCGACCTGCGCCTGGACCGTGCCGTACACGACGTAGCTCAGCTCGTCCTCGCGGCTGTGCGTGTGCATCGGTGACCCGAGAACGCCTGGCGCCATCGGGTGCTCGACGAGAGCGAACTCCGCCGAAGCGTGTCGCTCGATGAAGCCCATCTCGGGCTCGTCTGCCACTGGCCGACACCTTAACGGTCCCTCATGTAAATCGTTCAGCGGCATGGCTCAGAGGCTCACACCGATAATCGAGCGATGATCTGGGCTGTCCCGAGCCGCTCGCCGGCGCGCGCGCTCGTGATCAGTGCTTACGTGCTGGCCGTCGAAGTGATGAGG
Organism: Verrucomicrobiia bacterium; assembly: GCA_035637495.1. Taxonomy (GTDB): domain Bacteria; phylum Chloroflexota; class Dormibacteria; order Dormibacterales; family Dormibacteraceae; genus 40CM-4-65-16. The sequence continues at coordinate 34,130 of DASPXA010000016.1, forward strand.
ACTGTGGTCATGCGCGCTCCGGGCGCGGTCGTGCCCGCGCTGATCCTGGGCGGCGCGGCGCTGATGCTCATCGCGTTGGGGATCCCGGCGCAGCGCCTCGGCCTCGGAACGTCACGCCTGCCGCTACGCATCGTCGGCGGGCTGGCGCTGGGCGCGGTCTTGCTGCTGCCCGCGGCCGCGCGGAGCGGAGCGGCGCCCTTGTTGCCGGCCGGCCTTGCTGCCGCCGCGGTCGCGGTGTCGATTGGTGAGGAGATTGCCTTTCGCGGAGCGCTGTTTGCGGCCCTCGAGGACCTGGGAGGAGCGCCGCTGGCGATCGTCGGCAGCACCCTCCTCTGGACGCTCGCCCACGCACTCTCACACCCGCCCGAGTTTCTGGGCGCAGTCGCCGCTGCGGGCTTGGTGCTTGCCTTGTGGCGATGGGCCTGTCGCGATCTGGTCGGGCCGATCCTGGGCCACGTCATCGCCGATCTCGCCCTGTGAAGAAGCTCGCGCTGATGGCCGCCGCCGCGATCATCTATGTGTTCGCGGCGTGGATGGTCGCGCCCGGCTTCTATGACGGCTTCGGACCGCCCCAGCCCTACAACTGGACGTGTCCGCCACCCCAGGCCGGGGCAAACATCAAGCCGGGCCCGGGGCACGTCACCATCAAGGTCATCGGCGGCAAGAGTGACGCGAATTCTGCATTCACCAACGACGGGCAGATCGTGATCGGCTTTCTTCCAGACGCGTTCGACGCGACGGGCAAGAGCTCGATCTCCGTGGACATCAAACCGCTCGACACATGCCCCCAGCCCACGGGGATCAAGTTCGTCACGAACGTGTACCTGATCACGGCGGACGCGCCGCTGAAGAAGTCATCCAACCTGGTGCTGCGCTACTCGACCCTGGAGCCGGACCCGTCCGACGTGTACCAGGCGCCGGATCCGAACGGTCCCTGGAAATCGATCGGCAAGAACCAGCAGGCGCAGCCGTTCACCGTGGACACCAGCACGAGCTCGTTGGGCTATTTCGCGGCGGGCTACCCGGCGGCCTCGCCGCCGCCGGCCGCCATCAGGGTCGGAGGTGGGCAGCTGCTGCCCATCATCGTGGCGGCGCTGATCGTGGTCGTCGTGCTGGCGGGGCTGCCTCTCGCGGTGCTGAGGCGCCGGCGGTCACCAGGCGGGTCCGAGGAGGAGGACGACTCCTAGACGCGGCGGTAGTGCACGTGGACGACCCCGCTGTCGAAGCGGCGCTCGTCCAGCAGCTCGAGCTTGAAGTGGGCGTGGTCGGGAAGCCACCTCGTTCCGCCACCCACAACCACCGGCACGGCGAACAGGTGGTACTCGTCGACCAACCCGGCCGCGATCGCACGGGCGGCCAGGGTCGGGCCTCCGATGCCGAGGTCCCGAGATGAGGCTGCCTTCATCTGCGTGACAGCCTCAGTGTCGAACTCTCGCTCGATGCGGGTTCGTTCACTGGTGGGGGTTGAGAGAGTCTTCGAGAAGACGACCTTGTCGGCGGCTCGCCAGATCTCCGCGTAGTCGCGCATGAATGCCGGCTGGTCCTCGAGTGGCAGCGTCTCCCACGCGACCATCACCTCGTACATGCTCCGGCCGTAGAGGTAGGTACCGGTCGAACGCTCGAGGTCGTTCACGAAGCGGTGCACCTCCTCGTCCGGCGCGGCCCAGTCGAAGTTCCCGCGCTCGTCGGCGACGTATCCATCGAGCGAAGCGATCGCGGTGTAGATGAGACGGGCCACGGCTCAGTCGTACTTGATCGCTTCGAAGAGAGTGCCGCATCGGCGGCACCTGTACTGGAGCGTCATCGCCTGCGTGCCGAAGAGCGAGATGACCTCGGCGTCCCGCGCCTTGCAGTGCGGGCAGGCAGGCTCAGTTCGCGGCTTGTTTGGCCGCGGTGGGCGGCGCGTACTTCTTCTCCTCGAGGCCCCGCAGCATGCCGAACGTGTGCGCGTCGATCGCACCCGGCTTGCCCCGGCGGCGAACCGAATCCCAGCGTTTCCAGTCGACCTGTACGTGCGGCGACTTTGCCTCCAGCTGCTCTTCCAGGCGCGCCTGCAGCTCCGCGGGCCCCATGGCCAGCTTGCCTTCTCGGTGCAGGGCCGCGGTCTCGCCGTCCGACGGGCCGAACCACTCGATCGCTTCCTGCCACGCTCGATTCAGCGGTTCCCTGTCGATGCCGGAGCGCAGCCAGCTGCGGCCGTGGAGGAAGTGGTAGCGCTCTTCCATGAGCATCTTGCGAAGCCTGTGCTGCAGCACTTCCACCGATCCGCCGACGCACGCCTCGATCATCACGGTGAAGGCGGTGTCGAGGATTGCGTTGGCGGCGACGAACTGCGACCACTGCGCCCACGGTTGGTCGAAGTAGGCGAGGTTGCGAATGCTCCCGGGGTCCGATTCGCGCTCGGGCCCGCGCGGATCCCAACCCAGAGGCTCGAGACAGCCGTAAAGGACGCGGCTGTGGCCGAGGTCGTCGAGTCCCATCGCGGCCGCGGCGATGTCCGCCTCGAGGGATGGCGCGCGCGTTGCCCACTCGGCGTATCGAAGTCCGAGCATCTGCTTGTTGTCCGCGATGGACAGCACGAGGTCGGAAAGGCTCATGGATTTCTAATAAGTTCCAACAGCGGGAAGGAGAGCAGCGGCGCTTGCCCGGCCGCAGGCCGGGTCGGCTTTGCCGACGCTGCGATGAGAGGAAACCGGAGGTTTCCTCTCATATTTCGCCCGGCGACCAGAGTCGGATCACGTCGTCCTTGCGCACGATCGCCATCTCGCACCAGCGCTCCTCGTCATACGTCGCGCGCGCGTAGGCTATCGCGAGGTCGGCGTCGGGCGCGACCACGCTGCCGACCAGGTGGAGCGAGTCGACACGCGCCTTGCGCGCGAAAACCTCGTACTCGACAGCGTCGCCGCTGACGCGCTTGTAGCTCGTGCCGCTCAAACGGCAAGACCCCACGCTTCGAGCGCGTCGCGTCCCGCCTGCGTCATGCGGGCCGTGGTCCACGGTGGATCCCACACCACCTTCACCCTGACCTCGCGCACTCCCGGCTCGCGCATCAGACGATCACGGACGTCGTCGAGGATGAACTCGGACGCGGGGCATCCCATTGCGGTAAACGTGAGGTCGACGTCGACGACGCCGTCCTTCTCGGCCACGCCGTAGATCACACCGAGGTCGACCAGGTTCACGGGCATCTCCGGGTCTTCCACTTCCGAGAGCGCAGCCCACAACCGCTGCGTCATGACTCTTTCTTGTGCGTCTTCCGGAAGTTGTGGAACTCTTCCTGGAACATCGCGACCATCTCTGCGTTCCGCGGGCCTCGTTCACGCCAGCGGACGAGCACGTCGTCCCAGGTGATCGGCTGCTTGAAGTCCCACCGCTTGGCCTCTGCGTCGAACTCGGAGGGGAAGGGGTAGTCGAGCTCCCAGACGTCCTTGTCGTCGCGAGTCGCTTTGTGCGCGGGCACTTTCACGCCGATCTGCTCACAGTACGGAACCACCGTCGAGAGCCACCACTGGCGGAGCTGGTCGTTGGTCAGGCCCTTGAGGCGGTACTCGAGCTGGGTCGAGTGCATCTTCATGGAGTCCGGCAGCCCGAACCACTCCACGCTCAAAGGAAACATCCAGTCCACCGCGCGCTGCAGCTCGTCTTTGGCCGCGCCGCCGGCCGCGCTGATGCGCTTCATCCACGTCCGGCCGTTGCGGAGGTGGAAGTTCTCCTCGAGCATCACCTTGTTCAGTCCGCGCTTCCAGGGGCCGTACGAGCATTTGTCGTGGATGTCGCCGAGCAGACAGAAGCCGGCCTGGTCGTAGAAGCCGTTGGCGACGACCAGCTCGGTCCAGCTTTCGAGCGGGACGTCGAACGCGTAGGGGTAGCGGAAGCTCTTGGGGTCGCGGCTGAAGATGAGCTTCTCCTGGTCCTCGCCGAGCTCCTCGAGGATGTGGTAGGCGATGTGCGCGTGCGCCAGCTCGTCCTGGATGATGGCGATCCCGGTCATGAAGGCGTTGATGCTCGGCGCCCGCTTCGCGGCAAGGTAGTAGGCCGGCGCGGAGATGAGCTCGGTGTCGCCCGAGACGATGAGGGTGTGCTTGAGCTCCCTCAGGTACTCGGGCGTCATCTCGTTGGGCGACTCGATCAGCTCGCCCGACTTGATCATCTGGTCGAGTTCGGCACCGCTCGGCATGAACTCATTCTCCAACAAGCCGGGCGGTAGAATCGTGATCTCCCCCAGGCAGGCGTTCCTGCCGCGCCGCGGTGGCTATAGCTCAGTTGGCAGAGCACCAGATTGTGGATCTGGGTGTCGCGGGTTCAAGTCCCGCTAGCCACCCCT
>DASPXA010000017.1:0-1619 GCA_035637495.1 Verrucomicrobiia bacterium
TCCTTTACTCGCCGCTTGGCACCTCGCTGTTCGGCCGCGAGCTCGCGCCGCCATTTGGGCTGTCGCCCGGGCTCCTGAGTTTCGTCCTCACCTCGATCGTCGTCTGGTGGGGCGGGTGGCCATTCGTGTCGTCCGCGGCGCACTCGCTGCGACAGGGTGAGCTCACGATGATGACCCTGATCGCGACCGGCATCCTTGTCAGCTACCTCTACTCTGCCGCGGTCACATTCGGGTTGCGGGGCGAGCCGTTCTACGATGCCGCGGCGATGCTGACCGCCTTCAGCCTGCTCGGCCACTGGCTGGAGATGCGGAGCCGCTTCGCCGCCGGTCGGGCGGTCGAGGCGCTGCTCAAGCTCGCCCCGCCCACCGCGCGGCGGGTGCGGAATAGGCAAGAGGAGGAAGTGCCGCTCGAAGCCATCACGGTGGGCGACATCCTTGCCGTTCGGCCGGGCGATACTATCCCGGTGGACGGCGTCGTGATCGAGGGCTCGAGCTACGTGGATGAATCGATGCTCACCGGAGAGCCGGTGCCGGTCGCGAAGGGGCCAGGCGACGAGGTCGTGGGCGGGACGCGGAACCAGCAGGGAGCGTTCCGGTTCCGCGCGACCAAAGTCGGAGCTGATACGGCCCTGGCTCGCATCGTCGCGATGGTCCGGGAAGCGCAGTCCTCGAAGGCCCCGGCGCAGCGCCTGGCGGACATTGCCGGCAAGTATCTGGTCATCGTGGCGCTTGCGTCCGGGGTCGTCACGTTCCTGATCTGGCTTGTGTTTGGACACCAAGGCGTCGCGTTCGCGCTGTCGGCTGCGGTGGCTGCCATCGTGATCGCCTGTCCGGACGCGCTCGCGCTCGCGACTCCGACGGCGATCACGGTTGGCGTGGGGCGGGCAGCACGTGCTGGTGTGCTGTTCAGAAACGCTACGGTTCTCGAGGCGGCGGCCAAAGTGGACACCGTCGTCTTCGACAAGACCGGCACACTCACCGAAGGCCGGCCGTCAGTGACAGATGTCATTCCTGCGGTAGGCGTGGATGAGGCAGAGATTCTCCGGCTCGCCGCTGCAGCGGATGCGCAGTCGGAGCACCCCCTCGCTACCGCCGTCGTCGCAGCTGCTAAGAAGCGTGCGCTGGTCGTCGATCCTCCTTCCCATTTTGAGGCCATCCCCGGCCACGGCGTAAAGGCGACCGTGGGCGGTCGCAACGTGCTGGTGGGTAATGGCAAGCTGCTTGAGCGAAACGGCGTCACGCCGGGGCTCGAGCGCGAGGCCGAGGGATTGCGAGCGGAGGCCAAGACCGCGCTCTACGTGGCGGCGGATGGCAGGACGATTGGTCTCATCGCCGTCGCCGACCGGATTCGCCCGACTGCGAAGAGTGCCGTTGCGGCGCTCCACGACCTCGGGATCCGCGTTCTGCTCCTCACGGGCGACAGCCAAGCCACTGCCGAAACAGTCGCTCGCACGCTCGGCATCGATGATGTCCGCGCTGAGGTATTGCCGAGCGACAAGGCTGCCGAGGTCCGGCGACTCGAGGAACAAGGCCGCCGGGTGGCCATGGTCGGGGATGGGGTAAACGATGCACCGGCGCTGGCGGCGGCGACGGTCGGCATCGCGATCGGCGCGGGAACC
>DASPXA010000018.1:0-29500 GCA_035637495.1 Verrucomicrobiia bacterium
GCCGTCCTCGATCACGACATACGAGGGCGGCGCCCCGAGCACATCCAGCTTCGCCGCGATGCCCGTACCCATGAACTGATACACGTGCCCCTGGTCGGTGCGGTAGCCGAGCAGGACGGCGACCATCAGCAGGCCAGACACCACAACCGCCAGCCCCGCGATCACGAGGAGCTTCATCGCAGTGACTTCAGCAGCCGCGGGGACGCCAGGACCAAGGCCAGCGCCGCGATCAGCATCGCCAGCACGGCAGCGCCGAGCAGCCACTCGATGGCTGCGGTTCTGGTCCAGGCTGCCGAGCCCAGCGCTCCGAGGCCGCCGAACAGGTGCGGACGCGTGAAGACCGCAAATCGGATCGGCCCCAGCTCGGCAACGGCAGGGCTGGCCGCCGAACCCTGCGCGTACAGGATGAAGGTCACGAAGGCAATCGCCTGCAGGAGGACCGCGACGCAAACGCCATGCATGTACGCCCCCGCGGCGCTGAGGATTCGATTGCCTCGAATCACCACCGCGTAGGCCGCCGCGGCGCCGACCACCAGGTCGAGGCCGACGCCCAGCTCGCCCGGCATCTGCTCGAGCAGCACTTCCATCTCGCGGCCGTAGCGCTCACGCCACGAACGCGGATACAGGCGGAGCAGGCCCTTCATCGGTCGGGCCGCCACCGGTTGAATCGCCGTGCTGCCGCGACGGCGCCGCACCCGCCGGTGAACACGGCCGAGGCCACGGTGGCCGCGTTGAAAAGGGTGACCTGCGGCTGGCCGTACCCGAGCTGGCTGCCCATCAGCATGGCGCCGCCGCCGATCTCGATCCCAAGCCTGAGCTTTAGCACCAGGCTGAACACGAAGAGGAGCGCAACAAGGCTCGCCTGGGCGATGACGATCGCGAGCAGCGCGAGGAGCACGAGCGAGACCGCCGCCGACTGCCGGCGCATGACTATGCTCGCTTGAGGCGGCGAAGGCCGGTCGCGATCAGGCCTTTCATGCCACCGATCTCGGCCTCGAGGTGGCGCCGGCCGCTGGCGGTGATCTGGTACGGCCGCCGCCGGTCGTCGCTCTGCAGCGCCTCGATCATGCCTTCCGCCTCGAGCCGGCCGATCGCGCCGTAGAGCGTGCCGGGTCCGAGCCGCACACCCGTGATCGACCAGATGTCTTCGATCATGGCGTAGCCGTGCTTCGGCCCCCCGGCGAGGCTGGTGAGGATCAGGAGGTTGGCATCGTCACGGAGCGCCATATATCGCCTCTCGCTATATCGTGACGCGATATAGTTGGCATGTCAAGAGCATGACCAACCCGAGTTGGAGCTGAGGACCGATCGGTGTTGCCGCGACGCCGGCGGCAGGAGGATCGCGAGCAGAACGTAGCATCGGACTGTTGGACAGCCGATCCGAGTATGAGGCGCGGATGCACCGCGTCCTCGAGCACCGCGAGCGGCGCCTGGACGAGCAGCTCGAGCTGGACGCGCTGGCGCGGGTCGCCAACTTCTCCGCGTTCCATTTTCATCGCCTTTTCACCGCGTGGATGGGCGAGACGCTCGGGGACTACGTCCGGCGGCGAAGGCTCGAGGTGGCAGCGCAGCGGTTGGTCGCTCAGCCCAGAGTGCCGGTGCTCGAGGTCGCCCTTTCGGTCGGATTCGGATCGACCGAGGCATTCGCACGTGCCTTCAAAGGCCGGTTCGATGCCACACCCACCAGGTGGCGCGATACGGAAGTCAGCAAGCGCGATCAGGTCCAAAGCAACCTCGATCAGGCGGTGTCACTTTCAGCCGCGAAAGATGGAGGCATGAAGGTAAAGATCGTCGACCGACAACCGACCACAGTCGCGTACCTCCGCCACGTAGGCCCGTACGGCAAACCCGTCTCGGATTTCTGGATGGACAAGGTCGCTCCATGGATGGAGACAAATGGCCTGTTCGGGAAGCCGCGTTACGGCATCAGTTACGACGACCCTGGGATCACTGAGGCACGAAAGCTTCGTTACGACGCCGCGGTCGAGGTGCCGAAGGACTTCAAGGGCGCGGGCGACCACCACATGACGGTCATCCCCGGCGGGAAGTACGCGGCCGGACGCTTCAAGGGCACCGATAAAGAGGTGGGTGAAGCCTGGAACTGGCTCCTTCGTGACTGGCTCCCCGGCAGCGGCATGCAGCTCGACGCGCGCCCTTACTTCGAGCACTACGCGGCCGACGCGAGCTACGACGCAAAGACGGGCGAGTTCGAGTGCGAGATCTGCATCCCGGTCACACCGCTCTAGGCGATGACCGGTCCGGTGAGATATCGCTGGACGTTGGGACCGATCCAGCGCGCGAGCTCCTCGCGTGAGGCGGAAGCCAGCGACTCGACCTTGATCACGTAGCGCAGCATCGCGAGTCCGACCAGCTGCGTGCCCACCAGGCTGGCACGCAGCTGCGGTTCGTCGAGCTTGATCGCTTCAGCGAGCCGGCCGAGCACCTCTCGGGTCACGAACCGCCGCATCAGGTCTGCCGCGAGCTCGTTGCTGACGACTGAGCGGATGAGCCCGATCAACGAGGCGCCGGCGGGCGAATCCCACGTTTCGAGAAAGAACAGGGTGAGCCGCTCACCCAGCCCGTCAAGGCCAGGTTGGAGAAGGCGCGGGATGAACACCGCCGGGTCGACTGGAAACTCGACCGCCGCTAGAAAGACGCCTTCCTTCGAGCCGAAGTAATGCGGAATGAGCGCAGGGTCGACGCCGGCCACCGCTGCGATTCCGCGCAGCGTCGCCCCTTCATATCCCTCCTCACCGAAGTGCTCGCGCGCGGCGGCCAGGATGCGGGCTCGGGTGCCTGCCCTTCCAGGACGCCGGCCGGTCCTCGGCACGTCCTGGGCGCTACCCTGCGGGCGCGGTCGCGGCGGAGCGCGCCCGGTGCGCCAACCCGCCGAGCAGCATCAGGACCAGCCCTGTCACCAGCCACGCAACCAACGCCAGCACCGGCGTCGCCACCCCGTTGCCGTCGAAATAGAGCACACCGCTCATCGACCTGAACAGGTCACCTGCCGGCATCCACGGTGACAGCCACCGGTAAGCGTCGGGCAGGAACTGCGGGCCCGCCGGGCCGCCGGAAGAGATGAGGTCGAGCAGAACCACGACCAGGCCGGCGAGGCCAAGCCCCGGCGCTCCGAGCAGGCGGGAGAGGCCGCCAGTGACGGCGCCGGTGGCCAGCGCGGTGAGCGCGATGAGCCCGGCCATGGCGGCTGCGGAGGTGGTGTCGTAACCCCCGACTATCCAGGCCGCGGAGCCGACACCGGCGAGCCCGGCCACGATCGCCCAACCCGAAGCGACACCAATCCACGACCAAAGTCGTGCAGCGCGCGCTCGGACGAAAAGCAGCACCTGGCTGACGAAGGTCGAGATGATCGTCGCGAGGACCAGGAAGAAGAGGACCAGGCCGTGCGGGTCGCCGCCCGCGAATCGATGCGTGACCTCAACCGTCAGCTGCCCGCCCTGGGCGGCGAAGCCGGCCGTGAAGATCGCGGTGGTCAGTCCGCTGATCGCGTCGCCGGCGGCCCCGGCGACGATCAATCGAGGCGCCCCTGCGCCCACGACGAGCACAGCGTCCACGTCACGCGAATCGAGCCCGCCTCTCGCCTGGTCTTCCGAGTCGTAGATCGTGAAGGCGAAGGTGCCTGGCGCCTTGGTGTTGAACGTGTCGGTGATCTGCAGCGCGGCGGGCCCGGTCACCCCGACCGGGATCTCATGCGGGCGCGGATCGCGAATCGCGGTCCCGATCAGCCCGAGCAAGGTGACGAGGACCACCAGGCCGCCGGCAATCGGCGCCAGGACCGATTCGAATGCGTTGCTTCGGGTCTCCATCCAGCTACCTCCCCGATCCAGTCCAGAAATTCACCGCGCGTTGAATTCTACGACTGATGAATTCCGCTGTCAATCCGGAATCAGGCGTCGATGTGTGCGGTTATCGCTTCCAATGAGCGAACCATCCAGGCCGATCCGCATCCCCCCGAGGGGGACACGGGGAGGGCGAGGGCAGAGCGGCCTGATGTTGAAGCTGGCGCAGCCATTCTTTCGACGCCAGATAAACCGTTACAGCAAACTGACCACCGAGGAGCCGGGGAGGTTCATGGGTTTCCCGGTCCTGCTGCTGACCACGGTCGGAGCGCGTTCGGGCAAGGAGCACACCCACGTTCTCGGCGGCTTTCCCGACGGCCACAACGCCTGGCTCGTCATCGCCTCGAAAGGCGGTGCCGCGACTCATCCCGGCTGGTTTCACAACCTGGCCAAGCACCCGGACCGGGTCTGGGCCCAGGTCGGCAACCGAAAGTTCAAGGCACATGTGGAGTCGTTGCAGGGTGCCGATCGTGAAGCGGCGTACGCGCGAGTCGTTAAGGTGGCGCCGAACTACGGCGGCTACCTGAAGAAGACGGACCGCGAGATCCCGGTGCTTCGCATCACTCCGGAGAGCTGAAGACCAGGTCGATCTCCTGGAGTCGCTCCGGGTCGGCGATGAGGTCGATGGCCACGATCTTGCCGTTCTGGAGGATGAAGTCGAACACGATTCGCGGGCGGCCGCTCTGCGACCACACGAGCCCTGGCGCCCCGTCGACCAGCGCCGGCCTCGCGACCCTGGCCCGGCCGGCAAACGTTGCCGCCACGGCCGATGCGCCCCGAATCTCGTCTTCAGCTCCGATCGTCACCGCCTCCGCGTCTGCGCGCAGAACGACATCGGGATCGAGCACCGCCAAAAGCGCATCGAAGTTGCCGCCACGCGAAGCGGCGAGGAACGCGGCAACCACTTCTTGACGTTGAGCGAGGTCGGTGTCACGAATGGTGCTGGCGCCGCGTACTCGGCGGCGCCCGCGGCTCGCCAGCTGCCTGGCGGCGCCCGGCGTCCGACCCACTATGGGTGCGATGTCATCGAACGGGATGGCGAACATGTCGTGCAGCACGAACGCAACGCGCTCGGCGGGCTCGAGAGTTTCGAGCACGACCAGGAGGGCGAGGCCGACCGAGTCGGCGAGCAGCGCTTCCTGCTCGGGGTTCATCGCGGGCTCGGTCAGGTGGGCGCCGAGAGGCTCCTCGCCGCGGGTCTTGCGCGACCGCAGCATGTCGAGGCAGATCCGCGCCACGACGGTGGTCAGCCACCCGGCGATGTTGTCCACGCTCGAGGCGTCGGTGCGGCTGAGCCGAAGCCACGCCTCCTGCACCGCATCGTCGGCCTCGCTCACCGAGCCGAGCATCCGGTACGCCACCGCGCGCAGCCGCGCGCGCTGCCCCTCAAACCGCTCGGCCAGCCACTCGTGTTCTGTCACCTGTCTATTGAGGGTGACGAATGGGGCCGGCGTGATGTGACGGGACGCGCCGCTTCAGTCACCACTCGAATCATGCCGCGCCGAGCCTGGTGTGACAGGACCGTCTCGACAATGGCTAGGTCAACGCCTTCTCGAACCAGTGGTGCGCATACGGCTCGTCGTTGAAAGGTGGAACCTCGCGATAGCCGCTCGCGCGGTAGAGCGCGATCGCTTCGTTCAGCGTTCCGTTGGTCTCGAGATGAACAACCCCCACACCCCTCTCTCGCGCATACCTCTCCAGCTCCACCAGAATCCGACGCCCGAGCCCAAGGCCGCGCACCTCCCGCGCCACCCACATCCGCTTCAGCTCGGCGGGGGCGCCGTCGTGAAACTTCAGGGCGCCGCAGCCGACGGGACTTCCTCGCAGGCGCGCGATGAACAGGGCCCCCACGGGAGGCGTCAGCTCATCCACATCCGCGGAGATGCTCCGCGAAGGATCGAATCCGCTCTCGAAGCGGGTGTTGAGCTCGGCGATGTACTGGTCGATGCACCAGCGAGCATCGGCCGTGGCAGGGTCTTCGAGGGCAATTTCGATCATCGATGCGCGAAGCAGTCGCTCCACCTCCGTCATCGCGGCAATCAGCTGCTCGCGCTGCTTATCGCTCAATGGGTCAAGGAAGGTCCACGCGACCGCATCCGCGCGCCGGTCGAGCTCGGCCCGCTCGGCGCGCCCGTCTCTGGTCAGCTGTGCGTATCGAACCCGACCATCGCCGGCGCTCGACTTCACTCTGATCAACCGAGCGCGCTCCAGGGAGCGGAGGACGCGGCTCAGGTAGCCGGAGTCAAGGCCGAGCCGGCTCCGAAGCTCACGGACCTCGGCGCCACGCGAGCCGATCTCCCAGAGGACCCGCGACTCGCCCATGGGGCGTTCTCGTCCGAGGAAGCCGTCGGTCAGGGCTCCAATGCGCTCGGCAACCGTCCGGTTGAATCCCCGGACCTGCTCGATCCCCGCCAGGTCCATTCTCTGACTTTAGTCAGAGAAATGGGTCCGGTCAAGCCCGGCTAGCCGAACCTCCTGACGAACATGAACATCGCCGGGACCCATGGCTCGCAGGGCTCCCGCCGGCGCCTCACGCGGCGGCGGATGAAGCCCCACACCGCCAGCTCTCCTGCGCGGGTCGGGTTTGAGCTGTCCTCCATGCGAAGCTCACGTGAGAGTCCTTCGCTTCCGTCGATCGGCGCGAAGATCGAATACATGCTGCGGCGTTCCAGGCTGCGCAGGTCACGCTCTTCGAGTCGGCCCATGTGTCTGACGCAATTTAGCCGCACGTCGATACGGTTGTGCCATGCAAGTGATGAAATCGCCGGGCGGGTATCGCTTTCTTCCGATCGAGGGACCTTTCTCGGGCGCGCCTTTCTCCGCCGGGGTCGCGGCCGAGCCGGGCCACAACATCGTGCGGGTGCTCGCCCCGCGCGAGACTCCGCTGGCCGACGGGTTTCGCCTCGTCGAGCAGACCCTCGACGCTGCCGGCCGTCCGCTGGCTGCGCTCTGCGCGACGGAGCTGCGGGTCCCTGCGCCTATGACCCGCCAGGGTTTCACCGATTTCAATCGCGGTTACATCGACCAGCTCGAGCGCTGGGGCTTGCCGCTCGACGGGCACTCGCCGGTCGCCCGCACCAACGTCGCGCCTGAGCTCGACCCGCCGTCGCAGGCATGCATGCACGCCTTCTGCTACACGGTGCAGGGCGACCACCACCGACCTACCTTTGTGATCTCGGGCTCACCCGAGGCGCCTGGAACTGAGGGCGGCCTGGCCGGCTTCTGGGCGGACATGTTGAAGACGATGGACGAGCGGATCGCCGCGCTCGGGCTGACGTGGGCGGACGCGACAGAGACGCAGTTCTATGGTCCTCGCGCCGCATTCGAGCTCTTCGGCAAGCAGGAGCTCGCGCGGTTTGAGGACATGACCCGGCCCGGCCTCCGATGGGTCTTCTCGCTCCCGCCGATCGATGACCTGAACCTGGAGGTCGATGTCCGAGGCATCGCGAGCGAGTCGTGGCTGTGAACGCCGCCACGCGATCGCTCGAGCTCGCCGTGCTTGGGCCCGGCGGTGTTGGTGGCCTGCTGGCCGGACTGCTGGCGCGAGGCGGCGATTCGGTCACGGTACTGGCGAGCGAGGCAACGTCGGAGGCGGTAGCCGATCACGGCCTGCACATCGAGAGTGAGAGGTTCGGCAACTTCACCACTGCCGTGCAAGCCGCAACCGAGCTGGGTCATCTCGTCGACGCGTGCCTTGTCACAGTGAAGGCGACCCAGCTGCGCGAGTCGCTGCGGCGATTGCCCGCGGAGGCGCTCGGACGCGGACTGGTGATCCCGTTTCTCAACGGCATCGACCATGTCGAGCTCTTGCGCGAGGTCTACCCACCCGACAGCGTGGTGGCCGCCACGATCCGGATCGAGACCACCAAGCTGGGGCCGGGGTCGATCCGTCACACCAGCCCATTCGCGCTGGTCGAGATCGCACATCGGCCGGAAAACCGGGAGGAGGTCGAGCTGATCGCGGCGCACATGTCGGCCACCGGTCTTGACGTGCGAATCCGGGACGACGAGCCGGCCATGCTCTGGGACAAGTTCGCCATGCTGGCGCCGCTCGCCCTGCTGACGACCCACGAGCGCGGGAACGTCGGAGCGGTGCGGACCAGGCGGCGCGCTGACGCCACGGCGTTGTACGGCGAGTACGCCGAGGTCGCCCGCGCGGAGGGTGTGCCGGTCGACCCCGAGATCATGGTGCGGCTTCTCGACTCGATGCCGGAATCGATGGAGACCTCGATGCAGCGCGACCAGGCCGCCGGCCGGCCGCTCGAGCTCGACGCCCTTGGTGGCGGGTTGCTCAGGCGCGCGGCCAGGGCGGGCATCGCCACACCCTTGACCAGCCGGCTGGTAGCCGAACTTGAAGCACGGACGGCAATCCCGCACCCCTAGCGAGTGACGCGGTGGTGGGCTACGAGGAGTGGACAGCCGCGTCGGCGGTCGCACCAGCCCTGGCCTGAACGTCGCGTGCCCGCTCGCCGGACCACCTCCATGCCAGCCAGACGATCGCTGCGGTCGCCCCGACCTCGATCAAGCTGAAGAACAGGTAGTAGGGTGCGGGCTTGGCGGCAAACACAGAAAGCAGCTGAACGCCGGTCATGGTGACGCCGGCGCCGATGTTCGCCCAGCGGTTCGCCGGGTGTCCGAGGACGCGGGACAGCAGGACCATCGAGATCGGAATTTCCACCAGCGCCGCGGCCGCCAGCAAGAAGCCCTGCGTCACCTCGATGCCGCCGACATGTCCGTTCATAAACCCCTTCAGCAGGTTCGCGTCCATGAGGGTCACAACGTCGCAGTAGAGGTAGTTGAGCGTCGCGAAGATCCAGAGGGTTGAAAGTTTGGATCTCATGTCACTCATGCCAGTGCTCCTTCGACTGAAATTGCTTGCCGGGTGGGCAAGTCATTGACTCCCGCGATCAGCAGCCACACCAGGAATGTCAGCTCGGCGAGTCCGCCGGCAATCCCGAAGTAGAACGCCAGGCTGGATTCGAAGCCGGGCGACAGATAGGTGGCGACCACACCTGCCACGTACCCACCTGAGCCGATCATGAGGATCCGCCCAAGAACCCTCGGGAAGAGGCCGGATCGGTAGACGAGGTAACCCAGCGGCAGCAGGAAGAGGCCGAAGAAGATCTGCGCGATCAGGTAGCCCTGGGCGTGCATGTCGAGCAGCAGCGCGACCAGTCCGGCGACGGTGTCCGAGCTCAAGCCCGTTGTGTAGGTGCGATCGGTCGCGACCAGCAGCGCGCCGAGGTGGTTCAGCATGTTGAGCGCCTGGATGGCGACGCTGACCGCGTTGAGGGCCAGCATCGAGACCGCGATTCTCGGGCCGGCCGGCTTGAGGATCGCGTACAGCAGAAGGCCCACCGCCAGGAAGCAGGCGAAATCGACCAGGTCGGCGACGAAGCCAAGTCGAAACAGCGATGCGTGCTCGGCGACGTTGGCGGCTGTCGCCGCAGCGTCACCGCGCACCCGGACGCTGAGTCGGACGTATTCGCTGAAACCGCCCCCGACCGCGACGATCAGATAAAGGATGCCCGCCAACCTGGCGAGCGTCTTCGACGAGCTCATGGCCCTCACCTCACGTGAATTGCTTACACCGTAAGCTTACTGCGTAACATACGGTGTAAGTTTGTCAAGTGGTGAACGAGCCAATGTCAGCCGGCAGGCGGGCCCCCCTCAACAGGGATCGCGTCCTGCGAGCCGCGCTCGGCCTTGCCGATCAGGGTGGGCTTGAAGCGCTCACGATGCGAAAGCTGGGGGAGGCACTCGGCGTGGAGGCGATGTCGCTGTACAACCACGTGGCCAACAAGGAGGAGGTCCTTGACGGGCTGGTGGACATCGTGTTCGGCGAGATCGAGCTGCCATGTGACGGAGGTGACTGGAAGGCGGCGATGCGGCGGCGCGCCATCTCAGCGCGCGAGGTGCTCGGTAAGCATCCCTGGGCCATCGGGCTGATGGAGTCGCGGACGCACCCCGGACCGGCGAACCTCAGCCATCACGAATCGGTGCTTCGATGCCTGCGAGAGTCCGGCTTCTCGCTCGAGGTGGCGGGCCACGCTTACTCGATCCTGGACAGCTACATCTACGGCTTTGCGCTCGAGCAGGCAAGCCTCCCGTTCGACACCGGTGAACAGGCTGCGGAAGTGGCCGAGACCATACTCGGCCAGAATCCCGCCAACGAATATCCCTACCTGGCCGAGATCGCCTACGAGCGCGTCATGAAGCCCGGCTACAGCTATGCCGCGGAGTTTGAGGTCGGGCTCGATTTGATCCTCGATGGGCTCGAGCGGATGCGCGGAGAAGCCGCTAGTCAGTCGAGCTGACTTCCCCGGCCTCAATCGGCTCTTTGATTCCCTTTAGATTCAGCTGCCTGAGGCCTGACGACCTGAGGTTGCCGGCTTCTAGCGCCTGGCGCGAGACCAGGATGTGATCTTCATCGGCTGCCGCGCACAACCGCGCCGCGATGTGCACCGCGGCGCCCCGTATCGAGTCGCCGGCGTCCTGAACCTCACCGAAATGGATCCCGATCCGGATCGCGGGCGCGAATCCGTGCGCGCGCCGATGCGAGGCGAGCCTGCGCTGAATGCTGATCGCGCATGCGACCGATCCAGATGCGGAATCGAAGACGACGAAGAAACCGTCACCCGCGTGATCCACCTCGCGGCCGCGATGCTCTTTGAAGCTTCGCCTCAGCTCCCCATCCACCCACGCGCTCAGGTCACGCCACGCCTCGTCCCCAATCGCCTCGACCAGGCTGGTCGACCGCGCCAGGTCCGTGAACATCAACGCGAGCTGCACGGCGCTCGAGGCAGGCTGCGCAAGCAGCTTCTTGCGCAGTTCGTCGCGGGAGCGAATCTCCAGCTTGTCGTAGACGTGCCGCAGGTGGTACTCGACCGTCTTTGGACTCAAGAACAATCTCGCGGCGACCTCGCGGGTCGTCTGGCCTTCTGCCAGCAGCAGACCGACCTGCAGCTCTTGCGGGGTCAGCTGCTGCCGGTACCGGTCGTCGCGTACGCGCGCGGTTTCTCCGCTGGCCTGCAGCTCGCTCAACGCACGCTCGCTCCACGGAGCAGCGCCCAATCGATCGAATGCTTTCAAGGCCTCGCGCAGGTGCCGGCGTGCTTCAACTCGTTTTCGGGTGCGGCGGAGTCGCTCGCCGTAGTAGAGATGCGTCCGCGCCCGCTCGAACAGGTCGGGTGTGTCCTGGTGATGGCGGAGCGCGCTCTCGTATTCGGCGCCAAACGTGGCGTCGTCCGCCAGCAGCGCGCGCGCCCTGGCCGCGCGAGCCATCGCAAAGGGTTGCTGCTTTGCATGTGCTGCTGCTTCGTAATGGACGGCGATGCGTCGCGCATCTTCATGACGGCCCAGCCGGACCAACGAGTCCACGATGTCCGGAGCGGGAGAGATGTCCGGGTCCATGAACGAGATGGACGCGAGGAATTCCTGGCACTCCTCGAGGTGCTTCAAGGCTGTTCCTGGGCGGCCGAGACCCAGCTCCAGCTGTCCCAGCGCGATGATCGACCAGGCTTTGAAGAGCCCCATCTGGTACTGCTCCGAGAGCGCGAGCGCCTCGGCCGCCCGCGCCTGACACTCTTGCTCCCGGCCTTCCAGCGCGTCCAGCCACGCAAGGCCTGCAAGCGGTCCGGGCACCATCACGAGCTGCGTAGTCTCGCGCGCGACCCGGGCGCTCTCTTCGTAATGCGCCCGGGCGACCTGCCACTGGTCGGTAGCCGCCGCGTCGCGGCCCAGCATGAACAGGACGGTCGGGAGCGCCGCGGTCGGCGCGTGGGTGCGTGCCTGCTCGAGCGCCCTGGCGAAGAGGTCACGGCCCGCCCCAGCCTCCCGAAGAAACAGCCCCACGATGCCTGCGCAGGACGCGACAAGGGGATCTGCGCTCTCGCGCGGAATGGCATCAAAGAGCGGAACGCATTCGTGAAGGTGCCGTGGTCCGTCAGAGCCCTGTCCCGCGACAATGGCGATCGCTCCGTACGCGACCTTGGCGAAAACCGCGGTCTCAGGCGGGTCGCCGGATCTGAGCAAGTCGAGCCCCATACGCGCGACCACAAGCATCTCGACGGCAATCCCGGCGCCGAACGTTGCTATCGCGGCGTCAGCCAGGATCCGGATCGCCTTGAGCCGATCAATCGGCTGGATCGCCTCGGCCGCCTCGACCATCATGCGGCAGCCCTCGACCACCGAGCCTCGCCGCAACGCCATGTGTCCGCGCAGGTTTTCGATCTCGGCTCGGAGCTCTACCGTTTCCGCGAGGGGTCGGGCCGACTCGAGCAATTCCGCAGCGAGCTGCGCGAGTCCGCCGAGCCACGCATTCTCGGCCGCGCTGAAGAGCCTGGCCGCGCGTAGGTCGGTTTGCTCTGTGAGACGCGCCGACTCCGACCACGCGCTCGCCGCGGCTGCGTAGCCCGAGCTTTCCCGGGCGCGCTGAGCGGCTTCCTCGAGGGCCGAGGCCGCCCCGGGATCCCAGCCACTCGCGGCGGCCGCGAGATGCCACGCTCGGCGGTCGGCTTGACCTGGCTCGGCCATCACGACCGCGAGAGCTCTGTGCGCCGCACGCCGGTCCGCGGCAGAGGCCGCGTGATAGGTCGCCGCCCGCGCCAGCGGATGGACGAACTCGAAGGTGTCAGCTCGCAACGTCACGAGCCCTTGCGTGGCCTCGGCCTCGTCGACTGCGGCCGGCTGAAGGCCGAGCTCGGCTGCGGCGCGATGAACGAGCCCGAGCTGGACTCCACCGGCTGCCGCCATCAGGAGCAGCACGCGCCGCGCATCGCCAGAAAGGTTCTCCGCGCGTCGCAGGTACGACCGCTCGACGCTCGTCGCCACCGGCATGCTGTCGTGCGACGGCCAGCTGAGACGGGCTGTCTCGCGGCTCAGCTCGAGAAGCGCGAGCGGGTTTCCGCCCGTAGCCGCCACGAGGTGATGGACCTGCTCGTCGGAGTCCATGCGGAGCAGCTTCCTCGCCGAGGCCTCGTCGAGGCCGCCCAGGTCGAGCGCCTGAAGAGCAGCCGCAACCAATGGCGAGTCCTCGCCCTCGCGGATGGCGATCAGAACCGCGATCGGGTCCGCGACCAGTCTGCGCAGCGCAAACCCGATCGCCTCCGCCGAAGCTCGGTCGATCCACTGCGCGTCATCGACGGTGATCAGAAGCGGAGCCTCTTCGGCGTAGGCGGAGATGAGGCCCAGCGTTGCGGCGCCGATGATCAGCCGGTCGGATTCATTGCGTTCGCCAAGTCCGAGGGAGGAGCGCAGCGCGCCCGCGTGGACGGGTGGAAGCCGATCGAGCAGTCCGAGGGCCGGCGCGAGCAGCTCGTGCAATCCGGCAAAGGGGACATCGGCCTCGAACTCGACGCCCCGCGCCGAGAGCACCCGCATCGATTGCGCGTCGGCCAGCGCCTGCTCCAGAATCGCGCTCTTGCCGATGCCGGCCTCGCCCCGGATCAGAAGCCGGGCGGTCTTGCCCAGCCGCGCGGCCGCGAGAGCCTCGCGCAGAGCTGCCAGCTCAGTATCCCGGCCGACCAGCAGCCGCCGCGGCGTGGCACTCGAAGAACTAGGTGGGGTCCCTGATGCGATGCCCAGTGTCGCGCTCCTACGGTCAGGCCATCTCAATCCGGAGGTTGTTCAGATGGCTGTTCAGACAGTAGCGATTGACGAGGGCAAGCTCAATGCGTTCCTCGGACAGGTGATAGGCGAGCTCGGAGCGACAGTGAACGCCGGTCTCATCGTCATCGGAGACAAGCTCGGCCTGTACAAGGCGATGGCGGGTTCCGGCCCGATGACATCGGTCGATCTCGCCGAGAAGACAGGCCTCGCCGAGCGGTACGTCCGCGAGTGGCTCAACGCGCAGGCGGCCGGCGGGTACGTCTCCTATGACGCCGGCACGGGGCGCTACCAACTGGAGCCGGAGCAGGCGCTGGCGCTTGCCAACGAAGACAGCCCGGCGTTCGTGGGCGGCGCCTTCGAGCTTGCGACCGCAAGCCTCAGGTCGATACCGCAGATCGAGTCGGCCTTTCGGACGGGCGCCGGATTCGGCTGGCACGAGCACGACGCGGGTGTTGCCACCGGATGCGAGCGCTTCTTCCGCCCCGGCTACAACGCAAACCTGGTCTCGAGCTGGCTGCCCGCCCTGGACGGGGTCGAGGACAAGCTGCGCGTCGGGGCCCAGGTCGCGGACGTCGGCTGTGGTCTCGGCGCGTCGACGCGACTGATGGCCGCGTCCTACCCGCGGTCGCACTTCGCCGGTTTCGACTACCACAAGGAATCGATCGACCTCGCCAACCAGAAGGCAGACGCAGCCGGGCTCCAGGACAGGATCAAGTTCGAAGTCGCCCCGGCATCGTCGTTCCCGGGAACCGGCTACGACCTGGTCGCGATGTTCGACTGCCTGCACGACATGGGAGACCCGGTCGGTGCGGCCCGTCACGTCAGGCAAGCGCTCGCCCCTGATGGAACGTGGATGATCGTCGAGCCGATCGCCGGCGACCGCGTGGAGCAGAACCTGAATCCTGTCGGGCGCGCCTACTACGCCTTCTCGAACTTCCTCTGCACACCGAGCTCTCTGTCCCAGGACGTCGGGCTTGCGCTTGGCGCGCAGGCCGGAGAGGCGCGCATCCGAGACGTCGCCCAGGCCGGAGGATTCACACGATTCCGCCGCGTTGCCGAGAGCCCGTTCAACGCCGTTTACGAAGCGCGTCCGTAAGTCCGCAGTCCCTGGAGGCGAGCGCCGCGCCGCTCGCCTCATCTCCAGCCCGATCGGCAGAGAATTGCACCCGAGGAGAAACGGCGATGAGAGCCCGGCAGCCTGACAGTCACGGCTACACAACGCGCTCCGGCGTGAGGCTGCACTGGGAGATTTTCGGCGAGGGCGAGCCAACCGTTTTCCTGCTGCCGACCTGGTCCATCGTCCATTCCCGCCACTGGAAATACCAGGTGCCTTATCTGGCACGACACTGCCGGGTCCTGGTGATGGACGGCCGCGGCAACGGCCTTTCCGACAGGCCCGACAGTCCCGACGCATACGCCGACGAAGAATTCGTCGCCGACGCCCTCGCGGTGATGGACGACACCGCAACCGCGACTGCATCCCTGGTCGGGTTTTCGGCCGGAGGTCGCTGGGCATTGATGCTGGCGGCCGAGCATCCGGAACGGGTGAGGTCGGTCGCCTTCATCGCGCCTGGCGTCCACCTTCCGCCCTGGCGCCAGGTCGTCGACGCGATCAACCAGCTGTTCGAGGAGAAGTTCGACGAGTACGACGGCTGGCAGAAGTTCAACGCCAACTACTGGCTTCAGGACTATCGCGGGTTCCTCGAGCACTTCTTCAGCCACTGCCTGCCCGAGCCGCACTCGACGAAACAGATAGAAGACACGATCGGTTGGGGCCTCGAAACCACACCTGAGGTGCTGGTGGCGACTGAGCGGGCGCGCTCACTGGACGAAGAACGCACCCTCGAGCTCACGTCGCGGGTCACATGCCCCGTGGTCGTGATCCAGGGCGACGACGACGAGATAGTCCCTCACGCCAACGGCGCCGCCCTGGCCGAGTTGACAGGCGGCCGCGTGATGACGATGGAGGAGTCGGGCCATTTCCCGCACACGCGAGATCCGGTGGCAGTCAATGTCGCGCTGAAAGACTTTCTCCTGCCCGCGGCGCCGGCCCCAGCCCGACGGCGAGCCTTGAGAAGACCTCGTCGCGCTCTCATCGTTTCCTCGCCCATCGGCCTTGGCCATGCCCGCCGGGACGTGGCCGTCGCCCAGGCGTTGCGCAGGGTTGTTCCCCGGCTGGAGATCGAGTGGCTCGCCCAGGACCCGGTGACTCGGCTCCTGGCGGAGTGTGGCGAAACGATTCATCCGGCGAGCAAGCACCTGGCCAGCGAATCGACGCACATCGAGCGCGAGTCGGGGCCACACCGACTACACGTCTTCGAGGCGTGGCGCCGGATGGACGAGATCCTCCTCGCCAACTTCATGGTCTTCCTCGACGCGGTGCGAGAGCGCGACTACGACCTGTGGATCGGCGACGAGGCGTGGGAGATGGACTACTACCTGCACGAGAATCCGGAGCTCAAGACCGCCGGTTACGTCTGGCTCACTGACATCGTCGCCTGGCTGCCCATGCCGGAGCGCGGCGAGCGCGACGCGTTTCTTACCGCCGATTACAACGCCGAGATGATCGAGCAGATCGAACGCTTTCCAAGGGTGCGGGATCGGGCGATCTTCATCGGCCGGCCGCAGGATGTCGTCTCCGGCGACTTCGGACCAGGACTCCCGAACATTCGCGAGTGGACCGAGCAGCACTACCAGTTCTCAGGCGGTTACATCCTTGGTGTTGACCGCACACAGGACCTCGACCGCGAGGCGCTCCGTCAGGAGTTCGGATACGGGCGGCAAGACGTCGTCGCCATCGCATCTGTCGGCGGGTCCGGCGTCGGCGTCGAGCTGCTCGCCCGTCTGATGGAGGCTTTTCCGGCGGCTCGCGATGCGATGCCCGGATTCCGAATGATCGCCGTGGCCGGTCCGCGGGTCGACCCTAAGGTCTTGCCGCGCGTCGCAGGCGTGGAGGTCGAAGGATTCGTCCCCGACCTGAACCGCCGCCTCGCCGCATGCGACGTCGCACTCACACAGGGCGGGCTCAGCACCACGATGGAGCTGACCGCGGCGCGCCGCCCGTTTCTGTACTTCCCGCTGCGCGATCACTGCGAGCAGAGCTTCCACGTTCGCCATCGGCTGCAGCAGTACCGCGCCGGACGATGCATGGATTTCGACGAGGCCACGCCTGAAAACGTGGCGCGCGAGATCAGGTCGCTGGTTTCGAAGCCGGTCGACTACGAAGAGGTTGAGTCCGGCACCGCCGAGCGCGCGGCAAACCTGATCGCGGAGCTCCTCTGAGCTCAGACCGTCCCAGACTTGCTCTGAATCTCCACCCATCTCGAGCGCCATTCCGGTGGGTCGAACGGCTCGCCATAAACCTCGATGGTCCGCGCGATCTTGCCTCCGCGAAGTTCAACCAGGTCCATCACCTGCCAGGTCTTGCCGTCGGGATACCTGGCAGAGCCAAAGATCGTGTAGACGTCACCCGACCCCTCGACCCGCAGGATATTGAAGCTGGGTCCGACGATCCACCTGTCCGCGCTCCCGATCACTTTGGGGTCAAGGTCCAGCGGGAGGCCGCCTGGGTAGTTCTCATGCACGGCACGGATGTTGGCCCAGCCGCGGATTCGCTCGCCTGATTGGGGGTATTCGACCACCATGTCTGGCGCACATACCTCGGCCTGAAGGTCAAGGTCGCGCGCGACGAGCGCCTGGACGTACCGATCGACAACCTGGCGATTTGACTGCGGCGCCACTGGCGAACCTCCCTCAGCCTTGTTGACTCGGCTGATCGCGAATCTTAGCCGTGAATCGGCCCGCGGACTGGCGACGGAGCCGGCGACTGGATTTCTCGCTGCAGAAGCGCTTCCAGTCCGTCCAGAAGCAGATCCAGCGCGAACTCGAACTCGGCCTGGTCGTCGCAGCCTGGACCAACCACGGAGTCCGCCTCGTGGTAGACGACCTTCACTATCTCGACGATGTGTGGAAATTGCTTTCCCATCTCGCGGATCAGCATGTCCCGCACCTCGGGATCCAGGCTTCGCGAGTCGTCGAACAGCTCCTGCGTGAACCCGAGCAGGCGGCTGCCCATCGCATGCATCACGTGATGGGTCAGGTCGACCGAGAAACCGCCGGCGCGAAACAGCCCGATCATCGAGTCCATGTACGCGAGGACGAGTGGTGTCGCGTCCGTCCGCGACTCGAGGACTCGAGACGCCCACGGATGACGCAGCAGCGCCCGCCGCGCAGCTAGGATCCGGTGCCGGACGGCCGTCTTCCAGGCGGCTCCCCTGACCGGGGGGTCGATCTCGCCGATAACGACATCGACCATTCCGTCCAGGAGCTGCTCCTTATTGGCGACGTGCTTGTAGAGCGCCATTGGCACGACGTCCAGCTCTTCGGCGAGCCTGCGCATGCTCAGGGAGTCGATCCCGCTTTCGTCAGCCAGGGCGACGGCCGCCCGCAGCACGCGCTCTTTGCTTAGGGGCGCCCTTCGTGGAGGCGCGACGCGCTGGGCCACTTGACAAGTGTACGCCGTACACCTAGTCTTAATGCCTGGTGTACTGCGTACACCACGGCACAGAAAGGAATGGGGGAGAAAACATGAATCCAGGCAGAAAGAGTGCGGTGGTGACGGGGGTCTTCTTCGTCGTGGCCGCAGCCGCGGCGATCGTGGGGCTCGCCTTTTATCAAGGTCTCCTGAGGGACCCCAACTACGTGCTCTCCAGCTCCGCGAACGACACTCCTGTACTTCTCGGCGCGTTCTTCGAGGTTCTCGTGGTCGTCTCCGTGATCGGCACCGCCGTCACGCTGTTTCCGATCGTCAAGCGGTGGAACGAGGGCATGGCCATCGGCTACGTCGCCGGTCGGACCGTCGAAGGGGTCGTCATCGCCGTCGGCATCATCAGCCTGCTCACCGTCGTCACGCTGCGGCAGCAGTTCGCAGGCGAGGCGAGCGCCAGCGCCGGCTCGCTGGTCGCGCTCCAGCGCGCGCTTGTCGCGGTCCACGACTGGACGTTCCTGTTTGGCCCGAACCTTGCCCTCGGGGTCAACACGTCGTTGCTGGCGTATCTCATGTTCCGGTCCGGACTTGTCCCACGGCTGATCGCGATCATCGGTCTCGTCGGCGGTCCGCTGATCTTTGCTTCGGGGACTGCCGAGATGTTTGGACTGTACGGTCAGGTGTCTACGTTGGGCGCGATCTCGGCACTCCCGGTCTTCGCCTGGGAGATGAGCCTCGCTGTCTGGATGATCGTGAAGGGATTCAGGCCGTATCCCGCGACCTCAGGGCAGCTGAACATCGCTGCCTGAGGCAGTGTCCTGTGTCAGCGAAGGATCTCGACCAGCATCACCCACGCTCCGATGATCGACGTCACCATCATGGCCAGAATGGCGGGCACGACCCAGTAGAGCCCGCCCCCGGTCTGGGCGATCAGGCTGATGGCCCCGATGGCAAGGAATACGGGCCCCGAGTGGGCGCCGGCAACTCTCATCGCGAACGCGAGATCGGATATCGGCAACGCCTTCCGGTTGGTCCGCAGCTGGATCACTGCCAGGGCTGCTGAAACGGTGACCGCGATCGTGAGAATCTCGGCAGCCGCAACCGCGTTTGGCTGTCCGGGCATCAACAGCAGGGTCGAGACCGCCAGCGCCGCGGTCAACAGCACGAGGACTTCGATCGCGCGCGCGATCAGGCCAGGGTTCGACACGATCAGCTTGAGGTTGATCGATATCGCGACGAAGAGGAGTCCGGTGAGCGCGGCCGCGGCGCTCGCTGTTGCGGTGAAGGCGAGTCCCCACTCCGCGATCGAATATCCGTCCACCCGCGTCGAATCGTAATCAACTCATTCCGGACCGATGCGAATGAGACTCATGGTGCGCGTGAGTCTCCTAGGCGTGTGTCTCGGGAGCGTGGGTCTCTGGGGAATTGGCTAGCCGGCCATTCCCTCCGCGGTGCATTCCGCTGCTCGTTTGTGGAGCAGCTTGCGCTCGATCGTGTTCTCGGTCATCGTCGCGGCGCGTTCGAACTCGGCGCGGGCCTCATCGAATCGTCTGAGCTTGCGCAGCACGTCGCCGCGGACCGCCGGCAGGAGGTAGTACGTCTTGAGCGACGGCTCCAAAAGGAGTGCATCCACGAGCTCCAGCGCGGCTGCCGGGCCGAATGCCATCCCCACGGCGACCGCTCGATTGAGCTCGACAACCGGCGACGGCGCGAGCTCAGCGACCGCGTCGTAGAGCGCCACGATGCGCGGCCAATCGGTCTCGGCCGCGGTCGCCGCTCGAGCGTGGCATGCGGCGATGGCTGCCTGCAGCGCGTACGGACCCATGGCGCCGTCCAACCTCTCCGCGCGGTCGAGCGCGGTCAGGCCGCGTCGGATGAGGAGGCGATCCCATCGCGCTCGGTCCTGATCGAGCAGCAGGACCGGTTCTCCCGACGGTCCGACACGAGCACGCAGACGCGAGGCCTGGATCTCCATCAGCGCGACGAGGCCGTGGACCTCGGGCTCGGTCGGGGCGAGCTCGGCCAGGATTCGACCGAGTCGAAGCGCATCCTCGCACAGCGACGGCCGCACCCAGTCGTCTCCCGAGGTCGCCGAGTAGCCCTCATTGAAGATCAGGTAGATCACTTCGAGGACCGAGGCGAGGCGCGCCACGCGCTCGGGGCCGCGCGGCACCTCAAACCTCGCATGCGCTTCGGCGAGGGTCCGCTTCGCCCGCACGATGCGCTGGGCGATCGTCGAGACCGGTACGAGGAAGGCCCGCGCGATCTCCTCAGTCGTCAGGCCGCCGAGGACCCGCAGCGTGAGAGCAACTCGTGATTCCTTCGAGAGGAGCGGATGACAGGCCATGAAGATGAGGCCGAGCAGGTCGTCTCCGACGTCTTCGTCGATGGCGGCGCTCGCGTCGAAAGACTCCCGAGACAGCTCGATGTCGCGTCCGAGCGCCTGGTGCTTGCGCTCGAGCGCCTGGCGGCGCCGAACGAGGTCGATCGCGCGATGCTTGGCGGTTCCCATCAGCCAGGCGCCGGGCTTCTCGGGTACGCCTGAGGTTGGCCACTGCTCTAGGGCCGCGACGAGGGCGTCCTGCGCGAGCTCTTCGGCGGTCCCGATGTCGCCGACGATGCGAGCCAGCCCGGCGATGAGCCGGGCTGACTCGATGCGCCAGATCGCTTCGATGGCGCGATTCGCCTCGCCGTTTGACGGCTCTATGGCGAAACCTCCTTCACATGGCCTCCATCTCGAAGATCTGACGGATCTCGTACGTCCCGACGTCGAATGGTGCGCGCTTGAGCCATTCGATCGCCTCGTCCATCGAGCGCACCTGCCACAACCAGTAGCCGGCCACGAGCTCTTTGGTCTCCGCGAACGGTCCGTCGATCACGGTGCGCTTCTTGCCATCGAACTGAAGGCGCTTGCCCTGCGAGCTCGGGTAGAGGCGGCCGTCCCCGATCACCACTCCAGCCTTGATGAGCTCTTCGTTGAACTTCTGGAACTCCGCCACCGCTTCCGGCGTCGGGGGCGTCGCCGCCCTGCTCTGATGGTCTTCCTTTGCCAGCACCAATACACGCATCGCTGAGTCCTCCTGTCCGGATTAATCCTGAGGCGTCCTGAAGATCTGGTCCGGTCCGCGGATCACTTGTCTCCAGGCCTCTGTTATGCATCGAATGACGGGGGACGGTTTCGACATGAAGTGCGAGATGGCCACTTCCATCTGGCTTCCTCTGGATCACGTCGCGGAGGCTTAACGTGGGATGGACGAGCCCCGCGCGTCAAAGGGCTGCCGCGGCCCCACCGACAAGGGAGAGAAATGATGAGGGTCACCAGGAATGTCATCGCAACCAATCCGGGACCGGTTGAGTGGTTCACCGGCGCGGTCTACATCGATGCTCTCGCTGCACCTTCAAACGGATCGCGTCTGAGGGCCAGCAGCGTTCACTTCACGCCGGGCGCGCGAACGGCGTGGCACAGGCACCCGAACGGACAGACCATCTATGTGACCGAGGGCGTTGGTTTAGCCCAACGCCGCGGGGCACCGGTCGAGGTCATCCGCGCCGGCGACCGTGTGTTCTTCGAGCCGGGTGAGGATCACTGGCACGGCGCTGCGCCAATACGCTTCATGACTCACATCGCGATGCTCGAGGTCGATGAAGAGGGCAACAGCGCGACATGGGAGGACCACGTCAGCGACGCGGAATACGCTTCGGCGCCACCCATTGGGGAGGCCTAGCCGTGCATGGAAGGTGGCTCCCTGACAAATCGCTCGTCCGAATGGGGACGATCTAGCGATGAGCAATTGGAGCGGCGACGAGCTGAGCAAACTTGGCGATGCCGAGGAGGTGCAGATCGCCTCAGTCCGGCGTGACGGCAAGCTGGGGAGACCGGTGACCACGTGGGTCATTCGTCAGGGCGACGATCTTTACGTCCGATCGGTCAGGGGGCGCAGCGGTCATTGGTTCCGCGGGGTTCAGGAAAGGCACGAGGGTCGGATTCGCGCCGGCAGAGTGCAGAAAGATGTGACGTTCGTGGATGGCGACGACGCAATCGGCGACCAGATCGATGCCGCGTATCGGAACAAATACCGCCGCTACACCGGACCCATCCTCAACAGCGTGCTGACGCCGGCCGCCCGGGCCGCGACGCTCAAGATCGTGCCGCGCCCGACCTCTTAGCACCTTGGCGTGTCATGCGGTGCATCCGCCTCGACCCGACTATCGCTAGAGCGCGATTGCCCGGCAGCTGATGGGAGGCATTCATGGAAGGTGTAGATTGCGCGCACTGTGACGGCCGAGTCGTGAGGAAAACCGAGCGGGTCGCCGTCGTGCAGGCCGCTTCCGTCGTCTTTGATTGTTCGCGCACGCTGGCGAAGGTTCGGAAGTTGGCCTCCGATGCCGCTGCGAACGACGCCGGCCTGGTCTTGTTCCCCGAAGCCTTCATCTCCGGGTATCCGCGCGGAATCTCGTTCGGCACCGTGATTGGTGACCGAACTCCCGAAGGTCGTGACCAGTTTCGCATGTACTGGGAAAGCTCCGTTGACATTCCAGGGCCCGTCGTGGACGAGTTGGCCGCGCTTGCGGCTGAGCTCAACATCCATATGGTCGTCGGCGTTGTGGAGCGCGATTTGGGCACTCTCTATTGCACGGCTTTGTTTTTCTCGCCGGGAAGCTACCTGGGAAAGCACCGCAAGGTGATGCCCACGGCGGCGGAGCGACTTGTGTGGGGCTTTGGCGACGCTTCAACTCTGCCGGTCTTCGACACACCATTGGGGCGGCTCGGAGCGGTGATCTGCTGGGAGAACTACATGCCTCTTTTGCGGATGGTCATGTATTCCAAGGGTGTTCAGATCTACTGCATCCCGACCGCCGATGGCCGCGAAACCT
This sequence comes from Verrucomicrobiia bacterium, assembly GCA_035637495.1. GTDB lineage: Bacteria > Chloroflexota > Dormibacteria > Dormibacterales > Dormibacteraceae > 40CM-4-65-16. The sequence continues at coordinate 22,828 of DASPXA010000018.1, forward strand.
GGCTTTCGACCATCCGCCACATTGCTCTTGAAGGAAGGTGCTTCGTCCTATCTGCGAACCAGTTCGCGAGGCTGTCCGACTATCCGCCCGAAATCAAGAATGAGTTGGCATCAAAGCCATCCGATGTTGTCTGCCTTGGCGGAAGCTGCATCGTCGGACCGCTTGGCAATGTCATCGCGGGTCCCGACTTCACGGGAGAGACGATCCTGTTCGCCGATATCGATCTCGCTGATATCGCGCGCGCGAAGTATGACTTCGACGTCACGGGCCACTATGCCCGGCCGGACCTGTTCCATCTCGAGGTCGATGAGGCGGTCAAAAGCCCGGTCATCTCCCGCCCGCACACAGGTCAGTCGAACAACTAGCCACCAAGACCTCTGAAGACATGGAGATCTCGACGTGAGGGCGCACACATTGAGGTCACAGAATTCATGACCGCCATCAGGCTGCGGGCTGGGGAGCCCGCATGAAAGCCGCCATTTGCACGGCGTACGGGCCGCCCGAGGTGCTCCAGATCAGGACTGTGCCCGACCCGCGTCCCCGGGACAAGGAAGTGTGCATCCGGCTTTTCGCAACCGCGGTCACAGCCAGCGACTGCATCGTGAGAGGCCTCAAGATGCGCGGCGTCTACCGGCTCTTCTTGCGAGCGGCGTTCGGCATCAGGGCGCCGCGGAAGGGGATCATAGGCATGATCGCGGCCGGCGAGATCGAGTCGGTCGGCCGCGACGTAACCTCCTTCAAGCCAGGTGACCAGGTGTTTGGAATGGACGGTTTCCGCGCCGGTACGTACGCCGAAAAGGTGTGCTGGCCGGCGAGCTCGGCGCTCGCCCTTCGACCTGCCAACCTCACGTACGAGGAATCCGCCGCCCTGCCGTACGGCGGGCTGATCGCCTCGTTCTTCGTGCGTCGGCTGAAGGTTCGCAAGGGCCAGCGCCTGCTGGTCTATGGAGCCTCGGGGGCGATCGGCACGTCCGTGGTGCAGCTGGCCAGGCATCTCGGCGCCGAGGTGACCGGCGTCTGCAGCACCGCGAACCTCGAGCTGGTGCGGTCGCTGGGCGCGGCCACAGTGATCGACTACACGAAGGACGGCTTCACACAGAGCGGCTGCCGCTACGACGTCATCTTCGACGCCGTCGGCAAACGGAAGAGCGCTATGGCGATGGTCAACGCCGGCGCGGCGCTTGCATCAGGCGGAGTGTCGATGTCCGTCGATGACACATTCCCGAGGACCAAGAAGTCAGACCTGCTGGCGTTGAAGGAACTCGCCGAGAGCGGCGCGTTTCGGCCGGTGATCGACCGCCGCTACACGCTGGATGAGATCGTGGAGGCGCACCGCTACGTCGACCTGGGTCACAAGAAGGGGAACGTGATCGTCACCATCTCACCACGCTGAGCACGGCGCCGCAGTTCATTGGCTTATGCGTTAGCGCCGTAAGGGGTTAGAACGGTGGCGCGATGGGAGTGCCAAAACTGAATGTCGACAGCATCTGCTCGAAAAGCGGCGTCCACTTCAATTGTGCATCGTGGTTTAGCGTCAGGCCCACGAACGAATAGCAGTACTTGCCACTCGACGCCTCTGCTTGGAGGCCCCAGACGCTCTTGTCCTGCGCCTCATATCCGGTGACGACACTCGTGTAGCCATCGACATCGACCGCCACCGCTGGTACGGTCGACCCCGACCACCCCACTGGCGGCCGAACTCCTGGACAACCTGAATTCAGCTGGGACACGATCACCCTCAGCGCCAGCCCATCAGAGTCGAGACCGGCGAGCGTTTCAGCGTTCGTCACGTCTTCAAAGCTGAAGAGCTTGAACTGCTCGGGATCCAACTCCCCTGCCGAGATCAGATGCCAGTCCGCCGGCATGTTGATGCTGTAGCCCCACGCCGGCTCGTTGTAGGTGATCCAGCCCAACGGCGATGGCGAGGCCGTCGGCATCGGACTTGAGGTCATCGCGACTGGCGTCGGGGTGACCGCGGCTTGCGTTGGGGCCAAGTTTTGTCCCTTGCTTGCTGAGCAGCCGACCAGTAACAACATTGCGCCCACCACAACCACCCCTCGCAATCGAGTCATCGCAATCACCTTCTTCGCTGGCTGAAACATTGTGAGCTCGGGTTTGGTTACCCTCTTTCCCCAGCTATCGCCAGATGGCCACCTGTGGTGGGACGGTTTATCTGGAGACAGGTCTCACTAGACGGCTGACCGGGGGGACGGATGAGGATCGTGCTCGCTCAAGGAGTCGAACCCCGAACCTCGGGATCAAGAGGCTGATGGCACGATGCGCCAGGAAGTGTCACGGAGCGTCCGGGAGTGCCGGATCGGCCAGCGTTCATGACGCAGCGCGGCGAACCTCGATCGCGACCCGAACCAGAAAATGGAAACTTGTGGGTTATTTTCACGAAGGTGGAGAATCACCTACACCACACGTAGGGAGGTTGGAGTCGTGGACGAGCCGATTGTCTACCTCAGTACCTGGCGGATCAAGGACGGGAAGTTCCCCGAATATCAGCGCTTCTACGCGAAGCTTCTCACGGCAATTAGGGAGCGCGACCGAGATGTCGTCGCGTTCTTCGCTTTCGGCAACGCAGATGGAACAGAGATTACGAACGTTCATGTATTTCCCAGCGCGCCGACTCTCGACCGGCACATGGCTGTCATCGGCGAGCAGATGGGCCTGCTCCCGAAAGAATTGTCGCCGGTGCTCGAGTTGATGGAGCCGCTAGGAGTCCAGGTCTATGGGACCCCCGGGGGGCAGGCCGCGGCGATGGACCAGGGTATGAAGGACACAGGGGTGCCATTCACCGGCAAGGAGCGGTATCTCGGCGGATTCAGCCTCGCCGAGCGCAGCCTCTAGAGCGTTAGGCGCGGTGGAGCGCCTACCTATGCGTCTGCAGATTTCCGTGCGGACACCAAGACTCGCAACGGTGGCGCGGCGCCCTTACGCGATGGACGCCGCGCTCAGGTCGCGTCGCTCAGATACCCGGGCAAGTACCTGGGTTCGGTCGATCGATCCTTGACGACCCGCCCACAGGCACGCCGGGAAACGTCGCGACGACGATGAAGTCTGTCGAGCCGGTATTCACGGCGTTCACGACATCACTGGGGCGCTCAACGAACGACTGTCCCTGGGTGTAGGTGGTGACATCACAGTGGTTGCCAACCGACTCATACAGGGTGAGCTCGCCCTGCTGGACGATGGCGATCGCACCCCCGGGATGCGAGTGCCAGCCTGAGGAGCCACCTGGAACGACGGTGATCTTGGAGACGACAACATCGAGACCCTGTTCGAGTGGAAGACTTCCGTTGGACATGTAGGTTCCTCGACCCAGGGTCTGGCTTGTGAGTCCAACTGATGGTGTCGCCGCCCCTGGGACTACGTTGAAGGCGACAAACAGCCCCGCCAACCCCACCGTCAGCACGGCCAGCCGCCTAACCCTTCTAAGCGTTTTCATTCGCGACTCCTGTATGCCGAGATTTTGCCTGGTCACTCCCCGGTCCTCGGCAACGGGGAGGTCCCAACAATGCGCTGACCCGGATGGTTCGTCCAGTGCCTATTCGAAAGTAAATCGCCCTAGGCTCTGGGATTGTTTGCGTGACGGTGTAGGTAAGGTGTCACCCGGCCAATCCATCACCTCCCCACGCGCCGGCGAGCACGAAACCGCGAACGGCGACGGCCCAGACCAGTCCCAGGACAGCCACCAGCAGCAGCGCGAGAAGCCAGGGCGCCGGTCAGGCCCAACCTATGACGAGGCTTACCACCGCGCCCGCGGCCATCGCGGCCCGAAGGGGTCTGAATGCAGCCGCGAGCGCGCTCGCATCAGCGAGCGCGCGACATGAGGATCAAGAACACCCGGCGAAGCGAATTCCTGCCTGGGCGATAACGGCCGAATAGACGAGGTCATAGAGGAGCTCGAGCGGGCTGACGCGACGGTCGACAATCGTTTCCCCATGCGGACGGGGCGGGCACCAAAACCAGGTCTTGAAGAGCTGCAGCGCCCCGACCGCTTGCTGGAGCCGAGGCAGTGGGACCACCGGAAGGCTGAGGTGGCACGGAATATGTTTACCCCGCTTGTCGGCACGGTCGCGCCGATGATTTCGGGCACTACAAGCGGTCTGAACCTCTGGTGGGGACACCAGGTGTGGGAGAAGCACGCGCGGCAGTGAATCGCTACGGCGGAACCGTTCGTCGCCTGTTGACTGCGCAGGCGCTCGTGATGTTCATCCTGTGGGTTCCGATCTGGGTGGTCTTTCTGCAGCGTAAAGGCTTGAGCCTGACGCAGATCGGGATTCTCGAATCGATCGCCTGGATCCTGACCGCCGCACTCGAAGTGCCGACCGGACTGATAGCCGATCGATGGGGCCGCAAGGCTTCGATCGCGATCGGAACCCTCCTCTACTCGGTCGCGATGTTCCTGATCCTCACTCCCGCGCTCTCGCCGAGTTTCATCCTCGGATACGTGCTGTGGAATTCGTCGATGGCATTCGTCAGCGGGGCGGACTCTGCACTCCTCTATGACAGCCTCAAGGCCGACGGCCGCGAAGCGGAAGCCGCGAAATTCGCCGGTCGCTCGACAGCAATCCAGCTGGGGTCGCAGGGACTGGCTGCCGTGGTCGGCTCGGCACTCGCGACCGTCAATATCACGCTCTGCTTCAGCATCAGCGGCATCCTTGCCTTCGGGGCGGCAATCCTGATCCTGACCGTCCGCGAAGCCCCGCGCTACTCCGGCGAGGGCGAGAAGCCCCTCGAGTACTGGAACAACCTTCGCGAAGCCATACGCATCGCGGCGCGCCGTCCGGCCGTCCGTGCCATCCTCCTTTTGAGCACAACCTTCTCGGTGGTGCCGCTCGTCGTCTACTACTTCTTGCTTCAGCCGTACGCCCTCGCCGTGGGTTTCCCGATCGCTGGGCTGGGCGTTGTGGTCGTCCTCATACAGGGGACGACGGTCACGGCTTCGTGGCTTGCACACAGAATCGGGCGTCGCTTCGAGCTCAGGAGGATCGTCACGCTCAGTGCCGTCTTCCTGGTAGGCGCGACCATCGTTCTTGGCGCGATGCCGTCAGTCCCCTCGATTGCGCTCATGCTCATCGTGGCGCTGGTGCCCTCGCTTGTCGGTCCGCTCCTCACGACACGTATCAACGACATCATCCCGACCGGCCAGCGCGCCACAATTCTGTCCCTCGGAGCTCTGATCGGCGAGCTGGGCACCGCAGGGCTCGTGCCTTTGTTGCTGGGACTCGCAGACGTTGTCAGTCCCTCTATGGCAATCGGTCTGTCTGCGTTGCTTTTCGGACTCGTTGCACTTCCGCTGCTGATCATGTGGCGCGCTTCGGATCCCGAGCCGCAGCCGGCGATCAGTTAGGCGATCGAACCGGGGTTACTTCGTGCACTACCCACCAGAGTGCGCGGGTGAATCCAGCGATCGGCAGGCGCAGCGAGTGTGGCGACCCCGCCTTAGGTAGGGGGAGCAAATGACCCCAATTTCACAGCTCCGGCGCGTGCATAAGACGCAATGACAACCCCGCTCGGCGAAATTGCGCTCTCGAGCAGCGTGAACCCGACCGGAATTGTCCCGTCGGCAAACAGGCGTTTTCCGGTGCCGAGCGCCACCGGGAAGGTCTTGAGCCATAGATCGTCGACCAGGTCGTGCTTCATCAACGTCTGGATGAGGTTGCCACTCCCATGCACCTGGAGCTCGGGCCCGCTTTCTGTCTTGAGCTTCTTGATTTTTTCGACGACATCGCCATCGATCAAGATCGTCGTTTTCCAGTCGATGTTGACCGGCCGGTGCGACACCACATATTTCGTCGCGCTGTTGATACCTCGCCCGCTCTCGTCCGTCACCTTCGGCCAGTAGGAAGCAAAGATTTCGTACGTATTCCGGCCGAGGAGCAGGTCGAAGGGATGGCCCATCTGCTCCGCCATCGCGTTGCCGACGAAATCATCGAAGTATCCAACCGACCACCCGCCGAAGTTGAAGTCGCCCGAGGTGTCTTCCTCTGGGCCGCCGGGTCCCTGCATCACCCCGTCGAGCGTGATGAAAGACAGGACGATACCTTTCTCATGTCCTTGCGGAGCCTCCTTTGCAGTTGGTGTCTGTCGACTAGGACCGGGGCCGGGTCAAGAAATCGTCGGTGGGCCCGGCCAAATCAGCCTGCGATCGCCTAGGCAAGCCCTCGATGAGCAGGGACCTTTAGCCGCGTAGCTGAGGATCTGGCCATCTCGCCTTGCTGCCACGACCTGACTCGTCGGCTGACCATTGACCTGGTAAATGGGCGTTCCGGGCTCGAGAAATGCCGCATCCCCATCCTTCGGTCGGTAGTTGCGATCGCAAACAGTGCCTGCGACCTTGAACGTCACATGCCCGACGACCGGGCCGAGGTCGCTCTCTTGAAGTGTCGTCGTCGCTTCCGGTCCTGCAACGTATTGGGTCGAACCAATCTGGATGAAGTCGACCCAGTCGATCTGGACTGTGCTGCAGTCTTTAGCTGAGCCTGGGAGCTGACAGGCGGTCAACAAGAGCAAAGCCATCGCCACCGTGAAGCGAGCCATCACTTATTTCGACGTCGGCGCTGGCAATCAGGTAACGCTCCCCTTTTGCCGCCCGATAGAGGCAGATGACGCCCAGGAAAATTCGACCCGTCTCCTTGACGTCGGAGAAGCCGGCGGAGGCGAT
>DASPXA010000019.1:0-36850 GCA_035637495.1 Verrucomicrobiia bacterium
CCTGGTGATGTGGCCGAGGAAGATGCCGCTCAGCGTGTCGGCGTCGAGGTTCAGTTTGTCGACACTTGAAAGGTTGAACGCGACCGAGATGACGCCGAGCGTGGTCGGGATCTGCGTCAAGGCGTCAGCGCCGCCCGCCGACGCGATGTCGGCGGAACCCATCGGCACGTCGCTCGCGCCGAAGTCGACGGTGTTCTTGATGAACTGCTGTATTCCCGCGCCGGACCCGACAGCCTGGTAGTTGATGGTGACCTGCGGATACCTCGCCGAGTAGTCGGCGAATGCCTTCAGGTAGAAGGGCCCTGGAAATGTCGCACCCGCCCCGGTGAGCGAGCCCTGCCCGACGTCCGCCGGTGATGTCGAGCTCGAGCCGCTGGGCGAGCCGCCACATGCGGTTGCAACCACGGCTGCGATGCCGCCCATGAGCGCCAGCCGCGCCATCGATCTGAGTCGAAGCATCTGACCCCTCCTGATGTGCTCCGGACCGCTGATGGCATTCACGTTATGGACGCCCGTTTAAGTGGGGGTTAATCGCCGCTTAAGCCTCCGTGCTTTCGAGGCGCTCATATACTCCGGCCGTGATCTGGGACCGGCGCCGAGCCGACGATTTCGACCAGCCGCAGCGCGCGACTCCTGACTCGTTCGGTGTCGTCCTGGAGGCCGCGCCCGTGATGGCCCTGCTGCTGGACTCCGCGAGCCGCGTCTTGCGGGCGAACAAGGCCGCGCGCGACTTCTTCGCGATCGATCCCTCTCGGCTGCCCGCGAGCCTGGTCGAGGTGACGCTCGAGTCGCGCCTTTTCGAGATTGTCGACGGCGGAGAAACGAGGTCCGAAGCCCAGCTGGTCCACCACCGGCGGACCGTCCAGACACACCTGGTCGACGCACCTGCACCCGGCCAGAAGATCCTCTTCCTCGTCGACGTGTCCGAGGTGCGCCGGCTGGCGACGGTACGCCAGGAGTTCGTCGCCAACCTCGTCCACGAGCTGAAGACCCCGATCACCTCGCTCCGACTGACGGCGGAGAGCCTCCTGGGCGGCGACCCTACGCCGAAGGATCGGAGGCGGTTTGCCGAGCGCCTGGTCCGCGAGGCCGACCTGATCAGCAAGATCATCGACAACCTGCGCCAGCTCGGCGAGATCGAGATGCACACGATGGCCGTTGACCTGTCGCGTTTCGACATCGGTGAGCTCGTGATCGACAGCATCGCCCGGCTCGGCGTCGACCATCCTGTCAATTCCTCCATCCCAGAGGGCCTGGTGGTCGAGACCGACCGCACCAAGCTGGTCCAGGCCTTCGACAACCTCCTCGACAACGCGGCCAAGTTCTCACCGCCTGGTTCGACGATCGACGTCGAGGCCGCGGTGGTGGGCGGTGAGGTCGTGCTGAGCGTGCGCGATCGAGGGCCCGGCATCTCCCCCGAGCACTGGAGCAGGGTCTTCGAGCGCTTCTACAAGGTCGACCGAGCCCGCCCGCGGGAAGCCGGCGGCTTCGGCCTCGGTCTGGCCATCACCAAGCACCTCGTCCAGGTGCTTGGTGGCCGGATCTGGACGGAAGCCGCACGCGACGGCGGGCAGGTGTTCTACATCTCCCTGCCCCACCAGGTCTTAACGGGCTCATAAAGTCGCCTTAACCCGGTGCCGCCTATCCTGAAACCGGGGATGGCAGACGCTAGCCCGTTGATCCGGCCGCCGGCGCATATGGGCAGGCCTGGGCTGCGAACGGTGCCCGGCGTAAGCAAGGCCAAGCTCGAGGTGGACCGGCTGTCGTTCTTCTACGGCAAGTTCAAGGCGCTCGACGAGGTGAGCTTCGAGATCCCAGAGAAGCGAATCACGGCCATCATCGGGCCATCCGGCTGCGGCAAGACCACCTTGCTCCGGGTGTTCAACCGCATGTACGACCTGGTGCCGAATGCTCGCGCCGAGGGCGTGGTGATGATGGACGGCGACAACGTGGTGACGACTCGCAGGCTCCTCGAGCTGCGACAGAAGGTGGGGATGGTGTTCCAGAGACCGTTCCCATTCCCGATGTCGATCCGCGACAACATCGCCTTTGCGCCTCGGCTCCTCGGCTGGAAGCAGAGCCGGATCAAGGCGGCCATCGAGGAAAGCCTCGAGCGCGCGGCGCTGCTCGAGGAAGTCAAGGACCGGCTGGACGACCCGGCCACGTCACTGTCCGGCGGCCAGCAGCAGCGCCTGGTCATCGCTCGCTGTATCGCCGTCAGCCCGCAGGTGATCCTGATGGACGAGCCGTGCTCGGCCCTCGACCCGGTGGCGACGCTGAAGATCGAAGACCTCATGTCGACCCTGACCCGCGATTTCACGATCGTGATCGTGACCCACAACATGCAGCAGGCCGCTCGCGTATCCGACTTCACGGCCTTCATGCTCATGAACCCCGAGGGCCGCTCCGGCGAGCTCATCGAGTTCGCACCCACCGCCGATCTTTTCAACCGGCCGCAGGACCATCGCACTGAGGCCTACATCACGGGACGCTTCGGCTAGAGATGCCACGCCTCACATTTGAAAGAGAGCTTGCGAGCCTGCGCGAGGCGCTGGTCCGCATGGGCACCCTCGTCGAATCGCAGATCGAGGCGGCGCTCGACGCCTTGCGGAGGCGCGACGGGGCGGCGGCCGAAAAGGTCCGCTCGCAGGACTACTATCTGAACGAGCTGTTCCGCCAGATGCGGGAGCAGGTCTTCATGGTCATCTCGACGCAGCAGCCCGTGGCGCGCGACCTCCGCTACCTCATGGGCCTGCAGTACATCGCCACCGAGCTCGAGCGCATGGGTGACTACGCGGTGCGCATCGCACGGATGACGGGCACGCTCGTCGCCTTGCCCGACAGACCGCTCCGCGCGGAGTTCGGGCTGATGGGGGAGCTTGCGATCGGACAGGTGCACGACATCCTCGAGGCGATCATCGACCAGAACGAGCCGAGAGCTCGCGAGGTGGCCGGGCGCGACGGCGAGATAGACCGCCTCTATCACCGGGTGTTCGAAGACCTGGTGAAGGAGATGGGAAACGGCAAAGTCGACACGGACGACGCCCTGCGCGCCGTCACGTTGCTGCTCGTGGCGCACAACCTGGAACGGATCTCGGACCGGGTGACCAACGTCGCCGAGGACATCGTGTTCCTCGAGTCCGGACAGGTGGTGGAGCTGGGATGACGCGCCCCGGCGCCAACGGCAGCGCCGGTCGCGTGCTCGTCGTCGAGGACGACGAGGGCATTCGCGAGATGCTCAAGTACAACCTTGCCGCGGCCGGCTTCACCGTCCACGAGGCAAGCGACGGTGCGTCAGGCCTGCGCAGCGCGCGGACAGCGCGGCCCGACCTGATCCTGCTCGACTTGATGCTGCCGGGCATGAGCGGCTTTGACTTCACACGCGCTTTGCGTAAGTCCAGCCGGGTGCCGATCATCATGATCACGGCGAAGGACGCCGAGGTCGACAAGATCGTCGGTCTCGAGCTGGGCGCCGACGACTACATCACCAAGCCGTTCTCGGTGCGCGAGGTGCTGGCCCGAGTCAATGCGGTGCTGCGGCGCGCCGCGCCCGACGCCAACGAGCCCAAATCGGTTCCCGAGCGCGACGCCATGGGCGACTTCATCATGGACCGCGCGGCCCGACGAGTGGTGCTGCGCGAGCGAGACGTGAAGCTGACCGCAAGGGAGTTCGACCTTCTCTCCTATCTGCTCGCCCACGCGGGCCGCGTGCACACGCGCGACACGCTCCTGGAGAACGTCTGGGGTTATGAGTTTTCCGGTGACAGGAAGACGGTGGACGTGCACATCCGCTGGCTGCGCGAGAAGTTCGCGGGCGTGGCGCCATTCGACATCGTGACGGTCCGCGGTATCGGATACCGGCTCGACCGCAACCCGCCCGCAGTCGGAGAGGGCTGAGCCTTGGCCGTCGGCGTCGAGGCACGACCTGCCGTGGCGGTTGTGGCGGGACGTCCGGCGGACCGCTTCCGGACGGTGGTCGGCGTCGTCAGCAGCGTGGTCCCCGCCGTGCTCGTGCTGATCGTGCTCACCCTGCTCCAGCAGGCGCTGCCCGCGATCAAGCAGTTTGGTCTCAAATTCCTGATCGAGACCGACTGGAACCCGGTCACGGACAGCTTCGGCGCCTTGCCGGCCATCTTCGGAACGGTCTCAACGTCCTTCCTTGCCCTGGCCATGGCGCTGCCGGTGGGTGTCGCGGTGGCGGTGATCCTCGCCGAGCCCGGCCATCCCAACATCCGCGGCATCGTCGGCATCGGCATCGAGCTGCTGGCGGCGATCCCGAGCGTGGTCTACGGCATCTGGGCCCTCTACGTTCTGGCCCCATGGTCGTACGAGCACCTCGAGGTTCCGGTCTCCGACCACGCCACGTTCATCGGCTGGCTGGGCGCGCCTGCGGTTCGCAGCCTTTTCAACGCCGCCCTCGTGCTGGCGGTGATGATCCTCCCCACGCTCACGGCCATCTCGCGCGACGTCATCAAGGCCGTCCCGCGCGGGCTGAAGGAGAACGCCGTTGCGCTCGGTGCCACGTGGTGGGAGACGACATGGCGGGTCATCCTGCCGTCGGCCCGCGCCGGCATCTTCGGCGCCACCATCCTCGCGCTCGGCCGCGCGCTCGGCGAGACGATCGCAGTGACGATGGTGATCGGCAACCAGTACGTGATCCCGCACTCGATCTTCCAGCCCGCATACACGCTGTCGAGCGTGATCGCGAACGAGTTCACCGAAGCGACCGGGCCGATCTATCCCGCGGCCCTGATCGAGCTCGGACTCGTGCTGATCCTCGTCACCCTGTTGGTCAACATCTTCGCCCTGCTCCTCGTCCACTCCGCCTCGAATGAGGCGAGGCTGACCGCATGAGTCGAAACGTCCGCAGGCACTATGTCAGCCGCGGCTGGCTCGGCGTGATGTATGCGCTCACGGCGCTGGCCCTGATCCCGCTCGGATTGGTCCTGTGGTTCACGGTGACCAAGGGCCTTCCGTCGGTGGTTCACCCCCAGTTCTTCTTCAACGTCGAGCTGCCGCCGTGCGAGCCCTCGTGCCCTGCAGTCTCCGACGCGGGGGTCGGACATGCCATCGTCGGCACCCTGATCATGGTCGGGCTCGCGTCGCTGATGGCCATCCCGATTGGCATCCTCGGCGGCATCTATCTCGCCGAGTACGGGGTCGCTCGGTGGTCGAACTGGGTGCGCCTTGGCAGCGACGTGCTCGTCGGGACGCCGTCGATCGCGATCGGCCTGTTCGCCTATGCATTTCTCGTCGTCCCGTTCCACCACTTCTCCGCCTTTTCCGGATCGGTGGCGCTCGCGGTGCTGATGCTGCCCATCGTCACCCGCACCACCGAAGGCGCGGTGTCTCTCATCCCCAACGGGCTCCGCGAATCTGGACTCGCGCTCGGGCTGCCTCGATGGCGCGTCTCCCTCCAGCTCGTCCTGCCGGCGGCGGCGCCCGGCGTGATCACAGGCGCCCTGCTCTCGGTGGCGCGGGCCGCGGGCGAGACGGCGCCCTTGCTCTTCACGGCGTTCGGCCAGCACATCCTCAAGCTGAATCCGAACGAGGCGATGCAGGCGCTGCCCGTGACCGTGTTCAAGTACGCGCTGCTGCCCTACAAGTCCCTTCAGGCTCAGGCGTGGGGCGCGGCCCTGGTGCTGATCATCATGGTGCTCGGCATCAACCTCATCAGCCGGTACGTGTTGCGCCGGCAGATTGCCCTGGCCGGCCAGCTTTAACGGTGGCCAACGTGCTCTTTGTGTGCCTGCACAATGCAGGCCGCTCGCAGATGAGCCAGGCGCTGTTCGAGCGGCTTGGGGGCGACCGCCACCACGCGCGATCGGCCGGGACCGAGCCGGCGGGCACCCTTCATGGAAACGTCGTGACCGTGATGCGCGAAGAAGGCGTCGACCTGGGTCCTCGTGTACCGCGGCTGTTGACCGAGGAGCTGGCGGAATGGGCAGACGTCGTGGTCACGATGGGCTGCGGCGACGCGTGTCCGGTCCTGCCCGGCAAACGCTACGTCGAATGGGAGCTGCCCGACCCGGCGGGTCTCGGCCTCGATGAGGTCCGCGCGATCCGCGATGACATCAAGACTCGAGTCACATCGCTGGTTAAGCACCTCGACCGCGACGGGGTTCGCGGTTAGACTCACGTCTCGACGTCAGTAACCGCCGCGCAGGGACCCCGCTCAAACGTTTCAGCTGACGAAGGAGCAATGGTGGCGACAAAGATCCTTGAAGTAGCGGATGTGAACGTGATCAGAGCAGCGGGCGGCGTCGTGGTTCGCAGGTCCAGGGCCGGCGAGACCGAGATCGCCGTCATCCACCGCCCCGCCTATGACGACTGGACGCTGCCGAAAGGAAAGATCGAACCGGACGAGAGCCCAGAGGATTGCGCGCTGCGTGAGGTCCGCGAGGAAACGGGGCTGCGATGCGAGCTGGTTCGCGCCCTCGGGTGCACCGCGTATGTGGACCGCCGAGGCCGAGACAAGGTTGCGTGCTACTGGGTCATGGAGGTGCGCGGCGGGCGGTTCAAGCCGGGAATCGAGGTCGACAGGCTGCAGTGGCTGCCGGTCGACGACGCGGTGAAGCGCCTGACCTACGGCCGCGACAAGACGCTCCTCCTGCAGCAGGACCTGTAGCACACCTCCCCGCTCGCGGGGAGGCCGGCGGCGAAGCCGCGGGTCGCTCGGTAAGCTGATCCCGTGCAGACGCTGACGCACGCGGATCCACTCGTCGTCGCTGGAGTCACGCTGCGGTCGCGGCTGTTCCTCGGCACGGGCAAGTACACCAGCGACCAGGCGATGACCGGCGCGCTCGAAGCGTCGGGATGCGAGCTGGTCACGGTGGCGCTCCGCCGGCTCGACCTCGACAACCCGAACAAGAAGACGATCCTCGACGTCATCGACTGGAAGCGCTTTCGCATCCTGCCGAACACCGCCGGCTGCCGCACGGCTGAAGAGGCGATCCGCATCGCACGCCTGGCGCGGTCGATGGGCCTTTCGGACTGGGTCAAGCTCGAAGTCATCCCGGACCCGCGCTACCTGTTCCCAGACCCGGAAGAGACGCTGAAGGCCGCTCGGGTGCTCGTGGACGAGGGTTTCAAAGTCCTGCCGTACATCAACGCGGACCCCGTGCTGGCTCGCAAGCTCGAGGAACTGGGCACCGTGACCGTCATGCCGCTCGGTTCGCCCATCGGGTCCGGTCAGGGCCTCCAGACCATGGAGCAGATCCGGATCATCATCGAGGAGGCCCGTGTGCCGGTCGTGGTTGATGCGGGGATTGGCGTACCAAGCGACGCGGCGCTCGCGATGGAGATGGGTGCCGACGCGGTGCTGGTCAACACCGCGATCGCCCTGGCGAAGGATCCGGTGCTGATGGCTGAGGCAATCAGGGAAGGCGTCGACGCAGGGCGCAAGGCCTACATGGCCGGCAGGATCCCCAGGCGCGAGCAGGCCAGTCCGAGCTCGCCTGTAGAGGGCATCTCGCGGCCAAACTAGTCACTCCCGTGGCGATGGCCATCGTCCCCAGCGCGGCAGCCGGCCTGAGAGCCGCTCCCCGAGCCACCATCGTTCAGCTGCGCGCGCCGGAGCTGAGCACGCGCGAGCTCGAGCGCCAGGCTCTGCATCTGGTGGGATCGTCATCCCTCCCGGTGCTGGTGAGCTCGCGCTGCGACGTGGCCTTGGCGTGTGAGGCCGCGGGGGTCAACCTGCCCGAGCGCGATATTCCGACCATCGGCGCACGCGTGCTGCTCGGCCAAAAACTCATCGGCCGCTCGGTGCACTCACTGGAAACGGCCATGGAGGCCGAACGCGACGGCGCTGACTTCGTAATCTTCGGACCGGTCTGGCGGAGCGAAAGCCACCCGAACGTGGAGCCCGTCGGCGTCGACGCGCTGGCGCGTGTCGCATCGGCCGTGCACATCCCTGTCCTCGCCATCGGCGGGGTTACGGACGAGCGAGCTGCAACGTGCAGCTCGGCGGGCGCGGCCGGCTATGCCGCCATCGGACTGTTCAAGTGATCGCTTTGCAGATCAACGGCAGGAGGGTCGAGCTCCCAGGGCCGACTGCCTTGCTGGCCTATCTCGAGCAGCTCGGCGTCGATCCGCGCGCGGTCGCGGTCGAGCACAACGCCGAGATCGTCGAGCGCGCCGGGTACGCCTCGATCACGCTCCGAGATGGCGACCGCGTGGAGATCGTGCGGATGGTCGGAGGCGGCTAACCCCTCGCCCTGATCGCCGCTTCCGCCTCCGCCCGCTCGTCCCAGGGTTCAGAACCGCGCGCGGTCCGCATCGAGCGCTCGTGTCCTTTGCCGGCGAGCAACACCGTGTCGCCCGGTCGTGCAACCTCCATCGCGCGGCGGATCGCGGCGCGCCGGTCGATCACGATCTCGTAATCCCTTCCAGGTGCCTTGCCCGCCGCGCCCGACTGCACGTCGCGGGCGATCTCGGCCGGATCTTCGCTCAACGGGTCGTCCGTCGTGATGATGAAGAAGTCTGAGAACTCGGCTGCCGCGCGACCCATGCCGGGGCGGTCGTGGTCCGAGCGGGCGGTCGATCCGAACACGGCGATCAACCGGCCACGGGTGAACGGACGCAACTCGGCGAGCGCGCTGGCGAGTGAGCCGGCCGCGTGCGCGAAGTCTATGTAGACACGGAAGTCCTGGCCGAGGTCGACGGGCTCGAGCCGTCCGCGCACGCCCTCGAATCCGGCAAGTCCACGCCCGACGTCCTCGACGGGAACACCCAGCGCCAGGCACACGCCCGCGGCGCACAGTGCGTTGTAGATGTTGAATCGCGCCGGCACGTTGAGCGTCACCTCCGTCTCTCCCATCGGCGTCTTCATCCGGAAGCGCGATCCGGCGGCGGTGATCGCGAGGTCCAGCGGGTGCAGGTCCGACGCCGTGGTGAGACCGTACGTCCAGCGGCGCGAGACGGGCCTTCTCACCAGACGCTCGTAGCTGACGTCGTCGCGGTTCAACACGGCCGTCTTTTCGATGCCTTTGTCCGCAGCTCGCGAGGTGAGGTCGATGAGGCGAGCCTTCGCTTGGAGGTAGTCATCCCAGGTCGCGTGATAGTCGAGGTGGTCGTGGCCCACGTTCGTAAATGCCGCGACGTCGAACTCGCATGCGTGCACGCGTTCCTGAACCAGCGCGTGCGACGTCGTCTCGATGACCGCGCACGAGGCCCCTGCCTCGACCATGCGCGCGAGCCACGCCTGCACCTCCGGCGCTTCCGTCGTGGTCTGGCCGCTGACGTTGTCGATCTCGCGACCGCTGACCTTGAACGCCACCGTGCTCATCGCCCCCGCGACGATCCCGCTCGACTGCAGCACGTGCTCGGCCATGTGGGTCACGGTCGTCTTGCCGTCGGTCCCGGTGACCGCGGCGAGCTTCAGCTGGCGCGAGGGCCTCCCGTAGAACTCGGCCGCAAGCTCGGCGAGACCGATGCGGGTGGACGGCACGTGAAGCACCGGTATGCCCTCGGGCACCTTGACCTGGCGCTCGATCGCGACCGCGACAGCACCATTTGCGACAGCGTCGGCCACGTAGAAATGCCCGTCCACGTGCAGACCCTGTACCGCCACGAACAGGTCTCCGGCTGCTGCGCGCCGCGAGTCGTACGCGATGCCCGCCACGTCGACTTCGCCGTTGCCCTCGAGCACCGCGCCGGCCCCGCGCGCCAGGTCGCCCAGTCTCATTGCTCGCAGAATAAACGCGTCGTGATCGCGGAAATCGGCGGCCATCGCTTCGAGTGGGGCGCGCGCACGTACGTGATGGGAATCGTCAACGTCACGCCCGATTCATTCAGCGGCGACGGTCTCGGCGCGGATGTCGAGGCGGCGGTCGCGCAGGGCGTCCGCATGGTTGGCGAGGGCGCCGACATGCTTGACGTCGGCGGCGAATCGACGCGTCCCGGGCACACACCGGTGACTCTGGAGGAGGAGATCGCCCGCACCGAGGTCGTCGTGCGCCGGCTGGCCCGCGAATCGGGTGTGCCCGTTTCGATCGACACATATAAGGACGACGTGGCCGCCATCGGCGTGGCCGCGGGCGCGACGATCCTCAACGACGTGTGGGGGTTGACGCGATCCCTGCGCATCGCCGAGCTCGCCGCAAAGCACGGCTGCGGGCTCGTCGTCATGCACAACCAGGACGGCACCGAGTACGCGGGCGACCTGATGGATGAGATCAAGCGATTTCTCTCCGCCTCCGCCTCGCGTGCCATCGCCGCCGGCGTGCCGAAGGAGAAGCTGATCGTCGACCCGGGGATCGGGTTCGGCAAGACCGCGGACCAGAACTGGGAGGTCATGCGGCGGTTCGCGGAGCTGCAGGAGCTCGGCCATCCGATCCTTGTCGGTACGTCTCGCAAGTCGTTCATCGGCAAGCTGCTCGACCTGCCCGTCAGCGAGCGCCTCGAAGGGACGCTGGCCACGGTGGCGGGGGCCGTCCTGCGCGGGGCCGACATCGTGCGCGTGCACGACGTGCTGCAGACGACGCGCGCCGTCCGAGTCGCCGATCGCATGCGTTGACGCTCGCCTACCTCGGCCTTGGCACCAACCTGGGAGTACGTTCTCGCAACCTCAGCGCGGCCCGGCGCCGCCTGCGTCAAAAAGGTGTGCGCATCCTGCGTCAAAGCCGCGTCATCGAGACCGAGCCGTGGGGCGTCACCGACCAACCGCGCTTTCTGAATCAGGTGCTCGAAGTCGACTGGAAAGGCACCCCAATGCAGCTGCTGCGGGCTGCGAAGGAGGTCGAGCATGAAGGAGGACGCCGGCCGACGCGGCGCTGGGGGCCGCGCGTCATCGACGTCGACATCCTTCTTTTCGGAGACGAGCGGGTCCACCGTCGCAACCTCGTCCTCCCGCACCCTCGCATCGCGGAGCGACCGTTCGTCCTCGAATCGCTGGCCGAGCTCGGCGTCAGGCTGGACGGGCGTTCGTGAAGCGGTAGCCGATGCCCGGCACGGCGAGGATGTAGTAAGGACGCGAGGGCTGGGTCTCGATCTTCCGCCGCAGGTTGCGGATGTGGACGTCGATGACGCGGGTCTCGATCGGGTACTCGTAGCCCCAGATCGAGTTGAGGATCTTTTCCCGGCTCAACACCTTGCCTGCGTTGCTGGCCAGGAACGTCAGCAGGTCGAACTCGGTGTGGGTCAGCTCGACCTCCTGGCCGGACTTGTAGGTGCGGCGTTCGTTGACGTCGATCACCAGGTCGCGGAACTCCAGACGGCTGCGCATCGCCTCGGCGTTCTCGAGTCGCGCGCGGCGCAGGTGCGCCGCCATTCGAGCCACCAGCTCGCGGAGCCGCAGAGGTTTCGTGACGTAGTCATCGGCGCCGATCTCCAGGGCAACGACGGCGTCGATCTCGTCGGACCTCGAGCTCATCATGATGACCGGCACCGCGGGGTCCATCTTGCGAAGCTCGCGGCAGACGTCAAAACCCGCCGCGTCGGGCAGCGTCACCTCGAGCAGCACGACGCTCGGCCGGGAGTGCTCGACCTGGCGCAGGGCCTCCGAGCCGCCGTCAGCCTCCACCACCTGATAGCCGTCCTGCTCGCAGACCTGCCTTATCTCTCGGCGGGTGGTACCGTCCGGCTCCACGACAAGGACTTTGCGAGAGGACTCCGCCACAGCCATGCTTCCATCCTAACGTCTTTGAAGGATTGTTAGCGAATGTTTCGTTTCAAACCCCGAATGAACGCCCTGGCCTTGCGCTCGGCCGCGAGCACCCGGGCGCCAGAGGCTGAGAGGACGAGCTCCCACGCACCGGCGTAAGCGACCTCGCGGCCGCCGAACTCGCTCTTGAAAAAGCCGAGGCCGTGCCAGGGGTGCGAGGGTCCGGCGTCGGGCGGCGGCACACCCCAGAGATCAAAGTCTTTACACCCGGCTTGAGTGGCCGCCGAGATGGCAATCCACCAGGCGAGGTCGTTGCCCATCAGCTCACGGCGCGCGCCGGTGCGGCCGGCGAAAAGGCTGTAAGCGCGGCCGGCGTGCCGCGCCACCAGCACCGTCGCAAGGGGCTCTCGCTTCTCCGGTGAAAGCGCGGTGTAGGTGCGGCACCAGGGAAGGGTGTCGAGCAGCAGCTCGTAGTAGCGGCGGTCGGGGAGCCGGATCGACTCGCGGCGTTCAACGGCCGCGGACTGCCGAGCCAGCTCCGCCGGGTCCTTGCCTTCCTCGACGACGACGCCGCGCTTGAGTCCGGTCCGGATGTTGTATCGCCTGCCGTGCTTGAAGGTCACCAGGAGCTCGTCCGGCGGAAGGAGGTCGACGATTCGGGTGTGCTGCGGCTGGGTCGGGTCGGTGGGCCCAAAGCTCAGCTCCTTCAACACCTCGCCGAACTCAGAAGGTGCGTCCGGCTCGACGACGAGACGAGCCATGCGATTCCCGCGCGCCCAATCGACGAGCTCTGTCAACGCTTCACGCGTAGCGGGAACCGGGCCACGCGGTACGTATCCCTCGCGCGTCCCGCCAACGGTCCGTAGCTGGACGCTGGCCACGCCCCCGCCTGACGGCAGGCGGACGCGTTCGATCGTCCAGCCTGCATGCGCCTGGACCTCGCCCCACGCCCACGTCTGGAGAAGCGGCGCTGGTGATGCCGCAGCGTCCAGCTCTGCGTCCCAGCGCTGCTCTTCAGTCGCCATCGCGGGGCACCTCGAGGTGACCGACGTCGTTGACGCCGCCGATGACAGTCCGTCCATTTCGCTTCTCGATCAACGAGATGGATGCGTTCTGGATCCGAAACGGGAAGAGTCCTTCGGGTGGGCGCCCGACGATGCGGTGCAGCGCGACCTGGATCACGCCTCCGTGGGTCACGACCAGCACGTCGCCGTGGTCGTGCCGGCGCAGGATATCGTCGAAAGCCATCCCGACCCGGGCGTCGAAATTGATTGCGCCTTCGCCACCGGGCACGACATCCCAGTCGGGCTCCTCGACCCAGGCGGCCCACGCAGCGGGATATCGCTCGGCGATCTCCTCGGTGCGCAAGCCCTCCCACTCGCCGAGAAAGATCTCGCGGAGGGCAGGCATCGGCGCAGGCGATACGCCGACCGCGGCGCCGACGAGCTCGGCTGTCTCGAACGCGCGTTTGAGGTCGCTCGCGTAGTGCGCTGCAAAGGCGCGGCCGGCGAGGCGGGCCCCGACACGCTCGGCCTGCCGCCTGCCTTCGGCCGAGAGCGGCGGATCCATCTGGCCCTGGATGCGGCGCTCGCGATTCCAGGTCGACTGGCCGTGCCGGATGAGGACAAGGCGCGCCGGCTCTGGACGAGGTAATACAGGGAGCTCTGGAGGCTCCGGGCGCGCGGCTCTGATCTCGATGCCTATACTAACTTTCTCTTAAGTTTCGATCGGGCCCGTCCGATCTCAGGAGAAGACTGTTGCAGTCGCACGGCTCGCTTGTCGAAATCCCCCTTCGGTCACTTCTTGAATCCGCTCAGGGCGAGCGGTCCACCGGCACCCTCACGGTCCGCAATGGAAACGGCGAATCGGCCTCGCTGTACTTCCTGTTCGGGCATCTTTTCCATGCCCAGGGCAACGGGAAGTCTGGGGATGACGCCGTCCTCAGTGCATTGCACTGGACCAAGGGCGACTTCGAGTTCGACGCCAAGGCCAAGCTGCCGGCCGATGAGACCGTCAAAGCCGGCATTCCCGAGCTTGTGCACGCGGCGGACGCCGCCCCCAAGGTCGCGGCCGCCGAGCCCAAGCCGGAACCGAGACCGCAGCCCAAGCCCGAGGCGAAGGCTGAGCCGCGTGACGAGCACCCGGAGCCAACGAACGAGCGAAAAGAGCATGCTGAATCGGAGAGAAAGGTGGAAGCACCGCAGCCGAGACGTGGCGTGAAGCACCGCCCGCAGCCAAAGCACGGCCGTGAACCGATTCCGGTTCCGGCGGGTCAGGTCCTGTACGACTCCCTCAAGACATCGTTCGTCGATTTCCCACGCC
Source organism: Verrucomicrobiia bacterium (assembly GCA_035637495.1). GTDB lineage: Bacteria > Chloroflexota > Dormibacteria > Dormibacterales > Dormibacteraceae > 40CM-4-65-16. The sequence continues at coordinate 13,925 of DASPXA010000019.1, forward strand.
TCCTCACAACGCTCGAGCGCGAGGGCTACACGGGCTACGTGAGACTTCTGACCGACGATGCATCGGGACTGATTCTTTTCCGTGAGGGTTCTGCGCTCGAGTGCCTGTATGACGGGGCCGCCGAGGCGGGAAGCCTCGTCCTCGGGAAGCAGGCCCTCCAGCACTTCAACGACGACGTCAACGCGGGTCATGGGGTGCTCGACGTCGTCGGCCTCTCGCCCGAGCTGATCGACGGCCTTTACGAGCTGACCGTGTCGCGGCCCATGTACACCGAGCTCTACGCCGCATGGGTGGACATGAAGGCGCTGCTCAACTTTCTGAGCGAGCGCAAGCTCAGCGGCAGCGTGATGATCCGGTCGGGCGGCGGGACCGGGGTCCTCATCCTGGCCGCTGGCGAGCTCGCCGGCGCCTACACGAGCGAGTCGCGGGACATCTCCGACAAGCCCGACCGCGCGCTCGCCCTGTGCGACGACCCAAAAGCGATGATCGAGGTCAAGTCGGCGGATGCAAGCAAGCATCCGCCCCTGGACGTGGACGAGGTGGTCGGAGCGCAGCGCGGCCGGGTCGTGCAGCCGGCGTCGTTTGCTCCGCCGGCGCAACCTGAGGTGACCGCACCGACGAATCCGACGATTCCGACGATGCCCGTCATGCCGGCGATGGCACCCGAACCGCCCACCGCACAGATTCCGACCACGTCATTCGGCGGCTATGCGCAGCCGACGCCGCCTTCGCAGCCCATGCAGGTTGCGCCGACGACACCGCCGCGGCCCGCGGGCCCGCAGCTGGACTGGTCCGGCGTCGTGACCGAGTTGCAGGCGATGGCAGAGGACGCGCTGGGCAACCGGGCGCGCAAGGTCAAGGACATCCTGGGGGCCGCCGATCCGTCGCTCGCGGGCATCGAGGCCGCGATCGACCAGATTCCGAGCATCTCGCTCCTGTTCGTGGACTCGTCGCGACTCGAGCAGCTGGCGCAAGAGATGAGGGCCCGGCTCAAGTCCCACCTCTAGCCGACGCGGTATAACCCCTTAACAGGGTGGGTTGGAATTCGATTTTTGCGCGCGTAGTCTCCACCCGGGTGCGTCGGCTTGGGGGAGGGAGCCGCCGGGAGTGGACGCTCCTATCCCCTGTCAAGCCTGTTCAGGAACCTGAAGAGTTGTCTGGCCAAATATCTCTTGAGGCAGCGTCTGATCTCTCGGTTGGTTTTTCCTTCCGCCGAGCGCCGAGCGACGTAGTCCCGGGTCGTGGGGTCGTAACGACAGCGGCTGAGGATCACGATGTGAAGTGCAGCATTGAGCTTGCAGTCCCCACCGTGATTGAGGCGATGCCGGATGGTCTGGCCCGAAGACGCTGGAATCGGCGCCACTCCGGCAAGCGCTGCGAAGCCGGCCTCATTGGCCACCCGACCGGCGTGCGACCAACTGACCAGGATCTCGGCCGCGGTCAGCGTGCCCAGGCCGGGCAAAGCAAGCAAGCCGGGTGCCATTTGCTCAACTCGTCGCTTGATTCGCGCCTCGTAGGCGGCGGCTCTGGCATCGAGTTCTGCGACCACGCGGGCAACCTCGCGCATGGCACCGAGTCGGGTTTCATCTTCGAGGCTGAACCGGCACCGCGCCCGAGTGGTAAGGCACTTCCGCACCAGCCGCTCGGTCGAATGGCTGTGCTGGCCGCTTTCGAGGAAGCGGCTGCGCACAGTCTGGGAGGTGGTGATCACAAGCTGATGAAGGTGATTGGCCAGCGCCATCCGTGTCTTGACGAACTCAGATCGGGTCGTCAGCAGCACGCGCAGCTGCTCCCGCTCCCGTCTTGTTCGCGGCGGGTTAATGTGGCCCATGGCCAAGGCGTCGCATCCGGCCTTGATCGCGTCAATCGCATCCGACTTGCCCCGTTTGCGCAGGGACCGCTTGGGTCGGTCGACCTCGGTCACCGTCTGGTCGGCCTGCAACAAGTGCTCCGTCAGCGCCGCCCCATACGAGCCGGTGCCCTCTACCGCCCAAAGCAGAGGCCCGGAGTACTTCGCGGCCATCCTCACGAGCCGGCGATAACCACTTGCATCAGCTCCCACCTCACACATCTCGAGCCCGCCCCCCGTGCAGTTGAGGACTGCCGCGTAAAGGCTGTCTTTATGAGTGTCGACTCCGATGACGTGCACAAACCGCTCTGCCAAGATGGTCATGGTTACCTCCTGCAAGGTGACCCAGCGGTGTCGGTCTGGGGCCCCACCTGGCGGCGATCCTGTCAGGGGTCACTCCGAAAGGCGGACGAGCTCCTTATCAAGCCAACGGGTGGGCCAGGCCGGCACCAGCGGCGGACCGGACAGACGTGTCCTACCCGATGGCATGCGATACAGCCTTGGAGGGCCCTGGGTCATGCCCGGTTGCCGCCGGATAAGTAAAGGGTCACAGGAGGGCCCAGCCAGGCTGCGCTTATTTTTCGGGGCGGCGCTCCTCGCCCTGCTGCTCCCCCTCACCACATGTGGCGGCGACCCACCCCAGATCGTCGACTACTCACCGCAGCGGAACGCCCTCGACGTGTCCACCGCCGCGCCCGTTCGCATCACGTTCGACCACGACGTCGACCAGGTCTCGGTTGAGGCCCGGCTCCGCCTGGCGCCGCAAACCGACGGGCTCGTGCGCTGGATCAACGGACATCAGCTCGTGTACGAACACCCGACGCTCCGCACCGCCACGTCCTACGAGGTCATCCTCGAGCCCGGCTACCGCGACCCCGCAGGCAACGTGTACGCGCTGAGGCATCGCTGGTCATTCACCACCGAAGGGCCGCCCACCCTCGCCGGGTCGAGTCCCGCCAATGGCGACGGCGACGTCGATCCCTCGGCCTATCTGTCACTCGACTTCTCACGGCCGATGGATCCGAGCACGCTCAAGAGCGCGATCTCATTCACTCCGAACGTTCGATTTGACGTCCGCCTCGACCCGACGGACAGCCGCCGAGCGATCATCGCCCCGTCTCAGCTGATGGTAGCCAAGAGCGATTACCAGCTGCTGCTCAACACGGCCGCCCTGGATGTCGACGGCAATCCTCTCGACCGCAATCAACTCGTCACATTCAAGACAGGAGCGCCACGTCCGCTCAGCCACTGGATCGCTTTCGCCACGGACCGCACGGACGGAACGCCCGCCGGGCTCTGGATCGTCAACGAGCGCGGATTCCCGCGAGAGCTTTTCGACGCAGGTGCGGTGCAATCGTTCAGCTGGTCGCCGCGCGGAGATTCACTTCTGATCGAGGCGCCGGACCAAGCGTGGTGGGAATTCACGCCGGGTGCCGCTGCGGCGCGGCTGCCGTTCCGCGCAACGTGGGCCGCATCGCTCGCCGGCGGCCTGGGTTACGTCTACATCGACGACTCCGGGGCCCTGCACAGGTTGGACGCCAACGGCAACTCGGTCACGGTGGCGAGCGGCGTGCAGGAGGCGGCCGTGGCTCCCAACGGGTTGCGCGTGGCTTTCATCAACCGCGCAACCGACACCAACGAGGTGTGGGGATATGACGTCGGACTGCGGACCCGCTACTTGCTGGTGACCGACTCCGCGCCCGTGAGCGACGTCGCTTGGGCGCCGGCCGGCAACCGAATCGCGTACCTGCGCCACGACCTCACCACGGTGAGCCTGCGCATGCGCGGCCTGACCGGCGCCGCCGCATTTACGACATTGACCACCGGCACCGACATCGGCAGTCCGATGTGGCTACCCGATTCCACCCATCTCCTCTTTTCCGCCGCCGTGACCACACCGTCGGTCGTCGTGCACAAGGCCTTCATCATCAACGTCGTGTCGCCGCCCGCCGTCCTGGGCCTCGCCTCGGGCCTCCCGTCCGACCCCGCGATCGAGGTCACAACGCCGGTGTCCTCCCCGGACGGGCACCAGATCGCTTTTGTCAGCAGCAATCAGATCTGGCTCATGAACGCGGACGGCACGCGACCGATCGCGCTGACCAGATCGGACTCGACGCTCTTTCCCTACTCCTGCCGTGCGGTTGCGTGGACGCGGACCTGAGCACGCTCAAGGACGCCTTCGAACAGGTCGCGTAGTCGATCCGCCGTCCGTGTCCAGGAGAATCGCTGCGCCAGCAGGCGGCCGCGCCGGCCCATCTGTTGCGCGAGCTCCGGGTTGTCTAACAGCCCGCCGACCCGGGCGGCGTAAGCCGCGGGGTTGTGCCCTTCGATCAGGTAACCGGTGACCTCGTCACGCACGACCGATCGCAATCCGGTCACATCGGATCCAACGACCGGCCTCCCGCAGGCCTGGGCCTCGAGCCCGACCAGGCCGAACGACTCGCTGTAGGAGGGCATCACACAGACATCGGCTGCCGAGTAGAAGAACGGCAGCTCGTGATGAGCCACGGAACCCAGGAAGTCCACGCTCTCGCGCACACCGACCTCGGATGCGACCTTCTTGAGCCGCTCCTTCTCGGACTCATCTCCGTCCTTGCTGTCTTCGCCCAGGATCAAGAGCCGGACGTCGTCGTGGGCGCGGTCACGCAGCAAAGCAAGGGCGCGAATCGCGACCTCGACCCCTTTCAGGCGCTCGAGCCTGCCCACGAAAAGGAGCAGCCGTCCCGGCCCGTATCCAATCGTTCGCCGGGCTTCGGCAGGGTCGATCGGCTGGAACATCGCCAGGTCCACACCTGGCGGAACGACGAAGACTCGAGACGGATCTGCGCCATAAGCGCTGACCAGGTCTGCGCTCTCCTGCTCAGTCGATGCGAGCAGTAGGTCCGCCTGCTGAGCGATCTCGCCCTCGACGCGGATGCGCAGCGCCGGCTCGGGCCGGGCGCCGGCCGCCAGGGTGCGATTCTTGACTACGCCGAGGGTGTGCGACATGTGCGCCCACGCCACCGCCAGCTGAGGGCGGAGCAGGCACGCGACCTCACCCGACAGCCAGTAATGCGAGAAGAGCAGGTCGTATGAGAGCCCCTCGCGCTCGGCGAAGGCGAGGATTCGTGAGGCAAAGGCAGGCACCTCGCCGTAGAGGGAGTACTTGTCCAGGCCGCGGCCCGCCGGCAGATAGATGACGCGCGAAAGAGGCGCCAGCGGTTCGATCGCAGGGTCGTCCGGCGACTGCTTGCGGGTGAAGATGTCGGTTGCGATGCCCCGATCGCTGAATGCGGATGCGACCTCTCGAACGTATACGTTCAGGCCGCCGTTTCCGTTCTGGCCCAGGGATGCTGTGGGCGAGGTGTGCATGGATACGACCGCGATCCGCCGGGCGGCGCGGTCGGAGATCAGTCGCTCGGGATCAGCCACGGTACGCCGATCTCGCGTCGAGCCAGCGTCTGGAGACGCAGCAGAAGCCGTAACCGGAGACCGGCGAGCACGAGCTCATAACCGATACAACCTACGAGATGGCGGCCTATTCCCACCCGAACCCGGACGAACGGGGACGGATATCATCTTTGGCGTCGATGCGGGTGCGCAAAACGCTGCTGCTGGTGCCGGCTCTCGGGGCCTTTTTCATCCTGACTGGGGTCTCCACCCTGGCCGACAGCTCGCCGTCACCGTCCGCAAGCGGCTCCCGCAGCGGGGCTCCTCTGCCGGGCGACCCCGAGAAGGGTGCCACGCTGTACGCTCAGAACTGCACGACCTGTCACGGGGCTGGTCTGGAAGGCGGCATCGGGGCGGTGCTGAACCCGATCGAGAAGCTGCCGGGCATATCAGACCCGCTCGACCCCGCGTTCCTGATCGACATCATCACCAACGGACGGCAGCCACAGCCCGGAGACCCCAAGCAGACCGTGATGCCGGTCAAGGGCGGCAACGCGAGCCTCACCGACCAGAACGTCAAGGACCTGGCCGCTTACATCATCGTCCAGAACAGGACCGGCTCCCCGCCGCTCTCACCCGGTGAGCTCGCGAAGCGCACCATTCTCTGGGTCAGCATCGGCATCATCGCCATGGTGTTCATCACCTACCTGCTCTCCGCCTACAACATGAGATGGATAGCGCGTCGCGCCGCAGCGCGACGCAAGTAACAGAAGCCGGCGCCGCACCGACGCTCTATCCGGCACCGGTTGGCGGGTCTCCTCGCGTCCTGATCCTCTTCAGCGACACAGGCGGCGGTCATCGTGCTGCAGCTCGTGCCCTGACTGACGCGCTGAAGCTGCTCGACCCATCGTGCGTGATCACCGTTGCCGATCCCCTCATCGGCCAGGGCCCGGTGATCGTCAGGCGTCTTGCGTCTCTCTACTCGCCCGTGATCCGCCGGTCGCGCGCCGCCTGGGGTGCGGTCTATCACTCGAGCAACACGCAGCCCACCTTCGCCGCCATCCGCGCAGTGTTCGGGCCGCCGGTGCGTCGAGTTCTCCGTCAGCTGCTCAAACAAAACGACCCGGACGTCGTCCTTTCGGTCCACCCGTTGCTCAACCACGTAGCGCACCAGGCGATCCGCAAGAGCGGACGCCCACGTGCCCTGATGACCGTGATCACCGACCTCGTCGACTTTCACCGCGGCTGGACGTTCAGCCAGGCCGACCTCGTCGTCGCGCCGACCGAAGGCGCCCGCAAGGTGGCGCTCAGGCGCCGGGTCCCACCCGACCGGGTCAAGCTGCTCGGCCTCCCGGTCGATCTTCGTTTCCGGCCTCCGGCGCCGGGCGAGAAGCAAGCCCTGCGACGGCGGTTCGGACTCAAGGAAAACCGCTTCACCGTGCTGGTCATGGGCGGGGCGGCCGGGGTCGGGCATCTGGCGGCGCAGGTAAGAGAGCTGGCCGTCGAGCCTCACCCCTGGCAGCTCGCAGTGGTTTGCGGCCGCAACGAGAAGCTGCGACGGCGCCTCTATGAGATGAACGTGGCCACGCCGATGCTCGTGCTCGGGTTTGTGGACTTCATGCCCGAGCTGATGCGCGCGTGCGACCTCGTCGTGACCAAAGCCGGTCCCGGCGCCATCGCCGAAGCGCTTGCCACAGGCCTTCCCCTTGTGATCACGGGATTCCTCCCCGGCCAGGAGTCGCCGAACGTCGATTTCGTGGTCGAGTCGCGGATCGGCGCTTTCGCCCCCAAGGAGACAGACCTCCTGGACGAGGTGCGTGTGATGGCGGAAGGCGGTCCAACCTGGCGCGAGATGGCACGCAACGCGCAGGAGCTCGCGTATCCATACGCCTCCTCCGACATCGCGCGCGAGTGCCTGCTGCTCGCTGCGCGCTACAGGGCGTCGGCGCAGGCGAGCCTGTAGGGACACAGCCGGCAGCGGCGGCGCTCCGGTCGAGCCTCGAAGTGCCCGGCCCGGATCCCCTCCGCCACCTCTGCGCCTTCGGCTTCGGCCTCGCGCATCAGTCGATCCACGCCGTCGACGTGGATCGAGGTCCCTGTCGCGAGGTACACGACCTCCAGCTCGAGGGGTGCAAGCTGCAGCGCCGACGAGGCACCGAGCGCGTACAGGGCGACCTGCAGGTCCCGGCGTCGCCGAGCGACTGGCCGGCCGCTCTTGTAATCGATGATCCGCCAGCCCGCATCAGTCCGGTCGATGCGATCGATCACGCCGCGCAGCGCCCAACCGCCGATCTCCACGTCGAATGCTTGCTCCAGGTACTCGGGGGCCGCGTCGAATCCCCCACGGGCGCGGTAGGCCTGCAGCTCCGCCGCGCCGTTGCGCTTGAAAGCGGGCGCTCGCCGCAGGTCCGGGAACGGCGTCTCCTTCCAGACCGCGTTGTGGATCGATCTCAAACGAGCGTCGTTGACCGCCTGGCCCTCGCGGCGCAGGTTTCCGGCGCGACGCAGCACCTCGTGGAGGATCACGCCATGCACCGCTTCTGCGCTCTGAGGTGCCGGAAGGCGTCGCACGTGGCGATACCAGTACTGCCGCGGGCAGTCCATGTAGGAGGTCATGGCGCTGTAGGAGAGCTGCACCACGCCCGAATGACCGTTGACCGCGATCGGGGGTCGATTCACTGGCGACGCGGCGATCTGCTTCTCGACGACGACCCGCCGGCCGGCTGCGCGCACCTCGTCCAGGAAACGCGACTCGCGCCACCGCCGGCCGCCCTCGTAATGCGTCGCCCGGGTGAGATAGAGGCGCCGGCGAGCGCGCGTCATTGCCACGTACAGAAGCCTGCGTTCCTCGGCGATCACGTCCTCGCGTCCGCGTACCAGCGGTTCGAGCACGGCGGCCGGAAGCTCGAAACGCGGCGATCGGCCGGACTGCGGAAGCCGCCCTTCGACGAGCGAGGGCACAAAGACCGCCTCGAACTCCAGGCCCTTCGACTGGTGAATCGTCATGACCTGGATGGCACTGCCCATCTCCACCTCGGCCGGCTCCTCGTCCTCGCCTGACAGAAGCACGAGGTCCAGGCGCCGCATGTACGCATCGAGCGAGTGGTCAGGTGATGACTCGCAGAAGTCCGCTATACCTTCGGCGAATTTGCCTACGTTCGCCGTCGCGGGATACCGCGACTGCTCCATCAGCTCGTAGAACAGGTCGCGCACGTCGACCTTCTTGGCCGCGACCGCAAATTTCTCGAGCAGCGGCTGCATGGTGCCGGCGACCGGTCGCGCCAGGGCCACCAGATCCCCTGGGTCGTGAATGATACGGAGCATCGCTACCACGTCCTTGATCTCAGGCAGCTCGTGAAAGCCGCGCCCCCCGAAGACCACATGTGGCAGGCCCTTCGCCGCCAGCGCGGCGGCGATGGGGCGCGCGATCGCATTGGTCCGGCAGAGCACCACGATGTCCGTCAGCGCCAGCCCGGCGGCCGTGAGGCGCGCTGCCTCATCGGCGATGGCGGCGGCTTCGGATCCGCCGTCGGAGCTCTCCCATAACTCGACCACGGGACCGCTCGCGTCGGAGCGCAGCTGCTTGGCCAGGCGGTCCTGGTTGTTGACGATCAGCGCGGATGCGGCGGCCACGATCCGGCGCGAGCTCCTTCGGTTGCGCGCGAGCGCGATGGTGCGCGCGGACGGAAACCTGCCGACGAATCGCTCGAGGCTCGCGCGCGACGCCCCCCGGAATCTATAGATCGACTGATCGTCGTCCCCCACGACGAACGGATCGCCGCTTGCCGCGATCAGCTCGACCATGCGCTCCTGGGCGAGGTTCAGGTCCTGGTACTCGTCGACGAGCACGTGCGGGTAGCGCTCGGCATAGCGCCTGAGCACGGCTGGGTTCTTTTCCAGCATTCGCACGGTCAGCAGGAGCAGGTCGTCGAAATCGAGCAACCGCTGTTTGCGGCACTCTCGCTCGTAAGCCCGGAAAAGCTTCACGCATGCCTTCATGAGCTCCGTCTTCTCGGGATCGTCGGCGCCCGCAGCCCACGCTTGCAGCCGCTCGAGAGGGACGAGCTCCTGCTTCATGCGCTCGAGCATCTGCAGCACTGGCGCCACCAGGTCATCGGGCCGCTCGTCACCGGTCAGCGCTGCGTCGCCGATCTTCCACATCAGCTCCCGGGCGAGGATCCATCGGTCGGCCCCGGTCACGATTCGGAAGCCTGCCGGTACGCCGATGGCGCGCCCGTCTTCCCGGAGCCAGCTCATCGCGATCGAGTGAAAGGTTCCAACCGCCGGGACGGAAGCTTTGATCAGCGCCTCGATGCGCTGGCGCATCTCGTTGGCGGCGCGGTCGGTGAAGGTCATGACCAGGATCGATCCTGGCGAGACCCCCTGCGCCACCAGGCGGCGGACGCGCTCGGCGATCACGGCGGTTTTGCCGGTCCCAGCACCGGCGACCACACGGACGGGTCCCGCGCCCAATGTCGAGGCCTGTCGCTGTTCGACCCCTAGGTTCATGACGGGGTCGGGCGGCCGATCCGCACGCGCAAGACCCGCACGGTAAGGCCCAGGTCCGGCCGATTCAACCGAGCGATGATCGTCTCGGCGTCCAGTCTCAGCTGGTGCGCAAGGGCAGGACTCATGGTGGTCACGAGCAGGGTCCCCGCCTTCAGCTCCACCGTGTCGCAAAGTGAAGCCACGTCCGGACCCATCAGACTTCGGAAGGCGGACGCCACCTGGGTTGCCATCAGACGCCTGCCGCCGGGCTGGCGGCGGACGATTCGCGGCAGGATATTACCCAGCTTATCCACAGGCCTGGATCATGCCTTCGTTCACCGTCCACACCATCGCCGTGGCGATCAGTTCGGGCGGGAACGGACCGGCTTCGACAGACGTGATCACCACCTGTCCCCCGTCGGCGATCTCCTGCAGGAGCGCAGCCCGGCGCTCCCCGTCCAGCTCCGAAAGGACGTCATCGAGCAGGAGCACGGGACGCTCGCCGGCTCGGCGCTCGATCAGAGCGGCCTCGGCCAGCTTCAGGCTGACCACGGCCGTTCGCTGCTGCCCCTGCGAACCGTAGGAGCGAGCGTCGCGGCCGTCGAGCAACACGCGCAGGTCGTCCCGGTGTGGACCCACGCTGGTGGTGCCGCGCCTCAGGTCCTCGGCAAGGGAGTTATGCACAGCTTCGGCCAGGTTTTCCGGAGGGCCGAGATACTGAATTTCAAGGCGTTCGCCGGCTGCGATCTGGGCGTGACAGCGGGCGGCTTCAGGTTCGAGGTCTTTCACGGCTTTGGCGCGCGCGTCAATGATCTGGGTGCCCACCTCGACGAGCTCGTGGTTCCAGGCCTCCAGCACGTCGTTGCCACCTTCCCCGGCGGCAATGCGTTTCAAAAGGCTGTTGCGCTGCTCGAGGATCCGGCGCAGGCCCCCAAGCGCGCGGGCATAACCCGAGTTGACCTGGACCAGCATCTGGTTGAGAAAGCGCCGGCGCAGCTCTGGACCCGCCTTGACGAGGCCCAGGTCGTCCGGCCAGAAAAGGACGACCCGAAAGTGGCCTGGAAGGTCGAACGCCCGTCGCCGGACACCATCGACCTCGATCGTGCGGCGTGCCCGCTCCCCCTCGACCTCGAGAGTGATCGCGATCGAGCGGGTTGTCGCGCCGCTCTCGACCTCGGCGTCGATCGTCGACCCCGGACCGGCCGGCCCGACCAGCTCGAGCTCGCGGCGCGCCCTCGGCGAAGAGGACAGGGCAAGCATGGCGACCGCCTCGAGCAGGTTGGTCTTGCCCTGCCCGTTCGGCCCGATGAACACGTTGACGGCCGGGCCCGGCGTGAGGTCCAGCTGTGCGTAGTTGCGGTGGTTGCGAAGACGCAGGCGACGGAGGCGCACCTTTCCCGGAGCGCCGCTAGGACATGGCCACCCGCACGGGCATGATCACATAGAGGTAGTGGTCTTTGCCCGGCGGCCGCATGAGCCCCGGACTGAGAGGACCGTCGAACAGCAGCTCGACCTCATCCTCCCCAATCACTCCAAGGGCGTCCAGGACGTAGCGGGCATTGAAGGCAATTTGAATGTCGGATCCATCCACGTCGGCCGTCATCTCGGCCTTGCTGTCTCCAACCTCGTTGGTGGTGGCGGAGAGGGTCAGTGCGCCGGACTGCGCCTTGACGCGAATCACGTTGGCGCTGTCGCGCGCGAAGAGGGAGACCGCGCGCACGGTCTGCGTGAGCTCCCCTGTCGAGACCTTGACCTTGGTCGAGCTCTTGCTGGGGATAACCTGTGCGTAGTTGGGATACTTGCCGTCGATCAGCCTCGAGGTCAACTCGGAGCTGCCGGCCCGGAAGAACACCTGGTTGCGGGCCTTGGAGATGATCACCTCCACTTTCCCTGGCTCACCTTTGAGCACCCTTGACAGCTCGGCGAGCGCCCGGGCCGGGACGATGAGGCTCGCTTCCAGGTCGCTCGAGCCCGCGACGGCCAGCTTCCTGACCGCCAGGCGGTGGCCGTCGGTGGCGGCGAGGGTGAGATTCCCGCCCTGGACCTGAACCAGCACGCCGGTCAGCACCGGACGAGCCTCGTCAGTGGACGCGGCCATCTGGGTTTGCTCCACCGCCCCGACCAGGTCGTCAAGCGCCACCTCGAGTCGGTCACCTTCATCCGGACGCGGTCCCGGCGGGAACTCCTCCGCCTCGATGCACTTGATGTGGGTGTCGAATCGCGCGCAGCGCAGGTTGAGCGATTGCGTCGGCGAATCGAGCGTCAGCTCGAGGTCATCGTCCGGAAGCGTGCCCACAAAGTCGGTGAGCAGCCTCGCGGGTGCGGTCGTCGAGCCTTCCGAGGCGACCTCGGCGGAGACGACTTTGCGAATGCCAATCTCGAGGTTGGTCGCGGAGAGGGCCAGGCCCTCTGACGTCGTTTCGATGAGGATGTTGTTGAGGATCGGCAGGGTGGTCCGGCTGGAGATGGCGCGCGACACGACCTGGAGCGCCTGGCTTAGAACTGCCGGCCTGCACGTGACCTTCATTTGAGCAGCGAGAACTTTGGCATTCAAGACAGTTATCCCCCGTTGAAAGAGTTTCTCTTGATTGAAATCATCCGTAACCGATAACAGTAAGCGCTGTGCGGACTGTGGATGTCGAGATCATTTACAGATCGAAATGACCCGTGGATAAGGTCTGGGCAATCAAGGGACAGTCCGCGCGTGGCTGTTGAATCTGTGGGGAGGAGATGACCGCCCGCGGTCCATCCAATCGGAATCCCAAGCCTCTTCTTAAAACCTGTGGAAACGCTCACTGGACGTAAAGCTTTTCCCGGATCGACTGTACTTCGTAACGCAGTCGCTCGTCCTCCTTCAGCTCGTTGGCGATCTTCTCGATGGAGTGGAGCGCGGTCGTGTGGTCGCGGCCGCCAAAAGCCTTGCCGATCGCCGGTAGCGATGAGGGTGTCTCTTCGCGAACCAGGTACATGGCGACCTGGCGGGGGAACACGATGTGCTTGTCGCGCCGTTTGCCCTTCATATCGTCGAGCGTCACGTTGTAGTAGTCGGCGACCAGCGCCTGGATTCGTTCGACGTTGATCGGCTTGCGGGTGCTCGCCGGGATGATGTCGGACAGCAGCCGCGCCGCCTCCTCCTCGTCGACCTGCCTCTGGTGCACCGCGGCGAAGGCCTGGATGCGCGTGAGCGCACCCTCGAGCTCGCGGATGTTTCGCTGCACCTTATGGGCGATGAAGCTGAGGACTTCCTCGGGGACCAGGCTGCCGTTGGCACCAAGCTTCGAGTGCAGGATTGCGAGTCGGGTCTCGAAGTCTGGGGGCTGGATGTCTGCGATGAGGCCCCACTCGAACCGCGACCGAAGACGGTCTTCCAGGGTCGGGATCTCTTTGGGCGGGCGGTCGGACGAGATGACGATCTGCTTGTTGATCTCGTGCAGCGCATTGAAGGTATGGAAGAACTCTTCCTTGGTACGGTCCTTGCCGGCGAGAAACTGCACATCGTCGATGAGAAGCACGTCGACCGTCCGGTACTTGTGCCGGAACTCGCCCATCCGCGCGGTGGCGATGGAGCTGATGACCTCGTTGGTGAATTGTTCCGACGTGAGGTAGACCACGCGCTTGCGCGGAAATCGGTCGTGGACCTCGTGACCGATCGCGTGCATGAGATGGGTCTTGCCCAGACCCACGCCTCCATAAAGGAAGAGCGGGTTGTAACTCTCGCCCGGCGCCTCGGCCACGGCCTTCGCGGCCGCGTGAGCGAACTGGGAGTTATGACCGACAACGAATGATGAAAACCGAAAACGCGCATTCAGCTCAGAAGGTGCGATGAGCTCTATCTCGGCCGCCGGCTCGGCAGGGTTCTCGTGACCGTTCTCACCCCGATGATCCACGTCGAACATGGCATGCGCCGGGCGTTGGCTGGAAGGTGCGATCACAAAGTCGATGTCGACCTCGGAGCCGGTGACTGCCTGCAATGTCTCCTGGATCAGTCCCGCGAAACGATCTTCGAGCCAGTCCTTGGCGAGCTTGCTCGGAACTCCGATTCGAAAGGTGCCGCCATCAGCGGAAACGACTGATGTGTTCTTGAGCCACATGTCATACGTGCGCTTGGCCAGCTGAAACCGAAGCTCTTCCTGCACCTGCGACCAGATCTGATCCTGGTTCACCCCACCCCCTCCTTCATTGCCGCCCCCACCGTCTGGATTGGCCCCTCAGCTGTTGTGGAGTGCCGCCGCACTCGCCCTGCAAAAGTTGTGGACAAGTTGGTATCAACCGTCCCGACATCGGCGGCCGCGCCCTGACCCCGGCGCCGACCTCTGAAGGGCGCTCCGGGCGACCGCGGATTCAACCGAAGCTCTTCGAGCATGAGCTCCGCCTCCTTGGTGCCTGTGGAAAAGAACGGACCGGATTTCCACAGGTTGGCGACGCCGACCCGTCCGAAATCCCCTATCCGGTCGTTCCCGAAATATGGAAGCGATGCTGTACGACTAAATGTTGCTTGCTTGTAACACTTATTGAGACTTGGGGTCGATTCTGTACTTGGACGTAGATTTGGTGACTGGCCTCGCCTGCTTCCGGCGGGGGACTATAACACCGGCCTGTGGATACCGCAAGGCATATAGGTCACCCGATGAAGTGATAGACCCAGTATCAAGAGTCCCTGGCAATGCGTCGGTTAAACTGGCGCGATCAAAAGGACCTATCAACCCAAGAAAAGATATCGCCGCCGGGTGCATGGATTTCTGCGCAGGATGAGCAGTCGCGGAGGCGCGCGCGTGCTTCGCAACCGGCGCCGCAAGGGACGAGAGCGACTCGCCTGACCGGGCGAGCGCCGGTCGTACCTCCAATCAAGAAGCGTTCCCGGCTTCGCCGGCGCAATGATTTCCAGGCCGCGATGAGCGGCAAGCGCTTTCACAGCGGGCGCTCCCTGGTGGGGTTCGCTGTGCCCACACAGGAGGATGCGACCCGCATCGGCGTCACGGTCAGCCGGACCGTGAAAGGCTCGGCCGAACGCAACCGCGCTCGCCGTCGCGTCCGCGAGGTGGCGCGCCTGGGGTGGCTCAGCCCTGATTCGCCGTTGCGCCAGGTGGGAATACGATATGACGTGGTCCTGATCGCCCGGCCGGCGGCGCTCGAGGTCGAGTTCGCCGACCTGAAGGCGGAGGCGGCGCTGGCTGCACTCAGGCTCGCCAAGTTGAGGTCATGACAAAGCTCTTTCTGCTGTTGATCCGTGGTTATCAGCTGTCCCTGGCCAAGGTCCTTCCGCCGTCCTGCCGCTACTACCCCTCGTGCTCTCACTACACGTACGAGGCGGTCGATCGTTACGGCTGGCTGAAGGGTGGGTGGATGGGCGCGGCGCGCATCGCGCGCTGCCACCCGTTCGCGCCTGGCGGCTACGACCCGGTGCCCTGACAGGAGGCCCCAGACGATCTACCTGAGCTCGCCTTTCGACACCTTTCTGCCGCTTCAGGACGCGGGACAGTGGCTGTTGACCACCATCTACAGCTTCGTCCAGGGCCTGACGGTTTTCGAGGAGATCGGGGCCTACGGTGTGGCGATCGTCCTGATGACGATCCTCATCCGCCTCGCGCTTGCCCCGCTGCAGCAGTTCCAGCTCGTCACTCAGCGCAAGACGATGGCGGAGCAGCGAAAGCTCGCACCCGATGTCCAGGAGCTGCGCAAGAAGTACAAGAAAGACCCGCAGCGGTTGAACCAGGAGATGATGAAGCTGTACCAGGAGCATGGGATCAATCCGCTTGGGGGATTGTTTGGCTGCCTGCCTCTGGTCGTCCAGATGCCGATCTTGAGCGCGCTCTATTTCGTGTTCAGGTTCCGGGCGCCGTCGCTGCACATGCCGACGCATTTCCTTTTCGTTCCGAACCTCAACGACATCCCGACCGGACACGCGATATTCGCGCTCTTTGGCCTCCCGATACCGACGATCGCCTACCTGATCTTCCCGCTGCTGGCGGCGCTCACCACGCTGGTGCAAACCAAGATGATGCAGATGCCGCCGCCGCCGAACCCGACCGAGCAGGAGCAGCAGACGCTCCAGATGCAGCGGACGATGGTGTTCATCTCGCCGCTGATGATCGGCTACTTCGCGCTGACGGTACCCGTCGCGCTGGCCCTCTACTGGTTTGTCGGAAACTGCGTCAGTATCATTCAGCAGAGTTTCGTCGTCGGGTGGGGAAACCTGTTGCCGTCGCGTTTCCGGACGGTCGCCGGAGGAGCTCCGACAGCGCTGCCTGACAGGGCGGTGCCAAACAAAGCGGGCACCAACAAAGCGGGCGCCAACAGAGCGGCGTTCAACAAGGCGGCTGCGAGAGATTCGCGTCCGGGACCGCCCGGCGGAGCCGGCAGGCCGAAACGAGCCAAGAAGTAAACCGCAAGGGGTGATCGAACTTGAAATCCGCTGAAGGCCGTGGCCGCACTCTGGACGAGGCGGTGGATGCGGCGCTGATCGAGCTGCAGGAGAGCCGGCGCAACGTCGACGTCAAGATCATCAGTGAGACGCCGGAGGAAACCATCGTCGAAGTCACCGTGATGGACCAGACCGCGCCTGTCCCGGCGGCTGCGCCTGCTCCCCTCAACGGGAAGGCCGAGGCGGCGAAGAACCTGGTCGAAGGATTGCTCAAGCACATGGGTGTCCGGGCCCAGGTCAACGTGCGAACTGGAGCCGATCCCATCACCCTCGATATCAGCGGCCGCGACCTCGGCGCACTGATCGGATGGCGAGGCGAGACGCTGCGCGCTCTTCAAGCGGTGACCAACGTGATGGTCGGCAAGCACCTTGCCGAGGGTGAGCGCGTGATAGTCGACGTCGAACGGTACCGGCAGCGCCGCGAGCACACAGTGCGCGAGATCGCCATGCGCGCCGCGCGGCAGGTCAAGATGACCGGCGACGCGATCACGCTCGATGCCATGCAGCCGTTCGAGCGGCGGGCGATCCACCTTGCGCTCGAAGGCGACCCCGAGGTCACGAGCTCGAGCATCGGTGAGGAGCCCGAGCGCCGGGTCGTCGTGGGACCGCGCAAGCCCGCTGAGCAGTAACGGAGATTCGGCGGCCGGTCAGGCCGCCGCCCGGATCCGCACTGCGATCGCGATGGTCAACTCGGTTGCGGACGAGGCAGGCGACGAGGAGATAACACCAAGCGAGATCGCCGAGGCGATCCGCGACTGTCTCGAGCTGACCGAGGTCGACGAAACGCCGAATGTGAGGCGCTATCTGGGCGAGGCGCTCGACGCCGTTTCGGACGGAATGCCCGCCGACTTCGTCGCCATGACGCTCTATGCGGCGCTCGGTGCGCTGCGCGACGTCGCAAGTAATTAGGGCTTTTATACTTTCCCCTCCCATGGGCTCCCCGCACCTGGTTCACGCGTTGCCTGGAGGCGCCCAGCTCGTCACCGAGTCGATGCCAGAGCGGCACTCGACGAGCGTCGTCTTCATGTTTGCGGGCGGCTCGAGACTCGAGGACGACCGGCTCGCCGGCGTCTCCCATTTCATCGAGCATCTCTTCTTCAAGGGCACCAGGCGCAGACCCTCGTCGAAGGAGATCGCCGACGCGGTCGAGGGCGTCGGCGGGTTCATCAACGCATCAACCGACAAGGAGCTGACCGCTTATTGGACCCGAGTCCCGTCCGAGCACATGGCGCTCGGACTGGACGTCCTTTTCGACATCGTCGCCAACTCGCGGCTCGACCCGGCCGACATCGAGCGCGAGCGGATGGTGATCCTCGAGGAGCTGAGGATGTACCAGGATCAGCCCCAGGACTTCGTCCAGAACCTGTTCGAAGAGCTGATCTGGCCCGACCACCCGCTGGGAAGGGACATCGCGGGCACCGAAGAGTCGGTGTCGAAGCTCACCCGAGACGACATCCTCGAATTTGCAGACGCTCACTATCGGCTGCCCAACCTCGTCATCGGGGCCGCGGGTGCGCTCGAAGACGACGACATCCTGGTCGCGGTGAAGAGCGGCCTGTCATTGCGGTCCGACCTGGACAGCGCCCCACCGCTTTTGGCGCCGGCAACGCTCGAAGGGCCGCGCGTTTTGGTCCGCCGCCGGAACACCGAGCAGGCGCATATCTGCCTCGGCGCTCGCGCGTTCAGCTACCTCCATCCCGACCGGCACGCGTTCGACCTCTTCAATACCGTCCTTGGCGAGGGGATGAGCTCACGGCTCTTCCTCAATATCCGCGAGCGGCTGGGTCTTGCCTACGACGTGCACAGTTTCAGCCAGAAGCACCGCGACACCGGCTACCTGGGCGTGTACATCGGAGTCGATCCGAAGAAGGCCGCCGAGGCGGTCAATGCAGTCATGGCCGAGCTGCGAACCCTGAGTGAGACCGAGGTCGCGCCTGACGATCTGGCCCGCGCGAAGGAGTTCACCAAAGGCCGGCTCCGGCTGGAGCTCGAGACGACAAATGGCGTGGCTTTCTGGCTGACCTACCAGCAGCTGCTGCTGGGTCAGATCAAGACGATCGACGAAGAGCTCGCGCTGGTCGACGATGTGACCGCGGCTGATGTGATGCGGGTCGCGCGAGAGGTGCTGAGTGGACCAATCCAGATGTCCGTGATCGGTCCCTTCGCCCGGGACAGCGCCTTCCGGCTCGCGATCGGAGCCTGATCCTCCTAAACCGCCAGCGGTTCCGGCGGCATGGCGCCCACGGAAATCGTGCTGCTTTCCAGCGTCGGCACCTGCGAGTAGATGTCGAAATGGCCGATCGGCCAGATCCGGAACCAGGCCTTGCCGTCGATGCGATCGCGGCTGATCGGTCCGAAGAATCGCGAGTCCTGCGAGCGGTTGCGGTTGTCTCCCATCACGAAGTACCGGTTGGGAGGTATCACCTCACCGTCGGAGTTGTTGTGGGGATAGTTGTTGTCGGTGACCCACGCTTCCGGCAGATACGGTTCGTCGAGCCGGTGTCCGTTGATGTAAACGACTCCGCTCCGGATGAGAATCTTCTCGCCAGGCAACGCGATCACTCGTTTGATGAAGTCGGTGGAGTTGTTGGTGGGCGGGCGCAGGATGATGATGTCGCCGCGTTGCGGAGCATGCAGCCTGTAGTCGATCTTGTTCGCGATCAGGTAGTCGTTGTCGTCAAGCGAGGCGAACATCGAGATGCCTTCGACGTGGACCGCCTGCACGACAAAGCTGATCCCGATATAGAGGATCACCGCAAGAACAACGACCTCTGCAACTTCGCGAAAGAGTGACGAAGCCGCGGAACGTTCCGTCGAGGCGGCGCCAGCCGCATTTTGGTGTTGGGCCGCCATTCGTTTTAGGAGAGGAGCTTAGCGCACACCCGTTCCAGCTCCGCACGACTGGAATAGCGCAGCTCGAGAGTGCCGCGGCTCAGGCTGCCGATGAGCTTCACAGGCACGCCGAGGCTGGACTCGACGTCGGCGGCGATGGCGCGGAGCTCGGCCGACGACTCGCCACGCCTGCGTCTCCGGGGCCGATACGTCCTGACCCAGTTCTCGGTCTGCCGCACGGAAAGATGCTTCGCGATAACGACCTTTAGACCCTGCTCCTGGGCTTCCTGGGCGTCGAGCGCTAGGAGCGCGCGGGCGTGCCCCGCCGTGATGACGCCTGATGCGACGGCTGACTGCAAGGCGGGGCATCCGTTGAGAAGTCGCAGCGACTGCGTCACGGACACGCGGTGCTTGCCGAGGCGGCGGGCCACCTCATCGTGGGTCAGGCCGAACTCCTCGATCAGCCTCCCCAGGCCCCGCGCCTCTTCGATCGGATCGAGGTCTGTGCGCTGAAGATTTTCGATGAGGCCGAGGACGAGCTGTTCGTCGTCGCCTGCGCCGGCGCGGATGACTGCCGGCACGGTGTTTAGTCCCGCCAGGCGTGCCGCGCGCCAGCGACGCTCGCCCGCTATCAGCTCGTAGCCCTCGACCAGACGGCGGACGAGGATCGGCTGAAGGACGCCGTGCAGGCGGATCGACTCTGCAAGCTCGCCGAGCGGCTCGGCATCGAAGCGCGAGCGGACCTGCTGGCGCGAAGGCCTGATCTGATCGACGGCGATCATCTGCGGCACGAGCACGTCGCCCTCCCGTGACATCGGGATGAGTGCGTCGAGACCGCGGCCGAGTCCGCGCGGGCGTGGTTGGCTCATCGTTCAAGCAGCTCCTTCGCGAGCGCGCGGTATGCGGCCGCGCCTCGGCATGTGGGGTCGTATTCGAGTACGGACTTGCCGTGACTGGGCGCTTCGCTGATCCGCACGTTGCGCGGGATCAGCGTCTCGAGCACGTGGTGAGGATGTGATCGGCGGACCGCGTTGAGCACGTCCCAGGCCAGCGTGGTGCGTGCATCAAATTGCGTCATCAGGATCCCGGCGATCGCAAGCCGTGGGTTGAGGCGCGACCGCACCAGTTGGTGCGTGTACATCAGATGTCGCAGGCCTTCCAGCGCGAAGTACTCGCACTGGGTCGGGATGAGCATGCTGGTGGCCGCGACGAGCGCGTTGAGGGTCAGCAATCCGAGCGATGGCGGACAGTCGACCAGAACAAGCTCGATGTTCGATGGCGTTGCCCCCAACGCCTGGCTGAGCAGGCCTTCCCGCTCGGGCATTCCCGCCAGCTCGATCTCCGCCCCCGCAAGGTCGATGTGCGAAGGGATGACGCTCAGTCCGTCGGCGCCGATGGGCTGCATGACCTGTTCGACGCCGGCGTCGCCGGTGAGCAGGTGATAGACGTTGAGTCGCGCGCGTGCCGGGTCGAGGCCGAGCCCTGCGGTGCTGTTGGCCTGGGGATCGAGGTCCACGAGCAGCGTGGGGTGCCCGAGCTCGGCCATGGCCGCGGCGAGGTTGATCGCGGTCGTCGTCTTGCCGACGCCGCCCTTCTGGTTCACCACCGCAACGACATGGGGGGTGGTGGTGCCCAGCATATTGGGCTTCAACTCGTTCATCGATCCTATATCTGGGGCCATTCCCGTCGCATTCTAGTCAGGGGTGCTGGGGATGACCAGTCAGATGGTTAAGGTTGGCCGGCCGACCGGGCCCGCCTCCGGCTCCAGATTGCGTATGCGGTGACCCCTAACAGCGCGAGCTCGACCAGGATCGCCACGTTCAGCGCGGCTCCCCCGAGACCGATGCCAACCAACAGGTTGTAGCCGACATGGCAGCCGCACGAGGTGGTGGTGTTCGTGTACTTCCGAATTGCGCCCAATCCGAGCGCGATCACCAGCACGGCGACGGTATCCAGCGAAAGCGCGTACTGGGTGTGAATGGAGGTGAAGAGCAGCGCCGTAGTGACCAGGCCGATTCGTGGCTGCAGGGCGCCCCTGAAAAGGAGCTCCTCACAGATCCCAGGCAGCAGCCCGATGGCCGCGATCCCGAATGGTCCACCCAGCTGTCCGAAAACGTGCTGAGTGGTCGTGTCGACCCGGTGGGCAACCTGGGGCGTCCACATATGGCTCAGCACGTCGAGCTGTTGGGCAACGACCAAGAACACCCCCGCTGCGGCAAGGGCCAGGGTGACTTGCCACCAGGCCGGGAGGACGAATCCGAGCCGCTCCGCCGTTCTGGCGAGATCGCGGCGGATGAAGATTCCGACCCCGACCACCCCCAGCAGAAGGAAAGGGGCCTCGTCGAGGAAAAGGTCGAAGACGGTGAGCGGAGGCTGCGACTGGCTCAGAGCCAGGACGTCCACGAATGCGAGCGTCGTGATCTGCGTCCCGAATACGAAGACGGCAAGGATCAGGGCGAGGGTGTGGACGGGATTCTCCGGATCGATCGGGAGGACCGCGGCCACGTCCTTGCGAATCGGCTTGAGCAGAAATCCGGACGCGGCGACAGCGGTGACGATGGTGCCGGCGTCGATCGCGTACCTGGTCTGCTGACTGACGTCCGAGGCAATGACGACGCCCGCCAGGTCGAGCGCCGAGTAGAGGACGATCACCCAGGCGGCCAGCCCGCCGAGGATCCAGGTTGCAATTCCCGCCCACGATTTTCCGACGGCCAGGTTGGCGGCGATGATCAGGGGTAGAGGCGCGAGCTCGACCGCGGCCGTGACCGCGTCAAGTGGCAGATGAGGGTTCAGCCGGTCTTGACGCCTTTGTCGGGCTGGGGTGCCGGCGTGGGTGACCCGTCGAGCGGTCGCGCGATGTCGATCAGCGGGCGGATCAGCTCGATGGGCAGCGGCAGGATGACGGTCGTGTTCTTCTCGGACCCGATCTCGACCATCGTCTGCAAGAATCGGAGCTGAAGCGCGCCTTGCTGTGACGAGATCACCTGGGCGGCGTTGGCCAAAGTCTGGGCAGCCTGGAACTCGCCGTCTGCATTGATGATCTTGGCCCGCTTCTCCCGCTCGGCCTCGGCCTGCTTGGCCATCGCGCGCTGCATGTCCGGCGGGAGGTCCACGTGTTTCACTTCAACCGACGACACTTTGATCCCCCAGGGATCGGTGCGCAGGTCGAGGATGTGCTGGAGCTGCTGGTTCAGACGTTCGCGCTGCGAGAGCAGGTCGTCGAGGTCCGCCTGTCCCAGCACGCTGCGCAGGGTCGTCTGCGCCAGCTGCGACGTTGCGTAGTGAAAGTTTTCCACTTCGACGATGGCCCGGTTCGGATCCATCACGCGGAAATACACCACCGCATTGACCTTCACCGACACGTTGTCGCGCGTGATCACGTCCTGCGGCGGCACGTCGAGCACCACGGTCCGCAGGCTCACGCGCACGATCCGGTCGATGGGCGCGAATACCAGGATCACGCCCGGCCCTTTCGGCCCGACCAGGAGCTTGCCGAGCCTGAAGATCACGCCGCGCTCGTACTCCGGCAGGATCTTGATGGAGCTGATCAGATAGATGACGATCACGAACAACACGGGCACCACTGGCGAAATCTCCATGACACGACCTCATTCAGGATGGACGGTGACCCTGAGTCCGTCGATGGCGATGATGCGGACACGCGCGCCTTCGGCGACAGGTTGGACCGCGGTCGCGTCCCAGATCTCGCCGTGGACCGCCACACGTCCTGGCTGTGTAGGTCCGATCGGCGTGACCGCCTGTCCGGCTTCGCCGATCATGCCGGCGATGCCGGTCACGGCAGGCCGACGCTGCGCCGCCACTCCGAGCCTCACCAGCATCACGGCAATCGCGGCAAACGCGACGGCGACGGGAAGCACGATGCGCAGGCTCAGTTGGAATTCAGGTGCGGGTGAATCCATCAGAATCATCGACCCGAACACGAGGCTGATCACGCCGCCGGAGGTCA
>DASPXA010000020.1:0-51896 GCA_035637495.1 Verrucomicrobiia bacterium
GAGGACCTTGAGCAGGCTCGTTTTCCCGGCGCCGTTGCGTCCCACCAGGCCGACCTTGTCGCCGGGCGCGACCGTGAAGCCGGCGTCGGACAGCACGCGGCGCGCCGCGACGTCGATGGCGAGACCGCGTACCTGAAGCACGCCGGAATGTTACGTGCCGGGTCGGGTGACGTTCTCTCAAACATCACGCGCCCAGGAGGCCGTTCTCAGATGAAAAGGTTCCTCGTCCTCGTCGCGATATTCGTGGCCGCGGCCGCCTGCGGCGGCGCCGGAGGGGGAGGCGGGGCCACCTCCAGCACCGGGTCGAGCCAGGTTTCCCAGCCGAACCGCGGCGCGACCGATGCCAACCCGCCTTCCAAGGCCACGACTCCGTCGAATGGTTCGACCACACTCCCGAGCGATAACGTCCCGGCGCTGCAGGGCCCGCCCGTCATCCGCCAGGCGCAGCTCAGCGTCACCGTCGGCTCGGGCACGTTCGACTCGAAGCTGACCGAGGTGCGCCGCCTCGTCGAGGCGCAGGGCGGCTACATCGCCGGCACCGACGCACAGGCGAGCCCGGCAACCGACTCGACCGGCAGCCAGATCCGCACCGGCGTCATCAACTTCATGGTCCCGGCCGGCCACTTCGACGCGACGATCGATGAGCTGGCCAAGGTCGGCAAGCTGCAGAGCGAGCACATCGCCGGCACCGACGTCAGCGCCCAGTACGTCGACCTTCGAGCACGTCTCGCCAACGCCGAGGCGCAGCGCAACGCGATGCTCGCGCTGCTCGCGCAGGCGAAGAACATCAACGACATCATCGCGGTGCAAAACCAGATCGGCCAGATCACCGGTCAGATCGAGCAGCTGAAGGGACAGATCAAATATCTCGACGACAACACGTCCTACAGCGCGGTCACCGTCACGTTGACCGAATCGGGCGCGCCCGTGCAGAGCAAGCCGGCGGACAGCTGGGGCTTTGCCACCGCGCTGAGCGACGCAGCGCACAACTTCGTGACCACCATCAACTACTTCATCACCGGGCTCGGCGCGGTCGGTCCGATCCTGGTCCTGGTCGGGCTGGGCTACCTGGTCTGGCGCCGCCGACGCGTGCTCCTGCCCCGGCGCGCGTAGGGCGAAAGTGAGGGCGGGTTGGCGATTCAGCCAACCCGCTCCAGTAACCTGCTTCGGTAGTGCAAGAACACGGTGCCGGGCCGCAGTGACGTCCGCCAGGGCGTGGATCGCGCTGGTCGCGATCGCGCTTTGCGTGACGGCCTGTGGCAGCGAGACGGGGGCGGCTCCGTCCGGTCTGCCCACGGCGCAGCCGTCGCCGAGCCCGAGCGGCCTCACGTTCAGGCTCAACCCGGAGCCGACAGTCACCGCGATCGGTACGGTCACGGTGGTCCCGGGCCAGGGTTCGACCTCGATCGAGGTCAAGGTCACGGGCCTGCAGCCGAACTCCTCCCACGTATCGCACGTCCACGCGGGGAGCTGTCAGTCGCGGGGCGGCATCGCCCGCGCCCTCATGCTGGTGGTCGCCAACGGCCAGGGGGAGGCGGACGCGAAGTCGACCCTCAACGACACGTTTCCACCGACCGGCGGCACCTGGTACGTCGTCGTCCACTCGGGGCCGGACATGCAGGGGTCGAACGCGTCATACCTTCTCTGCGGCAACCTCTTCTAGCAGCGAAGACATGACGCCGGAGGAACCGGCGGAAGAGCCCCAGGCGGAGGTTGTCGAGCTTCCGGCCGCGCCGCGGACAACCGACATCGCGCTCGACGAGCTGGAGCTCATCTACGCCTTCATCTACTCCCGCGTCGGCAACCGCGCGGACGCCGAGGACCTCACCCAGCAGGTCGCGCTCAAGGCTATCCCGAGGCTCCGCCAGGGCTCACCTCCGAGCGCGATTCGCGGCTACCTGTTCGCGACCGCGCGCTCGGTGCTTGGGGGGTTCTGGAGCACCCGGCTGGGACTCTCCGAGGCTGAGCTGCGAGAAGACCTCGCAATGGCCATGCCGGCAGACCCTCCCTCAGAGGAAGGCGTCGAGATCGTGCAGCGCGTCCTGGGGCAGCTCTCCGACAACTACCGACGCGTCCTCGAGCTGCGTTTCCTGCACGGGTATTCCCTCAAGGAAGTGGCAGCCGAGATGAACTCCACGGTCGGCGCGATCAAGGTCATGCAGCTGCGTGCTCTGCGCGCGGCGGCCAAGGTGCGGCTGGAAGAATGAACAAGCGCGAGAACCGGGTCGACAAGATCGTCTCCGACCTGCTGAAGGGACGCCGGCTCAAGCTGCGCGGCGGCGACGCGGAGGACAAGTCGGCGATCACCGCGGCGGCGCGCCTCGCCGCCGCCCGGCAGGGACCGCAGCGGATGCATCCGGCGTTTCGCAAGCGTCTGGCGCGGACGCTTGTCCGCTCGACCGACGAGGGATGGGTGACACGGCGCACAGCACTGGTGGCGGGGCTCGGTCTCGCCGCCGGCGTGGCGAGCGGCGGCCTGGCCGGGAGGGCGCTCGTGCCGAAGGCCGTACGCGCCGGCGGAGAGACCATCAACCCGCTCAACGGCCGCTGGATCGACGTCGCGGCCGTCAGCGACCTGGTCGAGGCGCAGGGCAAGCGCGTCCAGGCCGGCGGCATCGGCGCCTTTCTCTTCAAGCGCGGCGACACGGTCACCGCCGTCTCATCGGTCTGCTCGCATCTGCCGTGCGAGCTGTGGTGGGAAGAAGGCACCGGCCACCTGGCGTGCCCGTGCCATCCCGCCAAGTTCAACTCCGACGGCCACCCCGCGGACCCATACGCGCTGCCGGCCCTCAACAAAGTGGAGACGCGGATCACCGCGGCTGGTCGGGTGGAGGTGCTCGGGACGGAGTGAACGTCCGCGCGCACCGCTCGAGGCAGCTCGCCCTCGACCGCTGCCTGCAGCTGCTCGAGGAGGCCCAGGTCCGGGGCCAGGCTCGCGTCGACGGTCCCCTCGGGGCTTCGCTGCGAAGGCACCTCGAGCACGCCGGGGTGATCGCCGACCACAGGCTCGAGGGACGGCGCATCGACCGCGTCCTGGACGACATCTTTGCCCTGCAGGCGCACCTGCTCGGCCAGGACCCTGAGGACAGCCGCCACCACAACGGCTCGTAACCCCTCGACGGTTATCATCACGATTCGTGACTACATCCTTCAGTTCGTCGCGTTCGTTTCTCCTCACCTCTGAATCCGTCACCGAAGGACATCCGGACAAGATCTGCGACCAGGTCTCGGATGCAGTGCTCGACGGAATGCTGGCCCAGGACGCGCACGCGCGCGTCGCGTGCGAGACAGCGATCACCAAAGGCCTCTGCGTCGTCATCGGTGAGGTCACCACTCATGCCGACCTCGACATCCAGCGCACCATCCGCGACACGATCCGCGCCATCGGATACAACGACGAGGCGATCGGGTTCGACGCCGACCACGCGCTGATCCAGGTCTATCTCAAAGAGCAGTCACCCGACATTGCCGCCGGCGTCAACCACTCGCTCGAAGAGCGCGAGGGCTCGCAAGGGGCCGATCCCTTTGAGCTGCAAGGCGCGGGCGACCAGGGCATGATGATCGGCTTCGCGTGCCGCGAGACGCCGGACCTCATGCCGCTCACGATCTCGCTGGCGAATCGCCTGGCCAAGAAGCTCGCCGAGACCCGGCGTAGCGGAGAGCTGCCCTTCTTGCGTCCGGACGGAAAGACGCAGGTCACCGTCGAGTACGAGTACGGCAAGCCGCGGCGCATCGAGGCCGTCGTCATCTCGACGCACCATGCGGCAAGCGCCACGCAGAAGGAGATCGCCGAGGGCGTCCGCGAGCTGGTGATCGACCCGGTCCTGAAGGGCCAGGTCGTCGACGCTCAGACCAAGATCATGGTCAACCCGAGCGGATCCTTCGTCCTTGGTGGACCGGCCGCTGACGCCGGCCTCACGGGACGCAAGATCATCGTCGACACGTACGGTGGCGTGGCGCGCCATGGCGGCGGCGCGTTCAGCGGCAAGGACCCGAGCAAGGTGGACCGTTCAGCAGCTTACGCGGCGCGGCACGTGGCCAAGAACCTGGTCGCGGCCGGGCTGGCGGAACGCTGCGAGGTGCAGGTCTCCTATGCCATCGGCCGTGCGCATCCGACCTCGATCGCGGTCGAGACGTTCGGCAGCGGGACCAAGCCCGAAGAGGAGCTGCTTCAGCTCATCCGGCGGCACTTCGACCTTCGCCCCGCCGCGATCATCGCGAACATGGACCTGCTGCGTCCGATCTACCGGCAGACGGCCGCGTACGGGCACTTCGGCCGGGACGACCTCGGCGTGCCCTGGGAGATGACGAACAAGGTCGACGCGCTGCGCGCAGACGCGACGGTCGCGGCCCGCCAGAGCTAAAGACGACGGTCCGTCTCCGCGTCCGCGACACGCTGACGCAGCGGCGGGCGTTGATCGCGCCTCGCGGCCGAAAGCCCGTGACGATCTACGTGTGTGGCGTGACCCCCTACGACTCCGGCCACATGGGGCATGCCTTCACGTTCTCGATGTTCGACGTGCTGGTTCGGTTTCTCGAGGCCAACGGAGCGCGTGTCAGGTACGTGCAGAACATCACCGACGTCGACGATCCGCTGTTCGAGCGGGCGCGGCGCGACGGGATCGACTGGCGCGAACTCGCCGAACGGGAGACAAAGGTCCACATTCGCGACATGACCGTCCTCGGCTGGCGGCCCCCCGATTTCATGCCGCGTGTCTCAGACGAGGTCAAGCCGATCGTGGCCGCGGCGTCAAAGCTGCATGCGAAGGGCTACGCGTACGTGACGGACGCCCTCTATTTCGACACGAGCAAATACCGCGGATACGGCCGGCTGTCGCATCGCACGCGCCGCTCGATGGTGCGCAAGCTGCGCGAGGAGGGCCTCCTGGGCAAGGTCGGACCGCACGCGAAGCGGGACCTGCTCGACTTTCCTCTCTGGCGACCCTCCGGGCCGGGCGAGCCGGCGTGGGCGTCGAAACTCGGGGAGGGCCGGCCGGGCTGGCACATCGAGTGTTCGGTGATGTCGATGCGCTATCTCGGCGCGCAGATCGACGTGCACGGCGGCGGTCGCGACCTGGAGTTCAGCCACCACGAGTCGGAGCGCGCGCAGTCGGAAACGTTGACCGGCAAAGCGCCGTTTGCGCGGGCGTGGGTGCACACGGGGATGGTCCGCTACGAGGGCCGCAAGATGAGCAAGTCGCTCGGCAACCTGGTCAAGGTCAGCCAGGCGCTTCAGCGGGCTCCCGCCGCGGCGGTCAGGCTTTACCTCGTCTCCCACCGCTACGGGCGCGACTGGGACTTCGAGTGGGGAGGCCTCGCCCGGGCGTCGCGGCTGGTCGAGCGGCTGCGCAAGCTGCTGGCCGACGACGCCCGCGCATCGCGTGCGACGAAATCCAAGACGCCTCCCGGTCGCGCGCTGATGGCGCAGTTCAAACGCGCGCTCGAGGATGACATGGACACCCCCCGCGCGGTCCGCGTCCTGCGCGCGGCCCTGCGTCAGAGCGACGCGGCCGCGGTTCGCGCGATGCTGGCGGTGCTGGTCGGGACCGCTTCTCTGACCTAGGCCACCTCGAGCGGCGAGCCGCAGTTGGGGCATTCCATGTTCGCGTCGAGCTGGACCTTCGTCTCGCAGACTGGGCAGAGAACATCGGTCGTCGCGATTGCGGCGGCCTCTTCCGCGCGGGCTTCGGCCTCGATCTCACCACGCACCAGTCCGAGGTCGAGCGCCGGCGCGCCGCAGTTGAGGCACACGTAGCTGGGCTGCGTGACCCGGTGGTCCTGGTAGACGCCGGCCGAGTCGACCTCGACCTCCGCGAATAGGGCGCGAAACAAGGTGCCGCCGCAGCGGCGCGAGCAGACCAGCAACATTCCTAGCCGAGCCTACGACGAAGCGTTGCCGTCCCGGCGACGATCACCAGGATGGCGAACCCGGCCACGACCGCCGCATCGACCTGCAGCGACGGCCACGTCAGGTCCGCGCCTTTGACCATGATGTCGCGCATGCCGTTCACGGCGTAGGTGAGTGGGAGGACGTTGGAAAGCCATTGCAGGGCGGTGGGTTCGGTGGAGACCGGGAAGATGATCCCCGACAGCAGAACCTGCGGCACGATGACGAGCGGGATGAACTGCACCGCCTGGAACTCGGAGCGAGCGAACATGCTGAGGAAGATGCCGAGGTTGACCGCGGCGACCACCATCAGCGCCTCCATGCCGAAGATCAGGAGCACGTTGCCCTGGTTGTGGATCCGCAGCACGGCAAGCGCAAAGATGAGCACCTCCACCGCCTGCACCAGTGCGATGACCGTGAATCCGAGCATGTAGCCGACCACGATCTCCCCGCGACGCAAGGGACTCGCCATCAAGCGCTCCAGGGTCCCCTGTGATCGCTCGTTGAGGAACGAGACGATCGTGATCACGAAGACGAGGAAGAACACGACAAGGCCCACGAAGGCGGCGCCGAAGTAGTCGAGGGTGTCGTAGTCCGAGCCGCCGTAGAGGTAAGAGACCTTCGGCTGGAAGCTCACGCTGCGTCCCGCCACACGCGAGGCGAGCATGATCAACGCCTGCTGAAGCGCCTGCATCACCGGCGCGTCTTCACCCGGCTGAGATCCTTCGAGATGGACCTCGGGGGACACGTTTCCGTTCTGCGCCTGCTGGCTGAAATCGGCCGGCAGGACGATGTACGCAACGAGCGACCGGTCCTTGAGCTTCGCGTCGCCGTCGGCGGAGTTGATCTCGCTGGTCGTGATATGGCTCGACTGCTTCAGCGCGTCCGCAACGACCACGCCGAGTGGACCCGAGTCCTGGTTCGCGATGCCGACCGCCGGAGAGCTCGACGAGCCTCGCATCAGATAGCCGAGCAGACCAAGGATCACGATCGGCGCCACGAAGAGCAGCGCGAGCGTGCGCCGGTCGCGGCGGAATCCCTGGAGCAGTCTTCGGGTGATCGCGCGAATGCGGTGGCCGCTCATGACTCTTCCCTCCTGCCCGCGAGCGAGAGGAACGCCTCCTCGAGGTTCTGTGATCCTCCCTGCGCGCGGATGTCGGCGGGAGCGCCCTCGGCGAGCAACCTGCCGTACTGGATCAGGCCGAGTCGCTGGCAGCGGTCCGCCTCGTCCATGACGTGGCTCGACACGATGATCGTCGTGCCATCCGCCGCCATCTGGCGGAAGTAATCCCAGAACTGGACGCGGAGCTGAGGATCGATGCCGACCGTCGGTTCGTCCAGCAGCAGCAGCTCCGGGCGGTGGACGAGGGCGCACGCGAGCGAGCACCGCTGGCGCAAGCCTCCGCTGAGGGTCGCGACCACCGAGCCGCGGCGCTCGTAGAGCTGCACAAGCTCCAGCGCGTCCTTGACTCCTGCCTCTGCTCCGTTGATCGCGGCGAAGAACCCGACGTTCTCCTCCACCGACAGTGCGGGGTAGAGCGCCGCCTGCTGCGTCATGTAACCGATGTGGCGCAGCACGGCGACGTTCGGCATTCGCTGGCCGAGTACGGTCACCGTACCCGCGTGTGCCTCGAGCAGCCCGCACACGAGCCGGATCAGGG
Source organism: Verrucomicrobiia bacterium (assembly GCA_035637495.1). Taxonomy (GTDB): domain Bacteria; phylum Chloroflexota; class Dormibacteria; order Dormibacterales; family Dormibacteraceae; genus 40CM-4-65-16. The sequence goes on from DASPXA010000020.1 coordinate 7,549, forward strand.
TTGTCTTCCCGGCGCCGTTGGGCCCGAGCAGTCCGTAGATCTCTCCGCGCCGCACCCGCAGCGTCACCCCGTTCAGTGCTTTGAAAGCGCCGAACGACTTGGACACGTTGTCCATATTCACGGCGTAGGTCTCACTCATCTCCTTTCTCCTCAATGACCATGGCGCGAAGCCAGGTCTTGGCAAGCTCTGTGACGGCCTTTTCCCCGTCAACATCCAGGCCGAGCACGCGTTCGGCGAGCGGCCTGGTCAGGATGTGAAAGAGGACTGGACCGATGAACGACTGCAGGGCGAGCAGTGGATGCATCCGCCGCAGCCGGCCGGCGGACATCTGGCTGGACACATACATGGTGAGCAGCCCGACAACCTTGGTGATCGCCCCCGCCGCAGCCCGCTCCGTTTCGGGCGCCAGGCCGCTGACCTCGAAAAAGAGCGCACGAATCAGGCCGCTGCGATTTTCACCTGCGGAGAACACCGCGCGGTATGCCGTTCGGGCCAGCTCGGGCATCAATCTCGCCGGCGGCTCGTCCGGGCGGGCGAGCAGCAGCCTTGTCACAGGCTCGAGTGGGGAGTAAGAGTCGATGAGCCCGGTCAGGAGTGGCGCCTTGCCCGGAAAGAGGCGATACAGGGTGGCGCGCGAGACGCGGGCTTGCGTTGCGAGCTCGTCCATCGACATGACGTTCAAGCCGTGCGCGCCGACCATCTCCGCAGCCGCGCTGAGAATCCGTTCCCGCGCGTCGGGCTCGGGCGCAACCTCGAGGGCGTCGAGCAGCGCATCGCGCGACTTGAAGTGGCGGTAGAAGCTGGCCCGGGACACGCCTGCGGCCCGAGCGAAATCGTCCACGGTCGGCCTGTCCCGCTCGGCGAGCGCCCGCGGCGCGAGCTCGACGATGCGTTCCCGAACCGTCATGAGACGAGACTAGACTAGACGTCTAGTCTTGTCAAGTATCAGCACTATCCATTAGCTTGCAGACCAACCGGTCATGCGCACCATGGAGATCGCGACCACCGGGCCGGCGGGGCGCGCCGCGCGGTACTGGTCATACCGTTCAACGAGCAGCGCGATCGCGCGGTCGGCGTCCGTTCCGTCGTCGACCACGCGCGCAGTCCCGTCGACCCGCACCCACCACAACCGGCTCCAGTCCTCGTCGTAATGGTCGACCAGCACGGCCACCTCAGGGTTGGCCGCGATGTTCCGCAGCCGCTTCAGGTCGGTAGTCCGCTTCGGCTTGGCGTCGACCGCGAAGTAGATCGTGTCGCCGTCGACGGCGAAGGTGATGGGCACGATGTGCGGCGTTCCGTGGGTGTCCGCAGTCGCGAGCCGGGCGACGCGCGCCGAGGAAATGCGCTGTCGCATCTCCGTCGCCTCCATCGAACGAAGTATCGTTGACGCCGTGCAGCGGCTCCGCACATACACAGTCGACGAGGCGAACCGCGAGCTGCCCCGCGTGCGCCCGATCGTGGCGCAGATCGCGGAGCTGTCGGCACTCCGTCCCGACCTCGAGGAGCAGCTGCGGATGGCCGAGTATGCGGTGCAGCGCCCCAGCGCCAACGGCGAGGACAGAGAGCGCCAGCAGCAGGCTCACGACGCCGTCCAGGGCGCCGAGGAGGAGCTGCTCAAAGCGGTTCTGAACCTCAACAGCATGGGCATCCAGCTCAAGGGCCCGCTCGAGGGGCTGATCGACTTTCCCTCCTATCGCGACGGCGAGCTGATCGAGCTGTGCTGGAAGCTTGGAGAAGAGCGCGTCGAGCACTGGCACCGGGTCGGCGAGGGATTCGGGGGCCGGAAGAAGCTCTAAGGCACAGCCAGCTCGGCCATCGCCCGAGCAGTCCCCTCCTCGACGGTCATTACCTGGCCCTCCTTCCAGGCGCTTTCCGCATCCACCGAAGAGATCGACTGAGTCCAGTCGCGGCCTTCGTTGACGCCCGCGATGTTGGCCAGTTTTGTCCCGGTCGCGTCGCGCCCTGCCGCCGCAGCGCCTGCAAGCCGCAAGGCGCCGGGCAGGTCGCCCGACAGCTCATCGAAAGCGGCGGCGTCGTCGATGAGGAGGATCATGCCGGTCAGGTCGCCGGCCTCGGCGAAGATGGAAAGCCCCTCGCGTATGCACCATCGGGCCGCCTCGACGTCCTTCTCCTGCAGGGCGACCAGGGCTCGCGTGTGCACGGCCCAGCCCAGGCCGAAGCGGTCGTCCAGCTTGCGGTAGAGCGCGATCGCCTCGTCGAGCGTGACCGCAGCTTCGCGCAGCCTCTCGGACAGGTTCTGCCCGTTGCCGATGGCCCACAGGGAGCGCGCGATGCCGGCCTGATCGCCCAGCTCGCGGTAGATAGCCAGCGCCTCCTCGACGATCTCGATCATCTCGGGCAGGTTTGCACGCGAGACGAGCCTTGGAAATGCGTTGTTGTACAGCGCCGTCGCGAGCTTTCGCTTGTCCCCTCCGGCCCGCTCGAGGACGAGGTTTTCGTCGTACATCGCCTGAGCAGCGGCCATGTCCGCCTGCCAGTAGGCGATGCCCGCACCAGCTTCCAACGCTCGCGCCCGATCATCGGGTTCGACCTGCTCGGAAGACATGGCGAGGATCGAGTCCATTCGCGCCCGCCCTTCGCGGAGGTGCCCACGCATCTGCCAGAAGCGCCAGAAGGCGGCGCCCAGGCGCATCGCGCACGCTGCGTCGCCGCTGGCGACGACCCAGTCGAATGCCGCCCTGAAGTTGTCGTGGTCACGCTCGAGGCGGTCCAGCCACTTCTTCCGATCCGGCCCGAAGACATGCGGTGCCGCCGACTCCGCCAGCGCCTGGTACGCGCCGGCGTGAAGGTGCTTGATCGCGGCGGCCTCACCGCTTTCCTCGAGGCGTTCGGCGGCATACTCGCGGACCACCTGGAGCATCAGCAGTCGAGGGTCCTCGAAGTCCGGCATCCGCCGCAGGAGGCTCTGGTCGGCCAGCTCATCGAGCCCCGAGAGCACATCGATGCCTGGATCGCCTGCTCCGCAGACTGCCTCGGCCTGCTCCAGGTTTGCCCCCCGCGCGAAAACGGAGAACCGCCTGAAGAGACGCCGGTGCGGCTCGTCGAGCAGGTCGTAGCTCCACGCGATCGCACCCGCGAGCGTTTGTTGGCGGCTCGGCAGGTCTCGCGCGCCCGAGCCAAGCACCTTCAGGCTCGTCTCCAGCCGGCCCAGCAGAGCTTGCGGCGCGAAGAGCTTGACCCGCGCGGCGGCCAGCTCGATGGCGAGCGGCAGTCCGTCGACACGCTCGCAGATGCCGGCCACGGCCGGCGCATTTTCATTCGTGACTCGGAAGTCGGGCTTGACGGCGACAGCCCGCTCGATGAACAGCTTCACCGCCTCGTACTGCGACAGCGCCGAAGGCGACGTCTTGGCTCGAGGATCTGGCAGCCCCAGCGGCTGAACCGCGAGCTCCTGCTCGCCATACACGTGAAGCACGGCGCGGCTGCTGATCACCGCTTTCAGCCCTGAGCCCGCGTGGAGCAGGTCGGACACGACGGCCGCGCCGTCGGGCAGGAGCTGCTCGTAGTTGTCCAGCACCAGCAGCACGTCCCTGTCGCGGAGGTAATCGGTCGCTGCGTCGAGCGGGTTCCGGTTGCCCGTGACAGCGACCCCGAGCGTGTTGACGATGACCGAAGGCACGAGCCCGGGATCCTGGACCGCCGACAGCGGTACGAAGTACACGCCGTCGCGAAAGTCCTGCACCACGTCGGCGGCCAGCTGCAGGCTGAGCCGGGTCTTGCCTATGCCGCCGGGCCCGGTCAGGGTGAGCAGCCTCGTCCCGCGAAGCAGCCGCTTCGCCTCCGCGACGTCGGCCTGGCGACCGACGAAGCTCGTGAGCTGCGTGGGGAGGTTGTTCGGCGTCGAGTCCAGAGTGCGCAGAGCGGGAAAGCGATCCGGTGCGCCATCGATGACGAGCTGGTACAGGCGCTCGGGTCGGGCGAGGTCTTTCAGGCGATGGGTGCCCAGGTCGCGCAGCGAGAGGCCGACAGGCAGGTGCTCGTCGACGAGGGCGCGTGTGGTTTGGGACACGACGACCTGGCCGCCGTGCGCAGAGCTCGAGACACGGGCGGCGTGGTGGACGTCCAGGCCGATGTACTCCTCTCCTACGAGCGGAGCTTCACCCGTGTGCAGCCCCATGCGAACACGAAGGGCGACGCCTTCCGGCCACTCGTGCTTCGCGAAGTTCCTCTGCGCGTCTGCCGCCGCCTCGCATCCATCGACGGCGCTTTCGAAGACGCAGAAGAAAGAATCTCCCTCGGTGCGCAGCTCTCGCCCTCGCTTGCCCTGAAACGCCGCTCGCAGGATCGCGTGGTGGTCGGTCTGCGCCTTTACGTAGCGCTCGCCTACTTCCTGCATGAGGCGGGTCGATCCCTCGATGTCGGTGAACAGGAACGTGACGGTGCCGGTCGGAAGCGTCACTGGGCCGTGCGGCTCAACGCCTCAACGAGAAGCGGCTGCAGGAATGAGCCGAGCTCACGCTGATACTCGGGTTCCTCGTACTGGAGCATCCGGTGCGGGTGCATCAGGTGCTCTTTGACCTTGCCTCCCATCCGCAGGTACAGCGCGGGGTATGGATCGTCGCGCCCATTGGCCTCGAGCGCGATGGCGACAGCATCCTGGCCCTCGAGGTCGTCGACGAACTGCGCGAGCGGTCGGATCCCTTCGTCCGCGATTCCCTGCGAAGGGTCGATGCTCACGACGCGGGCGAGATACGAACGCTGGTGCCACAGCTCCGGACCGCGGCTCGCCTCGGCGAGGAGGAACGGCACGACCTGATCGGGCTTCAAGGCGCGCTTTTCCAAACGCTTTCCGAACCGAGACTCCGCGATGTGGCGGGCGAGCACGCGAGCGTTGTAGCGGTATCCCTGCACAGCGCCGGAGTTGCTCGGGATTCCGTGCTTGCGCAGTCCCTGCGAGCCCTGCATGATCGTGCCCGCAAAAAAGATCCCCGGCACCGACGCGCTCTCCCAGAACGGTGTCTGCGCCGGGAGCCTGCTCTGACCGAACGTCGCGACGCCGAGATCGGGCAGGTCGCGCAACGGGGTGACGAAACCGGTTGCGGCGATGACGTCTTCGACCTCGAAGTTGAAGTCGTGGCCGTCGTGCGGGCTCCTGGTCTTGACCAGGTAATGGCTCCCCACGCGCTCTACCGATTCGATGGACGCGTCGAGGACGAGCACTCCGCCCGCCAGGGCCCAGTCCTCATACGGCTGGACGTAGCGCGCTCGCACCCCCACCAGCGACCGCGTGTCGACCGAGAGCTTGGTCGGACTCGGTGACGCGAGCACGATCTGGCGCGCCCAGGGGAGGAGGCCGGTCGCGATCTCGAATCCGGAGTTCTGCTTGCCGACGATGAACACGCGCCGGTCCGCGTACGTTTCGGCTGGACGAAGGTCGCCATACTGCTGGACGCCTTCGACGACGAGCGCTGACGGGCGCCACGGCTCCGCGACCCCCACCGCGAACACGACCGTCGGCGCGCGGTACTCCCCGTCGGAGGTGACCAGCACGAAATCGTCGCCGTCTTGCCTGGTCGACTCCCAGCGGCACCCGTACCGCACCGACAATCCGGTCCGCTCCACGAACGTCACCAGGCCGCGCTCCATCTCGGGGCGGGATGGAAAGTAGGACGTGCCGTCCATGACCGTCGGCATGATCGCCCGGTTGGCGTCCTCGTCTGGAAGCAGGCTGTTCCAGTCGTATCGCTCGTACTCGGTCGACCCACGCTTGTGGTCGGCGAACGGCTTCGTCCAGCTGAGCATCCGCTGGAAGATCGGCCACCGTCGAAACATGCCGCCGGGTGAAGGGTCCTGCGAGATGACCGCGTGGTCGATGCCGAGCCGGCGCAGGCTGTACGTCAGCTGCAGCGCACCCGGACCACTTCCGACAACCACGAGCGAGTAGCGCCCGGGTGGAAACGGCGCCTCCGTCAGCTGAGCCACCGGGTCGTCGTACGGAGCTTGCGCGCCTCGCCCTGGAGAACACGGAACATCACGTGGGGATGCGCAACGAGGAAGTCCTCGAGCGCATTCGGGGGAAGCACGAGACAGCGAAGCGGGCGGACCGCGACCACGTCGGCGGTGGGTGGCTCGCCGAGCAAGCACGAGATCTCGCCGAAGTAGTCTCCTGGCCGGAGCGTCGTCCGGTCCTTGCCGTCGACACGGATGATCGCAGAGCCGTCGACGATCAGGTAGAAGCCCGTGGCGGTCAGGCCCTGCCGGATGATTCGCTCGCCCTCCGAGAAATAGACCTCACCGAAGGTCTGGACGACGTTCTCCAGCTCAGGCGTGGACAGGTCCGCGAACAGCGCGAATCCGGACAGGATGTCGACGACGTCCTGGCGTACTTCCACTTCCCCTCAGAGGGGAAGCTTAGACGGACGGCGGGTAGGGCTCGGCCCGTTCCCTCACCACCGGCCCCCGCACCGCCTCGAAGACCGCCCTGGCGACCCCCGCGGCGTCCAGGCCATGCTCTCTCAGGATGTCCGCCGCCTTGCCCTGGGGCAGGAACGCGTCGGGCAGCGCAAGCGTTCGGACCCGCCCCGCCAGCCCGTGCGGAGCAAGGGCTTCCAGGACCGCTCCGCCGAATCCGCCCGAGCCGACGTTGTCCTCGACCGTGACGACGAGCGGGTACGCGCGGGCCCAATCGGCGATCCGCGGATCGACCGGCTTGATCCATCGGGCGTTGACGACACCGCAGGACACGCCCTGCATCTGAAGGCGCTCGGCTGCCTCGCCCGCGACCTCCACCATCCTGCCGACCGCGAAGATGACGGCGTCGGCGCCCTTGCGAATCTCCTCCCATCGGCCGACAGGCAAGGGCTCGACCGGGAGGTCCGGCGTCGCCGGCGCGGGTCCTTTCGGATAGCGGATCGCGATCGGACCGTCGGTGTCGAGGGCCGTCTCCAGGAGCGCGCACAGCTCCGTCGCGTCCTTCGGCGCCGCGATCTTCAGGTTGGGGATCAGGCGCAGATAGGAGAGGTCGAAGATCCCGTGGTGTGATGCGCCGTCGGGGCCGGTGACGCCGGCGCGGTCGATCACGAAGACGACCGGCAGCTTGTGAAGCGCGACGTCCATGATCGTTTGGTCGAACGCGCGCGCCAGGAATGTCGAATAGATGCACACCACCGGATGCAAGCCGGCCATCGCCAGGCCCGCGGCGAACGTGACCGCGTGCTGCTCGCATATCCCCACGTCGAAGAAGCGGTCGGGAAACTCTTTGGCGAAGTTGAGCAGCCCGGTGGACGACGCCATGGCGGCGGTGATCGCGCAGACCTCGGGCCGCCTCGCCGCCGAGGTCATGAGAGCTTCGCCGAAGATGTCGGTGTAGGTCATCTCGGTGGAGCGGGGCCGGCCGGTCAGCGGATCGAACGCGCTGACGCCGTGCAGCTTGTCCACCTCGTCCTCGACCGCGGGCCCGTAACCGTGACCCTTCTCCGTGACCACGTGCACGACGACCGGCTCGCGCAGCTTCTTGGAGCGGTTCAAGACCTCTTCGAGCGCGGCCTCGTCGTGGCCGTCGACGAGACCCGCGTACTTGATGCCGAGCGACTCGAACATGGTGGAGGGCTGCAGCAGCTGCTTGAGACCTTCCTTGACGCGATACGCAGCCTGGTCCGCGGAATGCCCGACCAGCGGCAGGTCGCGCAGCAAGCGCGAGATCTCGTCCTTGATGCGCTCGTAGCGAGGATCAACTCGGAGCTGCGAGAGGTGTCGTGCCAGGCCGCCGACGGTGGGCGCATAAGACCGGCCGTTGTCGTTGATCACGATGATCAGGTTCGGCGGCTGGAGGTGGGCGATCTGGTTGAGCGCCTCGTAGGCCATGCCGCCGGTGAGCGCGCCGTCGCCGATGACGGCCACCACGAATCCGCCGATCCGCTTGCGCAGCCTCGCCTCCGCAATTCCGAGCGCGTAGCTCAGTGACGTCGAGGCGTGGCTGTTCTCGACCAGGTCGTGCTCGGATTCATTGCGGGACGGATAACCGGACATGCCGCCGGCCTGGCGCAGCTGCGGAAAAGCCGCCGCCCGTCCCGTCACCAGCTTGTGCACGTACGCCTGGTGGCCGGTGTCCCAGACGATCGCGTCCTTCGGGCTGTCGAACACGCGGTGCAGCGCAAACGTCAGCTCGACGACTCCCAGGTTTGGAGAAAGGTGGCCTCCCGTGCGCGAGGTCTGCTCGACGAGGAACGCGCGCACCTCGGTCGCCAGCTCGGCCAGGCGCGCCTGATCGAGCGCTTTCAGGTCGGCGGGGGAGTGGATCGTCTCCAGCAGTCCCACTTTTCTACTAACGCTCAGCGCCCGCCATGAGTTCTGCCCGGGGTGACCTTCACGGCCTGCTAAGCGTAGACAACCGCGCCCGAGATCACGCCAGGTGTTCGACGACGAGCTCCAGAACATGAGCCACGCGAAGATCCATCCCGCGCGTCCGGGCCGCGGCGGCGATGTGCATCAAGCACCCTGGGTTGTCGGAGGCGACGACCGCGCATCCCGTCTTGCCTATCGCATCGAGCTTCCACTCCGCGAGCCGGTCGGCGACGCGAGGCCACTCGAGGCTGAAGCTGCCGCCAAAGCCGCAGCAGTTGGCGATGTCGGGAATGTCGACCACCTCGTAGCCCGCGAGCTCGAGCACGCGGCGCGGCTCGTCTTTGAGGCCGAGCTGGCGTAGGGACTGGCAGGAGTCGTGGTAGGCGATCTTCAGGCTCATCCGGTCTTGCTCGACCAGGTCTGGGTTCGCTTCGAGCAGCTTGAGGACGAATCGCGTCGAGTCACGCATCCGCCCGTGCAGGCTGCGGTCGGGCACCGGACCCCACTCCGGCGAGTCCATCGTGATGGCGCCGAAGCAGGAGGCGGAGGGCGTCACGATCAGACCCTTGGAATCCTGAAGGCTTTGCGCGAGCCATGTCGTCAATTTGTGGGCACCTTCGAAGTCGCCGGCGTTGGCTGCGATGAGGCCGCAGCACCACTGACCCTTGGGAAATCCAACCTGGAATCCCGCCGCGGTCGCGATTCTATCGAGCGCGACGGCTGAATCCGGCCAGATGCGGTCGGCCAGGCACGAGGCGAAGATGGTCAAGGGCTCGCCGTCGACCGTGCTCGGACGGACTCGATCGCGATATGGGGTCCGCGCCAGACGCGGTGTTCCCGGGACCAGCCCGCTGAAGGGGGCCGCGGCTCGCATGAGTCGGTCGGCGAGCTGCGGCCGCTCCCACATGCCGAGCACGGCGCGCTTCCGCAGCGACTTCCTGCCTGAGCGGCGGTGCTCGAGAATGAGCCGCGGGAGCGGGATGTCGACGGGGCAGATCTCCTGGCACGCGTTGCATTGGGCGCAGAGGGTGTTGGCGAGGTCGGCGTCCTGCAGGCCGTGATGGAACGGTGTGAGGACGAGGCCGATCGGTCCGTTGTAGATGTGGCCGCCGAACTGGTGCCCGCCGACGGCCATGAACGGGGGACATGCGTTGGAGCAGGCGCCGCATCGGATGCACGTCAGCGCATCGCGAAACAGCGGATCGTCCAGCATCTTTTCGCGGCCGTTGTCGAGGATCACGCAGTGGAGCTCGCGCGGGCCATGGACCCCGATCGTCAGCGACTGTTCGATGTCGGCGGACCGCGAAGGTCCCGTGATCCAGTTGACGTAGCTGGTGATCACCTGCCCGGTGCCGCTGCGCGGCAGCATCCGCAGCACCGCCACCGCGTCGTCGAGGGTCGCCACGAGCTTGTCGATTCCGAACAGCGCGATGTGGACCGGCGGCAGCGTCGTCGTCAGGTCGGCATTGCCTTCGTTGGTCACCAGGACGATCGTGCCCGTCTCGGCGATGGCCATGTTCGCGCCGGAGATGCCGACGGTCGCCGCGATGAACTTTTCCCGCAGCGACTCTCGTGCGTGGAGCTGGATCGCTTCGACCGTCGGTTCGGTGCCGAAGACCGCTGCCGCGTCTTCCTTCGTCAGGTGGATGGCGGGGGCGATGAGGTGCGACGGATGCGTGTGCGTGAGCTGCACCATCCGCTCCCCCAGGTCTGTCTCGACGACCTCCATGCCCAGTCCTTCGAGGTAGCCGTTCAGCCCGACCTCCTCGCTGGCCATCGACTTGCTCTTGGTCACGACCATCTGCGTCCCTGCCGGCAATCCGCTGCCTGCATTCCAGCAAAGCTGGCCGATGATCTCGCGCGCCTCGGCGGCGTCCCTGGCGAGATGGACCGCTCCGCCGACGGCGGCGAGTCGTTCCGTGAACTGCTCGAGCAGCTCGGGCAGGCGATCGAGGTTGGCCTTGCGCCTCCGCTTCAGCTCCTCACGGCCCTTCGCGAAGTCGAAGTTTTCGAACGCCTTGTTGCGGCGGCTGCGCAGGCCGGTCATGGCACCGACCAACGCTTTCTGGAGGCTGGGGTCGTCTAGCGCGCGGTTGACGCGGCGCGAGAAGTGGGATCGGCTTTCAGGCACGCGTCGAGGACGCTTCTTTTATCGCTTCTCTCACAGCGTCGGCGGTGGACACCGGCGCCAAGCATATGGTTCCGATACACACGATGGCGCGCTGATCGCCCGTGGGGTCGATGACCACGTACGGATGCGCAGCCCGTGCGGCGGCGGCCAGCTCCGCATTCTTCGACGTTACTTTGACCGCGTGCGGCAGCCGGTCCAGCGCGCGGGCGAACACCGCCGCCATCAGACCGTAGGAGCGGGGCAGCGCGGCGACCGATTCGAGCGCGCGACGGGCCTGCTCGCGGTACGGGGCATTCGGATCACCGGTCAGGACGTCGAGCTCGATCAGCGCCATCGCCGCGACTGAGTTCTCGGCGAGCGGTTTGATTCGCTCGCCGAGGCGACCGAGCTCATCGCCGCCCGCGTGGTCGAAGTAGCCGCCGAGCTGGGAGTCGCCGTACCTGTCTTCCAGATGCCGGGCCAGATCGACCGCGATGGCCATCCATCTTTCTCCCAGCCCGTGCTGGTGCGCGCGCAGCGCCGCCCACAGCGACCAGGCCTGATCGCCGAGCTGACCGCCCACTCCCTCGGAGTGCGTCATGCCTTCGCCCTTGCGATAGGCGTGTTTGAAAAGGGAGTCGAGAAGCCTGTCGGCAGGGCGGCCGGCGTCCAGGTAGCTGATCGCCAATGCCGCGTTCCACGCGGTGTAGATGCGGTGGTCGACGTAGGGCGGTCTCGTCGATTCGCGCTCGTCAAGCTCCATCGAGTAGTAGTGCTCGTCAGCGTCCTGGCTCCCGGCGTAGAGCCCGGTCTTCGGGTCGCGCAGAACACGGTCGAGGTAGCCGACTGTCTTGTCGAGCGCCTCCTTCATACCGGCGAGCGACAGCGCCAGGACCAGGCCGGCGTGGTCCTCCAGCATCTTCTCGAAATGGGGAACGCTCCAGTCCTGCGTCGTCGAGTAGCGGAAGAATCCGCCCTCGACATGGTCGTACGTCCCCCCGCCTGACATGGTCTCCAGCGTGTGCTCGGAAATCCTCCGCAGCTCGTCGTCCGAACGCAGCACGGACTGCTCGAGCAGCAGAAGAATCGCGTCCGTCTGCGGGAACTTCGGCGCCGTGCCGAAGCCGCCGTACTCGGGGTCGTACGCGGACCTGACGGCATTCAGGACTTCGTCGACAAGGCCGGGATCGAGCTGGCCTGCACTGCGCGCCACGCCCGACGCCGCGCGCTTGCGGGCGTCGAGGACGCGGCTTGCGATCTCGGCCTGGTTGGCCAGGTAGTAATCGGCGATGCGCATGAGCGTGCTCGCCATCTGGTCGGGAGGTAGGTAGGTCGCGCCGGTCAGGATGTCGCCCGACGCGGTGAGGAACGCCGTCGTCGGCCAACCGCCCATGTTGTATCGCTGGTTGATGTCCGGGCGAACGTCGTTGTCGACGCGCACCGGGACGTAGTCGCGGTTGATCATCTCGATGACGCTCGGGTGCGAGTAGGTCGTCTCGTCCATGACGTGACACCAGTGGCACCACACCGCGGAGATGGATAAAAGGATGGGTCGGCGTGTCTGTCTGGCCTCGTCGAATGCGGCCTCCGACCAGGGGTGCCAGTTGATCTCGGCCGCGCGATTCGGGCGCGGCGAGAAGTGAAATTCGGCTTCCGCCTGTGCCATCCGGACAAGGTTACGATGAGGCAGTGATCTCAACTAGCGCTGTCGACGCGTACGTCGAGAAGCACTCGCGCCGCTTCGTCGACGAGCTGAAGGAGCTGTGCTCGTTCCCGAGCATCTCCAACCACGGGCGCGACGCTATCCAGCCGGCCCGGGACTGGCTGGCAGACCGGCTGGCGAAGTTCACCGACAGGGTTGAGACGCTCGAGGCGGGCGGGATGCCCGCGCTCTACGCCGAGGTGCCCGGCGCAGGGCGTCGCAAGCTGCTGCTCTACCAGCACTACGACGTCCAGCCGGTCGATCCGATCGAGCTCTGGACCTCGCCTCCATTCGAACCGGCGGAGCGTGACGGCAAGATCTTCGCCCGCGGCGTGGCCGACGACAAGGCTGACGTGATGGCGCGCCTCCACGCCCTCGAAACGCTGAAGGAGCTCGGCGAGGTGCCGGTCACGCTGCGGTTCCTGATCGAAGGCGAGGAGGAGATCGGCTCCGAGAGCTTCGAGAAGATCGCGCACGAGCACGCGGCCAAGCTGCGCGCTGACGGATGCCTTTGGGAATCGGCGATGTCGTTCGACGACGCAGGCCGGCCCAACCTGCAGTTCGGATGCCGCGGCCTGGTCTACGTCACCCTGGGGGTCAAGCTGCTGGACTTCGACCAGCACTCGGGCTTCGCGTCCATCTATCCGTCGGCTGCCATGTACCTCGTCGGCGCGCTGGCGAGCCTGCGCGACCAGGACATGAACATCAAGATCGAGGGCTTCTACGGGAAGGTGGTCAAGCCGACCGAGGCCGACCGCCGCATGATGGCGAGCATCGACCCCGAGGTCGAGAAGCGCCGGAAGCTGGTTGGTTTCGACAAGCTGGTCCGCGACCCCAAGCCGGACCAGGTGGTCGAACAGATGCTGTTCCTGCCCACGTGCAACATCGCCGGCGTCACGACCGGTTACCAGGGCCCGGGTTCTAAGACCGTGCTTCCCGCGGAGGCAAAAGCCAAGCTCGACTTCCGGCTGATCCCTGACCAGGACCCGAACGAGGTGATCCAGCTTCTGCGCAAGCACCTGGACCGCAACGGTTTCGACAAGGTCGAGATCGTGTCGTCGGAGGGCGAGAAGCCCGCGCGGTCGGACCCCAACTCGGCGATCGCTCGGACCGTCATCGAGTGCGTCCGCGACATGCACGGCGAGCCGATCTTGTGGCCGTTCATGCCGGCCACCGGGCCGATGCACCCGGTGGTCGCCGACCTGGAGACACCGACTGTGCTGCCGGTCGGCGTTGGGCGACCGGACGCCAGGATCCACGCGCCGAACGAGAACATCCGGGTCGATGACTACGTCAACACGATCCGCATGATGTGCCGGATCTGGGAGCGGTTCGGAGCGAGCTGATGGAGAAGCTCACCGACAAGCTCTTCACGGTCAAATACAACGAGGACACCGGCAAGCCGCATATCGAGATCGTCGACCAGAACGTCTGCCTGTCCAAATGCACGGGCAAGTACTGCACGCACTTCTGCCCGGCCGGGGTCTACGAGTGGAACGAGGAGCAGAAGAAGAACCTCGTCAGCTTCGGCAACTGCATCGAGTGCGGCGCGTGCTCGATCGGCTGCCCGTTCGACAACATCTCCTGCCACGCCCCGCGCGGTGGTTACGGGGTCCGCTACCAACACGGGTGAGAAGCCCGCGGCCGGAATACAACCTGTCGCCCCGGGAATACTTCTTAGTGCAGTGAGCGATTACGACGTCGTCATCGTGGGTGGCGGGCCGGCCGGGCTGGCGGCTGCCCTCTACACCGCCCGGATGAACCTTCGGACGGTCGTCCTGGACCGGGGTCCCCTCGGCGGCCAGCTGCTCAACACCGAGCTGGTGGAGGACTACCCGGGCTTCGAGTCGATCCTGGGCTCCGATCTGGCGGTGAAGATGGGCGACCACGCCCGGAAGTTCGGCGTCGAGATCCGCGACTTCGAGCCGGTCCACGAGATCGACGTCGAGGGCAACACGAAGGTCGTCCACATGGAGTCGGGGGAGGAGCTCCGGGCCCCGGCGCTGATCATGGCCGCCGGCGGGCTGCCGCGCTACCTGCAGGTCCCGGGCGAGAAGGAGTTCTGGGGTCGCGGCGTGAGCTACTGCGCGGTGTGCGACGGCGCCTTCTTCAAAGGGCAGGAGCTGGCCGTGATCGGAGGCGGCGACGCCGCCGTGGAGGAGGGCGAGTTCCTCACCCGCTACGCCTCGAAGGTCTACATCCTCCACCGGCGCAGCGAGCTCCGCGCCCAGCCGATCCTGGTCGGGCGGGCAAAGGCAAACCCCAAGATCGAGTTCATCTTCGACGCCCACGTGAAGGAGATCGCCGGCGACCAGAAGGTACAGGCGGTTCTTTACGAGCAGCACGGCGAGCTGAAGGAGCTGCGGGTCGGCGGGGTGTTCATCTTCGTCGGCTTCGTCCCGAACTCGTCGCTGCTGAAGGTCCATGTCGACCACGACGCGGCCGGCTACCTGCTGACCGACCGGAACATGCAGACGTCGGTGGAAGGAATCTGGGCGGTCGGGGACGTGCGCGCGCAGCTGACAAAGCAGATCGCCACGGCGGTGGGCGATGGGACAACCGCGGCCGTCGCCGCATCGGCGTACATCAGCAGCCTGAAGGACGCCGCCCGAGCCTAGTTGCCGAGGGACTAATGTCCCATCGGATTTTGAAGGGCCTCCCGGTAGCGTTCCGCGCACCCGAGAGGAGGGATTCAGAAAAATGAAACGCGTCTCACCAGCCGTCGCCGCACTCGCCGTTGCCACGTCGCTGACGATGGTTGTGCTGTCGAGTGTCACCGCTTTCGCGGACGCAGAGCACGCCAATCCGGACAACAACGGCCACCACTACGGCTGGGTGAAGCATCACAACAACCAGCCGCCGCCGGCCACCAATCCGCCGCCGGCGACCAATCCGCCGCCCGCGACAAACCCACCGCCGGCCACGAATCCGCCGCCGGCAGCCAACACTCCGCCGGCGGGCAGTTCAGCCGGCGCAGGCTCGTCCACGAGCCAGTCGGACGCACCACCCGCCGTGGTCGCCCCACCGGCGCTTACGCTGCCCGTGCAGAACGTTCAGGCGAGGCAGGCGAGCTCTGCCGGCACGGGCTGGAACTGGACCTGGTGGCTCGTGTTGCTGATCCTGCCGGCGCTGGTCGCGGTGTGGCTCCTGGTCTTCGCGCGCGGCGCGATGACCCTGGCGCGCCGCCGGGTGGGAGCCCCGGCCTAAGGCGTCAGCGTCCTCGCTGAGCCAAAAGCTTCATTGCGGGCTGAGCGGTCCGCACCCGACCAGAGCGGCATACAGGGCGAGCACGCCGTTGATGTGAGCGCTGAGGCCGTAGCGCTGGATCGCACGCAGGCGGGCTCGCATACCCATCGTCAGACAGAGGTCCCTGGATCGTACGAAGCTCGCGATGGCGGTTCGCAGCTCGTGCAGCAGGTGTTTGGGATCGAGCAGCGTGCCGATCCCTTCGAGCATCTCGGCGTGGTTGCCGACACGTGTCGCGGCGACCGCGATCCCGCACGCCATCGCTTCCAGTAGCGCGAGCGACTGCGCTTCCACGTCGGAAGGCAGGAAGAACGCGTCCGACGCACGCAGGATGTCGATCCGCCGGCGCTCGTCGAGAACTGCGCCGGTGAAGACGACGCGTGGGTCTCGGTAGCGCGCCTTGAGGCGCGGGAGATCGAACCCGTCTCCGACCACGACGAGGTGGGTCGACGGCGGGGGCGACACTTCGAGGAATGCGCGCAGCAACGTCTCGACGCGCTTTTCCGGATCGACGCGGCCGACGAAGGTGAAAAGCCGTTCTGCGCCGAGCGCCGCACGCACGTCCGACGGTCCGGGCGAGTATTTGTCAAGGTCGACTCCGTTGGGCAGGACGCTGAGCACATGCTCCGGCACGCCCAGCTGAGCGAGGAGGCGCCACTGCGCCTCGCCGCTCACGATGACCCGGTCGCACTCTGCAAGGGCGCGGGCGTAGAGGCGGGTTACGGCAGAGGCAAGCGATCCCCACATCGATCGGGCTGCCGTGAAAGGGACGTGAAACGTCACCACGACCGGAACGCCCAACCTGCGGCAGATCCGCGGCAGCGTGAAATCGAGCGTCGAAAACGGCGCCGACAGGTGGACGACGTCGACCGAATGGTCGCGCAGGATTCCTTCCAGGGTCCTGCCCGAACGCGTCCCAGAGACGACGACTCGCCGTTGAAACACCGGGGTGCCGCGCAGTGAAAACGAGGATCGACCGTCGTCGAGGGCCCGCTCGTGATGCACGAAGACGACCTCGACGCCTCGTTGCTCGAGAGCGGTCGTGACGATCCGCGAGTAGGTGCGAAGCCCGTCGCCGATGGTTTGCGACTTGTGCCCGAGCCAGGCGATGCGGAGCCCATCGCCATTCCGGACCACGACGCTGTTCGCGTCATCCGCGCCGACCCGCATCACGCCCGCCTCAGCGCTTCCCAGATTGACCGCCATACTAAATGCTCCGCTTGACGCAGGACCGCGTGCCGCTCCCCAGGTTGACGAGGGCCGTGCTCCGCGCGGCCGCTTGGGGTGGAGGTGTCAGCATGCTGCGGCTCTGGCAGGCCTCCGAGCCGCTCCTGATGCGCATGTGGCGGGTGCGGACGGTGCGCGACGGCTCGATCCTCCAGTACGGGATCTCACCTTTTCGCGGCCAATCCACCGTGCTCGCTGACGGCACGCAGGTGCCGCACGGGGCCAGGATCCTGCACCTACACCTCGACAACCGTCGTGTCGCGCTGGCCCTCAAGGACTCACACGGCAATGTGTGGGCGCTCGGTCCGCGGCTCGATGCCGACCTCGACCACCTGGCGATAGACGTCTGTTCTGGCCGCGTTGGGTCCGTGGCGGCGGTGCGAGGTGTCACTGTCCTTGCCAGCATGGCGCCGCGGTTTGGCTTCGAGGTCCGTCCCCTCCCCCGCAATCTTCGTTGGAGGTTGATCCAGAGTCTGGCCGGCCTGGTCATCGCGTCCTACCACGCGGCCGGCCGCGCAGAGATCAAGCGCGGTGTCGCCTGGCCCGGCGAGATTTGGATGAGCGCGCGCGCTCTGCGCGAACGGGTTCAGGGCGAACCATAATTTTGACCATGACGGCAAGGCAAAGGTCTCAGGCCGTCCTCGTCCGCGAGCCCACCGGCACGCTGACGTTCCTGCTCACGGACATCGAGCGATCGACCGAGTCGTGGGATCTGCACCCGGCGGCGATGCAGCGAGCGCTGCAGATCCATGACGACATCTTCGACCGCTGCGCCGCCCAGCACGAGGGCCGGGTCGTGGAGATCGCGCGCGAGGGAGACAGCGTGATGTGCGTGTTCGAACGACCGAGCCAGGCGGTCGCGTGCGCGCTTGCGGCGCAGCAACAATTGCAGAACGCGGACTGGCCGCCGGCCGTAAGGCCTCGGGTTCGCATCGCCATCCACACTGGCGAGGCCGAGCTGCGCGACGGCCACTACTTCGGCCCGGCCCTTTATCGGTGCGCGCGACTGGTCGCCATCGCGCACGGCGGCCAGACGATCCTGTCCGCGCCGACGCGAGACCTGATCGTCGACACGCTGTCGAGCTCGGTCTCGCTGATCGACCTTGGCGTCCACCGGCTCAAAGGCCTGTCGCGACCAGAGCGCGTCTACCAGCTCGTCCATCCCGAGCTCGAGTCACGATTTCCACCACTGCGATCGCTTGACAGCCGGAGGACGAATCTTCCCGCCGAGCTCACGAGCTTTCTTGGCCGCGAGGCGCAGCTGCGCGAGCTCAAGGACGCGCTCGCGCTCCACCGCATGGTCACCATCACCGGGCCGGGTGGAATGGGCAAGACGCGCACTGCGCTGCATCTCGCGGCGGGTTTGCTGGAGGACTTCCCGGACGGGGTGTGGTTCATCGGGCTGGACGCCGTCGCGGATCCTGCTCTCGTCGCGCAGGAGATCGCGAACACGCTTGCGGTGCGGGAGGTCGCAGGCACCGACTTGCTCGAGACGCTGTGCCAGCACCTGCAATCGCTCGAGTGCCTTCTCATCCTCGACAACTGCGAGCACCTGGTCGAACAGTGCGCGGTCGTCTCCGACGCCATCGTGACTCGATGTCCCGACGTGAAGGTCCTCGCCACGAGCAGGCAGGCCACCGGCGCCGCGAACGAGCTTGTATTGCGGCTGGATCCACTTTCCGTCGGACCGCCCCAGAGCGAAGCCGCGCGTCTGTTCATCGACCGCGCCTGGCCGAACCGACCGCTCAACGAGGTCGACGCGTCGAGGTCCGAGGCCATCGCGCAGATCTGCAAGCGGCTCGATGGCATTCCGCTGGCGATCGAGCTTGCCGCGGCGCGGGCGAGGGTCATGACAGTCGACGAGCTCCTGGCGCGTCTCGACGACCGCCTGAAGATCCTCGCCGGCGGCCCGCGCACGGTGCCTCGCCACCAGACGATGCGCGCCGCCGTCGACTGGAGCTACCAGCTGCTTGATGCGAAAGAGCGGACTCTCTTTCGCCGGCTTTCAGTCTTCTCGGGTGGCTTCACCGTGCCCGAGGTCGAAGAGATCTGCACCGGGGACGGCATCGAGCGGGCAGACGTCATCGACCTGATGTCGCAGCTGCTCGAGAAATCGCTGGTCATGCCGGTCGAGGTGGGGAACCAGGAGAGCCCGATGCGCGTGCTGGCCACCCTGCAGCAGTACTCGTTTGAGCGCTTGCAGGAAGCAGGCGAGGCCGATGTCTACTCGCACCGCCACGCGGAGTACTTCCTCCGCCTTGCCGAGCAGGCGCGCGACCTGCAGAACAGCCCCGAGCATCTCGGCCGCATGGACCTTCTGGAGCGCGAGCACGACAACCTGAGGGCCGCCCTGGCGTCGAGCCAGTCGATCTCCGCGGAGCGGAACCTGCGGCTGGCGACGGCGCTGCTCGGATTCTGGGACGAGCGCGGCCACCTGACTGAAGGGCGTGATTCACTAGGCAAGGCGCTTGCCGCGTGGCCCGATGAGAGCGCGATGCGGGCCGATGCACTTGGCGCCGCCGGGTGGCTGGCTCAGAGGCAGGGTGATTTCGATGCCGCCACCGCCTACTTCGAGGAGAGCGTGCGCATCGCCGCCAACGTTTCCGCGCGACCGGTCAAGGCCCGATCCCTGCGCAACCTCGCCCTGATCTTCGTGGTCCAGGGTGACGGCGAGCGCGCTCGGCCCCTGGTGGAGGAAGCGCTGCAGATCGCCGATGACATCCAGGACCGCGCCGGCACCGCGGGCGCGATGCTCGTGATGGCGCTCATCGCCTACTTCATGCGAGACCTGGAGGCGGCGAAGAGTCACGGCGAAAAGAGCCTGGCGCTGCATCGCGAGCTCGGGGACGAAAAAGTGGCGGCGTTCCTGCTCGCGTGCCTGGCGACCCTCGCGGTCGACATGGGCGAGCTCGAGCAGGCGCGGGCGAACCTGCGGGAGAGTCTCGAGATCTCGCAGCGCCTGCGCGAGAAGGTCGACGTCGCGCTCGTCCTCGAGAGCTGCGCCAGGTTCGCGACCGCGATCTCTGAGCCAGGGCAGGCGATCAAGCTGGCGGCGGCGGCGGCTTCGATTCGAAGAGTGGCAGGCGCCCCGTCGGCGCCGCTGTGGGACCTCCTGGTCGAGACGGCGCTTGGCCCCGCGAGAGAGGCGGTCGGGTCGAGCGTGGTCTCCGCTGCGTCCAAGGAAGGGGCCGCGCTCACGCTCGATGCGGCGTTGGAACAGGCGCTGGACTGGCTGGACTCCGGCAGGCACGGCGCTGAGGCGCCTGCGGTGGAGGTCGGCCAGGCTGCCGTGCCCGCGCATTCGGCTCTGACCCGGCGCGAGCTGGAGATCGCGGCGATGGTGGGCAGCGGGATGCGGAATCGCGAGATCGCAAAGAAGCTGTTCCTTTCCACCCGCACGGTGGACGCCCACGTCGAGCACATCCGCAACAAGCTCGACTTCCGTTCGCGATCGCAGATTGCCGCGTGGGCTGCGGCCCACGGCCTGGTGCGGGATTAGGTAGCGAGATTAGGTAGCTATCTCGGTGATTTTGCCGATGGCCGCGCTCCCGGTGGCCTCTTAGCCTCTAACGAGCGATTGGCCTCACCCGAGAGCCAGAAGAATCCCCCGAGGTCGTTCCCCCGACCGAGGCCAATCGCAATCTTTTGCAAAGGAGAGCGCCGATGGAACTCCTGTCGACCAGGGAGCGTGAGGTCCTCCGTCACATCCAGCTCGGATTCACCAACCGCCAGATCGCGGAGCGGCTGTACGTTTCGACCAACACCGTCAACAAGCACGTGCATCAGGTGCTCCAGAAGCTCGGGGTGAGCAATCGCGTCCAGGCCGCGCTGTTCGCGCACGGGATGTGATCAGCTCGTGACGTCGATCCAGACGAGGCCTGGCGGCAGCGTCACCGTCTGGCCGTTGTCGAGTGTGAACACGAGCGGCCCATGGCTGTCATTTGACGCCCACGTGCCCGAGTACTCCTGCCCCTTGTAGAAGACGCCGATCCTGCCATTCGTGTCGAGGTCGAAGTCGTGGATGTGCGCTCCGTGGCCGTCGCCAACGTCGAGCAGCTGCTCGCGCGTGTGCAGCACGATCACCATCTCGATGCGCAGCGCCTGCTGCAGGCTGGCGTCGCGATAGGGATGTCCTTCCTCCGTCTTGCCGTACGTGCCAGTCGCCGGGTCGTACGCATAGGTTGAGTAATGCTCGTCGACCGTGAGCGCGTTGACGGCCGTGCCGCCGCTCAGGTTCGGCCGAACCTTGGGAAAGGTGTAACCGTCGATGCCGTAAAGCTCCTCGGCGGCCAGCACCCTGTCGCCGTTGATCATCAGGTTGTCGGGTGCGTAGCGCGCCGCCGTCCGGTACTGAAAGCCGACGTTGTCGAAGAACTGCGGCGTCGGATCCTGGGCGGCGCGAGACTGCGTCGCCTGCGATTCGCCGGACTGGAACAGCAGGCCTCTGTAGTGGCGGCCCAGCTTCAACGAGATGAAGCGGGCCGAGCGCATTGGTCCGATCAGGTCCGGCGCGTTCTGGTAGACGGCCGTGAGGCGTGTGATGCCGCCTTCAGCGAGGTACTCGTACACGATGTCCGCCGCCTGCAGGCCGTTCTGGTCGCGCGCAGATTCGTCGTTGGGAATCTGGATGAGCGCCGGGTACCGCAGCGAGATCGTGTGCTCGCGGTCGTGCCAGTAGATGCCCGTCTTCAGCGCGAACGCGCCGGCGACCATGTGACCGGTCTGGTCTCGCCCGCCCGGCGCGATCTGAACGGTGACAGGTCCCGACCCCAGGCCTGCAAGCGAGAACGTTGCGCTCCTGGCATCGGCGGCCCATTTGAGAGCGGTGACCTGGTTGTTGACGGTCATCTTGATGGTGACCGGCTCCATGGCGTCGTTGAACGCCAGCTTCATCGTGGCGCCGGGGTCCATCTCCATTCCGTCCTTCAACGGCTTGCCGTCCGCTCCCGTGATCGAGACGACTCGCGGCACGATGATCGTGGTGAAGGTCCACTTGCCACCGTGCACGACATGGTGGGAGGTGTCGGTGATTGTTTTCAGCGTGACGGAATAAGTCGTCAGCTCGAGCAGCGGCCTGGTAGGCGTCCACGCGTAATCGGTTTGCCCGGAGACCGCACTGACGCCTCCGTCGGTCACCGGCGTGACTGTCATCGCCGACTTCAGCGCATCGATGGCGATCGACCTCGAGAACTTGAAGAGAAAGCTGCCGTCGGCGGGGACGTCCTTCTGCCCGTCCTTGATGTTGGTGGCGACAGTGGTCGGCAGCGTGTTCTGGTAGGCGAGAAAGGCCCCGACGCCGACGAGCACGACCAGCAGTGCCATGCCCGCAGCCAGCAGGCCGCGACGGCCCGAGCCTTTGCGGCGACGTAGTGGTCTCCTCAGTACTGGCGGTGCGGGAGACGCTGGCTCCAGTTCGGGCAGGGGCGTGGATATCGACAACGGGCCGCGCGAATTATTGCACCAAGCGCTTCAGCAGGGAAAACGTGTAGATGCCGGTGGCGTGACCGCTCTCGAACGCTATCTGCAACGCGTACTGACCGACGAGCTTGACGTCGCTGATGCGCAGCTCCGCGTCGGTGAGCTGTGTCACGCGAGAAAGACGACCCTGCATCCCGCCCTCGCCGCGACACTCGGCGCACGGACACGCCCATCGCAGCTGCTCCCCGGAGTACCTGGTTCGCGTGCCGTCTTCCCACGTGATCTCCATCACCTGGCGCTCGCGGTCGACGTCGACGTTGCTGGGAAACGGATCTGGATCTTGCAGTCGAATACCTAATGCACGTTGATGACAGGGAGCTGGCGAAACGACTGGATCGACGTTCGCGCCGCGACCTGCGAAGCGATCTCGACGAACGCCTTCGCGCCGGCGGACTCGGGCCGCGAGATGACGACGGGCACTCCGGCGTCCGCATCCTCACGAATGCTTTCCTCGAGAGGGATCGCACCGAGAAAGGGGACCCCGAACCTCTTCGCAGCCGCCTCCGCGCCACCGTGACTGAAGATCTCGTGCCGGTGGCCGCAGCTCGGGCACACGTACCAGCTCATGTTCTCGATGAGACCGAGCGGCGTCACGTTGAGCTTCCGGAACATCTGCAGCGCGTTGACGGCGATGTTGGTCGCGACATCCTGGGGCGTGCACACGATCGCGACGCCCGTGAGCGGGATGGCCTGGGCGAGGGTCAGAGACGCATCACCGGTACCTGGCGGCAGGTCGATCACCAGGTAGTCCAGGCGGCCCCAGTCCGTGACCGCCATGAGCTCCTCGATCATCTTGCCGACCATCGGGCCCCGGTAGATGGTCGGTTGGCCCGTCTGGTTGAGGTTGCCGAACGACATCATCTTCAGGCCATGCGCATCGATGGGGAGGAGACGGCCGTTCGCGCGCTCCGGCTCGCTCCGCGAGCCCGTCATGACCGGCACCGAGGGCCCGAGGATGTCCGCGTCGAGCAGTCCGACCGTGGCTCCGCTCTGGCGAAGCGCCGCCGCCAGGTTGACCGCGACCGTCGACTTGCCGACGCCGCCCTTGCCTGACGCGACCGCGATCGTCTGCTTCACGCCGGGGAGGACCTCTGACGGCTTCGGTCGCAAGAATGCCGGCCGGACGTTGGCGGTCATGCGGACGTCGACGCCGGTTACACCCGCGATCGCGTGGACGGCGTCTTCAGCCTGTGACTTGAAGCGGTCGCGGACCGGGCAGGCCGGGGTGGTGAGCTCGAAGGTGAAGCTGACCTTGCCCTGCGGGCTCACGTCCAGCTCCTTGATCATGCCCAGGCTTACGATGTCGCGGCCCAGGTCGGGGTCCTTGATGTGGCCAAGCGCCTCGAGCACCTGCTGGGAAGTCGGCGTGCTCATGGCACCGGATGTTACCGAGGCTGCTAAGTTCAATGCGCCGATGAAGACTGAGAGGCCCCCGCGAAATCACGGCGTAGCCTCTGATTTGGTGGGGACCGAGCCGGTGACCGCGACCAGCCCCATGTCCGAGCTGGTCGCCTACTACGGCGGTCCCGCCTCCGACGTCTATTTCCAGCGGGCGCGGAAGACGCTGGCCGGGGCCAGGGTCGACGCGGTCGTCGCGATGGATTTCTTCGCCGGCGATCCGGGAGTCCTGTGCGGCGTCGCGGAGGCGGTCCGGCTCCTTCGCGAGATTCTCGAGGAAGGCGACGAGGCCTATGCCATCGCGGAAGGCGAACCCATCAGCGCCAAGGAGACGGCGCTTCGTGTGCGAGCGCCGTACTCGCGATTCGGCGTCTACGAGACCGCACTGCTGGGAATGATGTCCAGCTGTACGGGTTGGGCCACGGCGGCGCGAGAGATCGTCGAGGCCGCGAACGGCAAACGGGTCATCAGCTTCGGCGCGCGGCATGTCCACCCGTTGATCGCCCCCACGATGGAGTACTCCGCGGTCGTCGGAGGATGCGCCGGATGCGCGACCCCGCTCGGCGCGCAGCTGGCCGGGCTGCAGGGCGCGTCCGGCACGATGCCGCACGCGATGATCCTTCTCTTCGGCGACACGGTCAAAGCGGCGCTCGCCTTCGACGAGAACATGGGCGATGACGTGCTGCGGATCGTGCTGGTCGACACGTTCAAGGACGAGGCCGAGGAATCCCTTCGGGTCGCCGCGGCGCTGGGCAAGCGACTGCGTGGCGTGCGGCTCGACACGCCGGGCGAGCGCGGGGGAGTCACGGTCGACCTCGTGAAAGAGGTCCGCGCCCGGCTGGACCTGGCCGGGTTCGACCACGTCGGCATCTTCATCTCGGGAGGGCTCGATGCCGAGCGGATCCGCGCGTTCGAGGCTGCCGGCTGTCCGATTCACTCCTACGGGGTCGGGATGGCGATCAGCTCCGCGCCGCCGATCGCGTTCACTGCGGACATCAAGGAGATCGGGGGCAAGCCGATGACCAAGCGCGGTCGGATCCCGGGCACGGTACCGAATCCGCGCCTTGTCCGAGTCATCTGAAGCGCCCTGCCCGCGCCCGGCGGTGATCTGAAGCGCCGTGCGCGCGCCCGGCGGCAGAGCCCAGCTCCTCGCTCACCAGGCCGCGTGCCGGGCGTGCCACGTCTGCGCCGACCAGGGCATCATCGCCGAGGCCAATCCGACATTCGAGGGACGGTGGGGTGCGCCGTTTTTCATGGTCGGACAGGCGCCAGGTCCGGCAGAGCGCGAGTCGCGCCGGCCGTTTTCCGGGCGCGCGGGCAAGGAGCTCGACCGCTGGATGATCCGCGCCGGCTTCGACGACGCCGAGGAGTTTCGGCGTATGACCTACATCGCCGCGTTGATGCGCTGCTTTCCTGGTCGCAACCAGCAGGGCGCCGGCGACCTGCGTCCGCCGCCTGCGGGTGTGGCCAACTGCGCGCACTGGCTCGACGCGGAGCTGAGGTTGTTGAAGCCGAGGGTGTTGATCCTGGTCGGCCAGATGGCGATCACGCGGTTTCTGGGTCCAGGCTCGCTCGAAGACCGCGTCGGGAAGAGGTTCGGTGATCGGCCGGTGATGGTTCCGCTGCCACATCCTTCCGGCCAGAGCCGCTGGCTGAACCAATCCGCGAATCGCGAACGTCTCGCAAGAGCACTCGCACTGATCGGCGAGCTCCGTGCAAACTTTGCCCGGTGAGATATCTCCTTATCTATTACGGCGGCACGATGCCCGCGACGCCTGCCCAGCAGGCCCGAGTCATGAAGCAGTGGACGACGTGGTTCAACAAGCTCGGCCCGGCCATCGTCGATCCAGGCAATCCGTTCTCCGGGAAGGTGAACAAGGTCAGGCCTGACGGTGTGGCGAAAGGCCCTGTCGGAATGCGCGCTTCCGGTTACAGCATCATCGAGGCGCCGTCGCTCGAGGCCGCGACCAGGCTTGCCAGGCGCTGCCCGGTGATCAAGGGCGGCGCTCAGGTCGCGGTCTACGAAACCTTCAACGTGATGTAGGTCTGTCATGCCTGCGTTCTTCGGCCGCCGCGAGCGCGACCACGTGGTGATCGAAGGGGGCGACGCGCGACACCTCGCCCGGTCGCTCCGAGCACGTCGAGGCGAATCGATCGACGTCGTCGACCCGAGGGGCTTTCTTCTCACGGTTCGGGTCGAGTCGGTCTCAGCGGATCGCGTGGAGGGTCATGTAGTCGAGGAGCGCGCTTATCAGCCAGAACCGTCGGCGCACATCACCATCGCGATCGCAAATCTGCCGGCGCCTTCTCTGGAACTCGTCCTTTCACGATGCACCGAGGCCGGGGCATCTGCGTTTGTCGTCTTCAACGCCGACCGCAGCGTCGGCCGCGGGCAGAAGATCGAGCGCTGGAACGCGATCTGCCGCGAGGCGGCGATGCTCGCGGCGCGGCTGCGGGTGCCCGAGGTTTCGATTGCGTCAGACCTCGACGCGGTCATCGGAGCGGCCGATGCGGCCGTGATGCTGTCGCGGACGGCGCCGCGGCGCCTGGCGGAAATCACCCAGCCGCGGGACCTTAAGGTGCTGGTCGGTCCTGAAGGCGGTTGGACCGAACGCGAGCTCGCCCTTGCGACCGAAACCGCTTCCCTGGGCCCGCGCAACCTCCGTGCGGAGACGGCGGCCCTGGTTGGGCTCGCGATCGCCCTGTCAGCTCGCGGCGACTAGACGCAGCGCAGCTACGCCTTCTTGCCCCTGGCCGTCTCCACCTCGCCGGTGATGGCCACCACCGAGGCATATCCGAAGAGGAACGCCCCGGCGACCATGAGCCCCGCCGCGACCGGCAGCAGCCACGACGTGGCGGCCAGTCCCAGGCACACGATCCCAACGGCAACCAGCAGCAGCGCGTAGGTCCGGAAGCCGCGCTTCGAGGCCGCGAAACCAGGAGGTAGGCTGCCCAGGTACTTCGAGGTGACGGTGCGGATCACGTAATCACCAGCACCGAACAGGTTGACCAGGAGGACGGCCCCGGCGACCACCAGCGCCACGCCTATCACGAGCACCACCGCCACGATGCCTAGCATTTTGACCGTGGCAGTCACCACCAGGCAGGCGCTCGTGCGGAATTTCTGCATCATCGCCCACATCGACCACGGCAAATCGACGCTGGCCGACAGGCTCCTCGAGCACACCGGCGCGATCAGCCAGCGCGAGATGCACGACCAGGTCCTCGACACGATGGACCTGGAGCGCGAGCGCGGGATCACGATCAAGCTGCAGGCAGTGCGAATGTCGTACCCGTCGAAGGACGGCCAGACGTACGAGCTCAACCTGATCGACACACCGGGCCACGTCGACTTCGCCTACGAGGTCTCGCGCTCACTGACCGCGTGCGAAGGCGCGATCCTGGTCGTGGACGCCGCGCAGGGGATCGAGGCGCAGACCCTCGCCAACCTCTACCAGGCGGTCGAGGCCGGCCTGACCATCGTCCCTGTCGTCAACAAGATCGACCTGGACGCCGCCCAGCCGGAGCTCGTGGCCGAGGAGATCTCGGACGTCACCGGGATCTCGCGCGACCAGGTGATCTTCGCGTCGGCGAAGCTCGGCGTGGGGACCGAGGCCATCCTCGAGGCCGTGGTCAACCGCGTTCCCGCGCCGCGCGGGGATCCCGAAAAGCCTCTGCGGGCGCTCATCTTCGACTCCCACTACGACACCTACCGCGGCGTGATCACGTATGTCCGGGTCGTGGACGGCGAGATCGTCCCGCGCACCCGGATCCGGATGATGAACACAGGCAAGGTCCACGAGGTCGACGAGGTGGGTTGGTTCTCACCCCGTCCTCGGCCTGCCGACGGGCTCACGGCGGGGGAGGTGGGGTACGTCACCGCCGCGATCAAGAACGTGGTCGACGCGCGTGTGGGCGATACCATCACCACGGCCGAGCACGGCGCGAGCGCGCCGCTGCCGGGCTACCGACAGGTCAAGCCGATGGTCTTCGCCGGGCTGTTCCCAACCAACTCAGACCAGTTCGCCGACCTGAAGGAGGCGCTCGAAAAGCTGCAGCTCAACGACGCCGCGCTGTCGTTCGAGCCTGAGAACTCGGCCGCGCTCGGATTTGGCTTTCGCTGCGGCTTCCTCGGCCTGCTCCACCTGGAGATCGTGCAGGAGCGCCTCGAGCGCGAGTTCGAGCTCGAGCTCATCACGACCGCGCCGACGGTGGAGTACCAGGTGAAGCTGAAGCGCGGCGGCGTCATCGAGGTCGACAACCCGGCCCTGCTGCCGGATCCGACCGCGATCGAATTGATCTCCGAGCCCTTCGTGAGGCTGGCCATCATCACCCCCTCCTCCTACGTCGGACCGATGATGGAGCTCTGCCAGGAGCGGCGCGCCGCGTTCAAGCACCTCGAGCACAGGCCCGGCGACCGAGTCGTGCTCGAATACGAGATCCCCCTCGGCGAGATCATCCACGACTTCTACGACCAGCTGAAGTCGCGCTCGAAGGGCTATGCGTCGATGGACTACGAGATGATCGGCTTCCGCGAAGGCGATCTCGTCAAGCTGGACGTCCTGGTTGCCGGGGAGCCGGTCGACGCCCTGTCCCTGATCACGCACCGGACCAAGGCCCAGTCGCAGGGGAGGCGCCTGGTCGAGAAGCTGAAGGCGATCATCCCGCGCCAGCTCTACGAGGTCCCCATCCAGGCCGCGATCGGCGGCAAGATAGTCGCTCGCGAGACGATTCGGGCGATGCGGAAGGACGTGCTCGCGAAATGCTATGGCGGCGACGTGACCCGGAAACGCAAACTGTTGGAGAGACAGAAGGAAGGCAAGCGGCGAATGAAGCGTGTCGGCTCGATCGAGATTCCCCAGGAGGCGTTCATGGCGGTGCTGACGCTTGACTAGGTCGGTCAGGCTCGCGGCGGCGCTCGTGGCGCTGGCGCTGGTCATGCTGGGTTGCGGCCGCAACAACTCGAGCAACTCGGGGCCGAGCATGGGCGCCGTCTACGCAGGTCGGGTGGTGCTCAACGACGTGGCACCGATCGTCCGCGATTCCTCCTCGTGGTGGGAGGGACCGCCGACTTTCAACGTCCGGCCGCTCAACAGCTCCACCCGGCTTGACGAGGACCGTTTCGGCGTCACGGTGAGGTTCTCGCATGTCGGAAGTCGTGAATCACTGGAGGTCGAATACGAGGTCTGGGTCTCGACGTCGATCGCGACCTCCTTCATGAGCGCGTACCAGAACTCCCTCGGCAGCTCCCTGACCGGGCCGAAGGCCGGCGACCAGTCGCTGTACTACAACCGCAACATCGGCGCCGGGGCCGCGCCGTATCTCAACGCCTCGTACGTTCGGGTGGGCCAGACCGTGATCTCGATCATCTGGTCTCACGTCGACGCGGTCGCCAGCACGAGCACCGTCGGCAAGTTGGCCGTCAAGGCGGCCAGCCGCTTGAAGGACGCGGTCAACGGCAAGGTGCATCCCTCCCCGATCCCGACACAGGATCCCCTACTCCTCCCGCCGGAGGGACCCGACCTGACGCTGCTGGGCAAGACGGTGCTTCCGATCGAGGTCGTGCCCCAGCTGCTGGTCTATCCGGCGCCCGAAGAGATGGTGACGTTCTTCAAGCAGGGCGGAGTGAACGACTTCGTGTTCGGCGACTACGCGGTCGACGTCGACACGCATATGGAGATCAACACTGCGGGCTTCAAGTTCTCGAGTCCAAACGGCGCGAAGGACTGGATCGACGCCGTTTACGGGAGCAGCAGCAACCTGCTGTCGGGCGTCTACCTCAACTACGAGCAGGACACCGGTCAGTACGTCGCCGCGTTCGGCTCGGGCAACAAGGGCGTGCTGATGGTGTGCAAGTCGTCGGCCCTCGGCGAGCAGGCCTCCCGCTCATGCGAGGGGCCCCTGCTGCGCATGGTCAAAGCGTGGGGGCAGGTGCTCGGGGGCTAGGTCGTCTCGGACCATCGCCACTGCTTCGTCAGGCCTTCGCGCAGCGACACCCGCGGCTCCCAGCCGAGCCGCTCGCGCGCGATATTGATCGACGCGCCGGTGTGACGCAGGTCGCCGGGGGCGGCGGGGCGATAAAGGCGCCGCGCCTTTGCCTGGCTCACGTCCTCGAGCGTGTCAAGGACTTTGTTCACCGAGACTCGGCTGCCGCCGCCGAGGTTGATGATCTGGCCGGCGACGTCCGCGGACGCGGCTTTCAGCGTGCCGTCGATCGCGTCGGAGACATACGTGAACTCCCGCGTCTGCTCGCCGTCCCCAAAGATCTCGATCTCCTCGTTCGCGACGAGTGCCTCGATGAAGCGGAAGAACGCCATGTCCGGACGCTGGCGCGGGCCGTAGACGGTGAAGTAACGCAGCGAGGTCACCGGGATTCCGAAGTTGCGCATGTACACAAAGGCCAGGTGCTCGGCCGCGAGCTTCGTCATCCCGAACGGCGAGACGGGGAGTGGGAGGGCCGTCTCTTTGGTTGGGAACCTCACCGCGTCGCCATAGACCGACTCGCTCGATGCGAACACGAGGCGCTGGATGGGCGACTCGCGCAGAGCCTCCAGGAGCTTCTGCGTGGCGACGATGTTGTCGTGCACGTAGCGAGCGAAGTGGTCTCCCCAGCTGGGGCGTGCGCCTTCCTGCCCGGCCAGGTGAAAGACGACGGCCGCTCCTTCGAGGACGAGCTGCAGGTCGGCGGCGACAAGGTCGGCCTCCAGGAGGGTGAAGTTGGGATTCGCGCGCGACGTCTCAAGGTTCTGCTCCTTGAGCCCGCGGGCGTAGTAGTCGCTGAACGAGTCGATGCCGACGACCGAGTGGCCGTCGGACAGGAGGCGCTCGCAAAGGTGTGAGCCGATGAATCCTGCGGCCCCGGTGACCACGACCCGGGTCGGTCTTTCAAGCATGCCGGTCAAGACTACCTATGCTCGTTCCGAATGAATCGCTTCGAGTCCTGGCTCGCCACGACCGATCTCGGGGTCGCCGTGAAGGAGTTCCCGCAAGGCACGCGCACCGCCGGCGACGCTGCGCATGCGGTCGGATGCGAGGTGGGGCAGATCGTCAAGTCGCTCGTGTTCCTCGCCGGCGGCAGGCCGGTGATTGCCCTGGTCAGCGGCGCCAACCGCCTGGACGAGGGACGGCTTGCGGCGGTCGCAGGCTCGCCGGTGACGAAGGCGGACGCGGAGACCGCGCGGACGGCAACGGGCTTTGCGATCGGCGGCGTGCCTCCTTTCGGCCATGCCACAGAGCTCCCGGTCTACATGGACCGAGACCTCATGGGCTTCGGGGTCGTCTGGGCGGCCGCGGGTCGCCCGGATTCGGTTTTCGAGATTGAGCCGTACCGTCTGCGGGAACTTAGTAAGGCGACGGTGATCGATCTCAAATGAGCGCTCTTTTGATCTTCTGCCGCGACTGCGGGAAGCAGGTGCCAAGCTCGCACACCAAAAACGGGTACTGCATGGACTGCCAGGTCAGGCGCACAGTCGCCGACCTGCGGGACGAGCACGCCCGACTGTGGCGCAAACGCGAGCGGTACCGCACGCAGAATGCAAACGTCGAGCAGATCGCAAAACAGATCGCGCGGGTAGAGGACAGGATGGGACAGCGAATCAAGGAGCTCGTCCCCAACGACCGCGAGGCGGTCGACCACCTTCGCCGCGAGCTCGAGGCGGCGCGCGGCCAGCGCTACACGATCAAGGGTGTCTGACCAGCTTCTCGCGTTTCGACACCTGTACGTCCACATCCCTTTCTGCAAGCACAAGTGCGGCTACTGCGACTTCAACGCGTACGCCGGGATGGACCGCCTCATGCCCGATTACGTGGACGCGCTGGAGAAGGAGCTTGTCTTCGCGCGGGAGCGCTATCCGTTTCAGCAGCTCGACACCGTCTATCTCGGAGGCGGGACGCCGAGCCTTTTACCGGCCGGCCTGATCGCGCGACTACTCGATTTCATCCAGCGAAACTTCAACGTGGCGCCGGAAGCCGAGGTGACCTTCGAGGCCAACCCGGCCAGCACGGACGAGGCGAGGATCGCGGCCTGGATCGAGGGCGGGGTCAATCGACTGAGCCTCGGCGTGCAGGGCTTCGATCCCCGCGCGCTCGCCGTTCTCGAGCGCAAGACGGACGCCGCTCAGGCGACGCGGGCCTTCGCTCTCGCGCGCGAGATGGGCGTCCGCAACATCAGCGTCGACCTGATCTACGCGGTCCCCTACCAGAGCCGCGCTGCATGGCTCGACACGCTGCGCCGCGCGATCAAGATGGAGCCGGACCACGTCTCGACCTACTGTCTGTCGTTCGAGGAGGGCACGCTGCTGTATCGCCGCCGCGCCGCGGGTCGCGTGCCCGAGGTCGAGCCGGACCTCCAGTGGGACCAGCTCGACGCCGCCTGCGACGTGCTCGAGGCGGCGGGCTTTCGCCGCTACGAGGTTTCGAACTGGGCGCACCGCGGGTTCGAGTCGCGGCACAACCAGGCCTACTGGCGCTGCCGTCCCGTCTATGGAGCGGGCGCCGGCGCTCACTCTTACGCAAGCGATGGGTCGTCCGCGTGGCGCTGGTGGAACGTGGCTCGTCCGCGCGAGTACATCGCGGCAGCTCCGACGCCGAAGGCGGATGGGGAGGAGCTCGAGCCGCGAAAGGCATCGGCCGAGTCCCTGATGCTCGGCCTGCGAACCGCCGAGGGCGCCCGGGTGCCTCCGGGATTTGACCGGGAGCTGCTCGGACTCCAGCGGGCGGGCCTGGTCCAGCGCCTCAACGGCCGGGTCGTGCCCACGCGCCGCGGCATGGATCTGCATAATCAGATCGCGCTCGCCGTGCTCTGAAGTGCGCCGGATCGCGAACGATGTCGCGTTGAGAGCTTGAGATGGCAGCACTGAGGCGGTACACGGGACTGCTGGTCGCCATCATCGTCGTCCTGGTCCTGGTCGACGTCGTGATCGCGGGCCGGCTGGTCGCCAACCGCGCCTCGCTCCCACCGAGCACGTCGAACACCGCGCAAGCCGAAAGACAGGCGGCGCATCCCTGCAACCATGGCTACTACGTCTCCCAGGCGGCGCACTCCAAGAAGGGCGGGGGCTATGTCAGCGGAATCGCCAGGTCGAACCTCGGCAAGGACGGCAAGTGCACTGCGCCGCTGCCCGCCCAGGCCCCCGCGACTACAAAGGGCTCCGACGACCAGACCTAGCCTGTACTGTTAGTTAGCACTCTCAGGGCGAGAGTGCTGAAAGGAGATGGAGCAGAGAAAACAGGCGATCTTGCGCGCGGTGGTTCGCGAGTTCACGACCAGCGCCGTCCCGGTCGGCTCGCAGGCGCTTCAGAGCCGGTACTTCCTCAACCTGTCCTCGGCCACGATCCGCAACGAGCTGGCCGAGCTCGCCGACCTCGGCTACCTGACCCAGCCGCACACCTCGGCCGGGAGGGTGCCCACCGACTCCGGCTACCGGTATTTCGTCGACTTCCTGATGGACCTTGAGCCGATCCCGGACCGGGTGACCGCCTTCATCGACGACGAGCTTCGCGGCGCGCCGGGGGACGTGCAGGGGTTGGTGGAGCGGATCGCGATGACGGTCGCGGCCGTGACTCAGAACGCTTCGGTGGCAAGCGCGCCGCAGGGAACGCTCGCCCGGATCAAACACGTCGACCTCGTCTCTCTAGAGCCCAAGGAAGTTCTCCTGATCCTGCTCCTCGAAGGCAACCTGCTCCGACAGCAGGTGGTCGACACGGCGCAAGCCGCGACCCAGGCCCAGCTGACCAGGCTGGCCTCGAAGCTCAACGCGTCCCTTGCGGGCAAGGCGAGCGACGAGGCGCGGCGCCATTACGAGGCAGCGCCGCTCGGCCTCGAGAAGGAGTTCCTCGGCCGGGTGATCGCCGTCCTCGACCTCTACGAGAAAGGATCGGAGAGCCTCGTCGTGCACGACGGCGTGCGCAACCTGCTCCGCCAGCCGGAGTTCGCCGAAGCGTCACGGGTCCACCAGGTGCTCGAGGTCCTCGAGGAGACGCGCTACCTGACCGTCCTGCTCCGACAGCTGATCGGCGAGTCCGACCTTCAGATCGTGATCGGGTCCGAAAACATCTCGAGCCAGCTCAAGGGCTGCGCGGTCGTGCTCACGACCTACGGCCCGACCGAGCGGCTGAAGGGCGTCCTTGGCGTGATCGGCCCGACCCGCATGGCGTACAGCCAGACGGTCGCCCGGCTGCAGGCCGTCGCGCGCGGCGCCAGCGACCGAATGGCCGAGCTAGGAGTTTGACGGCGAGGCCGTTCGCGGTATCTAGAGTTCGATGACGACCCGCAAGCATCCCCGCGACCCGGAAGAGATCGCGGCCAGCATCGCCCTCTTCGAAGGCAAGATCGCCGAGCTCGAGTCCGCGCTCGCGGAGGCCAGGGAAAGGTACATCCGCCTGGCCGCGGACTTCGAGAACTACAAAAAGCGCGCGCGCCAGGAGCAGATGGAGACCATCCAGCACGCGTCGGCCGAGCTGATCAACCGAGTCCTTCCGGTGCTCGATGACCTTCACAGCGTCCTCGACCACAAGCCGAAAGGCACCGACGAGTCGTGGGCGAAAGGCCTCGAGCTCAGTGTGCGCAAGCTCGAGGAGGTGCTCCGCACGCACGGCCTGCAGCCGATCGAGGCCGTGGGTGTGCCCTTCGACCCCAAGCTCCACGAGGCGGTCGCCCACGAGGAGTCGAGCGAGCATCCCGAGGACACCGTCGTCCAGGAGCTGCGGCGGGGATACCGCCTTCGCGACCGCGTGGTCAGGCCGGCGCTGGTCAAGGTCTCGCGTCACCCGGCCGCCCTTCCCGAAGAAAGCAGCTCCGAATAGCCGGCAGTGGCGGTCAAACGCGACTACTACGAGGTGCTCGGCGTAGGCAGGCAAGCGTCGGCAGAGGACCTGAAGCGGGCGTTTCGCAAGATCGCGATGGACTCGCACCCGGACCGGAATCCAGATGACCATGTCGCTCACGCCCGGTTCAAGGAGGCGAGCGAGGCGTACTCGGTGCTCTCCGACCCGGAGCGACGGCGCAGCTACGACCTGTTCGGCCACTCGGCCGTCGGCGCCGGCGGACCAGCGGTCGACTTCTCGGACATGCCGTTCGCGGACATCTTCGACACGTTCTTCGGCGGCGGTTTTGGTGCGCGAGCGCGGCGCGAGCGGTCGAATCGCGGCGACGACCTTCGCTACGACCTGACGATCACATTCGAGGAGTCGTTCACCGGCGTCGAGAAACAGGTCGAAGTCCCGCGTCTTGCCACGTGCGAGCGATGCTCGGGCAGCGGAGCGGAGCCAGGCACCAGCCCCCAGACGTGTCCCGGATGCGGCGGATCGGGCGAGGTCCGGCGGGCCGCGCAGTCGTTCTTCGGCCAGGTGGTGACGAGGGCGACGTGCCCCACCTGCGGTGGCGCGGGGCGGATCCTGAGGAACCCGTGCGCCGAATGTCGCGGGCAGGGCAGGGTGCAGAAGGCAAGGCGGCTCGCCGTCAAGATCCCGGCCGGAGTCGACACCGGCTCGCAGATCAGGATCAGCGGCGAAGGGGAGGCAGGTCTGCGGGGCGGTCCTCCCGGCGACCTCTACGTGGTTCTGCGGGTGAAGACACACGAGCAGCTCGCGCGCCACGAGCAGGACGTCGTCTTCCAGCTCCGGGTCAACATGGTGCAGGCCGCGCTCGGGGACCGGATCGAGATTCCCACCATCGAGGGGCCTGTCGAGATCGCGATCCCGGCGGGCACGCAGCACGGGCAGTCATTCCGGCTGAAAGGTCGCGGGATGCCGGACGTCAGGGGTGGGCGGCGTGGCGACCAGTACGTGGTCGTCCAGCTCGTGATTCCGAAGGACCTGGACCCAGAGCAGAAAGCGATGCTGCGGAAGCTGGGAGGGCTGACGGGCAAGCCCGAGAAAGTGGCGAAGGGTTTCTTCGACAAACTTCGCGACGTAATAAGCCTTGATTGACGCGCGGAGCACCTAGACTTCCGCACGCGTTCGGTGCGTTGTGAAGCCGTGAGAGGAAAATGGTCCGCCGCGCCGGCGGCTTTCTTGTTGCTCGGTTTCGCGTGCGCACCCCCCGCCAACACCAACCAGGTCGCCTCGATCACGTCGCCGACTCCGTCGCCCTCGCCGACGCCGACGGTTCCGGTCAGAGCTTCGGCCAGCGCGCCCTTCCACGGAGGCGAGGTGGGCGTGGCCTACGCGCCGGTCGGCCTCAATGCCACCGGCGGGGTCGCGCCCTATACGTGGACGGTGACCTCGGGTGGGCTGCCCGCTGGACTGACCCTGGGATCCGACGGGTCGATATCCGGCACCCCGACGAGCGCCGGCAGCTTCACCTTCACGATCCAGGCCACCGACTCGGGGTCGAGCTTCGCGAGCGTGCCGGGCGAGATCTCGATCGCACCTCCGCTCGCGGCGGACCTCCTCCCTTCGTGCGCCACCTATTGCTACGTCGAGCTCGGCTGCGTGTCGGTGTGCGGCAACTTCGGGCAGATCAGCGGAGGCGTCAGCCCCTACACGTTCAGCCTCGAGAGCGGCGTGCTCCCGAGTGGCACCGCACTCCAGGGCCTGTCTCTGACGGGGACGTTCTCCGGCCAGCCGGGTTGGCTCGGGTTCACAGTTCGTATCACGGACGGTTTCGGAGCCGGCGCCACGCTCTCGCCCAGGTTCTGGATGCTCGCCCACATCTCGCTGGCGAGCGGCGTCTGCTACGGCGACTACAACTCGGGGTGCACCGTGAAGCTCCCGTACAGCGGAGGGCCTGAAGGGGTCATGCCCTCGGTTCGGCTCGCCAGCGTCGGCATGAACCCGAACCGGGGTTGCTGGGATCCGAGCGCAACCTCTCCGCCGAAGGGCGCCACCTTGACCGCGGGTGGGGGATACGTCACAGTCGTGATCCCCAACCGGCTGATCAACGGCTACGGCGCCGTCTGGACGGTCGTGATCTCAGACCAGAACCTGTGTTCGGCGGGCACTAACTGCGTCTCGCCGGCGGCTACCGTGACGATCGGAGTTCAGTGCGGGTAGGGGTTATGGCATAACTTCCCTTCTTGCGGGGTAGTTATCTCCTTCAGTAGCTTTGATCCGTATAGAAGAGGACTACAGTGTCGAAAACCATCGATCTCGAACTGACCAGAGCTGAGGTTGAGGTCCTCGAGCTCGAGGCGAGGCTCCGGGTCGTCCCCATGAACGACACCCAGCTTTCGGACGCGCTCAAGGCGGCCCTCGCCGCCAAAAAGGAGCGCCTGGCGAAGCTGCGGACCCTCCACGCCACCGCCGGGCGGGGCAAGACCCCCGGCAAGGACGGTGACGGCGACGAGGTCAACCCCCTTCACGCCGGCCGCCGCCCGCCGCTCAAGCGGACGGTGCCTCAGAGGCCCCAGGCCAAGAACAGCAAGTAGCGGGCCCCGGGTGGCCTGTACGCCCTCCAGCGGCTTGGCCGCCAACTCGCCCCACCTGCGCGGCGCCGCATGAATGGGGAGGAGTTCAAGGGCCCGACCGTTATCTTTCATCGAATTGGCTAAACAGGTGACCTCGGAGCCGAGTTCGGCCGACACTTTGTTTGGAGCCCTGGCGACACCACG
The DNA here is from genome assembly GCA_035637495.1 of Verrucomicrobiia bacterium. Classification (GTDB taxonomy): domain Bacteria; phylum Chloroflexota; class Dormibacteria; order Dormibacterales; family Dormibacteraceae; genus 40CM-4-65-16. Next base: position 44,565 of record DASPXA010000020.1, read on the forward strand.
GCGCGCGGGGTCCTTGAAGCTGGCTCTGGTCAACGGCACTGCCGTGGCGGCCATCATCGGCGCCGTCTCGTTCGGGATCTGGCAGGCGCAGCCGCCCGCCGACGTGCTTCGCGAGGAGGCCGTCCTGATCGGCGTAGGCGTCGCGTTTGCCGTGGTCTGCATGGGGGTCAAGTCCTCGCGGCGGTCGACCAATCTCCTCGTCCAGCTGCCGATCATGATCATCGCCGCGGTCCTGACCGACCTGGTGCTGGGAGTTGCCGGCAAGTGGCTCGGCGACGACCTGCCTCCGCTGGCGGCGGTGAGCTTCGCCACGATGTTCCTGTATTTCGAGGCCGGGCTCCGCTCAAGGCATTTCGGATACGTGTTTGGCGTCGCCATCCTCGGGATCGGCGCGCTCTGGATCTACGCCGTCAGCCAGCTCATGGTTTCGGTGAGCGCGGTCGCGATCTGGACGTTGGTGCTCATTGGAGTGGGCATCCTGGGCTATCTGACGTCCAAAGGCGTGGAACGCGACCTCAGCGGCCAGATCGAGCGGCAGAGCTCGCTGCTCGCGACGCTGAGCGACCTGGGTGAGGGACTCTTGATCACCGTGAACGGACGGTTTGCGGCCGGCAATGACGCCTACGTGAATCTGACCGGCTACTCGCGCGAAGAGCTCGTCGCGATCCCCTCTCTGATCGACCTGGCGCCGGCCGACGAGCGGGAGCGGCTGAGAGCAAATCTCGCCTCGAGACTTTCCGGTGGCGAGGCGCCGGGAAGGTACACCTCAGCGCTCATCACCAAGTCGGGCCGCCGGGTCGAGGTCGAGGTCGCAATCCACCGCGTGGGTGCGAGCGGCGGTCAGCTCCTGACGATCGTGTCCGACATCACCGAGCGGCTGCGAGCGGAGGCGGGAGAACGAGAAAGCGAGACGCGATTCAAGACCCTTTTCGACCAGGCCCAGGCGGGGATGGCCTTCACGAGCCTGGACGGCCGCATGACGACGGTGAACCCCGCGTTCTGCCAGCTGGTCGGATACGACGAAGCCGAGCTGCGCAAGCTCTCGCTGCTCGACATCACGTACGCCGACGACGTCCCCGCGCTCAAAGAGGCGATGGCCGCAATGCTCGCGGGGGATGAAGAGGGGCGTCGCATCGAGAAGCGCTACGCGCGCAAAGATGGCGACCAGGTCTGGGTCGACCTGAACATGCGCCTGGTGCGGGGCGCTGACGACAGGCCGCTGTATTTCCAGACGGTCGCCGTCGACATCCGAGACCGCAAGCGCGCTGAAGTTCTCCAGGCCGCGAGGTTTGCGGTGACTCAGGCGCTGGTCACGTCACCGGGATGGGACAAGGCCGCGCCCGGCGTGCTGGAGGGGCTCTGCCGAACGCTCGACTGGGAGCTTGCCGAGTACTGGGAGGTCGATTCGAACCGGGAGGCGATGCGCTTCATCACCTCGTGGAAGCGGCCAGGCCGCGATACGTCCGCATTCGAGGCGACCGCGCCGCAGGTCACCTATCGGCGCGGGGAGGGACTCGCGGGCCGCGTGTGGGAGATGGCTGCCCCGGTTGCGATGCCAGACCTTGCCGGTGATTCCTCACCGCGCGCCGCAGCCGCGCTCGCGGTCGGGCTTCATGGCATCGTCGGATTTCCCGTCCGGAGTGGACGGCGTGTCGTCGGCATGATCTCGCTGCATGCCTGGGCGGCGCGGGACCTCGACGACGGATTGATCGCGGTCATGAGCGACGTCGGGTCGCAGATCGGCGAGTTTGTCGAACGTAAGCGTGCCGAGATTGCGCTGCAGGAGAGCGAGAAGCGCATCCGCTCGGTGCTCGACAACGTCTCCGACGGCCTGGCCACCATCGACCTGACCGGAGTGATCGAGTCCGCCAACCCGGCGGTGAACAAACTGTTCGGCTATTCCGAGCAGGAGCTGATCGGCCAGCAGGCCGACATCCTCATCGCGACCACGCACCGCAGCGCGTTCGACAACTACCTGCAGAGGCGCCTGAAGCTCGACATTCCCGTAAGCGGGGCGCACGAGACGATGGGCAAACGCAAGAACGGAAGCCTCTTCCCGCTCGAGTTCGTGGTCAGCTCGATGCAGGTCGGAACGCGGCATCTCTTCATCGCGACCCTGCGCGACATCTCGGAACGCAAGGCCCACACCGACGCGCTCGAGTACCAGGCGCTCCATGATGCGTTGACCGGGCTCCCGAACCGCAGCCTGTTCGGCGACCGCCTGCGCCAGGCGCTGCTCGGAGCGCGACGCAATCAGAAGATGTTCGGCGTCCTCCTGCTCGACCTCGACCGCTTCAAGGACATCAACGACGCCCTCGGTCACGACCGCGGCGACAGTCTCCTCCAGGAGGTGACCTCGCGTCTCCGAGGCGTGCTCCGCGCGACCGACACGGTCGCGCGGCTGGGAGGCGACGAGTTCGCGGTGCTCACCAATGACGCCAAGCATCCCGAGGACGTCGTCGCCACCGCGCGAAAGATCCTCGCGTCGCTGGAGGGACCGTTTGCGATCGGCGACCAGATGGTCGAGACGGGCGCGTCGATCGGGATCGCGATGTATCCGATCCATGGCGACGATCCGAGCACGCTTCTGCGCCGCGCCGACGTGGCCATGTACGTGGCCAAGCGCTCAGGGGGTGGGTATGCGCTCTACCAACCCGAGCAGGAGGCGCAGACGCTGCGCCGATCAGGGCTGGCCGGCGAGCTGCGCCGCGCCATCCCGCAGGGCGAGCTGGTCCTGCATTACCAGCCGCAGGTCACCCTGGCCACGGGCGCGATCCACGCCCTCGAGGCGCTGATCCGTTGGAACCACCCACGTGAGGGATTGATGCCGCCTGACCGATTCATCCCGATGGCGGAAGAGACCGGCATCATCCATCCGCTCACCGCATGGGTGCTCGACTCCGCGCTGTCGCAGCTGTGCAGGTGGCTGGAGGAGGGTCTCGACGTTGCCGTCTCTGTGAACGTCTCGCCGCGCAACATCGAGGATCACTCCCTGGAGGAGATGGTCGCCCAGGCCCTGGGCAACTTCAAAGTCGAGCCGAGCCGCCTGACCCTCGAGATCACAGAAGGCGTGGCGATGGCGGCTGCCGCGGCCAAAGCGCTGCGCCGGCTGCACGAGATGGGCGTGCGCCTCGCCCTCGACGACTTCGGCACCGGCTACTCGTCGCTGCTCTACCTCATGCGACTGCCGGTCAACGAGATCAAGATCGATCGCTCGTTTGTCTCCGCGCTGGCGACGGATCCCGATTCGGGCGCCATCGTGCGCTCCGCGGTGGGCCTCGGCCACAACCTCGGCCTGCGCGTGGTGGCGGAGGGGCTGCAGGATCAGCTTGCCGAAGCAGTCCTGGTCGACGCGGGATGCGACGCGGCGCAGGGATTTCTCGTCGGACGCCCGGCAGAGGAGAGCGAGATCACGACCATCCTCATGCGGCAGGCCGGGCTCGAAACCAAAGAAAGGCTGACCGAGTCGGGTTGAACGCCCTCGTTCTGGGGGCGAGCGGGCAGCTGGGTTTGGAGCTGGTCCGGCTGCTGGGTGCTGACACCGCCGTCGCCCATGACCGGCTTTCGATCACGGACGCCGAGGCGGTCGAGGCGCTCATCAAGGAGCGTAAGCCGGAAGTTGTCTTCAACTGCGCCGCATACAACGCGGTCGACCGAGCTGAAAGCGAGCCGGAGGTCGCTTACGCGGTGAACGCGGAGGGTCCGTTTCATATCGCGGGTGCGTGCGGGCGGCACGGCGCGAGGCTGGTGCACTTTTCGACCAACTTCGTCTTTGACGGATCCAGCGACGAGCCCTACGTCGAGACCGACGAACCGGCTCCCCTCTCCGTCTACGGCAGCTCGAAGCTCGAGGGCGAGCGGAAGGCGCAGGAGACCGGTGCCCGGGTGCTGATCGTCAGGACGGCGGCGCTGTTCGGCGGGCCGCGCAGCTTTCCGGGCCGCGTCCTGGAGCGGGCACGCGCAGGTCAAGCTCTTCGCGTCGTGTCCGATCAGAGCGTCAACCCGACCTTCACCCGAGACCTCGCCGCAGCCGCGCTCGAGCTGGTCCGGGCGGACGCGACCGGGCTGGTCCACGGGGTGGCGGACGGCTGCACGGGGTGGGACGGCTTCGCCCAGGCGGTCCTGGCCGAATCCGGGCTCGACGTGGCGGTGGAGTCTGTCCCTACGGGCGCCTACCCGACGGCCGCCAGGAGACCGAAGAACGGGTGCCTCGCCTCGACTCGAATCGCGCCGCTACGCCACTGGCGGGAAGCCCTTCACGACGCTCTGAACCCATAAAAAAGGCTCGGGCCGGGCGATTTCTCGACACCGGCTCCGAGCTTGGCTGCGGGGGGTGAGGTTCGAACTGAAGATGAGTCCCTTTCTGAAGGCCCGCGCACCCACGTGCGCAGTGAAAAGTTTGGCACGGAATCTCCGATTGGGGTAAGCGATCTGTGCACATTTTCAACGACGAAATGCCTGCGCCGCCCGTGAAATCCCAAGCCCCTCTCTGAAATCATGCGTGGAATCCCGACTGCTTTTGGATATGGATTCGTTAGTCCCAGCGAACGCCTTGCACAGATTGATCAGTTCGAGGGATGTGGCAACTCGCCTGGGCGTCAGCCAGGCGACGGTGATCCGCGCGGTGGCGCGCGGTCTTCTGCGACCTGCCTTGATCACGCCCGGAGGCCACCGGCGCTTCGACCGGAAGGATGTCGAGGCCTTCGCCGAGGGTCTCCAGGACGATCCCGAGGGTGCCCGCCTGCTCACCACGGGACAGGCCGCACGCCTGCTCGGCGTCAGCCAGCCGACCCTCAATCGCGCTGTGCGCAGCGGCCGCATCCGCCCGACCGTGACCACCCCCGGCGGCCACCGTCGCTTCGACAGCGCCGAGCTCAGCGCCTCCCTGTACTTCGAGGAGACGCTGTGACGACCCAGGGAGAAGATCCCGGCCACCACTCGGGGCCGGGGCAGGACCCCGGCCGCGGCTTCTCCGGTCTCGCCTGGAGCTTCCTCCTCAACGCGGTCCTCGTGGCCGCGTTCGTCTTAGGCGCGATCCCGATCGTCGCGATCGTGCACGGCTTCATCGACCTCGTCGTGGAATCGAAACACCACAGTGGCGCGGACTGGGTTGCGTATGGCTTCGCCTTCACCGGGTTGTTCCTCGGAGCGGTGTTCTTCGCGTATGCCGTCAAGTACTACCTGAGCACCGCGATGGTGCTGCTGACCACCCTGGTCGGCGCGGGCGCTCGAAACGGAAACGGCGGCACAAGGACGAACGGCTACGGCATCCACCGCATCAACGGAAACGGCAACGGCTACCACCTCGACCTCGGCTACCACCCGTTTGTCTCGGTGCACGTCGCCGCCTACAACGAAAAGCGCGTCATCGAGCGACTGCTGACCGCGCTGTCGCAGCTGGACTACCCGGAGTACGAGGTCGTGGTCGTCGACGACTCGAGCGACGAGTCGGTGCAGATCCTTCAGAGGTGGGTGAACCGGCCGCGCTTCAAGATCCTGCACCGCACGAGCCGCGCAGGGTTCAAGGGCGGCGCGCTCCGTGAGGCGCTGAAGGTGATGGACCCGCGCACCGAGTACGTCGTCGTCTTCGACGCGGACTCCGTGCCCTTCCCGGACTCGATCGAGCGCCTGCTGCCGCTCTTCTACAGGGTGAGCGACGGCACGTCGAACAAGCGCTTCGAAGCTGCCTTCGGCCGCACTGATCCGCCGTCGGAGCCGGGGCAGATCAAGCGCCGGCTCGAGGTCGCGGCCGTGCAGAGCTACCAGTGGCACGTCCTGAACAAGTCAGAGAGCTGGCTCACGGAGGCGGTCCGCGCCGAGTACGCCGGCAGCTACATGATCGAGCGCCCATTCCAGGACGCCATCGGTTCGCTGAAGATGATCGCCGGCACCGCGTACATGATCCGCGCGGACGTCCTGCGCGAGGCCGGCTGGGGGACGAGCATCACCGAGGACTGGGAGCTCACCCTCAAGCTGTACGCGCGCGGCTACAAGGTCGTTTACACGCCGTGGGCGGAGACGCCGGCGGAGTGTGTCAGCACCTTCTCCCGACTTGCGCGGCAGCGCATGCGGTGGGCGGAAGGCCATACGCACAACGTGCGCAAGTGGTTCGTGCCGATCATGCGGTCGCCGTCCGTGTCGCCCATCGAGAAGCTCGAGTTCCTCTACGACTCGAGCTACTACCTGCAGGCCGGTCTCTTTGTCGTAGGGTCCGTCAGCTGGATCGTCTCCGAGCTGTTCTTCCGTACGCACGTGCCGGGATGGACTGCTCTGCTGGGGTGGTCCCTGCTTTTCTCGAACGTCTTCGCGCTCCCGCTGATGAACCTCGCCGGCCTGATCCTGGAAGAGGCGCCCGCGCGCGACGTCCAGGGCGTGGCGGGCGCGCTCGTGCTGTCGTTCGCGCTGGTGCCCTTCCAGGGCTGGGCGGCGTTCAAGGGCCTGATCAGCAAGGACGAGGGCCCCTGGTTCCGCACCCCGAAGACGGGCCTCGTCACCGACGAGGTCAAACACCTGCGGCGGCTGGTGCTGCTGCGGCGATGGCTCGACGCTCGCCGGCGGCCCGCGCCGGGATGGGCTCCGCCCGCAAAGCCCCTCACCCAGCCCCCGGTCCACGCCGCGAAGGCGCGGAGGCGCTGGCTCGGCTGGGTCGTGGTCGGCGTCTTGGTGGTGATGTTCGCTTCGCTCGCCATCGCCTCGGTCCGTGCGCCCGTCGTCAGCGCGGCGGGCAACCCGCTGTATCTCCACGGCACCGGTACAGCGCCGGGTTGCGTCGCGAGCACGGTCGATCAGGCGATCGGAACGCGGTCCACGGCCTGTGCAATCCAGTCGGTGTCGGGTGGAGCCGTGACGACCTGGTCGTTCACCGGCCTCCCGGCCCAGACGATCGCCTCTGGTGTCTGGGGATTCACCATGTACTGGACCGGCGGCAGCGGCACGACCAACGACACGGTCAGCATCGCGGCGGGCGTGTCTGCGACGTCGAGCTGCGCGCCGTTCGTGGCGGCCGTTCCCAACGCCGGCACGACCTGGACGGCGACCTACGGGTCGAGCGGCACGAACACCACCAGCCCGGTCACGGTGAGCACGAGCGCGAGCCAGCTGCCGCTCGTGATCCCCCCGGGCGGATCGCTGTGCATCCAGGTGACGCTCACGCACAACACCGGCGGCAAGCCGTCGCTGACATACGACGGGACGGCAGGGCTTGCCGACACGAGTATCGTGCCGCCGAGCATCGTGGTCCCTGAGTCATTGCTCGGCCTGGCCGGCCTGGTGGCGATCATTCCGATGTTCGCCTCGAGGCTCGTGAGACGGCGGCGATGAGATCACGCGAAC
>DASPXA010000021.1:0-10763 GCA_035637495.1 Verrucomicrobiia bacterium
CCGACGCCATGTGCAGCGCGCTCGCGACCGGCGGCGGCCGCACCGCGGTTGTCGCGTCGGGGTATGAGCCCTCCGACCTCTACGCGGTCGAGGACGGCAAGCTGCGCCGGCTGACCACCGACGGCAGCAGCTGGTACGGACACTTCGAGCGCCGCGTCGAGCACGTCGAGATTCCGCACCCCGACGGCCACTCAATTGACACCTGGCTGCTCCACGCAAACGGAAATCGCACCAGGGCGCCCCTCGTCATCGACGTGCACGGAGGACCAAACTCGTCATTCGGTCCGACGCCGTGGCTCGAGATGGTCGCCCTGGCCGACGCGGGCTTTCACGTGGTCTACTGCAACCCGCGCGGATCGGTCAGCTACGGCGAGACGTACGCGCACGACCTGGAAGGAAGATGGGGCGACCCCGACGGAAGCGACCTGCTCCGCGTCATCGACTGGGCTGTCGAGCAAGGCCTGGCGGACCGGAAGAAGGTCGGCATCATGGGCCTCTCCTACGGCGGATTCATGACGTCCTGGATGGTCGCGAACCATCCCGGCGTGTTCGCGGCGGCGGTGAGCGAAAACCCGGTCACCGACCTCTTGGGCGAGTGGGCGACCTCGGACTTCGGTCGCCACATCGGCCGGCGGGCTGTCGAAAAGCAGAACGCGTGGGAGCACCTCGACGACTTCCTGGCGCGATCTCCCTTCGTCCGCATGTATCAGAACCACGCGCCGCTGCTTTTGCTGCAGGCCGAAAACGACATGCGCTGCCCGCCGGGAAACAGCGAGATCGTCTTCCACATCCTCCGCACGCTCGGGCGTGACGTGGAGATGGTCCGGTACCCGTCCGAAACTCACATCATGCTGGCGACGGGCCGGCCGGACCGGCGGGTGGACAGAATCGAGCGCATCGTGGACTGGTTCCAGAAACACCTCGGGTCTTAATCTGCCCGTCCCTTGCGTTTGGCCCGGGCCAGAATAGACTTCGAGGGCGGCTTTTTAAGCGCTGGGACACGGGGTTCTGAAGAGGAGGGCAGCCTATGTCTAGATCGTTACGACGCTTGCTCGCAATCGGTCTAAGCCTGGCCACAGCGACGACCATCGGTCCAGTTCTCACGGCGATGGCGCAGGACGAAGACGGTGGACTGGGCGCCCTCAGCCGCATCCACCACTTCGTGATCATCTACGAAGAAAACCACAGCTTCGACAACCTCTACGGCCAGTTCGCGGGAGCGAACGGCCTGGCCAACGCGGGCGCGACGCAGACCCAGATCGACATGGCGACCGGGCTGCCGTACACGTGCTTGCCCCAGAATGACTCTCACCTCACGTCACCACCTCTGCCCGCCGGCTTCTGCTTCGCCAACCAGCCCTTTGACATCACGCAGTACGTCGCGGCGAACCAGAAGACGCGCGACCTGGTGCACAGGTACTACCAGGAGCAGGTCCAGATCGACGGCGGCAAGATGGACAAGTTCGTGACCGTCAGCGACGCCAAGGGCCTGTCTATGGGCTACTACCCGACGGCCCAACTGCCCGCCGCTGTCGAGGCGGCCAACTACACGTTATCCGACAACTTCTTCCACGCCGCGTTCGGCGGATCGTTCCTCAACCACCAGTGGCTCATCTGCGCGTGCACGCCGACGTACGCGAACGCGGTGAGCGACGGCGGACCGAACGACCTGCACACCGTCCTGGGCGCCGGCGGCCTACCCGTCGCCGGGCGTGACGGTCAGCTCACGACGAAGGCCACGGGCGACTTCGCCGTCAACACGATCTTTCCCGCCGTGCCGCCAACGATCGCGGGCGCGCGGCATCTTCCGCTGCTGAGCAACAACACGATCGGCGACGAGCTGTCGGAGCAGGATCTCAGCTGGGCGTGGTACTCGGGCGGCTGGAACGACGCGGTTGCCGGCAACGCGGCGCCGCTCTTCCAGTTTCACCACCAGCCTTTCAACTACTACGCCAACTTCGCACCTGGAACCTCAGGCCGGTCGCACCTGCGCGACGAGACGGAGTTCTTCGCCGCCGCGAAGGCCGGCAAGCTCCCGAAGGTCTCTTTCGTCAAGCCGCTCGGCCCTGACACCGAGCACCCCGGGTACACCGATGTGATCACGGGCGAGAACCACCTGCTCGACCTGATCAACGCGGTTCGCAACGGTCCAAACTGGAAAGACACCGCAATCATCGTCACGTACGACGAGCACGGCGGGTTCTGGGACCACGTCGCGCCGCCGACCGACCCGGTGCACTCGGATATCTGGGGTCCGGGCGAGCGCGTGCCCACCCTCATCATCTCGCCGTTCGCCAAGCGCCACTTTGTGGACAAGACGCTCTACGACACGACCTCGATCCTGGCCACGATCGAGCGCCGCTGGGAGCTCGCGCCGCTGGGCAGCCGCGACGCCAACGCGAACGACCTCCGCAACGCGTTTACGAAGGACCTGTAGCGGTTCAGGAGACCGGATCAGCGAGGGCCCGCGACAGGGCCCTCGCTTTTTTTGTTTGGAGCGGCTGATACAGCCGTCGATGCCCTGCTGGGTTACCTCAGGTACGACCCCCGAAAAGCGAGCTTTCCACCACGTAGAAGATCGCGATCGCCACGTACAGCGCCGCGCTTGCGTACGGATTGAAGAACCCCACGACGGTCGCGGCGCCGTAAAGCAGCGGACCCGGAAGATAGCTCCTGCCGATGCCCGTCACCGTCCGCGCGCTGGCGTCTGAGCGGAGGAGGCGACGTCCGGTGGCGGCGTAGCGCCACAGTGCGTTGAACAGCACCGCGGTCAGGGTCAAGGTGACGCCGTAGGCGACGGCGGCTGCCTGTGCACTGTCCGGCCTTGTGATGTTCTCGGCGAGCAGCCGCGTCGGAAACGGGATGAACGCTATGAGCATCAGAAACAGCACGTTCAGCATCAGGAAGAGCCGGTTGACCTGCCGAATCTGGCTCATGACCAGGTGGTGGTTGACCCAGATGATGCCGATCGTGATGAAGCTGACCGCATAGGCGACATAGCTCGGCCAGATCTCGATCAGCCTCGGGCTTAGCGGCCCGCCCGCCACGGACACGTTGAGGATCAGGAGGGTGGCCGCGATCGCGAAAACGCCGTCGCTGAAGGCTTCCAGGCGGCTGGTGGGCACGGAGTCACTTTAGGCGCAAGTTTTTGCGCAAGGGCTCGTTAAGCCGCGCCGTAAGTGAATACACGAGGAGTAAGGCCTCCTCCTCCCAACACTCCCCATCTCCTACTCCCCTGAGGCCGATGCTCCAGCCGACCCGGCGGGCCCCCTCCCTATATGCTCGCCGGGCTCCGGTTGGGGGCCACCAACCCCTTCGCCACCGGGGCCCTCTTTGACCCTAGCCCACGAGGCGGATCGTCCAGAAGTCCGACGCCAGGCCAGGCTGGATGAGGTACGCGTAGGGCATGGTGAAGCAGCCCTTCATCCCCCAGCCGGCGCCCCAGGAGTTCCGGACCAGGAACCACTGCCTTGACTCGTCGTAGCCGATCGCCATCACGGCGTGGCCGCCGACCGGCCGCTCGCCCCAACCCGGCATCGGGGCGTGGCCGGACTTCGCCACCGCCGCGCTCTCGAAGCTCTCGTAGACAGTGAAGCCGAAGATGAACGGGTAGCCCGACGCGAGGCATCCCTTCATCTGGTTGAGGTCCTGGATGATGCTCTGGTACGAGACGGCCCGGTCCAGCTTGGCGTCCTGATAGCACTTCTTCGGCGGCCGCTGCGTGAACTTTGAGATGACGTACGGCCACTCGGGTTCGGGACACACTCCATCGCTCGCCACCGACTTGATGCCGTCGCGGATCATCGCCCCGCTGTCGACGGTGACCGTGCCCTCGATGAGCCGTTCGTTGTAGTAGATGAACAGGCGCGAGGGGACGAAGTCGCGGAGCCTCTGCTTGATGCGGTCGAACTCGATCGCGGCGCCGATCGCGTTGGCGGTGCAGCTGCCGAGCTGCCCCTGGTCGTAGACCGGCGGGCACTTGGCCCGCAGGTCGGTCGAGGCGGGCAGGGCCTTCAGGTACTGGGCGGGGGCGGCGTAGAGGTGGTCACGCTGGTCGGGGACATCGGGAATCCAGCCGTAGCCGCGGATCTTTCGAGGTTGGGTCATGACGTCTCCTCACGAACAGCCAGGCGCTCCCGGAAGCGATTATCTCGCGCTACAGGTAAGGCCAGTTCGCGACACTCGGTCCGTCGCCGACGTACGCGAACACCCCTTCCCGGAAGCGATGCGCCTCGAGGGCGATCGCGGTCGCGCGGGCATGGCCTTCGAGGATCACCAGAACCCCGTCCGGCCGGCGCAGTGCGATGATCTCCGGCACCTTCCGGCTCGAGTGGCACAGGCCTGACGCGAGCGAGAGCACGACCATGTTCGTCTGGTCGCCGGTGAAGATGTGGCCGACGTTGGTCGCCCCCTCGGCGACCTTGCGGGTCACCGGCGAGAGGACTCGCCAGGCCCCGTCCCGCCGCGCGTAGAGCATCTCCGCGATCTCGTCGGTGGTGAGTCGGACCCTGTGCCACGAGATGTCGTTGGCGAGGCCCTCGAAGCTGCCGGCTCCCTGCCCGAATCCGTAGACCGACGTGATGATCTCCCGCCGCAACTCGTTTTGCGCGGGGTCGTGCAGGTCGGGCGCGCGCGCGGCCTTCAGCGCGGCCGAGAGGTTGGCGGGGTCGGGCGGGTTCCCGATGACGTAGGCCTGGAAGTCGGGCGACTCGATCTCCGCCTGCAGCCACGCAAGGATGACCTGGTCCTCGCTCGCCACACCCAGATCGTCCACGGGCCAACTTTAGAATTACCTGAACCATGGCCAAAGCACATAAATGGATCTATCAGTTCGCCGAAGGCTCCGCCGCCGCGCGCAGCGCACACGGCAATCCACGCGACCTCCTCGGCGGCAAGGGCGCGGGCGCGGCGGAGATGACAAAGGCGGGCATGCCCGTGCCTCCCGGTTTCACCATCACTACCGAAGCCTGTCGGGCCTACTACTCGAGCGGCCGCAAGTTCCCGCCTGGCCTCTGGGAGCAGGTGCTCGCGAATCTCAAAGTCCTCGAGCGCAACGCGGGCAAGAAGTTCGGCGACGCGAAGGATCCGCTGCTGGTCAGCGTGCGGTCGGGGGCGAAGTTCTCGATGCCCGGGATGATGGACACGGTTCTGAACCTCGGCCTGAACCAAGACACGACCAAAGGCCTCGCCGCTCTCACCCAGGACGAGCGCTTCGCGCTCGACGCGCGGCGGCGCTTCATCCAGATGTTCGGCAAGACGGTCAAGGGCATCGACGGCGAGAAGTTCGAGGAGGCGTTGCAGGGGGCGAAGCGGAAGGCCGGCGTCAAGACCGACCCCGAGCTCAAGCCCGCCGACCTGCGCCCTCTCGTGGCGCGGTTCCTCGCCACATATAAGGAAGAGACGGGCCGAGAGTTCCCGTCCGACCCGATCGAGCAGCTGCGCGACGCGATCGACGCCGTGTTCAAGTCGTGGAACACGGACCGCGCCAAGACGTACCGCCGAATGGAACGCATTCCCGACGACCTGGGCACCGCGGTCAATGTCCAGATGATGGTGTTCGGCAACATGGGCGAGACGTCGGGCACCGGCGTGGCGTTCACGCGCAACCCGATTACCGGCGACAAAGAGCTGTACGGCGACTACCTGCCCAACGCTCAGGGCGAGGACGTGGTCGCCGGCGTGCGAGACACCGAACCGATCTCGGCGCTGAAGCGCCAGATGCCCAGGGTGTACTCGCAGTTCGAGCGCTACGCGCGGCAGCTGGAGAAGCACTACAAGGACGTGCAGGACCTCGAGTTCACGATCGAGCGCGGCAAGCTCTACATGCTGCAGACGCGGGCCGCGAAGCGCACCGGCGAGGCCGCAGTGAACATCGCGGTCGACATGGTCAAGGAGCGAATGATCACCAAGAAGGACGCGGTCGCGCGCGTCGAGCCGCGGCAGCTGGAGCAGTTGCTGTTCCCGCGTGTCGATCCTTCGGCGAAGGTGTCGCCGCTGGCGAAGGGCGTGCCGGCGTCGCCGGGGGCGGCGAGCGGCGGCGCCGTTTTCGACGCCGACACCGCTGTCGAGTGGGGCAAGCAGGGCAAGGCCGTGATCCTCGTCCGCGTCGAGACGAACCCGAACGACGTGCACGGGATGGTCGAGGCCAAAGGAATTCTCACCCAGACAGGCGGCACGGCCTCGCACGCGGCGTTGGTAGCGCGCGGCATGGGTCGTCCCTGTGTGGTGGGTGCGAGCTCGATCGACGTCGATGTGCGGCAGCGGAAGTTCTCCGCCAACGGCACGACGATCAAGGAAGGCGACCAGATCACGATCGACGGCACCACCGGCGAGGTGTACGTCGGCAACGTGCCGACCATCGAGGCCCGGTCCCTGAACCAGCATCCCGCCGCCAGCGCGATCCTGCGCTGGGCCGACGGGCTGCGCCGGCTCGAGGTGTGGGCAAACGCCGATTACCCCCGCGACGCGATCAAGGCGCGCGAGAACGGTGCGCAGGGCGTGGGCCTGTGCCGCACCGAGCACATGTTCATGGAGCAGGACCGGCTGCCGGTCGTCCAGGCGATGATCATGGCCACCACCACGGAAGAGCGCGAGAAGCACCTCGCCAGGCTGCTGCCGGTCCAGCGCGGCGACTTCGAGGGCATCTTCAAGGAGATGGCCGGGCTGCCGGTGATCATTCGCCTGATCGACCCGCCGCTCCACGAGTTCCTGCCGAGCCTCGAGGACCTTATCCGCGAGACGACGCACCTCAAAGACACCGGCGAAAACCCCGCGCGTCTCGCTCAGCTCGAGAAGACAATGTCACGCGTCGAGGAGTTGCACGAGGTCAACCCGATGCTCGGCCTGCGTGGCGTGCGGCTGTCGATCCTGTATCCCGAAATTCCGCGGATGCAGGTGCGCGCGATCATGGAGGCGGCCGCCAACCTTCGCAAGAGAAAGGTTGACGCGCGGCCGGAGATCATGATCCCGCTGGCGAGCACCGTGGCCGAGCTGCGGACCGTGCACGCCGAGCTGAAGCCGGTCGCCGAGGCAGTGCAGAAAGAGGCGGGCGTCAGGGTGCCCTACAAGTTTGGGACCATGATCGAGATCCCGCGGGCTGCGCTGACCGCTGGTGAGATCGCGGAGGAAGCCGAGTTCTTCTCCTTCGGGACCAACGACCTCACGCAGACCACGTTCGGTTTCTCCCGCGACGACGCGGAGCGGGCGTTCATCGTGCGGTACCTCGAGCAGAAGATCCTGCCTCGCAACCCGTTCGAGACGATCGACGAGCGCGGCGTGGGCCGCCTGATGGACATCGCGGTGAAGGAGGGCCGAAAGACCCGGCGCGGTCTGGAGGTCGGGATCTGCGGCGAGCACGGAGGAGACCCCGACTCGATCCACCTTTGCCACAAGCTCGGACTGAACTACGTGTCGTGCAGCCCGTTCCGCGTGCCGGTGGCGCGGCTGGCGGCGGCGCAGGCGGCGATCGGAGCAGGCGCTGGCACCAAGTAGCGCACTTCAAGATCGCATCGCGGGCGATGTGATCCTGCCGGGCGACCCCACCTACGACCGGGCGCGGATCGTGTGGAACGCGATCGCCGACCGCCGGCCGGCGATGATCGTCCGCTGCACGTCGGTCGAGGACGTGATTGCCGCAATCCGGTTCGCCCGCGAGCAGCGGCTGGTCGTGGCAGTGCGGGGCGGCGGCCACAGCGTGGCGGGATTCTCGACCTGCGACGGCGGGATGGTGATCGACCTCTCGCCCATGCGCGATGTGAAAGTGGATCCGGCCGCCCAGCGTGCCACCGCGCAGGGCGGAGCCCACCTGTCGCAGCTCGACGCCGCGGCGCAGGCACACGGCCTCGTGTGCCCCGTTGGGGTCGTAGGGCACACGGGTGTGGCCGGTCTCGCCCTCGGCGGGGGCATGGGCCGCCTCCAGCGCAAGTACGGGTTGACGATCGACAACATCGTCGGGATCGACATGGTGACCGCGGACGGGGAGCGGCTCCACGCAAGCGAAGACGAGAACGCCGAACTCTTCTGGGGATTGCGCGGCGCGGGAGCCAACTTTGGAGTGGCGACGCTCTTCGAGTTCCGGCTTCATCCGCTGGACGGGACCATTTTCCAGGGTGGAGTCGCGTTTCCTGTCGAGAGGAGCCTCGAGGTGGCCGAGCGCGTGCGCGAGTTCGTGGCCGAGCACGACGACGTCCAGCTGGCGCTTTCCTTCAGCAAGCCTGAAGAGCTGGGCGGGCGGCCTGTTCTCTCAGTCGGCTCGACGCACGCCGGAGGCGTCGCGCAGGCGGAGCGTGACCTTCGAGTGTTTCGAGAGGCGGGTCCTCTGATGGACACCTTCGCGGCCAAGCGGTATCTCGACGTGCAGGTGGC
Organism: Verrucomicrobiia bacterium; assembly: GCA_035637495.1. Classification (GTDB taxonomy): domain Bacteria; phylum Chloroflexota; class Dormibacteria; order Dormibacterales; family Dormibacteraceae; genus 40CM-4-65-16. The sequence goes on from DASPXA010000021.1 coordinate 8,365, forward strand.
GATGGACGAGGTAATGGGCTGGGGCAAGCGCTTCTACACGAAGTCGGGGTTCCTCGGCGAGCTGTCGGACGACGTCGTCGAGATGTGCGCTGGACTGACGGAGAGCATCCCGGCGGACAGCGAGATCTCGCTTTGGGCCCACGGCGGAGCCGTTGGGCGCGTGCCTGACGATGCGATGGCGTACACCGGGCGCAACGGCGCGTACAGCATCTCCGCCGAGCTGTTCTGGACGAATGCCCGGGAGGACGAGGAGCGTATGGCATGGGGCCGGGGCGCGATGGCGAAGCTGAAGCCCTTCCTGACGACCGGCCGGTACGTCAACGACGTGGTGGAGGCGGGAACCGACGGCGCTCAGATCTACGGCGACGCGAAGTACGAGCGGTTGGTCGCGCTCAAGCGGAATCACGACCGCGACAACTTCTTTCGCCTGAACCAGAACATCCAGCCCTGACGTCACCCCGAGGAGTCTCTCCTTGGTCGTGCGGTTGCCGTCTAAGCTCGCATGGTGATCGTCAACGTGTGTCCGGCGGCCGTCACCTCAGCGGCGCCGGACAAGATCTGGAGTGTCATGACGGCCCCGGAACGGGTGGGGGAGTGGAACGACGCGATCTATGTGAAGTCCGAACCGCCCGGTCCAGTGCAGACCGGGCAGGTGATCTATCTGATGGCGCCGGCCTTCGGGCGGCGGTGGCCGTTCACGTTCCGCGTTGAGGCGCTGGACCCAGAGCGGAGGTGGGTCGACCTCCTCGTGAAGCTGCCATTCGGGATCGACAACCACGAGCGGGTGACCCTCACCCAGACGGCGGAGGGCGGCACGCTCGTCCGCTTCAATTGAGACTTTCAACTCCCGCCCGGGTGGCGGGGTTGGCTGGTCGAGAAGCTGCTCGGAGGCGAGCTGAGGCGTGGACCTGAGGAATCGCTGCGGGATCTGATCCGCGCTGCCGAGCGATAGGCTTCGCGTTCAGCCTTTCGCCCTTAGCTCCTTCATGGCTTTCGCAAGATTTCGCTCACGGGTCTCGGTGGTCTTGCCGCCGGCGATCGGGTTCACCAGCGCGACCTTTCTGCTGTAGGAAAGGCTTTCGAAATATCTCTTCGCCGCAGAGTCCTTAGCGAGGGCCTTCTTCAGCTCGGGCGGGACCTCGACCTCGCGCTTTTCGGTGTCCAGCTCGACCTCGACGTCGATGGTGTCGCCGGCCGCCACGCCCGTGGCCTTGCGCACCTCGTCGCTGATCCCGAGCATGAACGTACCGCCCATCGGCGCGATGGCGCTCCGATACGCGTACTCGTTGATCGTCACCTTGACGAGGGGCCGCTTGGTGGAGCCGAGGCCCTCCACGACCTTGGCGGGGACCTCGACTCCAGTTGCGGTCTTGCCGGCGAGCAGAACCTTGGCTTTGAATCTCATTCGTTTCCGACCGCTCGTAGGAGCCGTGCCGGCGTCGACGATGCCCACAGCCATCCGACGACCAACGCAATCCACAGCGGGAGCAGGTTTCGGATCAATCCGCTAGTGACGATCGGGAAACTCGCCCCGACGATGACGCCTGTGACGATGGCGTACAGCGCCCAATTTCGCTGTCCTAGCTCCCAGTACCGGCGAGCAAAGACGAAGCACGCGGCGACCAGGGAGGCGAAGCCGATCACGAATCCGCCGAGGTGAAGCCCAGCGTGCCAGCTCATGCTCGTCGGCGCTCCAGCCGGCGCGCCCGGCGGAAAGCCCAGACCGGGGTCGGCTGTGAACATGCCGCCGGCGATCATTCCCAATCCAACGCCCGCCGTGAGTAGCGGACCCCAGGTGCCGGCAGTCTGTCCGCGGAGCACACTGCGCATCCCGACGGCGCCGGCGACGAAGAGCAAGCCGCAGCCGACGAAGTTGGCGATCTGGATCCAGCCGAGGTCGCCGAGGCTCAGCATGCTCAGCGGATGTCGCATCCAGTCGAATCCGGAGCGAAGTGGGATCTGGATGAACCCCACCGCGACGAACAGAGGTCCCGCGATCGCGCCGCATGCGAGCAGCGTCTTCATCGTGGCGGCGTCGTTTGACGATTGAATTGCTTTCGTTGAACGGGATGTGATCTGGTGGCTCATCTCGTCTCCTTCGCCGCCCACTTCGGGCCCAATTGGTGCGACGTCGGCCCGAGCTGCACGATCCGGAGGTGGTTGCCGAACGGGTCGCGGATGCCGAAGTCGGCTCCGTAGTCGCGCTCCGTGAGGTCGTCCGCGATCTCGACGCCATTCGCCTTGAGGTTCTCATACGTCTTGTTCACGTCGTCGGTGGTGAAACCGGCGGCGAAACCGCTCCCGCCTTTGCTGATGGTCTCCCGAACCTGGGCCGCGGTCTTCTCATCCATCGAGGGCGGACCGGGAAGCTCGAGCAGGATGTCGTGCGCCGGCGCCCC
>DASPXA010000022.1:0-3852 GCA_035637495.1 Verrucomicrobiia bacterium
AGGCACATCGAGCAGCCGGCATCGCGCCATTCGAAGCCGGCCTGGCGGAAGACCGCATCCAGTCCCTCGGCCTCGGCCTGCCGCTTGACGCTCACCGATCCGGGCACGACCATGGCCCGTACTTTCGGATGCACCGAATGGCCGCGCACCACGGTCGCCGCCAGGCGCAAGTCTTCGAGACGGGCATTGGTGCAGGAGCCGATGAAGACGCGGTCGATCGCGATCGCCTCCATCGCCGTGCCCGGCTCGAGCGCCATGTAGGCGAGTGCCCGCTCATCGGTCTCCGATGCCGGGTTCGGCACGCTCCCGCTCACCGGTACGGACTGCCCGGGATTGGTGCCCCAGGTTACGTATGGCTCTAGCCGGGTGGCGTCGATCGAGACCTCCTGGTCGAATTGCGCGTCCGCATCCGTCGCCAGCGTTTTCCAGTGCGTGATCGCGTCCTGCCACTGCTCGTCCCGGGGCGCATGCGGGCGACCTTTGACGTAAGCAAACGTCGTCTCATCGGGCGCCACCATCCCCGCGCGAGCGCCGCCCTCAATCGTCATGTTGCAGACCGTCATGCGCCCTTCCATCGATAGATCGCGAATCGTCGACCCGCGGTACTCGATGACATGCCCGCGGCCGCCGTCGACGCCGATCCGCGCGATGATGCCGAGCGCAACGTCCTTGGCGGTGACACCCAGAGGCAGCGCTCCCTCGACGGTCACCGCCATCGTCTTCGGCCGCCGCTGGCGCAGGCACTGGGTGGCGAGGACGTGCTCGACCTCTGATGTCCCGATGCCGAAGGCGAGCGCGCCAAACGCGCCGTGCGTCGAGGTGTGTGAATCGCCGCAGACGATCAGCAGGCCCGGTTGTGTGAGCCCGAGCTCGGGCCCGATGACGTGGACGATTCCCTGGCGCGCGTGGCCCATCCCGTAGAGGGAGATGCCCTCGCGCTGGCAGTTCGTTTCGAGCGCCGACATCTGGCGTTCGGCGATCTCGTCCGCCGCCGGACGCCCGCCTCGAGTCGGCACATCATGATCCATCGTCGCGACCGTGAGGTCGGGCCGGCGCACACGCCGGTTGGCCAGCCGCAAGCTCTCGAAGGCCTGCGGTGACGTCACCTCGTGGACGAGGTGGAGGTCGACGTAGAGCAGATCGGGCGCGCCGTCGCCCGCGACAACGATGTGCTGGTCCCAGATCTTTTCCGCGATGGTCTTCGTCATCTCGTCTCCGCGAGGGCGCGCACGCGCAAGGCGAGGAGCAGGTCCAGCCGGGCGTCGGCGTCCTTCAGGTCGACGCCGGTCACCTCGCTGATGCGGCGCAGCCGGTAGTGAAGCGTGTTGAGGTGGATGTGCAGGTCGCGCGACGACTGCCGCAGGTTGCCGTGCCGCTGCAGGTAGACCTCGAGCGTCTTCAGCAGCGGCGTGTTGCGGGCGCGGTCGTAGTCGACCAGCGGTGCGAGCATCCGTCCGGCGAAGGCGTCCAGACCGGCTCGATCTTCGACCTGCGCCAGCAACCGATAGACGCCCAGGCGCTCGTAGTTGATCACCTGCTCGCGCTTACCGAAGCGCACCATCAGGTCGAGCGCTCGCTGGGCCTCGAGGAAGGAGGGCTTGAAGTCGTCGGGCTTTACGCACAGCCGGCCGATCGATACCGATACCGTGATGCCCAGCTCCGACTCGGCGACCGCCTCGCGGATGCGCGTGGCCAGCTCCTCGGCCTCCGGGTCCTTGCCGTCAGGGGATTGGGGCACGAGCACGATGACGCTGTCGCTGTGCGCGCTGACGAGGTGGCGCGGATGTCCGCGGCGGACCGCGCCGGTCACGACCTGGAACAACTGGTGTTTGAGCGCGATGACGCGGCCCTCCTCGTAGCGCCGCTCCCTGATGAAGCGCCCGAAGTGGTCCACGTCCACCACCAGCAGCCGGTGCGGCACCGAGAGGTCGTAGCGCAGGTGGCGCGCGCGGCGCTGGACGTTGGCCTGGTCGCCGAATGTGCCGTTGAGCAGGTCATCGACCAGTTCGCCGCGCACCCGGTCCTCGGCTTCCGCGACCTCGCGCTGCTTGATCATCTCGAGCGCGATGACGGTGGCCGCGTGCTCGATCGCCATCATCGCCAGCTCCTCGAGATGCTGGGGGTGATCGATGATCGACAGGTATCCCAGGTTCTCGCGTCCGGCCAGGACGGGCGCGATGATGCGAGGCGCGGTCAACCCCAGCTCCGGAAAGGGCGGGACTTTGTGGGGCACACGGCCGCGGACCACGTCCTGGAGCATGCTCTTGATGGCAGCGGCCTGGCGGACCTTGAGCGGGGTGCCGTGGTGGGCGAGCGTTTGCTGCCGGTGCTTGTCGGTCACGCCCGGGACCACATGGCTCGCCAGCAGGCGAAAGCTCACGTCCTCCAGCGAGATCGAGCTCTCCACCAGCTCACCAAGCGTCTTGACGATCGCGTCCAGACCCTGGCCGTCGAGCGCGAGATGGGTGAACTGCCGGTGGATCTCGATCGAGCGGCGCAATTCGGTGTTCTGGGCGTTGATGATCCGCTCCAGGATGGGGTTCATGATCTCCAGATAGGAGACGTCCGGGGGGATGCGGATCAGGGGGATGTTGAACTCGTCCGCCTGCCCGATCATGTCGTCCGGGATCTGCGGCAGGTAGCGTTCCGGTTTGATCACCAGCCCCGCCGAGCCGACCGCGGCCAGGTTGCGCATGAGGTCTTTCTGGGCGGCCTGGTCGTCCTTGATGGCGAAGGCCACCGTCAGCAGGAGCTCGCCCTCGGCGAGCCAGCTGATCGTCTCTGGGGATTCGAGCACCTTCACCCAGGTGATGGTGCGGTCGAGGCCGCTAGCCCCGGCCAGCACCTCGCCCCTCCTCAATCCCCCCAGCGCCATCGCTTCCCGGACAGTCAGCGCCATGGGAGTGACTAGTATGCCTGAAGCCAACGCTCGCGTGAAGGACTAAAGGAACCAATGACTTTTGGTTGGTTTGCACAATGGACGCGCGTGGCTACGGCTGGTAGCGTTTCCGCCTGAGTCAACCGGCGTTGATGGGGACTTACTCACCCCCGGAGCTGGGCGCCTCAACAAGAGCGGCGGCCGTGGCCGCAAGCAGGGTGGTACCGCGGGAGGGGATCCTCTCGTCCTTGCAGCAGAGGATGTCGTTCGACCAAGCCAGCTGCAACGAGGAGGAGGTACCGATGGCCAGCTACACAATCGAAATCCCCGAAGGGCTGCACCACGAGATCCAGGAGCGCCGGCACCAGATCGACGTGGCAGACATCTGCACACAGGCGCTGACCGCTGCCGTCGCCGGGCGGCACACCGAGGCCCATCCGTTCGGTCGCGGACACGAGGTGACGGACGCGATCAACCGCATGTTCAGTGGTTGAGGGGCGTCAGATCCGATGAGCACTGAAATGATCGACCGCGTCGAGCTGACTCCGTTTGGGCCGGCGCCGCTGGAGCGCTCCAGCGGCAACTTCTGGCTGATCGAAACGCTGCGCCGCTGGGGCGTCACCGCCTACGCCGGTGTCAACGGCGGCGGCCTGATTCACGTGGCCAAGCACCTCGAACCTTTCTCTGACCTGTCGCAGGCGACGGACGGCGCGCCGCGGATGCTCACGATGGGCGAGTACGTCGCCGGCTTCGTGCCGCTCGGGTATTACCTCGCGTCCGGACGGATCGCCGGCTGCATCACCACCACCGGCGCCGCCACCAAGCTTGGCGGGAGCGGCATGACCGACGCCAAGCTACACAACATCCCCGCGGTGTACCTGATCGCGCTCAACTCGACGATGTCGATCGGGCAGGCCCCGCTCCAGGACGTGTCCGTCCACGGCATGAACATCGTGCCGCAGCTGCAGGCCGAG
>DASPXA010000023.1:0-67433 GCA_035637495.1 Verrucomicrobiia bacterium
AGCGCCGGCGATGATCTGCTCCGTTCGCCCGCCGAGATCGACCTGGTGGATCCAAAGCGGATTGCGAGACTTCGGGTGCGGCTTCTGCTCGAGCACCCTGCCGATCACGATCTGTGAGAGGTCGACCTGGGTCAGGGACTCGACCTCGACGCCGAGCCGGGTCAGCACATCGGCCGCCTCTTTCGGCGTGACACCCTCGAGGTCGACGAAGTCACCGAGCCACTCGTAGGAGATCCGCACCCCTAGCTCTGCGCCCCCGACCATGCGGGATAGTCCGGACAATCTTGCATCTTCGGGCGTGAAAAGCGTCGATAGTCCGGACTAACGCTGATTGGCGGCTGCTCGGGCATCAGAACTGCTCCAGGAAGCGCAAATCGGATTCGTAGAAGAGGCGGATGTCGTCGACGTCATGCTTCAGCATCGCCATCCGCTCGATGCCGAATCCCCACGCGTAGCCGTTCCACCGCGTGGGATCGATGCCACCGTTGCGCAGCACCTGCGGGTGGACCATCCCGCATCCGCCGACCTCAAGCCAACCCTTGTGTCTGCAGCTCTTGCATCCAACCCCTCCGCAGATGCCGCATGACACGTCGAACTCGAAGCTCGGCTCGGTGAAAGGGAAGTAGCTCGGACGGACGCGCACCTTGCGCTCTCGGCCGTACAGCGACTGGATCATGTAGAGCAGCGTGCCCTTCATGTCGCCCACGGTCAGGCCTTTGTCGACGGCCAGGCCTTCGACCTGGCTGAAGTAAGGCAGCCGCGTGGCCTCGGGAGCGTCGCGTCGGTAGCAGCGCCCCGGCGTGATGATGTAGATCGGCGGCTCCTTGATGCGCTGCATGGCGCGGATCTGCACAGGCGAGGTGTGGGCGCGTAAGAGAAGATCGGAACTGAAGTAGAAGGAGTCCCAGCTTTCGCGCGAGGGATGACCCGCGGGGATGTTGAGCGCTTCGAAGTTGTACCACTCGGTCTCGACCTCAGGCCCGAGCTCGACCTGGTAGCCGAGCGATTCGAGCACGGTCTCGATCTGCCGCCGGACCTGGGTCAGAACGTGGATGTGACCTCTTCCCAACGGTGGTCCGGGGAACGTGACGTCGATCGCCTCCGTCTCCGCGAGGTCGGCGATCCGCGACGCCTCGAGCTCCGCCTCCCTGGCGGCGAGCGCTCCGTCGATCTCTCGCTTGGCGTCGTTGGCGGCCTTGCCCAGCGCGGCTCGCTCTTCGGGCGACAGCGTGGCGATGTTGGCAAGCAACCGGCTGACGCGGCCGCTCTTGCGACCGAGATACTCGACCTCGATTCGCTCGAGGTCGGCCGGCGACTGCGCCTTGCCGATCGCGGCGAGCGCCTCGCTCGTCAGCGCCGACGGATCGCTCATGCCGCGCGCCTCCGCCTGATCTCGAAGAGGATGAGCGCCGCCGCCGCGGCTACATTTAGTGACTCGACGCCTTCCGTCAGCGGCACCGTGACCAGCTTCAAGTCCTGGCGCGACAGGCCGTGCGCCTCACTGCCAAGAACAATCATGCCCGCAGACTCTATCGGCGCCTCGGCCAGCGGTGCACCGCCGCTCGGCGCCGCGCCGTAGCCGTCGAGCCCCTGGAGGTCCTTCCACTGGGCGCGCGCCACCCGCAGCCGGAACACGTTGCCCGCCGAGGCGCGGATCGCCTTCGGCCCGTAGGGATCGGCGCTCCCGGGGAGCACCACGAGCGCGGGTGCGCCCGCCGCGGCCGCCGTCCGGCAGATGGTGCCGACGTTGCCGGGGTCCTGCACCCGGTCCAGCACGATGAGCGGCCAGCGCGATCCGCGCGCCGCCTGCATCGCGTCATCAGGCGTGGACTCGTGCACGCGCGCGATGGCGATCACGCCCTGTGGTGTCACGGTCTGCGAGGCCGCGCGGAATGCGCCGGCGCTCAAGGTGACGCGCGATTCGGTGTGAAACGGCAGCTTGTCACCCTCGCGGACGGCGATGACGTCGAACTCGAGCCCGGCAGCCTTCGCCTCCGCGAGCACGCGCGGACCTTCCAGGAGGACGTGGCCTGGCTCGCGCCGGTGGGCGAGGCGCCGCAGGCGGCGGACCACCTCGTTGTCCGGGCTGCTTATGAGCTGGTCAGGACTCAGGCGCGGCACGGCGTCGAGAGATTCGGCGGATGGGCCGCCGAGGCCAAGGAGCCGACGAGCACGCGAGGGAGCCCATACCTGCTGGGGCCCCCGCATCGTCGTGCGGGGCTGCTGACCGAGCGCGCGCAGGAGGCGACACCGGCATTCGGCGAGCATAGACGCCGAAGATCCGACGACGGCGGCGCGACTGAGTCCTTAGAGGTTCTCTTTTGCAACCTCCACCAGCCGGGCAAAGGAACCGCTGTCGCGCACGGCCAGGTCAGCCAGCATCTTGCGGTCGATCTCCACTCCGGCCTGGCGAAGGCCGTGCATCAATTTGTTGTACGGCAGCCCCGACTGCCGCGAGGCTGCGTTGATGCGCGCGATCCAGAGCCGGCGCATCTCTCGCTTGCGGCGGCGGCGGTCGCGGTACGCGTAGGCAAGGGCATGCAGGACCGCCTCGTTGGCGGGCCTGAAGAGAAGCTTCTTGGAAAGCCGGAACCCTTTGGCGCGCTCGAGGATCGCCTTGTGCCGGCGATGCGCGGGTACGCCGCGCTTGACGCGTGCCATGCGCTAAACGCCCAGCGCCCGGCGCACGGTCTTGCGGTCCGCCTTCGAAACGGGCAGCTCGGTGTGGTCTTTGCGCTTGTGCTTCTTCGACTTCTGGTGCAGGCGGTGGCTGGTCCAGGAGTTGCGGCGCACCAGCTTCCCGTTGCGCGTGACGCGGACGCGCTTGGCGATTCCTTTCTGCGTCTTCTGCTTAGGCACTGGTCGCAGTCTCCTTCACCGCCGACTGGCGGCTCGGGGCCAGGATCATGAAGAGGTTCTTGCCCTCCAGCAGCGGCTGGCGCTCGACGACCGCGAAAAGACGCGCGTCATCGGCCACCCGATCGAGCAGCTTGCGCCCGATGTCCTGGTGCACCATCTCGCGTCCCCTGAACATGATCGTCACCTTGACCTTCTCTCCTGCTTCGAGGAACTGTCGCAGACCCTTGAACTTGGTCTGAAAATCGTGCTCGGCGACCTTGGGCCGGAGCTTCATCTCCTTCAGCTTGATGACGTTCTGCTTGCGGCGCTGGTCCTTCTCGCGCTTGATGGTCTCGAACTTGAACCGTCCGTAGTCCATCAGGCGGCAGACCGGCGGGTTCGCTTGCGGCGCCACCTCGACGAGGTCGAGGCCCTTCTCGTTTGCGATGCGAAGCGCGGCGTCCAGCGAGAGCACGCCCAACTGATTGTTCTGGTCGTCGATCAGTCGCACTTCCGAGCTGCGGATCTGATCGTTGATCCTTAGCTCTTTAAACGGTATGGGACGCTACCTCTGCCAAATTCAGTGTCGCTATCTATTCCTCCATCCAGATAAAACAAAACGGACAGCAGGTGCCGTCCGCTAAGCAACCCCTTCGAGCGGCGCCCTGGGGGTGAGGGTCGGCCCCTGCTTCAGACCGGGGATGGTACCGGAAACGTAACTCGATGCGCAAAATACCTGTTGCCCATGCGAGTGGGAATGCAGCCGTTCGTCTCAGCACCCCGGCAGGCCGCCTTGCTGGCGCTCCTCGTGGTCGCGGCCGGGTGTAGCGTGGGCCCGGGCCCCACCGCCGGCCACTCGCCCTCCGCACGGGCAAGCTCCTCGCCCTCGCCGTCGGCTTCGGCGGAGGCCAGCCCGAGTGCACCGCCGCAACCCGTGACCGTCCCCTACGGCGTCCTCGTCGGCAGCCCGAGCGCGAGCAGCTACTCGATCAGCCTCGTAGCGATTGACGGCAAGGTGGCCGCGACGGCCGAAGCGAGCACGCCTCCGCTCGTCTCTTGCGCCGGCGCCGCCGGCGCACCGGTTCCTGAGCCAGTAAGCACGAGCGACTCGCGCGCGTACTACATGGACGCGCAGGGTGTGGTTCGCTTCCTGGCTCCGAACGGCGATTCCGGCCGTGCCACCTCGGTGCCCGCCGGCACCAGCTCGCGACGCAGCATGTTTGCCGTCAGCCCGGACGACCAGCGGATCGCCGTCATCGTCAACGACTACAACGCGAGCGGCGCGTCGACGCGGCTCTACGTAGAGGATCTCAACGCCGGGGGCAACCATCGCGACGTGTTCAGCGAGACGGGTGCGTCTACCCTGTGGCCGGTCGGCTGGCACGGCATCAACAACCTGGTCGTGGCGAAGGTGCCCTCCTGCACACAGGGTGGCGGGCCATTCTGCTGCGGTCCGCAGGAACTGCATGTGGTCGACCCCGACACTGCTACGAGGCGCTTCACGCTCGGCGGCACGACCTGCCGGGTCGCAGGCGCAGCCTCCCCGGCGGGCGTCGCGTGCATCGACCCAAACAGCTTTACGAAAGCGAACGTCGTCGACTGGACGGCGGTCACAAGGCGCACCGTCACCTTCGTCAACCCTGGACCGCAGCTGGCATTCCTGTCGCCCAACGGCAACCGCGTCGCCCTGGTCAGCAACACTGGCACCTTGATCGCCGAGACGAGCACGTCGATTGCCGCCACGTTCGCTTGCGCCTGGATCGACGACACGCATCTGCTGTCCGGGGGTGACTCGCAGCATCAGCCGCGGGTTGCCGATGTGAGCACCGGGGGCATCCTCCCTGTCGCGGCGCAGGGCGACTGCGGAGGACGCCTGCCAGGCGGACTCTAGCGCCGGCGCTCGGCGATCTCGGCGGTGATCATCGCCAGGAATGAGTCGAGCGTCATGTCGACCTTCTCCCCGGCTCGGTCCTGGACGTTGACGTGTCTCGACTCGACCTCCCTCGCGCCGACCACCGCGATGTAAGGAACCTTCTTCAGCTTGGCGTCCCGGATCTTCCGATCGAGGCGCTCCGAGCGCCGATCGACGTCGACCCGCACGCGCGAAGCTCGCAGCCTGGCGCCGACGTCCTGCGCGTATCCGTTGAACTCGTCCTTGACCGGCGCGACCACCACCTGCGTCGGATGCATCCACGTCGGGAACGCGCCCGCGTACCGCTCGATCAGATAGCTGAAGAGCCGCTCCATCGCGCCCGCCGCTCCGCGGTGCACCATGACCGGCCGCTTGCGTGTCCCGTCCTCGGCCACGTACTCCAGGTCGAACCGCTGCGGAAGCTGGAAGTCGACCTGCACAGTCGAGTTCGTGAACTCGCGCCGGTGCGCGTCGTAGACCTGGAAATCGATCTTCGGCCCGTAGAACGCCGCCTCTCCCGCTCCCACGTGATACGTCTGGCCCATCGCCTCGAGCGCCTCCGCCAGAGCGGCCTGCGCCTCCTGCCACTGCTCTTCGCCGCCGAGCCACTTCTCCTTGATGTCGTCGCGCGTCGAAAGCCGGTACCAGAACTCGTCGATGCCGAGCACTTTTGAGAAGTAGAGGGCGAGGTCGATCGCCCCCTTCACCTCGTCCATGAGCTGGTCTGGAGTGCAGAAGATGTGCGCGTCGTTCAGGGCGAAGGACCGCACGCGGTTCATTCCGGCGAGGGTCCCCGACCGCTCGTAGCGCCAGTTGTTGCCGATCTCGGCGATGCGGAGGGGCAGGTCACGGTAGCTCCGCAGCTCGGTCTGGTAGACGACGATGTGGTGCGGGCAGTTGACGGGCCGAAGCTCGAGCTCCTCCCCATCCTCGAACCGCATCGGCGGGTACATGTACTCGCCGTACAGCTGCGCGTGGCCGCTCTGGCGATAGAGGTCGAGGCGCGCCACGTCGGGCGTGCGTACGTGAACGTAGCCGCGCGACAGCTCCTCATCGACGATGAATCGCTCCAGCTCCCTCCGGATCGTGGCCCCGTCCGGCAGCCATAGCGGCAGCCCGGGACCGACGCGATCGTCGATGGCAAACAGCTTCAGGTCCTTGCCCAGCTTCTTGTGGTCGCGCTTCTCGGCTTCCTCGAGGAACTTCAGGTAGTCATCGAGCTCGCCCTGCGTCTGCCATGCGGTGCCGTAGATGCGAGTCAGCTGTGGCTTCTTCTCGTCGCCCCGCCAGTAGGCGCCGGAGACTCGCTGCAGCTTGAAGGCCTTCAGGTCGCGGGTCGACTTCACGTGCGGGCCGAGGCAGAGGTCGAGGAAGTCACCGGTGCGGTACACGCTCACGCCGTCGCCCGAGACCTTGTCCTCGATCAGCTCGAGCTTGAAATCCTGCCCGCGCCTGCGAAACTCCTCGATCGCCTTATCGCGAGGCAGGACCTCATGCTCGAACGGCCTGCCCTCCTGCGCGATCCTGCGCATGCGGGATTCGATTGCCGGCAGGTCTGATTCCGAGATCGGCTTGCTGAACGCGAAGTCGTAATAGAAGCCAGGCGGGTTCTCGATCGGAGGGCCGATCGCGTATTTCGCGTCTGGATACAGCTCGGTGACCGCGGCCGCGAGCAGATGCGCGGTGGAATGCCGCAGTACCTGCAGAGGGTCATCGCCGGCTTCGTGATCCCCGTATCCGCCCATGGGGTCGTCCAGTATATGAACCCATTGGATTGGGCTCGGACCGTCGACGTCCTCGGCTATCCCCTCGCCTGCCTGCTGATTCTCGTCGAGAGCGCAGGCGTCCCGATTCCGGGAGAGCTGCTGCTCCTCGCCGCCGGCGCGTGGGCGGCGACGCGCCAGCACTCGATCGCGCTCGTGATCCTCACGGGCTTTCTCGGCGCTGCCGCCGGGGCCGACGCCGGCTACGTGCTCGGTTATCGCGGTGGAAGGCCATTCGTCGAGCAGTTCGGCAATCGGTTCCGGATTCGGCCGGAGCACCTCGCGCGAGCAGAGCTCTTCTTTGCGCGGCACGGCGACAAGGCGGTGATCGCCTCGCGTTTTGTTCTCGGCCTGCGCACCTGGAGCTCGATGCTCGCCGGGATGGCCAGAATGCCGTTCTGGCGTTTTCAGCTCTTCAGCGCGATCGGCGCCCTCGGCTGGGCGGTCGCGATCGGCGCCGCCGGTTACTTTCTCGGCAGCAACCTCGATCTGCTCGAGTCGATCGCTCGCTCGATCGGAGCGGGCGGACTGGTCATCCTGACCCTGATTGCGTTGGTTCTCTTCGCGGCTCGGGAGCGTGCAGCCCGCCCACGATGACCCCGACCCCGCCGCCGAGCAGCAGCACGCCAAGCCCGCCCAACACCTGGGCCGTTCCAACGTTGTCTGCCAGCGCGGCCGCGACGAGGACCGGCAGGGCCGAGACCCCGTTGATCACCATGTAGAGCAGCGCGAAGATGCGCCCTCGGATGGCGTCGCTCGTCGACTCCATCAAGTAGGTCACCGCAGGAATGAGGATCGCCCCGAACTCGACCCCGATCAGGAAGCTGAACGTGGCGCCCGTGATCCGGTTGTGAACCTGCAGGTCGGGAAAGTGGCGCATCGCTTCGGGAACGGCCGCCAGCGCGAGCAGGGTCACGCCGTTGGCGACAAGCGAGCCCGCCAGCACGCGCGACTTGTCGAGCTGGCGCAGGAACTGGCCCAGCAGGATGGCGCTGAGGATCGCCCCCGCCGTGGCCGGGCCAAGAATGACGTAGGTGTCCTGCGACGAGACCCCGATCACCTTGCTCACGTAGGCGGGAGCGAGTGTGTAGAGGTTGAAGAGAACCAGCACGGCGATGCTCACCTGGCCGAATGCAAGGCGGAGCCCGCGCGACGCGCGGAGAGCGTCAAGACCTTCCTTCAGGTCGAGCATCATCACCCGGAACCGGCTGGCGCTCTCCTCGACCGGCGACTCGGTGTGCCGCTCGAGGCGTGGGATCTCGGACGCAAAGATCAACGTGCCGCCGATGACAAGCAGGACCACCGCGCACCAGTACGGCGCGTAGAGGTCGATCCTCGAGACGACCGGCGCCAGCACGCCGCCGACGACGAGAGTCAGCACCATCGTGAGCAGCGCCATCGAGTTCGCTGTGATCAGCATCGGGCGCGGGAGGATGGTGGGGATCACCGCCGCCTCGGCCGGACCGAACAGCTGACCGACCGCTGAGAAGATCAGCGTGATCACCAGCAGGTGAAGGAAGTCGTCCTTGACTCCTGGGATGACCGAGGCGACCGGTATCAGGGCGACGACGGCCGCTCGGCCCAGGTTGCACCACACCATGATCTGTTTGCGGTCGAAGCGATCCGCGATCACACCGGCCGGCGGAGCAAACAGCACGGCCGGCACCGTGTAGGCGAGCAGCGTCACGGCCACCGAGGTGCTGCCGCCGGAGACGTGATAGGCCAGGATGATCAGCGAGAAAAGAAGGAACTTGTCCGCCAGCTGCGCGGCCAGCTGAGCGAACCAGATGTTGCGGAACGCGGTGTGCGAGAGAGCACCGCGGAAGCCGCTCGGACCCTCGACCGGCAGCCTGATGGGATCCACGACCGCTAGAGGTTAACGATCGAACCTGGTATTGAATGCACGAAAGACGATCTCCCATTCGCCCAGGCTGAGGGTCTGGGGGCGCCGCGTGGGATCGATGCCGAGCGCATTCAACGCGCTTGCCGATTCGGATCCGGACGTTTTGGTGATGCGACCCACGGTGCCGCCGAGCTGCTTGCGGCGAAACTGAAACACCGCTTCCACGAACCGCAGAAAGCGATCGGCGTCATCGACGTTGACCGCCGGCTCGGGCCGAACGTCGAGCACGACGAGCGCTGAGTCGACCTTCGGGACCGGCGTGAACGATTCGGCGGGCACGCTCATCACGATCCTCGGTTCGGAAAACATCTGCACGGCAACTGTGGCCAGGCTCGCGCCCGTGGTCGCGGTCCAGCGATCGGCGACCTCCTTCTGCACGACCAGCGACAGCTTCCTCGGGCGTGGCGGTCGGTCGAGCAATCGACGCATCAGCTCCCCTGTGAGGTTGTAGGGGATGTTGCCCGCGACCACCTCGCCGCCGTTGGGGAAGGCGGACACGATGTCGAAGCGGAGGATGTCCGCCTGGACCACCTGCACGTTGTGGTGACCCTCCAGCACCTCGCGCAGCGCCGGCAGAAGCCGCCCGTCCAGCTCGACCGCGACCACTTTTTTGCAGCGAGCAGCGAGCGCGACCGTCAGGGTGCCGACTCCGGCGCCCACCTCGAGTACCTCGTCCCCCGCATCCAACCCGGCTGCGTCCGCGATCGAGTCGCGGAGCGAAACCTCGACCAGGAAGTTCTGGCCGAGGCGGTGTTGAAGCTCGATCCGGTGGCGGCGCAGCAGGCTCCCGAGCTGGCGCGCGTCCGCCGGATCGACGTTCACTTCATCTTTTGAAACAACGCGATCGCGTTCGCCCGCTCCTGGTCGCCGAGCTGCTCGAGGCTGATGCCGCGGAGCTCGGCTACGAGCTCTGCGGTGTCGATCAGGTACGCGGGCCGGTTGGGCAAGCCCATCCGCTTCTGCGAGTTGCCGTAAGGCGAGTCGGTTTCCAGCAGCAGGCGGTCGGCGGGACAGCGCTTCACGACCTCACGGAGCTCGTCACGGCTCGGCCGAGTGATCAGGCCCGCAAACGACAGGTAGAAACCGACCTCGAGAAACTTCTGGGCCCATTCCCAGTCGAGCGCGAAGTAGTGCATGACGCCACGGATGCTCGGATGACGATTGATCGCCTCGAGCAGCTCGGTCCCCGCGCCTCGATTGTGCACCGACACGGGAAGGTCGAAGTCGGTCGCCATAGAGAACATCTCGTTCAGGCGCGCGACCTGAAGTTCGCTGTTCGGACCACCGACGTGCTCGAAGTCGAGACCGATCTCACCGATGACGACCACCATCTCGTCTTTGGCCATCTGGCGCATGGCGCCAAGGTCGGGCTCCGACGGTTCGAGCGGATGGTGGCCCACTCCCGCCCACACCTCCTCGTACGCGTGGCCGAGTGAGACCGCGTTGGCGCTGCGCTCCAGGTTCGTCCCGACGGCGATCAACCTCGTCACGCCCGCCACGACCGCCTGCTGCACCACCTCGGTCGCGTCCCCGAGCTCATCGATGTGTAGGTGGGTGTCTACGAAGATGGCGCGTCCTCCTCGACCACATCATCGAGGCGCTTGAACAGCGGCTCTGGCGCCGGAAGCTCACGGCCCGGTGGGAGCTGCGAGGGATGCCAGCGGTCCACGGCCTCGTATTCGCCCGTGATCACGCTGTGCGACCTCCCGTTCTCGGAGGACTCGCGCACGACGGGCAGTGGGGCGATGACGTCGTCGTAGCCCAGCATCCTGTGCAGCCGCTGCGACGAGAACGGCAGGAACGGCGTGAACATCGTCTTCAGGTTGTCGACGCACCGCAGGGCGACGTAGAGAACGGTCGCAGCGCGCTCGCGGTCGGTCTTGATCGTGTGCCATGGCTGCTCGGTTCCGAGGTAGACGTTCACCCTGGCCGCCATGCCCATCGCGAACTTGAGAGCGTTCTGAAAGCGAGCCTCCTGCAGCTGCCGCGCGACATAACCGAGCGCGCCCTCGATCTCCTGGATGAGGACCTCGTCGGCATTCGTCATTCGAGACGCCGCCGGAACCTCACCGAAATTGCGGTGCGCGTTGACCAGCGTGCGGTGGACGAGGTTTCCCCAGGTGGCGACGAGCTCGTCGTTGTTGCGCCGGACGAACTCGGCCCACGTGAAGTCGGTGTCCTGGTTTTCCGGCCCGGCGATCATCAGGTAATAGCGAAGCGCGTCCGCGTCGTAGCGGTCGAGCACGTCCTTCACGTAGATGACGCGGCCGCGACTGGTCGAGAGCTTCTTGCCTTCCATGTGCAGGTACTCGCTGGCGACGATCTCGTCCGGCAGATGGAGGTCGCCGGCGCCCATCAGGATCGCCGGCCACATCACCGTGTGGAACGTGATGTTGTCCTTCCCCATCGTGTAGTAGTGCTGCGACTCGGGGTTCTCCCACCACTCTTTCCACCGCTCGGGCTCGCCGCGCTGGACAGCCCATTCGATCGACGCGGAGAGATAGCCGATGACCGCATCGAACCAGACGTAGATCTTCTTGGTCGGGTTGTCTTCCCAGCCGGGCAACGGAACGGGAACCCCCCAGTCGAGGTCGCGCGTGATGGCGCGCGGCTTGAGGTTGCGGACGAACTCGAGCGAGTACTTGCGAACGTTGGGCCGCCAGTTCTGGTGCAACTCGATCCACTCCGTCAACCGCTCGCCGAACGCCGGCAGGTCGAAGAAAAAGTGCTCGGTCTCGCGAAACTCGACGCCGGCGTCACTGCCGCGCTGGTGAGGGTTGATCAGGTCGATCGGGTCGAGCTGGTTGCCACAGTTGTCGCACTGGTCGCCGCGCGCCTCGAGGTAACCGCAGATCGGGCACTGGCCTTCGATGTAGCGGTCGGGGAGCGTGCGTCCGCTGGCGGGGTCGAACGCGCCCATCTGTTTTTTCGCAGCGAGGTACCCCTTCTCGTACAGCTTCAGAAAGAGGTCTTGCGTGACGCGGTAGTGGTTCGCGGTGGTCGTGCGCGTGAAGATGTCGTACGTCATGCCGAGGCGGACGAGGTCGCCGACGATCAGCGCGCTGTTGCGGTCGACGAAGTCGCGCGGCGGAATTCCTTGCTTGTCGGCCTCGTACGTGATCGGCGTGCCGTGCTCGTCGGTTCCACTTGCCATCAGCACGCGCGATCCGCGCAACCTCTCGAACCGCGCCAGCACGTCCGCGGGCACGGCGAAGCCGACCACGTGACCCACATGTCGCGGTCCGTTGGCATATGGCCAGGCGGGAGCGATGAGAACAGTTCTCTGACTACTCACCAGGTGGACAGTATCGGCCAGGTCAGGACCTGATCTCATCGGCTCGGGACCCGACCGACCGATCCTGTCCACTGATCACAAGGGTAAACTCGCCGCGCGTTCGCTCACCGAGCGCAGCGCTGACCTGCGACGCGTTGCCACGCAGGACCTCCTCGTGAACCTTCGTCAGCTCGCGCGTGAGCGTGAGGCTGCGTTCGGGCAGCGATTCGGCGATCAGGCCCAGTGACTTCCGAATCCGGAACGGCGACTCGAACGCGACCGCCGGCCTGGGATCGCCCCGCAACGATTCGAGCAGACGCCTCATCTCGCCGGGCTTGCGCGGGAGGTAACCGAGGAACGTGAAACCCGGCCCGCCGTATCCCGCGATCGAAAGCGCGGCGGTGATCGAGCTCGGTCCCGGAATCGGCACGACCGTATGGCCCGCCGCCCATGCCGCCGTCACCAGGGCCTGGCCCGGGTCCGACAGGGTCGGCGTGCCGGCGTCGCTGACGAGCGCGACGTCCCCGCCGTCGAGCGCTGCGAGGACGCGGGGCAGACCGCGACGCTCGACCGGCGCGCGGTAGCTGATCAGCGGCTTGCGGATCGAGTGCCTGGCGAGCAAATGGGCCGTCACGCGCGTGTCCTCGGCAGCGATCGCCACGACCTCGCCGAGGATGCGCAGCCCCCGAGCGCTGACGTCCTCGAGGTTACCTATTGGCGTCGCGACGACGTAAAGGCGGCTCACACCCCTTCGAGCCAGCGCCCGACTCGCCCCGCCACCTCGCCCCCCGGCCCGACGAACCGCGAAGCCGGGGGGAGGACCTGGAGGAAAGCCTTGCCGTAATCGCGGCCGAGGATCCGGTTGTCGAGGATCACGACCGAGCCCCGGTCGGTCGAGCGTCGGATCAGCCGCCCAAATCCCTGCTTGAGACGCAACGCCGCCTGCGGCAGGGCGAGCTGTGAGAAAGGATCCCGAACCTGCTCGGCGCGGGCGGCGTAGACCGGGTCGGTCGGCACCGGGAACGGCAGGCGGACCACGATCACGCAGCTCAGTCGCTCCCCAGGGATGTCGATCCCTTCCCAGAAGCTGGCGGTACCCAGCAGCAGAGGTCGTTCGGATTCCTCGAACGTCTTCAGCAGCTCGCGTCGTTGTCCATCGATGCCCTGGCCGAGGATCAGCACCTCGTCGAGGTCGACTCGCTGCTTCAACGCCGCATGCACGTCACGGAGCTGACGGTGCGAGGTGAAGAGTGCGAGGGTCCGTCCCCCGACGCGACGCGCCACCGCCGCGACCAGGTCCTCGACCGCGGCGTCGAACCCCTCGTCCTCGGGCAGAGGCAGGTCGGTCGGCAGGCACACCAGTGCCTGGCGATAGAAGTCGAAGGGCGACTGCAGGATGAGCTCCTCGACGTCCTCGCCGAGGCCGACGCGCGACTTGAAGTAGTCGAAGTTGCCGCCGACCGCAAGCGTCGCGGAGGTGAGCACGGTCGACCGCCTCTCCGCATACACACGGCCGCGCAGGAGCGAGCCGACATTGATCGGGGCCGCGCGCAGGAGCAGATTCTCTGCGCGCGACACCTGGCTGAACCAGTAGACGCGATTCGCGTCCGGCCGCAGGAGCGCTGCATCGACGAGCCGCATCGCTGCCTCGAGCCGGCCGCGAATCATCTCCAGCTCGCGAATGCCCTGGTCCGGCTCCTCCCCTCCGAGCCAGTCCCGCACGCCGGCGACGGCCTTGCGCAGCGTCACATCAAGCGCGGCGAGAGCGGTGACGGTGTTCTCCGCCGCGAGGCCGACCTCCCCCCATTCCGGCCCATCGCGGAGCGGCGCCGTGATCCGGACGGATTCCTCTCGACGCTCGGCTTCGCCGAGCCGGACGGCGACCCACACATCGGCTTGCCGGAAGAGCTCGCGCACGCGCTCCGCCGCGGACGCGGCCGGAGCGATCGCTTCGCCGAACATGTCCTCGGACGCACCGAGGTGAGGCTGGCGGCGCAGCTCGTCGAGCAGACCGTTTGCGAGCCGCTCCAGCAGCGCCACCAGGCCCGGCCCGTCAACCTCCTGCCGGAGGCCACGCGTCGCCGCCTCCTCCAGGTGATGGGCCTCGTCGACGACGAGGTGGTCGTACTCCGGCAGCAGTCCGCCACCCACCTCGGCGTCGGCGAGCAGCAGCGCGTGGTTGATCACGACGAGGTCCGCCGTCTCCGCCTCGGCACGGGCCCGATGGACGTAGCAGTCCTCTTTTGTGCAGTTGATGCCGACGCAGTCCATGGGGTCGCTCGCGATTCGGTTCCAGAACACCTCTTCGCGGCCGTGCAGACGAAGCTCCGACCGGTCGCCGCTTTCGGTCGAGTGCAGCCAGAGCAGAACCTTGAGCTTGAACATGAGCTCCTCGGCGTCCTGGCACGGTTCGGCTAGATAGCGGCGCCAGCGTCGCAGCGAGACGTAGTTGGCGCGGCCCTTGAGCAGGCACGCCTTGAAGTCCCAGGGCAGCCACTCGCGGAGACCGGGCAGGTCTTTGCCCATCAGCTGCTCCTGGAGCGTGTGGGTGTTGGTCGACACCACCACGCGCTCGCGATGCGAGACGGCCCGCGCGATGGAAGGGACGAGGTACGCGAGGCTCTTGCCAGTGCCCGTCCCAGCCTCGACGACGAGGGTACCGCTCCGCTGCTGGATCTGGGCGACGGCGAGCAGCATCTGAAGCTGCGACTCGCGGTGCTCGTAACCCGGCAGCATGTCCGCGAGCGGGCCTGCCGGTCCCAGCAGGGCCGCCACGGCGGCCGGATCGTCCGGCGGGGCGGCCGTCGACCGTCCACGCGCGGCCGCCTCGAGCCGCACCCCGCCCTCCGGCTCGGGATTCGGATTCGGGGCCGTCAGCGCGTCCGCGAAGAACCGGGCCACCGGCCACTGGTACGGCGCGACCAGTGCGAGCATCGACTCCTTAAGCCCCTCGTTCAGTGCGGCGGCCTCCTCGCGCAGCCTGAGCAGGAGCTGGCGGGTGGCGTCCGCGTCATCCAGGGCGCGGTGCGGCCGCGGCTGATTGAACCCCATCTCCGTGGAAAGGAGCGGGAGGCTGTGGCTGCCGGCCGCCGGGAGGAGGATGCGGGCGAGGTCGAGCGTGTCGAGGATCTGGTCTGTGGGATCCCACAGTCCGGCCGCCTCCAGGAACTCGACGTCCAGGCGGGCGCCATGGCCGACGGGCTGCCGTCCGCGCAGGAAATCGGAGAGCGTCTGCAGCGCCTCATCGGGGTTCGCCGCACCCCGCAAGTCCTCCTGCTTGATCCCGGTCAGGCGGAGGATAGTGTCAGGGACCGGACGTCCGGGATCGACCAGCCGCTCGAGGGTCGAGGTCACCTCGTCGGGGGTGAAGGCAACAGCGCCGATTTCGATGACCCTGTCGCGGGCCGGGTCGAGACCGGTGGTCTCGAGGTCTAGTGCCGCATATTCCACGAAGTCTGGAGGGATTCTACGAACCCGCCGGAATCAGGGTCGGAACGTCTGGCGTGAAATGTAATATGTCCGCCCGATGGTAACCGGGGCGATCGAGGCTCCCAAGCGTCTGGAAGACCTGCATGTCCGGCGGGACCTGGTCGCCAGCCTTCTCCTCCGCACGCTCGCGTTCGCCGACCAGCTGACCGGCTCCACCCTGGAGCAGCGACTCGGCCTTCCCTTCGAGACCTTCTCCCCACTTATCGACGAGTTCGAAAAGAACCAGCTGATGGACACGCGAGGCGTGTCCAACGACCCTGGACTGGAAGGCCGCCCCTATCCCGTGAAGATGAACTACGCCATCTCGGCCGCGGGCCGGCAGCGCGCTTCGGAGATGTCCTCGGTGCAGACGCGATACCTGGGGCCCTGCCCGATCAACTTCGAGGACTACCTCGCGCTCATCCGCTCCCAGGTGACCGGAAAGTCGCCGGTCACCGATGCCCAGCTGAAGAAGGCGTTGGGCGAGCTCGAGCTCGAGCAGCACGTGATCGACCAGATCGGCGGCGCCATGGTTTCGCGTGCGTCGCTCTTCATCTTCGGAGCGCCGGGCAACGGCAAGAGCACCATCACTGAGCGCATGGCGCTCCTCATGGGCGCGCCGATCGAGATTCCCCACGCGGTTGCCGTCGGCGACGAGATCATCCGCGTCATCGACCCCGTCTACCACAAGGTCGCCGAGGGCGAGCAGCCGATCGACCGCCGGTTGGTCAAGGTCGAGCGGCCTGTCGTCACCGCCGGTGGCGAGCTGAAGCTTCAGCAGCTGGACCTCACCTACGATCCGCAGAACCGCTACTACGAGGCGCCTATGCAGTGGAAGGCGAACGCCGGCGTCCTGGTGATCGACGACTTCGGACGGCAGGAGGTGCCGCCGATGCGCCTCCTCAACCGCTTCATTGTGCCGATGGAGAAGAAGATCGACTACATCGACCTGTCGGCGTCCGGCCGCAAGATCGAGCTCCCCTTCCTCTGCCAGGTGGTCTTCTCGACCAACCTCTCGCCCACCGAGCTGGTCGACGAAGCCTTCCTCCGCCGCATGGCCTACAAGATCGGCGTCGGCAACCCGACGCCGGAGGCCTTCGGCCGCATCCTGCGCTACGAGTGCGACCGCCAGGGCGTGCCCTTTGACGAGAAGGCGGTCGGCTACCTGCTCAACAACCTATACGGCAAGAAGCCGCTGCGTGGTTCGCACCCGAGGGCTCTGGTCGCGCGCCTGGTCGACCTGGCCAACTACCGGCAGCAGACCCCGCGGCTCACGCCGCAGACGCTGAAGGAGGCGTTCGACGCCTGCTTCAACCCCGCGCTCGGCAGCCTCGTCGAGGACGACTGGGCGCGGCCCGCCATCGGTTAGACCGGGGCCGCCACTCCCTCCAGCCTCCGGCGCAGCCCTTCGATGTCGCCGTACCGCCCGCGCTTGTCGGGCGGCAGCAGCTCCGCGATGGCGAGCATGATCCGGTCCGCGGCTTCCTCGTGCGACACGCGTTCGCCGTTCGCCCGTTTCTGGAGGACCATGAACGGCTTGCCGAACCTGACGGTGACCGGAACGCGGCGCGGCCACCACGCCCCCTTCGGCAGGCATTCGCGGGTCCCGGTCAGGGCGACCGGGAGGATCGGGCAGTCCGCCTTCTGAGCGATGAAACCGGCACCTGGCTCAGGCGCCGACAGGACACCGGCGGCGACGCGTGTGCCCTCGGGAAAGATCACCAGCGCGTGGCCCGCCTTCAGAAGGTCGAAAGACCGGCGCAACGCAGCGCGGTCCGCGGTGTGGCGAACGACAGGAAAGGCGTGGTACGCCGTGAACAGCCAGCGCTGCCACGTCTTCCGGAAATACTCGGACTTCGCCATGCTCCAGCTGTCGGGACGGGGTAGGAAAGCGGGAACCATGGGGGGGTCGAGGGTGGCGAAATGGTTCGGGCACACGATGAGGGGTCCGGCGCGCGGCACGTTTTCGCTCCCGTCGACCTTGAACAAACCGACGAGGTAGACCCGAGTGAGGAATCGCATCAGCCCAAGCAGAAACGCGTAGATCATCGCGGCGCGCGCACGCCCTCGAGGATGCGCTCCACGACCTCATCGACGTCGAGGTGGTCCGTGTCTACGATCACCGCATCGCCGGCTGGACGAAGCGGCGCCACAGGTCGCTCAGAGTCGACGCGGTCGCGCATCTCGACCTCCTTGCGCATCGCCTCCGCATCCACGCGCTCGCCCCGACGCTCGTACTGAGCAGCGCGGCGGCGGACCTTCTCTTCGAGACTCGCCGTCAGAAAGAACTTGCGATCCGCATCGGGGAACACGACCGTGCCGATGTCACGTCCCGCCATCACGACTCCGCCCGCGCCCATCCGGCGCTGCTGCTCGACGAGCGCATTCCGCACGCCGGGTATCGCAGAGATCACCGGCAGCGCGTCGGCGTAGTCCGTGTCGTAGATGCCTTCGGTCAGCTCATTGCCGTCTGCCCACACGCGCTCACCGTCAATCCGCAACCGGGTTGATTCCGCGAGACGAGTGACCGCGTCCGCAGCATGCGGAGAGATCTCCGTCTCGGCAGCCAGCCTCGTGATCGCCCGATACATCAGCCCGCTGTCGATG
The DNA here is from genome assembly GCA_035637495.1 of Verrucomicrobiia bacterium. Taxonomy (GTDB): domain Bacteria; phylum Chloroflexota; class Dormibacteria; order Dormibacterales; family Dormibacteraceae; genus 40CM-4-65-16. Next base: position 17,766 of record DASPXA010000023.1, read on the forward strand.
AATGGAAGTCCGAGCTTCTCCGCGACACGCCTTCCGACGGCGGACTTGCCCGACGCCACGCCACCGTCGATCGTGATGATCATCGATCGATCACTCTTCCTCGAGGCCGGCGGCGCGACGGACCGCCGCCACCTCACCAGCGGACAGCACGCGCCAGCCGCCGTTCTTCAACCGGCCCAGGCGAAGGGGTCCGAACGCGGTCCGCTGCAGGGCCAGGACCTTGCGCCCGACCGTCTGCAGCATGCGGCGGACCTGCCGCCGCCGACCTTCGCGGATCACCACGCGCAGCTCGGCGCGGCCGGAGTCGCGAGCGCCCCGCGTCGATCGCAGAAGCTCGACCTCCGCGGGTTTCGTCAGGCCATCGTCGAGCTCCACGCCGCGCCGGAGGGCATTCAGGTCTTTTGCGGTGGGCACGCCGGCGGTCACGACGAAGTATTCCTTGGCGACTTCGAAGCGCGGATGGGTCAGGCGGTACGCCACCTCGCCGTCGTCGGTGAGCAGGATCAGGCCCGTGCTGTCGGCGTCGAGGCGCCCGACCGGAAACAGTCGATGGCCAAGCAGGCCCTGCTCCCCGATCACGTCGAGCACGGTGGCGCGTGACGCTTCGTCTCTCGAGGTCGTGATCACGCCGAGTGGTTTGTTCAGCATCACGTAGCGATGCCGGGCCGGCGTTCCGACCGGACGGCCCGCGATCGTGACGCGGTCCGTATCGGGATCGATGAGCGATCCGGCGGCCGGAGGCCGGGCGCCGTTGACCAGGACTGATCCGGAAGCGATGAGCTGATCGGCGGCGCGTCGGCTGGCCACGCCCGCACGCGCGAGATATCGGTTCAGCCGCTCGCTCGTCGGGGTTCCTCCGCACCGTCGGCTTTCGGCGCCGGGAGGTGGTCGAGCGACTCCAGGCCCATCACCTGGAGGAACCGCATCGTCGTGCCGTACAGCTTCGGCTGGCCCGGCCCCGATCCGCGCCCGACCTCGGCGATCAGGTCGCGCAGCTCGAGGTTGGCCAGGACGCTCTCGCAGTTGACGCCGCGGACCTCCTCTATGCGCGCGCGGGCCACCGGCTGCTGGTAGGCCACTATCGCCAGCGTCTCGTATGCAGCGTGAGAGAGGCGACCGGAGACCTCGGGGCGCAACGCCCTTCGCACCGCGCCCGCGTATTCGGGTCGGGTCGCGAGATGGACCTCGTCGTGGTGCCGCATGAGCATCACGCCATGGCCCTCAAGCGTCTCGCGCAATCTCTCCAGCGCGCCCTCGAGACTGTTGCGGTCGGCATCGGTCGCCTGCTGCAGCTCCCGAACTTTCAGCGCGCGGTTGGAGCTGAAGAGAATGGCCTCGATCGCGGCCGAGAGGTCGGTCACGCCGCGGGCTCCCGCAGCTCGACGTGGATCGGACCGAAGCGCTCTTTCTGGCGTACCCGAATCAAAGAGCGGCGGACCAGCTCGAGAACGGCGACGAATGTCACCACCGCCTCAAGGCGGTCCTCGGACTCGAGGATGAGCTCTACCAGCTCGATCGGTCCGCGGCGAAGTCGTTCACTGATGAGGTCGAGCTTTTCCTGCAGGGTCCAGGTCCGCCCGCGGACCACGACCGGGCGCGGCGGAATTCTCGCCAGCACGCTGCTGAAAGCTGCGACCAGGACGGCTACGTCGAGGGGCTCCTCCTGTCCCCCCGCCTCGACCGGGCGCGCCGGCGGCGGAAATGCGAAAGATTCTTGCTGCGCGCGCTCGAGAAGCTCACCTGCGATCTCCTTGTAAGCGCGGTACTCCTCGAGTCTCTGCCGCACCTCGTCTTCCCACCCGAGCAGCTCCGTCTCCTCGTCGGTCGGGGTGTCTCCGGGCAGCAGTCGCATGGACTTGAGGAGCAGCAGGCGCGCGGCCATCCAGAGGAACTCGGCCATCTCCTGCGGGTCAGGAATCTCGCGCGACGAGAGCCCCGCCAGGTAGGCGTCGGTCACCTTCGAGAGCGAGACCTTGAAGATGTCGACCTCCTCGCGTTCGACCAGCGCAAGGAGCAGCTCGAGAGGACCTTCGAAGACTGGGGTCTTGACGTCTATGACGCGGTAAGGCTACCCCAGGTCACTTCTTTGGAACCAGGGGCCTGCCCCATCCGAGCTTGTCGCCGAGGCGACGATAAAAAGTCTCGGGCTCGCTGAAACGAACGACCTTGAGTCGCTTCTCGTACGGGCCGCAGCGGACGACGTCCCCCGTGGCGACGGCTGTGCCAGGACGGCCGCCGTCAACCGTCATCTCCGCAGGACCCCGAACGACTTTGAGCGTGATGTGCTGTCCAGACGCGAAGACGATCGGTCGGACCGTCAACGCGAACGGGCTCATCGGCACCAGGACCAGGTCGCTCAAGGTCGGCTCGAGGATCGGCCCGCCGCTCGCCAGCGCGTACGCGGTCGAACCGCTCGCGGTCGCGATGATCGCGCCGTCAGCGTCGATGGTCCCGACCGCCTGGCCGCCGACGTCGATCTCCAACCGCAACATACGTGCCTCGCCGGAGTGATCGACGACGACCTCATTCAGCCCGATCACAGTTCCACCGGCGCTGCCGGACAGGCTCACCTGTAGCATCGTCCGCTCCTCGAGGCGATACGAGCCGTCGATCGCGCGGGTCAGGCCCCGCTCGAGGTCCGCTTCGTCCACCTCGGTGAGGAAACCAAGGCGTCCGAGGTTGACCCCGAGGATCGGTATTTCGCGCGGCGCAGCGAGCCGGGCGCCGGCGAGAAAGGTCCCGTCTCCCCCCAACGTGACGATCAGGCGCCCGCTCTCCATCGCGCGTTCGGTCTCGGGATGGTCGCGCCGCAGCTCGACCGCCTCGACCTTGCGCGCCCTCGCCGCGGCTATTGCTCGGTCGACGACCGACTGCTCGGCGTTCGGTCCGCGCAAGAGGAAGACCTTCATGCCCGCAGCGGCTCGAGGTGGACGAAGATCTCGCGGTTGCCTTCGGCGCCGGCCACCTCGGACGGAGCCGCCTTGATGAACGCAAATCCGTTTGCCGCGCACCAATCGCGGAATCGGGCCAGGGCCGCATCGACGGCCGCCTGGTTGCGCACGATGCCTCCCTTCCCCACCTGGAAGCGTCCAACCTCGAACTGGGGCTTGAAGAGGGCGACGATTTCGGCGGCGGGCGCTGCGCGGAGGACCGCCGGCAGGACTTTCTCGAGGCTGATGAACGAAACGTCGACCACGACCAGGCTGACCGGCTCTGGAAACGATTCGAGGTCGCGGGCGTTGACCCGCTCGATCACGACGACGCGTGGGTCCTGGCGGAGCCGCCATTCCAGGAGCCCCCTGCCCACGTCGAGGGCGTACACCCTCGCGGCGCGGCGGCGCAGCAGCACGTCGGTGAACCCACCTGTCGAAGCCCCGATGTCCGCGCACACGCGGCCGCCCGGATCGATGGCAAAGCGGTCGAGCGCAGGAGCCAGCTTGAGCGCCCCGCGGCTCGCGTACCCGGGGTCGGAGTCGACGACGATCGCGGCGTCCTCGCTCACGGCGCGTGCCGGGCTGCGGACGGTCTCGCCCGCGACTCGCACCTTGCCGGCGAGGATGAGCGCCTGCGCGCGCTCGCGCGAGGGGGCAAACCCGCTCCTGGTCACCAGCACGTCGAGCCTCAGAGGATGATCCCGACCGCGAGACCGATCACGGCCCCGACGAGGACTTCCATCGGGGTGTGCCCGAGCAGCTCACGCAGCCTCGCCTCCTGCACGCCGCGCATGTGGACCAGGTCCTCGACCAGCCGGTTCAGCACCTCGGCCTGGCGCCCGGCCGAGCGGCGCAGGCCGGCCGCGTCGTACATGACCACGAACGTGAAGATAAGGGCGATCGCGAACGCTGCGGAGGTCAGCCCGGCATGGTGGCCCACGCCAGCGGTCAGTCCCATCACGATCGCGCTGTGGCTGCTGGGCATGCCTCCTGTCTCGGCGAGAACGCGGAGGTTCAGCCGCCGTTCGCGGACCGAGGTCAGGGTCAGCTTGGCGATCTGAGCGATGCCCCAGGCGACGACCGGAGCAAGGAGATAGGTCACTCGTGCGATCAGTGCGCGGTGGTTGCCGCGACTCGACCGAGTATGCCGTTGACGAACCGGCCCGCCTCGTCACCGGAGAAGGTCTTGGCCAGCTCGATCGATTCGTTGATCGCCGCCTTCGTTGGCACCTTGCGGTCGATCGCGATCTCGTACACCGCGATCCTCAGGATGACTCGATCGACCTTCGCCATCTGCTCGAGCTTCCAGTGCTCTGATGCCTCGGTCAGGATCGCGTCGAGCTCGTCGCGATGCGCGATCACGCCGCCGACGAGCTGGCCCGCGAAGCTGATGATCTCGTCGTTGGCGCCGTTCTCCGACCCGTGGTAGCGGAGCACCTCCTCGGGATCATCACCTGTGCCTTCGAGCTGGAACAGAACCTTGAGCGCCAGCTCCCTGGCCTGGTGGCGCTTGCCCAAGGGATCGCCTAGCTGGCGAAGGCGACGCTCGAGACGAAGACGTTCACCTCGCCGACCTCCAGGCCGAGCATGCGCTCCGTCGCCTCGACGACGTTCGCCTGCACCGCCGCGGCCACGTCCGCGAGCCTGGCCTCCGATTCGACGGTGATGAAAACCTCGAGATGGATGGAACGATCGCCTTCGATGTGCACCCGGACGCCGCGATCCGCCGCCTGCCGGCGAACGAAGTCGCCGAAATGACGCGCCGCCGCCTCGTCCATTCCCTCCACACCTTCGACTTCGCACGCGGCCAGCGCGGCGATGCTTGCGATCACCTCATTGGCCACACGCACCGCCCCCAGCGAGCCGTTCTCACTCATAACCCGCCGATCCTACGCCAAAGAACCCGCCAAAGAACGTGAACCGGTTTAGGCGCGCTCGACATACGACTCATCCCTGGTGTCGACACGGATCACGTCGCCGGACTGAATGAACAGCGGCACCTGGATCACAGCCCCTGTTTCGAGCGTCGCCGGCTTGGTCGCGCCGGCCACGGTGTCGCCGCGGAAGCCGGGGTCCGTCGACCTGACCTTCAGTTCCACGTTGATCGGGAGCTCGACGCCGATCAGGCGGTCCTGGTAGCGCTGCAGGAACACGGTGCTGCCCTCTTTGAGCAGCGGGAGAACAGATTCGAGCATGTCCTCGTCGACGGCGACCTGGTCGTACGTCCTGGCGTCCATGAAGTGGTGGTGGGTGCCGTCCGAGTAGAGGTAAGTCGCCTCGGTGCTGTCGATGCGCACCGCCCGATACTTGTCGCCGCTGCGGAAGCTCTGCTCGAAGATCGAGCCGGTGAGCACGTTGCGCAGCTTGGCCTTGATCACAGCGCCGGCGCGCGCGAGCTTGATGTGCTCGACGTTGACGACGGAAAGCAGCTGCCCGTCCATCTCGAACATCGTCCCGCTGCGAAAGTCGTTGGAAGAGATCACTTCTGGTTTGTCAGGTACTCCAGTGCCAGTTCATATCCCGCAAATCCGAGCCCTGTAATCACGCCCCGAGCCGCTCGCGCGGTCACGCTCTTCGACCTGAACTCCTCGCGGGCATGGATGTTCGAGATGTGCACCTCGACGACTGGAAGCGCCAGCGCCTGAAGGCAGTCGTACAGGGCAAGCGAGTAGTGGGCCAGCGCGGCCGGGTTGATCACGATGCCGAGCGATCCCGGACCGTGCTGGTGCAGGAAGTCGATGATCTCGCCCTCCGAGTTGCTCTGGTAGAACCTGACGTCGATCCCCAGCTCGGCTGCCTTTGCCGTAACGGTCTTCTCGAGGTCGTCGAGCGTTCGGGTGCCGTAGATCTCAGGTTCGCGCTTGCCGAGCAGGTTCAGGTTTGGCCCGTTGACCACGACAACCCACTGCTTCATGCGAGCGACCTCGTGACCACCCGACGGACGAGCGCGCCCGGCACCGCGTGGCCGATCTCGGCATGGCCCATGCGGCGCGGCATGACCCAGGCCACCTTGCCTCGCCGCGCCTTCTTGTCGAGCGCGATCGCGGCCAGGACCCGCCTGGGATCGGCCTGCGGCGGCCTGTCGGGCAGGCCGAAGGCGGTGAGCACCGAATCCTGGGATTCGACGAGGCGCTTGTTGCACAGGTCCAGGGCAAGGGCTATGCGCGCCGCAACCCGCATGCCAAACGCCACGGCACGGCCGTGGCTCACTCGGAAGCCCGTGGCCGCCTCTAGCGCGTGCCCGGCCGTGTGACCGTAGTTGAGGATGGCCCGCGGTCCCCGGTCGCGCTCGTCCTTTGCCACGACCAGGGCCTTCGCCGCGACGCACCTGAAGACCACGCGCTCGAGCATGGAGGTGTCGCGCTCGACGAGGCGCGCGCCGTTTCGCTGGAGGAGATCGAAGAGGCCTCGGTCCATGGCGACGGCGTACTTTACAACCTCCGCGAAAGCGTCTCGGTAGCTCGGGACAGGAAGCGTTTCGATGGTCGCCAGGTCGGAGATCACGGCCGCCGGCTGCCAGAAAGCCCCGATCGCGTTCTTCGACCTCCGCCCGTTGACGCCCGTCTTGCCGCCGATGCTCGAATCGACCATCGCCAGGAGGGTCGTCGGCACCGCAACCAGGCGAACCCCTCGCTGCCACATCGCCGCGGCCAGCCCCGCGAGGTCGCCCACAGTCCCTCCGCCGACGGCGATCACGCAGCCTCCGCGGTCGATCCGCTGCCTTTCGAGGAACGACAGCACCGTCTCCAGCTGCGACATCGACTTCGATCGCTCGCTCGCGGGAATGGCATGAATCGAGGTCTTGAGCCCGGCTCGCTTGATGGCCTTCGCGACCCTCGCGGCGTAAGGCCTCACGTTGGTGTCCGTGATGATCGCGGCCCCCGTCGGGTCCAGTCGCGTGATGACGTTGCGCAGCTCGCGGTTGAGGTTTGTTCCGATGAGTACCGGGTAACCGCCGCTCGAGGAGTCAAGGATCAGGCGGACCACAGTTTCAGCACCTCGGCCGCGACCTGGCCCGCTTCTCGCGTTCCGTCGACACGATGATCGGATTCCTCATACCGCCGGCGCCGCCGCTCGAACAGGGCCTCGACTTCTGACGCTGTGCGGTTCGCGATCAGTGGCCTCCCAGGCAAGTGATGGATCCGCTGCCAGATCGTCTCGAAGGGTACTTCGAGGTAAACAGTCGTCGCTTGGTCGCTGATCAGCCGCCAGTTGTCGTCGTCCATGACGACGCCGCCCCCGAGGGCAACGACCGCATCCGGTCGGAGCAGTCCGGGGAGCGTCTCTTTCTCGAATGCGCGGAATGCCTTTTCGCTGTGCGTCGCAAAGATCTCGGCAACCGACATGCCCGCCTTGTCCTCGACGAGGTGGTCGAGGTCGAAGAAGGCAGCTTGGGCGCGCTGCGCCACGAGCGCACCGACGAGAGTCTTGCCCGCACCCATGAAACCGACGAGCGCCAGCGGCCTGCGCTGCGCCGGGTTAGATGCCGCTTGGATTGGCCGGTACTGGTGCCGCGGGCGGGGAGCCAGGCGCCACGCCGCCCCGCCGCCTCTCCGACTGGATGAAAACCTCGTCGCGGAACCTGTCCGGCTGGGGCAGGTTGAAGAAGACCTCCGACCCGACCTCACCGGCTGACTCGATCTGCACGTTCCCGTACCCGAGGATGCGGCCTATGACCGACTTGCGCGTCGACACGTCCTGAACACGGTCGACGGCGATCAGCTTCTCCTGCCTGCTGAAGATGCCTCTTTCGATCTTGATCCGCTGGTCGGTCAGCGTGTACGTCGTCGACTGCCAGCGGATCCACACGACGATGAGCCACAGCAGCGCGAACGCAACCACGGCCAGGCTCAAGAACGTCCTGAACCGCGGGATCGGGAGCAGACCGTAGTTGTCCAGCAAGACGTTGAAGTCCGCCCACACGACCACGAGCACCAGGAGGATCGGGATCCACAGCGTCCGGACGAGGGTGATCCAGTGTGGGTGCGCTTTCAGGACGAGGTTCTCGCCGGGTAGGAGCTTGCTCATTGCCCGGCTATTTAAGCAGGCAATTGCAAAAGCACCAATAGCGCCGCGGCCGCAAGGTAGGGCCCGTAGGCGATGGTGCCTTTCATCGATCGGTGCGCGACTATGAAGGCGACCGCTCCGATCGCAGCGAGGAGAACGCCGTAGAAGAGGGCCGTGAACGTGAAAGGCCAGCCGAGGAGCAGGCCCATAAGCGTCGCGAGCTTGACGTCACCAAACCCAAGCGCCTCGCCTTTGAAGAGGGCCGAACCGAGGAGCGCGATCAGCAGAAACAGCAATCCGGCAGCGATGCCCATTCCGATTCCTGCCCACCATGCCTGACCCCACAGCCCAAGCTTGTCGCTGATCAGTGGGGTGAGGCTCACGAGCAGAGCCAGCACCATGGCCGGGAACATCACGCGGTCGAGGATCAGGTGGTGCTCGAAGTCGAAGAAGATCACCTGAACGAGGACGAGCGCGAAGACGCTCCGCAGCACCAGGAGCGGAAACGGGCTCAGCGCGTATGCGTAGATGGCGAAGACGATGGCGCTGAGCACCGGCGGCCCCAGCTGCTGCCACCAAACGTTGCCCGGCTCGAGCTCCTCCAGCCGCGCAAGCCTCACCGACCCCAACCGCACTCCCCATCCGGCTGCCGCCCCGACCATCGCCCACACCAGCGCGACGAGATACTGGTTCACGGCTGGAGAGTTTCGCGCATCGCTTCGCGCGGCGCGCTCTGACCGGTCCAGAGCAGGAATGAGGTGGCGCCTTGCGAGAGAAGGATCTCCCACCCATCCACGGTGGGCAGTCCGAGCGAGCGTGCCTTGCGGACGAGCGGCGTCCCACCCGTGACGTAGACGAGGTCGATCACCGAACCTGCGCCTGGCAGGGCAGCCGGACGCAGCGGCATCTCCTCTCGCCGCCCTAACGGGGTGGCATTGATCAGCACGTCGGCGCCGCGAGTCAGGCTCGCGACCGACGGATCGTCCCAGCGGACGGTCCTGCCAGGTAGATCCACCTGGTCGGGGCGCCGCGCGACGAACGTGATGCGCGCCCCTTCGAGGGCCACCGCGGCGGCGCGCGCCGCTCCCCCCGCGCCGAGGATCACGGCGTTCACGCTGTCGGGCTCGAGCCCGACCAGCTCGAGCGCGGACCGGATCGCAGGGATGTCCGTGTTGTAGCCGCCAAGGCGGCCGCCATCGTTGACGATCGTGTTCACCGCGTGTGCCCGCAGCGCCTCTGGTGCGACCGTGTCCAGCTGGTCAATCACCGCCTGCTTGTACGGGATCGTCACGTTGGCTCCGGCCACGTCCTCCGCGCGAATGCTGTCGACCGCCGCGTGGAGCGCGGTCGGCGGGATGTCGAGCACGTCGTAGGTCCACTCCATGTCGAGGGCTGCGAAAGCCGCGTTGTGCATGGCCGGGCTGCGGGAGTATGAGATCCCGCTGCCTAGAAGAAAAACCTTCAGCTTCCGCTCACGCCGTACTTCTGCTTGTCGCGCTCGAAGTCCTGCTCGTTCGTCTCGAAGTGAGTCGTCCCCTGCCGGTCCGTGAAGTAGAAGAGGTAGCTGGTCTTGGGCGGGTCGATGCACGCTGCGAGCGCCGCCTTGCCCGGGTTGCTGATGGCGCTGGGAGGCAGACCCGCATGCTTGCGCGTGTTGTAAGGCGTGTCCATGGCGAGCTCGGTCCCCGTCGGCTCCGGACTCAAGCGACCTAAGGCGTACAGCAGGGTGGCATCGACGCCGAGCGGCATGTTGATGGCGAGCCGGTTGTAGTAGACGCTGCACACATTGCCCCGGTCGCTCGCGGTCTTGTTGTTCGCCTCGCGATCGACCATCGACGCAAGGATCACGATCGTTCGGATGTCTTCGGCGGGCCGGCCGTCGGCCGGTTGGGTGATCTTCGCGCGCCAGTCCGCGGAGAAGACGACCGCAAACTGATCCAGCTGCGCCTGGACGAGTCCCTTGGCCCCGGCCGCCGGATCGATGAGGTAGGTGTCAGGGAACAGATAACCCTCATAGGGAAAGTCGGCGTTGACCGGTAGCGCCGGCAGGAAGGTGTACCTGGCCGGCAACGAGGGATCCTGGGCGGCTTTGAGATATGCGGCGCCCGTGAGCGTGCTCAGCTTCTTGTCGTCGACCAGCCTGGCCATGTTGCGAAGCGGAAGGCCTTCGGGGAACGTGATCGTCTTCTCGTCGGGGCGCCCGTGCTGCAGGGAGTCGACGATCTGGACGAGCGTCATGTTGGCGTTCAGCACGAACGAGCCGGCCTGGAACTTGGGACCGGTGTTCGTCACTCGCGTGTACAGGTCGAAGGCGATGGTGCTGCGGATCAGGTGCAGGTCAAAGAGGTCGCTCCCGATCTGAGTTGGCGTCTCGCCGGCTTCGATGTGGAACGGAACGCTGTGGCTCGACGTGGAGATCGGCGTGTTGACATTGAAGTTCCACCAGTCCATGGCCCGCGAGGTGAGGAAACCGAGGATGGCGATGATCACCACCACCGCGATGAGGCGTCTCACTACTGTCCTGGCTCCCGCATTACGCAGCATATCCGCAGCATCGACGGCCGGAGCCAAGGAAAGGGTGCGCGACGAGGACCGCATACCTGCTCGGGTCCCCGCGCCGTGGTCGCGGGGGCATTGAGTTGGTGCCGGGCCCCTTGACGCAAGCTTCGGCGCCGGTGGCGCCCGGCCGTCGAGGCCGCGCAGATGCAAGGAAGCTCGGGGCCAGGTCAGTCAACTTTGTCCTCTTCGAGCGCGGCCATCACGCGCTTGAACTCATCGCCATCGACCGTTTCCAGGCCCGTCTGCGTTTCCCGCAGCAGCAGCACGCGCTCCGGATCGGTGAGGTCTTCGACCAGGTAGTACGTGACCTCGTCGAGATCGAACGCGTCGTGGAGCCGGAAGCGGCGCTCGATGCCGGCGTCGTCGACGAGCGTGACCTCGTCGTTCACTGCTTCTTGTCGAGATGGGTCTGCAGGAGCAACGCGGCCGCGACGCGATCCACCGTCTGGCGCCGCGACGCGCGTCTGACGCCCCCTGCGATGAGCGAGCGTTCCGCGGCGGCCGTGGTGAGGCGCTCGTCGACGAGCTCGACGGGCAGCCGCGCAGCCTTGCGCAGGGCGGCGGCCAGCTGCTGGGCGGACCTCGCCTCCGGCCCGTGCGAGCCGTCCATCCGCAGCGGCAGGCCGACGACGATGCGCGTCACCTCGTTCTGCCTCGCGACCTCGGCGAGCCGCTCGACCAGCGTGTCCCTCGGTTCCGCCGGAAGCGTCGACAGCGGCTGCGCGATCGTCCCGGTCGGATCGCTGAGGGCCAACCCCACCCGCTTCGCCCCGGGATCAACCGCCAGGACACGCACCTAATGCGATGGCGACGGCGACGGCTGACCCTGGGAGGCTGCTGTGGCGGCCGGGGCGTTTGACTCCACGACGTAGTGCAGTGTGATCCGCCGGTCGAGCAGCGGCATCAGGGGCAGAGCCATCGGCTGCTCCTTGATCGCGACCGATCGGATCGGCAGCTTCTCCAGGTAAAAACGCGCCTGAGCGACGGGCCGGCCCACGATGGCGGCGCGAATCTTCTCCTCGTCCAGGCGTGGGGCGACATAGGCGGACGCGCTGCCGACGAAAACGAGGAACCCGCCCTTGGCCGAGCTCAGGAGCCGGTACTGCACCTGGATCGGGCTTTCGGTCAGCAGCTGCTGATCGTTGGGCACCCTCTGCGTGAGGTAGGTCTTGAACGCCTGGGTGACGTCGGCGTCGTTGTAGAAATCGCCCTCCCCGGTCACTGTCATCGTGCCGGTGAAGCTCGGCACCTTGTCCTGCGGCTGGTGGTCGGTCGTGAACTGAGGCGGGCCGAAGATGAGCGTCTCGGCCAGCTTCTCGCCCTGCTGACCGGAGGTGGACAGCTGTTGGGCGATGGCCTGGTGGAGCTCCTGCTCGAGCTGCGCCCGGGCGGCATCGAAGTCGGCCACCGTCATGACCGGGGTCGAGGACGGATCGGTGCCGCCGCCGGTCGCCTGCGGGTTGGTGACGTGGATCTTGCTGCCGTCGAACGGGCCGCAGCAGTCCTCGATGGTGGTGATCGTATGGTCGCCGACATTGCCCGTGGTGCCCGGCTTGACCGCGATCACGTTGACCGTCTTCTGGCCGCCCCACGGCACGACCGTGTCTGGCGAGGTCTGCGCGAACTCGAGCCCGTTGGTGTTCATGAGGCGCTGGCCGTACCTGAACAACAGGCCCGGGGAGTTCGTGAAGCCCTTGCTCAGATTGTTCGTATAGACGACCTGCCCGATGGCCGGTGCGAGAGGCACGTCGATCGAGCCCGTCACCTTGAAGCCTTGCGAGTTCGACTTGGAGATCGAGACCGGCCGCACCTTGATCGGCGGCTTGCCGGCCTGGGCCTGAATCTCGACGTCCTTCTGGGTGAAGGGCTGAGCCTGCGCGACCAGCGTGACCGAGGCCGAGGGCACGAACACCGCGGCGGCGAAGATTCCCACCAGGATCAGCGTGATCGCCGTCACGTACAGGAGGAAACGGCCCGGCTTCAGCTCGGTCGCGGTCTTGGTGAGGAGCCTCGTCGGGGCGCCGACTCCCACGTGAGTCGTGGGCGCCTGCTGCCTGCCCCGCCACCACTTTCGGATCGGCGGCGCCGCTTCCGCCTCTGACGCGATGCCCTCGCCTTCCGGTCCGACCGCGCCGAAGACCGGGAAACCGCTTTCGGACGCCATCTTCTGCACGGCGGGGTCGTCGCAGACGACAGTGACCCGCTTGCCGAGTCGGGCGGAGTAGTTGCGCAGCAATTGGAAGTTGAAACGGCTCTGGCCGATGCGCGAGCGCATGGGCAAAACGAGCATCGTGTCCTCCCCGTGGTAGCGACGGAGGCGTTCGACGAGCTCGGGGATTTCCTCTTCCGTCTCGACGTAAATCGGGTCCGTGGCCATGTCGTTTACAGGTCTCCTGGCTGGCTTCTCAGACTTTTATAGCGCTTAGGACCCGTCTCATGACGGTGTTCACCGTATCGCGCTCCTCGGCTTCGGTCCGCAAAGCGTGGTTCGCAAGGCCCATCGGGGCGATGTCCTGCGGGCTAGAAAGCTGACCGGTCGAATCGGTCAGGTTGCGCACGTCGGGCGGCACCAGGTGCCGGACCCGCGGCTCGCGCGGGAACGGCAATCCCGCGGTCCAGTTGTTCTTCACCATCTCGAGGGTGAGCTCCGGCAGGAGGCTCCCACCGCCGCAGAGGTAGATGCTCGACGGCAGCCGCTCGCCGCGCGAGAGCTCCTTGATGCTCAAGGCAAGTCCCTGCAGCAGCACCTCGGCGTCAGCGCCCAGCAACTCGGACACCTGGCGGTGCTGCTCCGACGAGAGCAGGCCTTCGGAGTGACGCAGCTTGCGGGCCTCGGCTTCCTCGTAGCTGAGGCCAAAGGCGAGGGCCAGGCGTCGGGTGAAGGCCCGGCCGCCCAGATTGAACATCCGGGTGCCTTCGACGCCTCCGTCGCGGATCAACGCCACGTCGGTGGTGCCGCCGCCGACGTCGACGAAGATGCCGCCTTCGGCCCAGATCTCCTCGTTGGCGCATGCGCGTGCCAGCGCGTACGGCTGCGCCACCGCGGCCGCCAGCTCGAGATCCAGCTCGCGCACCACGGTCTCGATGGCGTCGATGTGTGTCATCGGCGCGAACGTGTTGAAGACCGTGACCTCGAGGTTCTTGCCCGTGAATCCGACCGGGTTCGTGACCGGGTAGCCGTCAACCCGCACGTTGGTGATCGCCGAATGAACGAGACGGGCCTCGAGCTGGCCGTAGCTGCGCTCCATCTCGAGGAGGTGCTGCGCCTCCCGCAGGGCGCGGCGCTGGACCATCTGAAGCATGGTCGACATCTCGCCTGATCGCACGCGCGATTTGGCGTTCTCACGTGGATAGGCGATCGTCGAGGAGAAGCCCTTGATCAGCTCGCCCGCAACGCCGACCACCACCTGGCCGGGGACGGTCTTGGCCATGTCTTCGGCGGCTTCGAGCGCCCGGTTGCAGGACTGGATGACCGATTCGAGGTCGGCGATGGCGCCGCCGGACATCGCGGCGGGCGCCTGAGGCTCACGGCCGACCCCGAGAACCTCTCCGTCCGGACCCTCCCGCCTCACCACCAGGACCTTGATCAGGTCAGTGCCGATGTCGAGGACCGTGAAGTGGCGGTAGTAGTCGCTCCGCTTGCGGAGGAACTTGAACTTGGTCATCCCGCCTTCAGCTCCTCGTCCAGACGTTTGAACGCTTCTCCCGCCGGCACGGTGAGGGTCCCGCTGACGAGGTGCGCGGGCCCGCCGCCTTTGCCGAAGAGGGTCTTGAGGCGGTTGGCATCGTAGTGGGAGGTCAGGTCCTTCGACACCTTGATGACAAACTTGTCGCCGGCGACAACGGTTACGATCCCCGACTTCACTTTCTCGAGGTAGCGGTCCGCGTAGGACTTCAACTCATCCACGTTGGAGGCGTCGACGGTCTCCGTCACGTAGTCGACCTGGCCGTGCTTGACCGACATCCCATCACCGCCGATACGCTCCCTCCGCAGTCTGTCACGCTCGCGCTCGACCGCCCTGAGCTGCGCACGTAGACCCTCGACCCGCTCCGGCAGCTTCTCAGGGCTCACGTTGAAGGACTTCGCGAGCTCTGACAGCCGGTAGCGGTCGCTGAGGACCAGGTCGTCGGCCGCCTCGCCGACCACCATGTCGATGCGCCGCAACCCTGACCCGATGCTCGACTCGGAGACGATGACCGCGGTGCCGATGTCGGCGGTGTTCTTGACGTGGGTGCCTCCGCAGAGCTCGCACGTCCAGTCTCCGAAACACACCACGCGCACGACGTCTCCATATTTTTCCTCGAACAGGTGCATCGCGCCCTGCGCCACCGCCTCTTTGTAAGGCTTCTGGCTCTCGTGAAAAGTCAGCGCCTCACGCACCTTCTCCATCACACGCCGGTTGATGCGGTCCAGCTCCTCCTTCGTGATCGGGCGGTTGAGCGGGACGTCGAACGTCGTGTGGTCAGGACCGACCCATGATCCCTTCTGGACCACCCGCTCGCCCAGCGTCTCGCGCAGAGCTCTGTGCAGCAGGTGCGTCGCCGAGTGGTGGCGCATTATCTGGCGCCGCCGTCGCTCGTCGACGGCCGCCGTCGCTTTCTCTCCAACCCGAACCTCACCCGTGACCACGGTGCCCAGGTGTGCGATCGCGCCTTCCGCCGGCTTCTGCGTGTCCTCGACGCGCACGCGGCCGCCTTGCGTCGTGATCATTCCCGTATCGCCGATCTGTCCGCCGGACTCGGCATAGAAGGGCGTGCGCTCCAGGAAAATCTCGACCGAGTCGCCCTCGACGGCCGCATCGACCGACTCCCCCGATTTCCAGATGCCGGTCACCGCGGTTTCGGTGGTCAGCTCGCGGTAGCCGGAGAACTCCGATTTCGGGAGGTCTTTGGCGAGCGCCCACTGATGTGGAACGTTCCGCCGCGATCGGTCGCGCTGCGCGGCCATCTCGCTGCGAAATCCTTCCTCGTCCACCTCCATCCCGCGCTGCGATGCAAGCTCTCGCGTTAGCTCGAGCGGAAAGCCAAACGTGTCGTGGAGACGAAACGCGTCGGCGCCAGAGATGGACTTCGCGCCGGGCGACGCAACTTTCTCGAACTGCTCCATGCCCTGCTCGAGCGTGCGCGCGAATCGTTCCGTCTCGATGTCGATGGTCTCGGTGATGAAACCTCGCCGCTCCTGCAGCTCCGCGTAGTGCTCCCGGAACATCTCTATCGCACGTTCCGCGCCGGCGGACAGCTTCGCCTCGAGTGCGATGTTGCGTCCGAGCAGAGCGGCGCGGCGGATGAGCCTGCGGAGGACGTAACCGCGACCTTCGTTCGAAGGCACGACGCCATCCGAGATGCAGAACGCGGCGGCGCGGATGTGGTCGGCGATGATGCGCTCGGACAGTGTCGTCGGCTTCTTGCTGTGGTCGCGCACGAACTCTACGAGTGGGGACAGCACGTCCGCCTCGAAGACGTTGTTCTTGCCCTGGAGGATGAAGCTGATCCTCTCGAGGCCCATTCCGGTGTCGATCGCCGGCTTCGCCAGGGGCACCAGCGCGCCCTCTGCGATGCCGCGTTGGATCGCCTCGGCGGTGGTCGGGGGATCCGCGAGGTCTGCTTTCTGGTCGTACTGCGGCAGCACCAGGTTCCAGAACTCGGTGAAGCGGGCGCAGTGATCGGGGTAGCAGTCGGGCTGCCCGCATCCGGCCTCGCGGCCGCGGTCCCACCAGATCTCGGTGTCGGGGCCGCACGGCCCTCGGCCAAGCCCCCACCAGTTGTCGCCGAGGCGGGTGACGTGCTGGGCGGGGATCGCAGTCTTCGTGGTCCAGATCTCGAAGGCCTGGTCGTCGGACGGATGCACGGTCACGCGGAGGTGGTCCACGGGCATCCCAAAGCCGTTGGTGACGAGCTCCCAGGCCAGGGGGATCGCCGTCTCCTTGAAGTAGTCGCCCGTCGGCGCGAAGTTGCCGAGCATCTCGAAGAACGTGTTGTGACGGTCGGTCTTCCCCACCTCTTCTATGTCGCCGGTGCGAAGGCACTTCTGCGCGCTCGCCAGGCGGGGCGCGGGCGGTTTGCCAAAGCCCAGGTAGTAGGGCTGCAGCGGCTGCATTCCGGCCGAGATGAAGAGCGTGCTGGGATCGCCTTGCGGCACCAGTGGCGCGCTAGGCAGGACCAGGTGCTCCCGACTCGCGAAATGCTCTAGAAATCGTCTGCGGATCTCGTTCCCGGTCACGGGGCGAGTTCAGTTTAGGGGGCCAGCCGTTCGATGCGCCAAGCGCCGCCCCTGACCCGGACGTAGCGCAGCCGGTCGTGGAGGCGGTCGTCACGACTCTCCCAGAACTCGATCCAGCGCGGGCGCAACGCGTAACCGCCCCAATCGTCCGGCAGCGGCGCGTCCGTCGGGTAACGCGTCGCCAGCTCCAGCACTGCACGCTCGAGCACATCTCGCGACCTCACCACTCGGCTCTGCCGCGACGCGAGCGCGGACAGCTGTGCGCCGCGCGGTCGGGTGGCGAAGTATTCGGCGGACGCTCTGCGCGTGAGGCGCCGCACGGTGCCGGAGACCCTGACCTGATGACGCGGCGCTGACCAGTAGAAGACGAGAGCCGCGCGACTGTCGTCGGCAAGGTCGCGGCCTTTGCGGCTGCCGTAGTTGGAATAGAAAAGGAACGCGCCGTCCTCCACGCCCTTGAAGAGGACCATGCGCGCGGACGGTCCTGCGGCGCCCGAGGTGGCCAGAGTCATCGCGTCGGGCTGCGGCGCGCCGGCCTCGGACGCGGCGCGAAACCAGCGGCGGAAAAGTACAAACGGATCCGTCGGTGCGTCAGGTTCGAGGAGCGGCAACTACGACTGCGCGGCTTCCTGCGGCACGTACTTGCGCAGCTGCTCGAGGGCGGCGCGCTGCAGACGTGACACGTGCATCTGGCTGATTCCCAGGCGCCGTGCGATCTCCGATTGCGACATCTGCTCGTAAAACCGCATCGCCATGATCGCCCGCTCGCGAGGCGTGAGGTGCTCCATCGCGCGGTCGAGCACGTCCCGCATCTCGACCCGTTCGAGCTCCGGGTCGGCCCCGCCGATCTGCTCGGCGACCGACCTGTTGTCCTGTCCGTCGCCGCTCGCGATCGGCTGGTCGAGCGAGACGGGCACGTATGCCGGGCCCATTTCCATCGCTTCCGTCACATCGTCCGGTGTGACGCCGAGTCGCGCGGCCAGCTCTCCAACCGTCGGCTCGCGACCCAGCTCGTTCTTCATCTGCTCGTTGACGCGCAACACCGACTGATGAAGCTCCTGCAGCCGGCGCGGAAAGCGAATGGCGGTGCCCTTGTCGCGGAAGTACCGCTTGATCTCGCCCGCGACCGTCAGTGTCGCGAAGGTCGTGAACTCGTAACCGAGATCAGGGTCGAACCGCTCGATCGCCTTGATCAGGCCGAGATAACCGACCTGCACGATGTCGTCGAGGGGCTCACCGCGATTGGCAAATTTCCGGGCGAGGAAGTAGACGAAATCGTGGTATGAATCGACCAGTTGCGCGCGGATCCGGTCACGCTCGGCGGGGTCGTTGCTCTCCTTGTAACGGCGATGGAGCGCCCGCAGCTCCTCGCGCGGAATCCGCGTGGACGATGCCACTACTTAAGTAAGACGAGTGTGATGTCAAAGCCGGATTCATTCCGGCTGTCATCAGGCCCGTGCCGCCTAACGCCTGCAGTCGTCGTACCCAGCCCCCTGGAGGTGGTTCCGCGGGGGAGGACCGCAGTCCTCACCCGCGCCATCAGCCGGCCAGGTGCTTGACCATGCGGAAGCTCACGTGGCCCGTGCGGGGCTCGATCGAAGGCCGAAAGTCATCGACGAAGCAGCGGATCATCTCGTACGCGAGCCGCTGCAGCTCTGGGTCGATGTGCGTCTCGTGCTTGGCCGCCGTAAGTGGCAGCGCGGCGCCCGTCGGCATGAGGTCGACGTCGACCACGAGCGCCCTGTTGGTGGCGAAGTACGTGAGCTTCAAGTCGGCCGGTGTGCCCAGGTCCTCGGCCGCCGCGATCGCGCTGTCACACGCCTGCGTGAGCGCGATCGCAAGCTCGTCGAGGTCCATCAGGCTCAGGCCGAGCTGTCCCCCCAACGTCGTCGCCACGCGCTTCGCCACCGGTATGAACGGCGACGAGGCGGGGATCTTCAGCTCAGCGAGATTGCGCTTGGCCATGTGTTGCCGCGATTACTCCTCGAGGTCGGTCGCGCGCTGCATCTTGCGCGCCGCGGTCGCCTCCAGCTCTTCGCGCTTGCGCTTCGCTGCGGCCACTCCGTCCTGGATCGCCTTGCCGACCGGGTGCTCGGGATCCGTGACCATGGTCCGCGCTTTCTGCGCCGCCTCGCGCGCTCGCTGCACAGTCTCGCTGCCGCTCAGCTCGATGGTCTTGCTGCGTAGGCTTTCGATCTGCTCCCGGCCGGGGCCAGTCGCAATGTATGCGCCGACGGCCAGGCCGATGAGGCCGCCGAGGATGAACCAGCCGAAACCGCCGCCGCCGTCTCCGTTGTCAGCCATCGTTACCTCCTGCTAACCGTGCGAACAAGACTCTGTCCTGCCACCCTCACGCCATATGCGGCGGAGCTGAAGCCGCGGCCCACTGCAGCCAATCCGCGGCCGCCTGTCCGGAGTCCGACGTTGACGCCCGACGTGATGTCGTTCACGTTCTCGATCGTCTGGCGCACCTCTGGCAATGTCTCCTTCAGCTCCTCGTTGGTCGTGTTGAGCAACTCCTCCACAGCACCCAGGGTTCCGCGCAGCCTGATGAGCACCGCCCCCAGGGTCAGGGCCACGATCAGGGCGCCCACCCCGAACGCGATCCACATGAAGTTCTGACTGCTCACGGAGTGAATACCCCCGGCGGCCCGCCCGCAAACACAACCGCAATAGTAAGTGCGCTACCCGGGGTTGCTTGGTCGAGGTTCCTTGGGCTCCTGGTTCGGCCGCGGCACGAACCGGGCCAGCGGCTGGAGCAGGAGCGCAAACACGACCGCGGGCAGTAGGTTGGCCTGGCCGAGACGCACCGCCGGCAACCCCAGGAAGTCCCAGAGCTGGCCCAGGCCGAAGCCGACGGCCGTCATGAGGAGGACGGGGACGTAGGCGCGGCGGCGGTAGGGCAGGAGGGCGAAGCAGAGTTGGGAGACGATGAGGACCAGGAGCACGGAGACGATCAGGCCCGGGGGAATGAACGTCACGCGTGCTTGTGCTGCGACGCGCCGCGATCGGCAGTTGAGCGGCCCTGCGAAGAGGCTCCCTCCGGACCACGGGGGTGGGTTGTCCTGAGCATGCTCAGGTGGGTCCCCTGCCTCGGCTCTCCAAGTCCAGTCGATGCAGGCATTTGGTCGGCCTTGCGGACTCCGGGGTCCCTATTAGCTGTCTGTTGGGCAAGCCGCACACAATCCGCAGCCCGTCGGGAGCCGGTCAATACTACGAGCCCGCTTTCTTGGGCGACACCACCCGAATGTGAAGCTCCTCGAGCTGTTTAGGCTCCACCTCGCTGGGGGCGTCGAGCATAAGGTCCTGCATGCCCTGGGTTTTCGGAAACGCAATCACGTCGCGGATGTTGTCCGTGCCGGCGAGCAGCATGATGATGCGGTCAATCCCAGGCGCAATCCCGCCATGGGGTGGGACGCCGTATTCAAATGCCTCGAGCAAGAATCCGAAGCGTTCCTGGATAGTCGCGTCATCAAGGCCGAGCAACCTGAAAACACGCTTCTGGAGGTCCGGTGAATAGATCCTCAAACTTCCGCTCGCAAGCTCGTAACCGTTACAGACGGGGTCATAGGCGTGGGCCCGTACGTCGTAGGGATGCTCGTCCACAAACTCAAGGTCTTCTTCGTATGGACGGGTAAACGGATGGTGGCCGTATGTCAGCTGGCCGTCATCGCCTTCCTTGAACAGGTACATCGGGAAGACCCATAGGAACTTCCATTCGTCTTTTCGGATTAGATTGCGGCGCCTGGCAATGTGCTGCCTCACCAGGCCCATAACCGTTTCGGCACGGCGCTTGCGGTCGGCAACCAATAGAACAAGGTCACCAGGATTTGCTCCTGTTCGTTCGTTGAGCGCAGACAGCTCGTGAGCCGAGAGATGCTTCTCGAGCGGACCGGGAAGCCAGGCTATCCCCTTGCCTCCCGCACCAGTAACGAGAGCGTTCAATTCCTTCAGTTCGCGATCAGGCATGTCTCGAGCTTGCGGCACGGCCAGGGCCCGAACCACTCCACCCTCGGCGAGCACCGAGCTGAAGACCTTAGCGTTCGTCGTCCGTAGGACCTCGCTGACGTCGGAGATCTCCAGTTCGTACCGCAGGTCTGGCTTGTCTGTGCCGTAGCGAAGCAGCGACTCCTGCATGTCTATTCGAGGAAACGGAATCTCGAGGTCGACACTGAGGATCTCGTGCCAGATTCGAGCAAACAGGCCTTCGACGATCGTGAAGACGTCTTCCTCATCGCAGAAAGACATCTCCAGGTCGAGCTGCGTGAACTCCAGCGATCGATCGGCCCTTAGGTCCTCATCGCGAAGACAGTGAGCAATCTGGTAGTAGCGTCCGAGTCCGCTCACCATGAGGATCTGCTTGAGCGTCTGAGGTGATTGAGGAAGCGCGAAGAACTTTCCCGGGTGCAAGCGTGATGGAACGATAAAGTCGCGCGCGCCTTCCGGCGTTGTCTTGATGAGCAACGGCGTCTCGACCTCGACGAACTCATGCTCATCCATGTATGCGTGGATGATTTTGTTGACCCGGTGACGAAGTTCGAGGATCTTCTGCATGTGAGGACGGCGCAGATCGAGGTATCGGTATTTAAGACGCAGTGATTCATCCGTCTGAATGTCGTCTTCAATCGGAAAAGGCGAGGTCTTTGCACGCGAGATGATGGCAAGCTCATCCGCGATCACTTCGACTTCGCCCGTCGACATGTCTGGGTTCTCGGATCCAGCGGGGCGCCGCGACACCAGTCCCTTGATCCTCACCACGAACTCCAGGCGGATTTCGGCCGCGACGGCACGTGTTTCGAAGGACCTGAACACCACTTGCACAGCCCCCCAACGATCTCGCAGGTCGATGAAGATCAGTCCGCCGTGGTC
Organism: Verrucomicrobiia bacterium; assembly: GCA_035637495.1. GTDB lineage: Bacteria > Chloroflexota > Dormibacteria > Dormibacterales > Dormibacteraceae > 40CM-4-65-16. The sequence continues at coordinate 39,354 of DASPXA010000023.1, forward strand.
GCGCCGGCGCGCGACCCAGCCGTACAGCTCGACGTCCTTGCCTTCATCCGCGGCCCGAAGTGAGCCGCAGTGCGGCGCGGAGAATCCGGTCACGCCAGCCTTGTCGGCAACTCGACCCATGGGAGCTCAGTCTGCTCGCGGCTCGCCATGTCACGCAGGCGCGCGGTCCGCCGCGACGCCTCATCGCGCGTCAGCATGACGACCCATCTGGCGCCGAGCTTGTCGGCCGCGCGCAGCTTCGCGGTCAGGCTCTTCGCGTCGTAGATCACCGAAGCCGAGCGGACGGCGCGGCAGATGCGCGCCACCTCGGCCGCCTCGACGTCGAGCTCGCCCTCGGGCAAGACGACCACCTCCGCCGCCGCCCTGGCGAAGACCTTCTCGCCCTTCGCCGACATCAGGTCGGTGACGCGGTCGAGCCCGCTGGCGAAGCCGACCGCAGGGGTCGGCGGCCATCCTTCCGCCTCCGCGAGGCCGTCGTATCGACCGCCGCCGCCGAGCGCGTCCTGCTGTCCCGACGCGCCCGCCGGAAAGAGCTCGAACACTGTCCGCGTGTAGTAATCGAGGCCGCGCACCAGGTGGGGGTTGAGCTCGTACTCGATCTCGGCCGCGTCCAGGAGCCGCCGCACCGTGGACCAGTGGGCCGCGCATTCCTCGCACAGGTGGTCGGTGATGCGCGGCGCCTCCGACTTGAAAGGGGCGTCCTGCTCTGCCTTGCTGTCGAGGAGTCGCAGCGGGTTGCGTTCGAGTCGGTGCTGTGACTCAGGGCTCAGCCTGGCCCTGAGGGGTTGGTAGTAAGCCTTCAGCCGTTCGAGGTACGCCGGCCTGCATTTCGAATCGCCGATCGTGTTGAGCTCGAGCCTCAGGTCGCCGAGGCCGACCTGGTGGAGCCACTCGCTGGCGACCTCGATGACCTCGGCGTCGAGGGCGGGGCTGGCGCTGCCGATCGCCTCCACGTCGAGCTGGAAGAACTGGCGATAGCGACCCTTCTGCGGCCGGTCGTAGCGGAACATCGGGCCCATCAAGTAGAGACGCGAGGGCTGCGGGCCCTGGTTGAGGTCGCGCTCGAAATACGCCCGGACGATGCCGGCGGTGGCCTCGGGCCGCAGCGCGATGCGACGGTCACCGCGATCGACGAAGCTGTACAGCTCCTTGGCGAATGCGTCCGTGTCCTCGCCTGCGCGTTCGATCAGCTCCGCGTGCTCGATGATCGGCGTGACGATCTCCTGGTAACCGAAGCGCTCGGCGACCTCAGCCGCCGATCGCTGGGCAGCGCGCCAGGGCGGGCGTTCGCTCGGGATAACGTCGCGGACGCCGCGGACGGCTTTGATGGGCTCGGTGCGGGGCATCGGGTTTTCGATTGTAAGAATCCGCGTCCAGGCGGTCGTGGAGGGGCCCTCGCGAGATTACGGCCTAGCCTCTGCTTTCGCGGGGATATAAACTCACGCGCCGGTGACCACGGCATACATCCAGCTCATCTCCATAGTCCTTGCGTCGCTGGCGCTGCTCATGGGCGCGTACCTGCTGATCATCGGCAAGCGACCCTGGCGCGGCGCCGAAACCGCGGAGGTGGCGCCGCGGGTACGGCTCCTCGGTGTGAGCTACATCCTCGTTTTCGGCGCCGCGATGGTCCAGATCATCACCCAGCCGGCCGGACTCGTGGCCGAGGCGCTCGGAGGACTCATGGTCCTGGGCGGCATGATCGTGATCATCGTCGTGTACCTGGAGGCGCGAGCGTCGCGCCGTGCCTCGCACGAAGACCGGCTGGACAGCCGGCTGAGCAACTAGAGTCCGGCCCGCTCCCGGTTGGTCCGGTAACCCACCGCGGCCTTCAACGCGTCCGTCAGCGCCTCCAGGCGCACGGGCTTGCTCATGTAGTCGTCGAATCCCGCGCGGAGGCAACGCTCCTGGTCGCCAGGTCCCGCCATCGCCGTGAGGGCGATCAGACGCGGCCGGTTGCCGCGCGGCCATCGACGGCAGATCGCCTCGGCCGCGGCCAGGCCGTCCATCTCCGGCATCAGGACGTCCATCAAGACGGCGTCATAAGGCTGCTGCGCGACGGCGGCCACCGCCTCGCGGCCGTTGGATACGACCTCGACCGAGTGGCCGAGCTTGGCGACGAGCCTCCGGAGCAGGTTCTGATTGAGGGCGTTGTCATCGGCGATGAGGACGCGCAGCGTGCCGGGCTCGACCTCCTGCGGCGCCGCCTGTTCAGCGCCACGTCCGGCGACCTGGATCAACACGTCGTGCAGCGTGCGCGGCGGGACCGGCTTGGTCAGCGTGGCCTGGATGACGCCGCTGTCCGCGGCCGCCGCCTCGGCGGCTCCCGGCATCGCCGACGCGATCAGGACGATGGGCATCTGGTCGGGTCGCCGGAGATTGCGGAGCGACGCTGAGATCTCCAGCCCGTCGATCGCAGGCGGCCGGTGCTCCACGAGGGCGATGTCGAACGGGCGGCCCACCTGGATCGCGCCGACCGCCTCCTCGGGAGTCGCCGAGCTGGCGCTGGCGCCCCACTGCTCGACCTGCAGGGCGAGGACGCGCTTCTCGACCGGGTCCGCGGCGACGACCAGCACGCGCATCGCCTCGAGGGTCAGCACGGTGGTGCTCGCCATGCCGGGTAGGGCCTCGGCCAGGATCGTGAAATCGAAAGTCGTGCCGGCGTCGGGACCTGCCTCCACACCGCCTTGGTCGACGCGCAGCTCCCCGTCCATGAGCTCGACCAGCTGCTTCGTCGTGCGAAGGCTCAGCACGGCGAGGCGATCGCCCGGCTCAAGCTTGTCGTAGGGACCTGTAACTCCTTCGAGACCGCCGCGCAGGATCCTTGCCGGAACACCGCGGCCGGTGTCGCGGATCTTGAACCGCAGCGCGACCAGCCCGCCGCGGTCCTCCGACGAGAGGTCGACGCCGACGCCTCCCCGGTACGTCCGGTCGACCGCGCCATGAAGCAGCGTCATCAGGATCTGCTCGAGCCGGCGCGAATCCCCGATCACGACGTTGGGCACGTCCGGCGCCGCGCTGAAGGAGATGTCGAGGCCCTTGGTACCCGCGGACTCGGAAATGACGGCGAGACAGCTTTCGATCATCGAGCGCACGTTGAAGGGATGCAGCGCGAGCTCGAACTCACCGCTTTCGATGGTGGCCGCGTCGAGCCACTCGTCGATGATTCGCGCTACCTCCTCCGCTCCCGTCTCGACGATCGCGGCGAGCTCGCGCTCTTCGCTCGTCTCGGCGCCGGCCGACAGGAGGCCGGCCGCGCCCACCACCGCGTTCAGCTGGTTGCGCAGCTGGTGGCCGAGGTCGGCGAGCACGTCCGAATCGACATGAATGAGGTTCGGGTGCTGGCCGTCGGTGCCTTCGTCCTCGGGCGGCGCACCGAATTCGCGGAATTCGTCCATCAGTAAAGGTTCTCCATGGGCGGTTGCTGGGCGGGTTCGAACATCTCGTCTGGAAGCTGGACGCCGTTGGACTTGAAGTGGTCCTGGAACGTGGAGAGCGTGCCCGTCGCGGTGTGGTAGCCGACCGCGCGGCCGTCGGGAGTGACCGCGATCTGCTTGAAGGAGAAGAGCTCGTTCAAGCCGATCTCACCTTCGTGGAGCCCGAAAACCTCGGCGACGCTGACGATCTTCCGCGCCCCTCCGCGAAGTCGCTCAGTCTGGACGATGATGTTGATCGCGGACGCGATCTGATTCCGGATGGCGCGGGATGGCAGCTCCGTGCCCGCCAGCAGCACCAGCGTCTCGAGCCGGTTGATCACGTCCCGCGGGTTGTTGGCGTGGACCGTGCTCATCGAGCCGTCGTGACCCGTGTTCATCGCCTGCAGCATGTCGAGCGCCTCGCCGCCGCGCACCTCGCCGACGATGATTCGGTCCGGTCGCATTCGCAGTGCGTTGCGGACCAGGTCGCGGATCGTGATCTGGCCGCGGCCTTCGACGTTGGCCGGTTTCGACTCGAGGCTGATCACATGCACCTGGCGCAGCCTGAGCTCGGCCGCATCCTCGCAGGTGACGATGCGATCGGTGCCTGGGATGAATGCGGACAGCACGTTGAGCAGGGTCGTCTTGCCCGAACCGGTCCCGCCCGAGACGATGATGTTGAGACGCGTCTTCACCGCTGCGTCGAGGTATTCGAGGATCGCTTCGCTCGAGCCACCTGTCGTCACGATCCGCTCCGGCGTCAGCACCTCGCGCCCGAACTTGCGGATCGTCAGGCAAGGCCCGTAGATCGCGACCGGCGGGATGACCACGTTGACGCGCGATCCATCTTTCAGTCGAGCGTCGCACATGGGCTCGGACTCGTCGACCCGCCTGCCGATCGTCGACACGATGCGGTCGATCACGCGGCGGAGGCTGGCCTCGTCCTCAAACGCGAGGTTAGTGAGCTCGATCCTCCCTTGCCGCTCGACGAAGATCTGCTCCGGCCGGTTGACCATGATCTCGGTGATGTCCGGGTCGCGCAGGGGCGACTCGAGAGGCCCAAGGCCCATGACCTCGTCGAAAAGGATCTCGACAAGGCGCTCGCGGTCGTCCGCGGTGACGAGCGCGGCCGGGGGCTTGGCTCGAAAGTGGTCTTCTGTCAGCTGGGTCAGGAGGCGGCGGATGCCGGCCCGGTTGGTGATGTCGATGGCGGCCGCGTGCCGGCGCAGCAGGTCGCCGTGGATCTCGGCCTTGGCCGCCGCCAGGGCCGGACTCAACGTGCCCGGCGTCTCGGACCGCGGTGGCTCCACGACCGGCAGCGGTGCAGTCGTCGCCTCCCGCGGCACCGCGCGACGCTCGACCGGCGCGATGCTCGTGGCTCCGTCGGTCGCAGCGCCGGTGGAGGTTGTCTCCTCCGCGACGTCCGATGTCGGAGCCTGTGGCGCAGCTGTCGCCGCCTGCTGGTAGCGGCGGTCGAACCGCTCGGAAAGCTTCACCGTGTCATCGCCCGTTTGACCAGGCGGCGGTGCGCCCGGTCGGCCGCATCCTTCATGTCGGTGTCCGGGTCGTACAGCGCCAGGCGCTTGAGACCGTCGGCCGCGGAGGCATCGCCGATCATGGCGAGCGACTTGCAGGCCGCCACGCGGACCTGCTTCGGCCACCGCCTGTCGTGAGCGATGCCAAGCAGGGGCGAGATCCGGAGCACGTCACACCGAAGGCCGCACGCGAGTGCGGTGGCCACGGCGATTCGCTCGCTTGCCGGCTGGCGCATCAACGCTTCGATCTCGACGTCCGTGGCGGCGCGCGACAGGGCAATGGCCAGCCGGTAGAGCGGAATCCGGTCGCCGGAGCCGATCAGCAGTTCCACGGCTCGCCGTCCACCGATCTGGGCGAGGGCGCGGACCGCCGCCTCCCGCACCCGAGGGTTCGGGTCCTCCAGCATGTCGGCGACCCAGACGAGCGAATCGGTCAGGCGGGCGGCGCTGCAGATTCGAGCGGCCGCGGCGCGGGTGAGCGGGTTGGGGCTGGCAAGCGAGTTGAGCAGCTCGTCGTAGAGCTGCGACCGGCGCAGCAGCTCGTGCACCATCCAGTGGCCTAGCAGCCCGACCCCGCGCTGGTCGAGGGCGTCCTCGAACAGGGTGGCCACGGCACGCGGTTCCGAAAGCAGCTCGGCGACGGTCACGTTAAGGACCGACGCGCGCTCGCCGGCCAGGGCCGTGTTAAGGACCCGGTCAACACGCCCCGCCAACCGAGAGCGGTTGCCCGGCCGAGTTGAGGCCGGGATTGGGGGCTTTGTACTAGAGCCATTGCTGCGAAGCGAAGGGTCCATCTGGGGGGCGGTTGCTACAGTATCCGCGTTTTGAACGCCCGTGAGGTTCCTGAAACCTTACAGCGGGCGCGGGAGGAAGAGCCACGCCAGGTGGGCGCTAGCGGCCGCGCACCCGCCGGAGACCAGGCGCCGTCCGCAGTTCAGATGCGGATGCGGATCCTGGAGATCTCGCCCGTTTTCTCGGAGCTGAACGACGGCGTTTTGCGAGGCGTCGCCAGGCGCATGCGGGCGGTGGGCCTGGCGGCCAGGGACACCCTTCGGATCGGAGGCTCCGGTGGCGATGTCGTCGTCTTCCTGGCGTCGGGCCAGGTCGAGGAGTCGATCACGGACTCGAAGGGCAAGGCGCTGATCACCCGGCGGCCGGCGCCGGGCCACCTGGTCATCCTCCCCGCCCCCCGCACAGGCGACCGCTACACGACCAGCATCTACGGGCTCACCGACGCGGTGCTGCTCACGCTCGACAGGGACGGGCTCCTGGAGGGTCTCGGCTCCGAGGTGGAGAAGGTCGCGCTCACGCTGGACAAGCTCTGGGAGCAGGAGCTCTCCGCCGCGGCGGCGATTGCCGCGCAGACCTCATCCCGGACCGCTGCGCCAATCGTGGCCTTTTTCTCGGCCAAGGGCGGGGCCGGAACCACAACCCTGTCGATCAACGCCGCGGCCGCCCTCGCGCGGAAGTACCCGAGACAGGTCCTCTTGGTCGACCTGGCGGCGCCGTTCGGCCACGCCGCGCTGTTCGCCGACCTCATCGCGACGGGTTCGATCGCCAGCGCGACCAGGGCCGCGCAGGCCGATTTCGAGACCGTCCTGCGCGGAAACATCGTGAACCACAAGGCGGGTATCGGCGTCCTGCCCGGCACCCTCAGGCCCGAAGAGGTCGACACGCTGACCGGCGAGCGCGTCGGACGCGTTCTCGATGCGGTGGTGGCCTGGCAGAAGCTGATCGTCGTCGACGTCGGCACGTCGCTTGCCGAAGCGGCGCTGGCGGTGATCGAGCGCGCCGAGTGCCTGGTGATCGTGGTTCCGCCGGAGATCGCCGCGATGACGGATGCGAGGCGCTCGCTGGCGATCTTCCGCGACATCATGAACGTGCCCGACAACCGGATGGAGCTGGTGCTCAACCAGCGGTCGCCCCACCCCCCTCTCGACCGCGCGGCGGTGGAGTCGATCCTCGGCCGCAAGATGGCGGTCATCGTCGGTTTTGACGACTCTCGTCCGGAGGACTCGACGCTCGCCGGTGGACTCGTCCTGCAGCATGATCCGTCGTCGATGGTCTCGCGCGGCGCGACCGACATCGCGAGGGTGATCCTGGCCAGCCTCAAGCTCGATGCATGAGCGACGGTGTCGGCGCTCCCGGAGAGGACAGGCTCTGGTCGAGCTCGCCATCTCATTGCCGGTGCTCGTCATCCTCGTCGCGGGTGTGCTCGAGATGGGCCGCGGCTATGCGTTCGGGGTCGCGACCTCGGACGCGGCGCGCGACGCCGCCAGGTATGTAGCAGGCAAGACCTCGACCACCAACGGCCCAGGACTGACGGCGATGTGCAGCCTGATCACCTCCGACCTCGCGTCGACGACCTCCAACATCAGCTGCCCGACGCAGGTCAACCACGCTCCGCCGTTCGCCGCCGGCACGGACTACACAAAGCCCGTGGCGGGACAGGCGGTCGTCGCCGTCTACTGTGGTACGAGCGTCGACTGCACAGGCTCTGTCTCAACGCTCTATCAGTCGGAGGTCGACGTCTACGTCTACTACGGGTTCAGCGACCTCAACATCCTCGGCGGTGGCATAACGATCACGGGGTCGAGCCGAGCCACCACATCCTGGTGAGCAGAAACCGGGGGCAAGCCCTCGTCGAGTTCGCGCTGATCGCGCCTTTGGTGCTGCTCCTGATCGGGGCCACCGTCGACCTCGGTCGAGGCCTCCTCATCTACACGATGCTGCAGGGCGCATCGCGCGATATGGCGCGGCAGGCGGTGCTGGAGTACTACAGCGGCTCGAACACGCTGCCTCCGACGTGCACCACGCTCGCAACTCCGTGCTCGCTCAAAGCGCTGACCGACGGCGCGCACCAGCTGGATCCGCTCGGCATGTCGGTCGTGTATCAGGATTCGACCGCGATCAGCAGCCCGCCGTCTTACGGGACTTACACGGCGAACGCGAACCCGCTGCTCCCGGGGACGATCACTCTGAACGGTTCCATCAACCCGAGCACCGTCTACGTCTTCGTCTACGAGCTCGACGCGACGGGCGGCAATCCGAATCCCCGCTGGTCGTGTCCAACATGCGCGGGCGCGAGTGGCGCAGCGGTTCGCACCTCGGGGCATCAGCTCGTCGTGGTCGACCTCAAGCTGCAGTGGAAGCCCGTCCTCAACACGTTCCTCGGCATCCCAAGCACCATCACCTTCGACTCGCAGTCGGTGGAGCGGATGGAGTTCTGATGCGAGGCACGCAGAAGCAGTCGGGCCAGGTGCTCGTGATCGTGGCGGTGTGGCTGGTCGCGCTCATCGGCTCGGCCGCGCTGATCCTGCTTACGGGTTCGGTGGAGTGGCAGCGCAACCAGCTCCAGCAGCTCGCCGACCAGGTGGCGCTGGATGCCGCGATGAAGATCGGCGTCGGGTGCTCGGCCGGTTCGGCAAACACCGTGATCACGGAGGCCGACACGTTCCTTGCCACGCAGAGAACGCGATCCGGAACGCTGTCCATCGGCGCCGGCTCGTGCGCCGGCGGCTACGCCGGCACCGACACTTTTGCGACCGGCCTGAGCGCCACCTACCGTTACCCGTACCGCGCGCATCAGCAGCAGGTCGAGGTTACCCTCACGCTGTCGTTGCCCATCTCATTCGGCAACTACATGGGCGCGTCGAACACCAATGTCATCCGGCGCGCGGTCGCGCAGCAGCTCAATGGCGACGTCGCTGCGATCTCGGCGACGTCTCTCGCGTGCACTGGCGGTCAGTTCAACGTGGCGGGCAGCATCGCGACCCAGAACGCGATCTCGCTCAGCGGAGGCTGCGCGGTGTACGCGCACACGCGGTTCGACGCGACCTCGAGCACCTACTCCGACCTGGGCAACGTGGCGGTTTACGCCAACGGCCAGACGTGGGTCGGCGGCGGAGGGATCTGCGTCGGCGGCGCGAACGCGGGATCGACCAACGCGGTGTGCGCCGACGGCTACGAGCTGTCCGGCCACAACGCGATGACCTGTGGCACCACGGGCACAAGCGCATTTCTCTCCGTGGGCGGTGCGGCGATCAACCCTAACCCGTGCTCCGCCGGCGCCGGCCCCCAGCCCGTCCCGCCCGTCTCGACGAGGCTTCCGCCGGAACCCAACACGGACGCTTCGGCGATCGCGACGCTGCGCAACAGCGCCGGAGGCGCTCTAGGCTCGGCCTGCACCTCGTCCGGCGTCTACCCGAACATCACCGCCGGTGGCGTCGTGGTGGGCACCGGGCTGGGCCCTTCGCCGGCGAGCGCCGACGCCAGCGGCTTCTACCATTTCAAGCCGAGCTGCTACGGCTACCTGGACCTGAGCAGCGTGGCAGGCGGGATCTCCAACCGCCAGATGGGACCGGAAAGCGCCCGTCAGCGCCACTTCGTAACCGCCACCCTGCCGGCCGCCAGCCAGGCCGGCACATTCCTCGTCGCGACCGTGTCCGCGGAGACGACGCCGAACAAATTTGCCGCCACGGCCGGCTGGATCTCGGCCGCAGAGGCCAACCAGGCGGGCGAGGGCCGCAGTGAGATCTGGTACTACCCGAACAACCCGGGCGGGATCAGCAGCGTGACCTTCACCATGAACCCGGCGACCATCAACGGGAACGCGCAGGTGAGCGAGTGGCTCGGCGTCGCCACCGCCTCGCCCCTGGACCAGTCGGGAGCCTCGACCGTGCCGGTGCCGACGACCACTACCGTGATCGCGACCAGCGGTGCGATGACCCAGACCGGAGAGCTCGTCATCACGGTCGATGGTTTTCAGAACCTGCCAGGCCAGACGTTCACCCGTGGCGCCGGGTGGACGGGCGCCGTCACCGACATCGCGAACGGCTACGGCTCCGAGTACCGTCGCGACCTGCCTGTCGGGATCGCCTCGGAGACGCTGACGACGGGCACGGCGTCGCTCTGGGCCAACGCGATCGCTTCCTTCAAGCCTGCGGGTGCCGGCAGCGGGGCCGTGCTCGATCCTGGCTTCTACTACTTCAACGGTTCGGGTTTTGCGGGCGCCGGCGGCATCTGCTTGAACGGAGGCGAGCTTCTCGCCCGCGACGTCACCATCGAGTTCGTCAACCAGGCCGGCTTCTCGACCGGCACCTGCGCCGCCGGGGGCGGCGCCTCCTGCTCTGCCGCCACCTGCCAGTTCGGATCGACGCCATGCTCCGTCTCGGCCTGCCCGCCCAATTCCGCCGCCGACTCCGCGGGAGGCGGATATACGTGGTTTGCCGCCCCGTGCTCCCAGGCGCCGGCGGCGGACTCCAGCTGTGCGGGCTCGGCCTGGTGCCCGGTCGGTGACCGGGCCTGCTGGAACCTGCTCATCTGGGCCCCGTCGAGCAGTGCCGGCCAGATCGCGATCAAGGGGGCCGTGGCCGGGCACTGGCTCCTCGGCTCGATCTACTGGCCGGGGACGTGCACGGACACGGTCAACGGGACCAGCGCCATCTACGGCTCGCTCTCCTGCGGCACCCTCTCGGTCTCAGCGGCCGCCGGCGCAGGCACCGCCGTCGGGAGCGACTACGGGGTCAATACGGCCCTTGTCGAGGCTCTTCTTGTGGAATGAGTTGCGCTGAGGCGTCCATTTTGTGAAGCTTTGCGCCCAAATTAAGTGTCAATAGCCACCTCGGCCCTGGCGCGCCCCCGCCGTGGACGTCTCTACATCATCGTCGGAGCGGTCCTGGCCTTCCTCGCGTTCGCCACCGCCGCCGGCATCGCCAGCCTGCCTCTGATCCAGGGCAGCACGACCGGAACCAAGGTCGTGGTGGCCAGCCACGACATCAAGGCCCGGACCGTCATCCAGGCGTCGGACCTGACCCTCAGCAACGTCAACCAGCCGCCACCCCAGGTTTTCTCGACGATCAAGGACGTCGCCGGCAAGGGCTCGCGGGTTGACATACCGGCCGGGATGCCTGTCACCGCCAACCTGGTGGCTCCCTCGGGCGACCTGCTCAGCAGCAGTGACGTCGCGTACCTGCCGATCCCCAAGGGCTGGGTGGCGGTCACCGTGCCGACCAGCGAGCAGGTCGGCGTCGGAGGCTATGTCCAGGTCGGAGACAGGATCACGATGCTCGCGACGGTCAACACCTCGGTGTTCGGCCAGAGCCCGTCCAGGTCGGTAGTGCTGACCGTGTTCCGCGACGTCGACGTGCTCCGCGTAGGGCCGGCCAACAGCACCTCCACCGCCGGCGTGGTGACGAGCAGCCTCACGGTCCTGATGACCGCGTGCGACTCCGAGTACCTGTTCTGGATGCTCAACAACGCGCAGATGAAGTACGAGCTCGAGTCCTACACCGACTACCAGAGCCTGCCGACCGGACCCGACAGCAAGTGCCAGAACGTCTCGGCGGCGGCCGGGGTCGGACCCAAAGACATCGACGGCCGCTGGCACTTCACCACTCACTGAGTCATGGGCACTGCGATCATCCTGGTCGCCGCGGCCGCCGCCATCGGAGTCGGCCTCGTCGTCTACGGCACCGTCCGGGCGCAGCAGCCGGCAGGGTCTGAGGAACAGGTTCGGGCTTCGTATCGGACCCTCGCTGACGTCCGGGAGCAGCTCAGGCGGCGATTCGAGTCCACGGGGACTCCCTCCTGGATCGCGTCCGAGCAACGGACAAGCAGGCTCCAGCGCGACCTCGTCAGCGCCGACATCGAGCTGCGGCCTTACGAGTTCCGGCTGATCCAGCTGGCCATTGCCGTCCTGTTCGGCATCATCGGCCTGCTGCGCTTCGGCATCGGCGCGGAGTTCCTGGTCCTCGCGGTGATCGGCTACGTCCTGCCGTCGCTCTACCTGCGCAACCGGCGCGGGCGCCGCCTGCGCCTGTTCGACGCGGGCTTGCCACGCGCGATGGAGCTGATCGCCAACTCGATGAAAGCCGGCCAGTCGGTCGCGCAGTCGCTCACCGCGGTGACAGACAACGCCGCGGCGCCCGTGTCGGACGAGTTCGCGCTCGCCCGCCGGGAGATCGAGCTGGGCGCGTCGGTCGACAGCGCGTTGAACAACATGGTCAAGCGAATCGGCAGCGCCGACCTGCGCCTGATGGTGATGGTGATCACGATCCAGCGTTCGGTCGGCGGCGACCTGCCGGCAATCCTCACCACGCTTGCGGACACGATGCGACAGCGGGAGGAGATGCGCGCGGAGATCCTTGCCGCGACCGCCCAGTCTCGCGCGACGGCGCTGATCATCACGTTGCTGCCGATCGCCGCGGCCCTGCTCCTCTACTTCGTCGTGCAGGACTACTTCCGGCCGATGCTCGTCAATCCGCTCGGCTGGGTCATGCTCGCGTTCGCCGGCCTGCTTCTTTTCGTCGGCAACCTGATCATCCGCCGCCTGACGGCGATCACATGAGCTACCTGCCTGTCATCGTCGGCATCGCGGCCGCGGCCGGCGCCTACCTCTTGACCGTCGGGATCATCGCCTCGCGCGCGGTCGATGCCGCGACCCTCGCCCGGGAGCGACTGGCGAGACAGGAGGTCGGACTCGGCCAGAGCGCGGTGGCTCTGCAGCTCGAGAGGCCGTTCCTGGAGCGTTTGCTGGGACCGATGCGCCACTGGATGGAGCGCCAGATGACGCGCATGACGCCCGAGGCGCAGGCGGCGAATTTCAGACGCCAGCTGGATTTCGTCGGCAACCCGCTGAACCTGGACCCGGCCGGCGTGCAGACCCTCCGCATCGCGGCGGCCGCGGGTTTTGGCGCGATCGGCACCGCGGTCGGCCTGTTCGTCGGCACCCCTTTCGCCACTGGAATCGGGCTGCTGCTCGGCGTGGGGCTGGGGTTTTACCTGCCCGTGCTGTGGCTCGACCAGCTTGTCCGCGATCGCCGCGCCGAGCTCGAGGCGTCGCTGCCGAACGCGCTCGACGTCGTGGCCATCAGCATGGAGGCCGGCCTCGGTCTCGACCGCGCGCTGGAGCAGCTGGTGCGACACCAGGACGATTCACTCACGCTGCTTGTCGCACGGGCATTGCGCGAGATCCAGCTTGGGCGGCCGCGCGCGGACGCGTTCGAAGAGATGGCCGAGGCGACCGGCATCGACGACTTCACCTCCCTGGTTCGCGGGATCCTGTACGCGGAGCGGACGGGCGTACCGATCGCCCGGACGATCGCGGCCCACGCGGCGCAGATGCGCGTCAAGCGCCGGCTGAAGGTCCGCACCGAGGCGGCCCGCGCCTCGCTGAAGATCCTGCTCCCAACCGTCGGCTGCGTCTTCCCGACTCTTTGGCTGATCCTGCTCGGACCGGCCCTGATCGTCGTCCTGACGCTAGGACACTAGGAACGGATTCATAAGCTTCTCTCGACGGATCGTCGTGGCGGGACCGTGACCGCTGTAGACGATCGCGTCGTCCGGCTGCGTCAGGAGCTTGCCCTTGATCCCCTCGATGAGCGCGCGTCCGTCTGAGTTCGCGAAGTCCGAGCGGCCGATGGAACCTGCGAAGAGCGCGTCGCCGGTGAACAGCAGGCCGTCGATCTTCAACGTGACTCCGCCCGGACTGTGACCCGGCGTGTGCAGGACCTCGAACTCGAGCGATCCGGCGCGGTAGGGCTCGCCCTCGACCAGCACGTCGACGCCATCGACCTGGGTGGAGAGGGGTCCGAATTCCCGCCGCAGCGGCCGGCCTTCGGCGATGACATCCCGCTCCGCCGGGTGCACCGCGACCGGAATCGGACCGAACGCCTCCCGCAACTCGTGCAGGCCGGCGATGTGGTCGAGGTCTGTGTGCGTGAGGAGGATCGCGCGGACGCTGGCCCCGCCCCGCCTTGCCGCCTCGATGACCAGGTCCGGTTCGAGGTTCGAGTCGATCACGACCGCATCATGCGTCGCCTCGTCTTCGACCAGATAGGAGTTGGTGCCGAACCGGCGGTCGGCCGTGACCTCGACCCGGAGCGTCACAAGGTTTTGCGGACGACCTGGAACGGCCCCGCCTCGCGATGGGGCTCGAAACCGGCGGCCAGGTACATGCTGAGCGGGCCGCGATAGTTCGATTGCGGCGACTTCGTGTTCTTGACGGGATAGGCCTCGACGACCTTGACCTCGCGCTCGCGAAGCCGGTCGAGGGCTGTGTCGAGCAACCGCCTGGCCACGCCGTGGCGGCGATAGGGCGCCGAGATGACAAAACACGCAACCGACCCCACACCCGGGTACTCCTCGGGCTTGAGCTCGAAACGGTGCATCAGGCCTGCGAGCCTGGTGGTCTCACCGTAGTTGCACCAGCCGACCGGCTTGCCGTCGACGAACGCGAGCAGGGCCGTCACATCGCCGCGGGAGATCTTCTTGCTCATGTCCCGGCGGTTGTCGTCTGCAGTGCGGACCGCCCATTCCTCGTCGTTCTGCGTGCGGTGGGTCTCCATGCAGTAGCACGACCGCCACGCGGGGTAGTCGCGAAAGGCGTATTTGTCAAAGAACTCCTGGTAATCGCTCACGCGATCCGGCGTCACGTCTCGGATCTCGATCTCACCGATCTGCGGCAGCCGCGCCAGCTCCGCCTGCGCCGTCGGGTCGTGCTCGAGCCGCAGGCCGTCCAGGATGTTCTGAGCCTCCGAGGCGAGCAGTCCTCCAGTGATCTCCCCCGCCTCCCACGACATGCGCACGCGGCAGCCGGCACCATCAGGCGTGAGCTCCCACGCGACTGTGTGCGCCGGCTGCTCGGCGAAAGCCGGCGCGAAGAGGAAATGGGTGCGCATCGTCAGCCGTGACGGGGCTGAGCTCTCGATGATTTCTGACTCCTCGGCAGGCTCCCCGCGGACGTCGAGCCAACGGACCGTCCTGCCGGTGTCGAAGTCGCCTTCCGCGGTCAGCCGGAAGTACCACTCTCGTCGGTCCGTCGAGACAAGCGCATTCCAGGCCGTCTCGGCAGGCGTGTCGAGATAGACGTCAGCCGAGCCGCGCTTCACGACGCTTCTCGCGCCACCGTGTGCACGTCTTTGACGCCCTCCAGCTTCTCCATCAGGCGGGACAGCTGCGCCAGCGAATCGATCTCCACCGTGGCCGAGACGACCGCGGTCTTGTCGTCGTAGACGTGCACCTCGAGCGCCGACATGTTGACCCGGTTCTCGGCGACGACGGTCGCGATGTCGCGCATGAGACCCTGGCGGTCCCACGCCTCGATCTTGATCGCGACCGGATACAGGTGCGTGGCGTCAGTTTCCCAGTCGACCTGCACCACGCGTGCCGTGTCTTGAGCGTTCACGGCGTTGATGCAGTCCGCCCGATGGACCGTGACGCCCCTGCCACGTGTGGTGTAGCCGACGATGGCGTCTCCCGGCACAGGCTGGCAGCAGGTCGCGGTCGTGGTCAGGATCCCTTTCTCGCCACGCACCAGCACGCGTGGTGACGGATGGACCTGCGGAATCAGCGGAATCGTGCGCAAGTCGCCGCTCGGCGCGTCCAATGCCATTCGCATGACGACCGCATGCGGCGACAGGTCGCCGTAACCGATCGCGGCCATGAAGTCGTCGACCGTCCCGAACTTGTAGAGGCCGGCGATCTCGTTCAGCTTCGGCTCGGCCAGGTCGGCCAGGTTCACGCGGTGCATGCGATGCAGCTCTTTGTCGAGAAGGTCGCGACCTTTGGCCACGTTCTCGTCGCGGCGCTGGGTCTTGAACCACTTTCGGATCCTCTCCTTCGCGGATGCGCTCTTGACGAAGTTGAGCCAGTCGCGGCTCGGCCCGTGCGGACCCTTGGAGGTGAGGATCTCGACGATCTCGCCATTCTGCAGGGCGTACTCCAGGGGCACCATGCGGCCGTTCACCTTGGCGCCGATGCAGCGGTGCCCGACCTCGGTGTGGATGCGGTAGGCGAAGTCGACGGGCGTCGAGCCGGTGGGCAGATTGATCACGTCGCCGCGCGGCGTGAAGACGTAGACCTCGTCCTGGAACAGGTCGACCTTGACCGTGTTGAGGAACGACTCGGCGTCCCCCACCTCGTTCTGCCATTCGAGCAGGCTCCGGAGCCACGAGAGCTTCTGGTCGAAGCTCGCGTCCCTGCCGCCCTCCTTATATGTCCAGTGCGCCGCGACGCCGAATTCGGCCACGCGGTGCATCTCATGGGTGCGGATCTGGATCTCGATGGGCTCGCCCGTGTGCGTGATCACTGTCGTGTGCAGCGACTGGTAGCCGTTGGACTTGGGCATCGCGACGTAGTCCTTGAACCGGCCCGGCATCGGTTTCCACAACGAGTGGACGACCCCCAGCACCCCGTAGCAGTCGCGCACGCTGTCGACCTGGACGCGGATGGCGGACAGGTCGTAGATCTCCGAGAACTCCTTGTCTTCTCGAGTCATCTTCTGCCACACGGAGTAGATGTGCTTCGGGCGGCCCGTGATGTCGGCCTGGATCCCCAGTTTCTCGAGCTCACGGGCGAGGATCTCACGCAGGTCCGAGACCAGCCCCTCGCGCTCGTGGCGCTGACGCGCGATCCGTTTTACGACGTCGTCGTAGGCCAGCGGTTCGAGGTTGCGGAACGCCAGGTCTTCGAGCTCCCACCTGATCTGGCCGATCCCGAGCCGGTGGGCCAGCGGCGCGTAGATGTCGAGCGTCTCGCGGGAGATCTTCTTGCGCTTGGCCTCGGTCAGCGGCTCCAGCGTCCGCATGTTGTGGAGCCTGTCGGCCAGCTTGATGAGGACGACCCTAAGGTCCTCCGCCATCGCGACCATCATCTTGCGGATGTTCTCCGCCTGCTGCTGCTGGTCTGTCCTCAGGGAGATGCGGCCCAGCTTGGTGACGCCGTCCACCAGCCGGGCCACTTCCGCGCCGAACTCGCGTTTGACCTCCTCGGCGGTCAGGTTCGTGTCCTCGACCGTGTCGTGGAGAAGGGCGGCGGCGATCGTCTCGGCGTCGAGCTCCAGGTCGGCCAGGATGGCCGCCACCTCCAGCGGGTGGTTCACATAGTCCTCGCCCGAAAGCCGATGCTGCCCGTTGTGGGCGCTCGCCGCCCGCTCGTACGCCCTTCGGACCATCGTCTGGCCGTTCGGGTCGAGGTGGTCGGCGATCCTCAGAAGCTCGGAAACCGTCAATTTGTGCCTGGCATGAAGTTTAAGTTCGATATGTAGCTTCCCCTGCCGAGCCCGAACCTAGACTTCTCGCCGCGAAATGAACTCGTCACGGGCGACCTGGGCCCTGAGAATCGGCGGGTCGGCGGGGGCGGCGGTACTGATCCTGGCCGGCGCTACCCTCAACGCAACCGGCCGGGAGACTGGGGCGATGCTGCTTGCGAGCGTCGCCGGGCTGGCCGCCGTGGCCGGAGGGTCGATCTACCGGCGGTGGAGGTTTGCCGCCCCTGCCGCGGCCGCCTCTCTCGTGCTGATACTGCTCCTTGCCCCGACCAATCCGCAGCAAGGCGACCTGGCGCTTCAGCTCGCCGGCCTTATCGCGTTGCTGCTTGGAGGCCTGGCCGGCGGGATCGCCTACCGCACCTTCACCGACGCGATGAGCCGGCAGCAAAAAGAGATGGACGCCCTGAACACCCGGCTCGGTGAGAAGCACCGCGCGTTCCTCGCCGCCACCACGGACGTGGATGGCTCGCCTCCCGACGACATGGCGGTGATCACCTCGACGCTGGCCACAGAGGTCGTCGTGGACTTCGCGTGCACCTACCTGGCTTCGGCCGACGGCAGGAGGTTCGTGCCCCAGCCGCCTGGGGTCGGACTCGAGCGCCTCCGGCCCCAGGCGATCAACCGGCCGCACGGTGGCTCGGGCCCTTTGCTGTCCGCGATCGAGTCTCGAACCACGTTCACGGCGAAAGATGAGAACGGGCTAGTCGAGCTGATCAGTTACGTCCCGGACGACTTCCACCTGCAGAGCCTCATCGCGGTGCCGGTGCCGATCGGTGACGAGGTCGGCGGCTTCATCCTGCTCGGTCGCAAGGGCTCACAGTTCACAGAAGACGACCGGCGGCTCGCGACCACGCTCGCCGTGCGGGCTGGAACACGCCTCACGAGCGCGCACCTCGTCGCCCTCACTCGCCAGGGGTCCGCGCGCTATTCGCTGATGAACGAGCTGGTGAAAGAAGCCTCCGGCAAGCCGATGAACGAGGTGCTCGACCTCGTGCTCGGTCGTGGTGTCGAGATCATCAAGTACGAGACCGGGCGGGCGATCCTGTTTCAGCCGGACGACACGTACGTCGTCCTGAACGGGTCGACCAGCTCCGAGCCCATCGACGGCGTGCTCGGCAGGGTTCGCGAGGGCCAGACGACGCTGCGAAACCTCATCACCGAGGATGAGGGCATCTACAGCGGGCTGCAGCCGGAGCGCTTGGGCGGCACGGTGAACGAAGCCCTCGCACCGATCCGAAGCAAGAGCGGCGTCATCGGAGCCCTGTGCCTGGGAAGGCGTGGATCGTCGGGATTCAGCCAGCAGGATGTGAGCGCGCTCGACGACCTCGGATCGATGGCGGGGGTCGCGGTCGAGAACTCCAGGATCCTGCAGGTCGTGACCGGCCAGGCGTCGCGGCTCGACACCGCACTCGACGCGCTGGGCGAGATCTCTCAGGCTCTCACCACCGTCACGCAGGGCTCGAAGGTGCTCGAGCAGAAGACGCTGGAGACTGCGGTGCGCGTGACCGTCGCCGCGGCCGCGCTCCTGACGCGCACGACCGAGGACGGGGAGCAGGCGGTGATCATGTCGGTTGGATTTCCATCCGACGTGGACGGCCGGGAGTTCCACAACGGACAGGGGATCATCGGCGCCACCATGCTCAGCCAGCGCGCGACCGCAGTGGCGGACCTGAGCGCCAGCCCCGACCTCGCGCTGTCGCCCGACGTCGGCGCGCGATCGCTGCAGGCCGGCATCTGCACGCCGATGCTTGAAGAAGGCCGGCTCTGGGGGACCCTGTCCGTCTTCGACAACAAGAAGCGCGAGTGGACCGCCGACGACCAGAGGGTCCTCGCCACCCTGGGCAACCAGGGCGTCGTCGCGGTGCGTAACGCCGAGCTGTACGAGAAGAACGAGCGCAGCATCTGGGAGCTGCGCAACCTGCAGGAGGCGCTCCAGGCCGCCACCTCGACCCTCGACCTCAACCAGGTCCTGCAGCAGGTACTGGCGGGCGCGGCGAAGGCGTCATCTGCGCAGATCGGCTGCCTCGCCCTCGAGGACGAGGGACGGTTGGTCCTCAAGGGCGGTTTCGGCACCGACCACGCCACTGCCGAAAAGCTTGCCCTCGGGCTCGGCGGCGACATCTGCCAGCGCGTCATAGACACGGACGAGCCGGTGATGGAGGCCATGGACCACGAATCGAAAGCCGACAGCCCGCTCAACCCGCGTGCGGTGCTGTGCGTGCCGATCACGCTGCGCGGGAAGCCCTTCGGCGTCGTGTTCCTGGCCAACTACCAGGTCGGACACGCGTTCACTGCAGACCACCGCAACCTGGTGACCGAGCTGGCGGCTCAGGCTGCAGTGGCAATCGACAATGCACGACTCTTCAAGGACCGCGAGGAGGTCATCCTCCAATCGCTCGAGGCATTCGCCACCACGGTCGACGCGAAAGACCCTTACACCGCGGGCCACTCGGAGCGTGTCACCCAGTACGCGTTGATCATCGCGCGCCAGATGCACTACTCCCCCGACGATCAGGCCGCGTGGGTACGGCTGGAGCGAGGGGGGCGCCTGCACGACATCGGCAAGATCGGCGTCCCCGACGCCGTGATCCAGAAGACCGGCAAGCTCACCGAGGCGGAGTTCGAGCAGATGAAGAGCCACCCCGTGACCGGGTTCAACATCCTCAGCCGGCTTCGGATGCTCACCGACGAGCTGGTGATCGTGCGTTCGCACCACGAGCGGTATGACGGCAAGGGCTACCCCGACCACAAGAAAGGCGATGACGTGCCGATCTGCGCCTGGATCGTCAGCGCCGCGGATGCGATCGACGCCATGACGTCAGACCGGCCTTATCGAAAGGGGATGCCACTCCAGGTCGCAGTCGAGCAGGTGCGGGCGGGCGCGGGAACGCACTTCCACCCGGACGTTGCCGAGGCCGTGCTGGACGCCGTTGCCGACGGAACGCTCAAGCTCATCACCCAGAAGTCTCTTCACCCTGACGCGCCGGCGATCGGCGCGTTCGAGAACCCGGTCGCGTAGGCTCTAGAAGCGGCGAAACGTCGTCGTTTGGTGCGCGCAGCGGCTCGGATCTGAGAATCGTGGAGTCGTTGCCGTCGTCCTGCTGAAATATGACGTCTTCGTCACCGTGACCTTCGTGCGGCGGGCAGGGATCACCACCGGCGGCGTCGCCGGCGGGGCGGCGCTCGGACCCTCCGGCTGAGGCGCAGGTGTGGAAGCCGCCGGGTTGTCCCCAGAGTCCGGCTCCGGCGTGAACCTTGAAGGCAGAGGCACGACCGCGACCTCGCCACCGCCTGGCTTGTGACTCAGCGTCGCCCCTACACCCGGCGGCCTCGTGATGAACGCCGGCCAGCCTCGCGTCGCTAGTTGCTGAGCGGCGGGAGCGGCCGCCATCAACACGCACACGACCGTGAGCAGCTCCATGATTCGCCGCGCGCGAAGGCGGCGAAGCGCTTTATGGACGGAACGTCGTTCAGTCATCGATCGGCTGCTGTGCAAATGCGGTCGCGCCCTTGACCGCAAGCTCCTGAACAAATGGCGCAAAGCCGGCCAGAAACACGGTGATCAGCAGGACAGCCGCCACGGCCCGAGCCGCGCGACGCGTTCGATGACGCCTCGAGGACGACCACCAGCGGCGCACGAGGGGCAGGCGCAGCATCACGAGCGGAACACTGAGAAGGATGGCGTCCAGAAAGAACCCGGTGAGATCGAACAATAGATAGAGGTGGATGAGAACAGTCCCCCAGACGACATAAGTGAGACCCTGAATCCACTTCCAATGCCTGCCCAGCCAGCGCTGGGCACGACGGTTGGCAGTGATGACGAGAGGCACCAGGAGAAGCGTGGAGATCGTTCCAGCGAGCAGGAATGTGTGACCCCCGACATGGCTGAGCAAGCCGCCTAGAAATGTGTCCTCGGTGGTGGTAGCGGCCAGCGTCAGGTCCAGCGAGGCGACTGCGAACATTGCGATCCCATAGTCACGACGCAGAACCACGTGCCAGCGCCATCCCGTCACCGTCTGCACAGGCGTGACCGCCAGCATCAAGGCAAAGATCAAGAAAGTCGACGTCCCCAGCACATCTGCAGTCGACGACGAGATGTTGGCAACGGCGTCCGTCCGGCCTGCGAGCACCGCCACGATCTCCGGCCCCATGAGCACGAAAGGCACGACCAGCAATGCCCGAAACATCCACAGAGCCCACACTCCGAGGGACGGACCGCCGGACGCGTGCTCCGGACGGACGTGCATCGCAAGTGTGGCCTGGTCCATCCCCGCCACGGCCGGCGAATATGCCAGGACTGCCAGCCACGATCGCCGGAGAATCCGTAAATTGGCGTAAATCGAAGCGCGAAGTCGCGCTCCGGCCAGGAATTACAAGAGTGTCAGTAGGCCTTCGCGAGCGACACTCGATATTTCGCCGGCTTGCCGCAGACCAGGCACCTGCCTGAAGGCTTCGTGTCCTCATCGATCGTGCGGATCGTCACGCCTCCCGCCTCTGCCTTGATGCGCGCCTCCTCATCGGCTTCGCCGCACCACTCGGCCCACACGAATCCGGCGCGATCGCGGAAGTGGGCGACCACCTCGTCCAGGGTCCGGAGCTCGAACGTGTTGTCGCGCTGGAATCTCTGGGCACGCTCGAAGAGCTTGGCCTGGAAGGCGTTCAGCTCGTCTCCCAATCGCTTCGCGATGCCCGCCACCGGGACGCTCGTGCGCCCGCGCGCAAGCCGATCGACAATCTCGACCTGGCCGGCGTCCGCATCTCGCCCGCCAACATTCAGGCGCAGCGGCACACCTTTCAGCTCCCAGTGCGCGTACTTGTCGCCCGGCCGCTCGTCGCGCCAGTCCACACGATGACGGATGCCGGCGGCCTTCAGCTCGGGCGCCCACGAGTTGATGAAGCGGTCGACCTTCGCGCGTCCCTCGTCGTCGCGGAAGATCGGCACGACGATGACCTGGATTGGCGCGACCTTGGGCGGAACGATCAGCCCCGAGTCGTCGCCGTGCGCCATCACGAGCGCTCCGACGAGGCGCGTGCTGATGCCCCATGAGGTCGAGTGGCACAGCTCGCGCTCGTTCTCCTTGTTCGAGAACGAGATGTCGTAAGCGCGGGCGAAGTTCTGGCCGAAGTAGTGCGACGTCCCCATCTGCAGCGCCAGGCGATCGCGCATAAGCCCTTCGACGGTCAGGGTGTGGACGGCACCAGGGAACGTCTCGGCGGGAGACTTCCGGCCGCTCAGCACGGGAACCGCGAGCCAGTCCTCCGCAATGGAGCGGTAGTAGCCGAGGATGAGGTCCGCCTCCTCGATCGCTTCTTGCGCCGACGCGTGAAAGGTGTGGCCTTCCTGCCACCAGAACTCGCGGCTGCGTAAGAACAGGCGCGAGCGCATCTCCCACCGCACCACGCTGTTCCACTGGTTCGTCAGCTTCGGCAGGTCGCGGTGGCTCTGTATGTAGCGCTTGATCAGCGCGCCGATGATCGTCTCCGAGGTAGGGCGCACCGCGAGAGGCTCTTCGAGCTCTTCCATTCCGCCGCCGGCCTTCGTGACCCACGCGACCTCCGGCGCGAAACCTTCGATGTGCTCGGCCTCCTTCATCAGGAACTCGCGTGGAATCAAAAGCGGGAACGCCCAGTTCTCGTGCCCGCTCTCCTTGATCATGTCGTCGAAGGCGCGCATGATCGCCTCCCACATCGCCCAGCCGTACGGGCGGACCACCATCATCCCGCGCACACCCGACCAGTCGGCCAGCTCGGCCTTGCGAACGACCTCGGTGTACCAGCGGTCGAAGTCGTCGGACATCTTGGTGACTTCTTTCACGAAGTCCTGCTGCTCTTCGGTTTCCTGTTTCATGCGATTGCTCCCGTGTCTGAGTAATTAGATCGAGTAGGTCGCCCGGACGCGCGAGGTCGCGCCGGGCTAACTCGGGAGCGGGGCCGCAGGGGCGTGCTCTGCCGCGATCGCGTCGATCTCGGCCAGCAGCACCGGAAGCAGCTCCTCCTGGGGCACGGTCCTGTAAAGGGTACCTTTCTTGAAGATCACGCCCTTGCCGCGCCCACCGGTCACACCGATGTCGGCGTGTCGCGCTTCGGCCGGGCCGTTGACCACGCACCCCATCACAGCGACGGTGATCGGAACCTTGAGCTTGGCGATGTACGCCTCGACGGCCTTGACGGTCGGCACCATGTCGTACTCGAGGCGGCCGCAGGTCGGACACGCGATCAGCGTGGGGCTCTCGTTGCGGAACGCGAGCGTCTTGAGGATCTCGTGCGCGACCCGCACCTCTTCGCGCGGATCAGACGTGGCGAGCGACACCCGGATCGTGTCGCCGATGCCCTCGCTGAGGAGGATGCCGAGACCCACGGCGCTGCGGATGCTTCCAGCCTCGACGGGACCTGACTCGGTGACTCCGAGGTGGATCGGATAGGGCCTGGCCGCAGCGAACTTGCGGTTGGCCATGATGTTCGTCCACACGTCGGTCGCCTTGAGCGACACCTTGATGTAGCCCGGACCGTAGGCGAGATCCTCGAGGATCTTGCAGTGGCCAAGCGCGACCTCGACCATGCGGTCGGCGGTGCGCTCGCGGTCGTCGCGGTCGATGTGGTGCTGCTCGCGCAGGCTTTTGTGCACCTCTTCCGGCAGCGACCCCGCGTTCACCCCGATCCGAAACGGGATCTCGCGCGTCTTGGCCGCGTTTACGACCTTGACCACCTTCTCGCGGTCGGGGATGTTGCCTGGATTCAGGCGCAGGCAGTGCACACCGGCTTCGATCGCCAGCAGCGCCAGCGTGTGGTCATAGTGGATGTCCGCGATCACCGGTAACGGCGATCCCCTGACGATCTCCTTCAGCGCCTCGGCGGCCTCGCGGTCCGGCACCGCCGGCCGGACGATCTCGCACCCCGCCTCCTTCAGTTCGTGGATCTGGCGCAGCGTCGCCTTGACGTCGCGTGTGTCGGTCTTGGTCATGGTCTGAACGGCGATCGGCGCCGCGCCGCCGATGACCACACCGCCCACGTTGACCGGGATCGACTTCCGGCGTGTGACCAGCGCCATCAGCGCAGCCCAGGGAACTGGCCCGTGGCGATGCGCTGGATGTCCAGGACGCTGATCACCGCCGCCAGCGCAAGCAGCGCTGCCAGGCCGACGCGCTGAAAGTTCAGCTCGGCGGCGCGGTCGAACGGCTTGCGGCGCATGACCTCGAGCAGCACGACGGCCACGCGCCCTCCGTCGAGCGCAAGGAACGGAAGCAGGTTCGTGAAGCCGAGGGCGACCGAGAGCAGCGCGACGAAGAAGATGTATGTTCCGGGACCGAGCGAGACCGACTGTGCTGCGACGTCGGCGATCCCGATCGGACCCGTGAAGCCGTTGGGCCCCAGCAGCCCGCCCGGCACCTCTCCCGTCACCAACTGGCTGAGCCCGGTCACGATGTTGGTGATGGCGACGAACGGGAAGGAGATCCCGTCGTTGATCGCGGTTCTCCAGCTGATCAGCCGGGGCGGCATCCCCACACCGATCTGGCACTGCTTCAGCTGCGCATCACATTTGGGCGTCACGGTGGCAGTGAACGGCTTCCCGTCCGGGTGGACCCCGGTGATCACGAGCGGCTGGCCGGGCGCGGCGTCCTCCTCCTGCCGGATCAACCTCGGATTGGTCAGGGCCTTGCCGTTGACCGATTTGATGCTGTCCCCGGTCTGGAACCCTGCGGCGGCGGCCGGGGACCCCTGCACCACGTTCAGCACCTTGCCCGGGTCGGTGTTCAGTTGGGTCAGCTCGAGCCCGGTGACCAGCAGGATCGCCATCAGGAAGTTCGCCGCCGGACCGCCGGCCAGGATGAGGATCCGCTGCCAGGCGGGCTTGCGGTGAAAGCCGCTGGGGTCGTCGAAGTCGGACTCCATGCCGCCCATCCGCACGTACCCGATGATCGGGATCGCCCGGATGGCGTAGAGCGTGCCGCCCCGGGTCACCGACCAGAGGCGAGACCCCGCTCCGATCGAGAACTCGAGCACCCGGACTTTGAAGAGCTTGGCCAGCGCGAAGTGACCGGCCTCGTGGGGCGCGATCAGCAGCAGGAACATCAGCGCCACACCCAGGACGATCAGGAGGCCGTTCATGCGGACGTCAGACTACCGAGTTTTCCCGGATGTAACCCCTCGCCCAGCGATCTGCCTCGAGGATCTCGTCCAGGCTGCCGCCGCACCCCGGGAACGCATCGAGAGCTCGCTCCACCGTCCGGACGATGCCGCTGAAGGGGATCTCCCGGGCCAGGAAGGCGTTGACCGCTTCCTCGTTGGCGGCGTTCAGCACGGCCGGGTGGCCACCGCCACGCGAGGCCGCCTCCCGAGCCAGTCGGACGCTCGGAAAACGGCTTTCGTCGAGGTCGTGGAACTCGAGGCCGCTCAGCTCCGTGACTGTCGTCGGGGGCACGGCGTCGGGCAGCCGGTCGGGGTAGGCGAGGGCGACGGCTATGGGCAACCGCATATCGGGGCGCCCCAGCTGCGCCTTGAGGGAGCCGTCGACGAGCTCCACCAGCGAATGGACGACGCTCTGGGGGTGGATGCAGACGGAGATCGCGTCGAGCGGGATGCCGAAAAGGTGATGGGCTTCGATGATCTCGAGGCCCTTGTTCATCAGCGTCGCCGAGTCGACCGTGACCTTGGGTCCCATCGACCAGCGCGGATGATTGAGCGCCTGCTCGACCGTGACCTGGTCGAGGTCGAGGTCGGGGTGCGCCCAGAACGGTCCCCCGCTCGCCGTGATGATGAGCCGGCGCACGTTGCGGCGCTCCTCGCCCCACAGGCACTGCCAGATGGCGCTGTGCTCGGAGTCGATCGGCCTGATCCCCTTCTCACCGGCAGCCTTCATGACAAGGGAGCCGGCCATGACGAGCACCTCTTTGGTCGCGAGCGCCACGTCCTTGCCCGCGCGCAGCGCCGACATGGTCGGAGCCAGCGCCCGCGCGCCGGGGATCGCCACCACGACGAGGTCGCAGCGCGGATCGGTGACCATCGCTTCGACCTGGGCGTCGAAGTCCGGGTCCCCTGCTCGGCCGTGGACGAGGTAGTCCGCCTTGCGCTCGGCCGAGCGCACGCCTTCCGTCAGCCCGAAGAGGCGGAAGCGCCCCGGGTTGCGGTCGATCACGTCCAGCGTCTGCCGGCCGATCGACCCGGTCGCGCCGAGGACGGCGATGTTCAGGGGGCGCATCTAGAGGAGGTGGAAGAGCGTCACATAGAAATAAACGAGGATCGGCGGAAAGAGAATCGAGTCGATCCGGTCCAGCACCCCGCCGTGGCCCGGGATGAGATGGGACGAATCCTTGACCTCGGCGATGCGCTTCATCTGTGACTCGACCAGGTCCCCCACCTCCGCGCTGACACCAACGAGAAAGCCGATCGCGATGGCATGGAGCGGGCTCACGCCGATGATGCCGGCCACGCCGATGAGCATGACGACCGTTGCGGCGACCACCCCCGCGATCGCCCCCTCGAGCGTCTTGCGCGAGCTGATCGACTCGAAGAAGGGATGCCTGCCGATCCGGCTGCCGATCAGCAGGGCCGCGGCGTCGCAAGCGACCACCGCGAGGACCGTGAAGAGTGTCCAGACGAGACCATTTGGCTTCGACGTGTAGAGCAGTAGGTAGAAGTTGAACGGCATCCCGATGTAGAGCGCGCCGGCCATGCCCATCGCCCACCGACTCAGTCCCTGGCGCTGGCCGGGAAGGAAGAGGAATGCGCCGAGGCCTCCTACGAGGGCGAGCGCGAGGACGAGCGTGACGTCTACCTCCTTCAGGAGGGTGCCGCTGAACGCGAAGAATGCGCCCAAGGGGTACAGCAGCCAGGAGGGGGCGCGCGACCCCATGCGCGCGGACAGCTGGTGGAACTCGTACAGCGCAAGGCCGCCGAGGACGAAAACAAGCACATAGACGCCGTAGAGCCCCGCGAGCACGAGGCCGATGACCGCGCCCAGGATCACGAACGCGCTAAGGATGCGGACCATGAGCGGGCTGGGCTTCCAGCCGCCTGCCAACAGGGGATTCTGGGGCGGATTGTGCGTGGTCAGCTGGCGGCCACCTCGCGCTCGGGCCGTGCCCCGAACCTGCGAACTCGAGTCGAATAGTCAGCCAGCGCGGCTTTCAGGTCGTCGGCATCGAAGTCGGGCCACAGCGTGTCGGTGACGAGCATCTCCGCATACGCACCCTGCCAGAGCAGGAAGTTGCTCACGCGCCGTTCACCGGCGGTACGGATGATCAGGTCCGGATCAGGGAGGTCCGGGTGGTACATGTGCGCCGAGATGGACGACTCGTCGACGTCTCGCGGCCGCACTCCCTCCCCGATCAGCTTCTTGACCGCATCAACGATCTCTGCCCTTCCACCGTAATTGAGACATACGTTGAGGACGCCGTTCGTGTTGTTCGCGGTGCGCGCCATCGCCTCTTCGATGCGCTCACGCATTCGGGGCGACAGGTCTTCGCGGCGGCCGCTGACCACGATGCGCACTCCCCGGCGGTGCATCTCGTCGATCTCACGCTGCATCGTCTCGTGGAAGAGACGCATCAGGGCACGGACCTCCGGCCTTGGGCGAGACCAGTTCTCGGTCGAGAACGCGTAGATCGAGAGCGCGTGCACGCCGAAGTCCTCGCAAGCCTGGAGCACGCGTTTGATCGCGCGGACGCCGGCTCGGTGACCAAAGCTGGCCGGCCGGCCCTGGCGGCGGGCCCAGCGGCCGTTGCCGTCCATGATGATCCCGACGTGGCGGGGGACCTGGGGGTTCACGGGGTGAGTGAAAGCGTACCGAGTAGGCGTAAAACCGGCTTTTCCGAGGTCGCCAGGGCGGCCGACGTTCCCTCGGCCGCAACACACGTGCCATACGGCCTCCGACCGTCGTCTGTGGAAGACGTCTCAAAAAATCCGAACGGTATACCGGAATGGGAGCGCCGGGCCTGCGATCGAGCAATTACTCCGCGTCGCGGGATGAGGGCCGCGTCGCCTGCGGCGCAGCCGCACGCGCGATGAGGGAAAACCATTTTGGGTTTTCCCTCATATGTCGTCGCCAGGGCGGCCGAGGTTCAGTCGGGCCCGCGGGTGGCCAGGG
>DASPXA010000024.1:0-23707 GCA_035637495.1 Verrucomicrobiia bacterium
TCGCGTTCGGCACGACGTCGGGGCCGTAATCGGTCGTCCAGTAGCCGTGCATGTAGCCGCTGACCGGGAATCCGTGCCGGGCGATCGGGATCGCGGGCTCGATCGCCTCCTCCCATGAGATGGTGCCGAATCGGTTCAGCGCCTCGTAAAGGCCCGCAACAGTGCCCGGCACCCCGACCGACTGGTACCCAACGTCGTTGACGAATCCTTCGAGCACGTAGCCGTAACGGTCCGCGGCCTCGCGGATGAAGATCGGCTCCCACTGGTCCTCGCGAACGCGAGACCCGGCGGTGGAGTAGAACTCGATCAGTGAATCTCCGGATTGCGGGCTATGCACCAGCATCACGCCGCACCCGCCGATGCCGCACATCTGCGGGTCGATTACACCCTGCACGAACGCACATGTGACAGCGGCGTCGACTGCATTTCCGCCGCGCCGCATGACATCAAGGCCGATCTCCGCCGCCTGCGGTTGCGGGCAGACGATCACAGCCACGCACGTAAGTTAGTCCTATGAAGTAGGGCTGGTCCGCTAGCTCCGGTCCGGGAGCTCGATCGTGAAGGTGCTTCCCGACCCGGGCTCGGTCTTGACGCGGATGGTGCCTCCATGCCGCTCGACCACACGCCGCGCGATCGCGAGGCCCAGGCCGCTGCCGGAGTCACTGCGCTGAAAGCGCTCAAAAAGGCGCGGCAGGCGATCTTCCTCGATGCCCGGTCCGCTGTCCGCGACCGCGATACGCGGACCGGCGACGCCCCGGTCGACGCTGAGCGTGACCTGCGCCCCCCGCGGGCTCACGCGCACCGCGTTGTCGACGAGGTTCGCGACCGCCTCGCGCAGCAGGTCCTTGTCGGCGTTGACTCGGGCGGGCACGCTGACCTCGGTGGCGAGAACGACTCCTGAGGTCGCGGCCTGCGCGGCATACGCACGCACCACGTCGGCCGTGAGCTCGGCGAGGTCGACCAGCTCGCGGCGGAGAGGCACGTCCTCATCGGCGTGGGCGAGCGAGCGGAGCCTGCCCAGCATGCGCTTCATCCGCTCCGCCTCCGCCACGCTGTCGGCGACGGCGCCCGCGCCGGGACCGCCGCGACTCGAGCGCCGGAGGATGGAAAGGTTGGTCATGATCGTGGCCAGCGGCGTCGCCACCTGGTGCGAGACGTCGGTGAGGAAACGGCGCTGGGCGGCCAGCACGCCGGCGAGCTGCTCGTTGGCCGCGGCCTGCGCCTCTATCGCCCGATTCATGCGGTAGATCATCGGCAGCACGATCAGCGGCAGCGGAGCTGCAGCCGGCGCCTTGACCGCGAGCAAGGCGATCGCAACCGCGCATGCGGCGAGAGTCAGGGAGGCGGGCCACGTGTCCTTGACAGCGTGCCTGAGCAGTCCCAGGTAGGGCCTGCCCGTACTCAGGGCTGCGGGCAGGACCGCGACGCTGGTGTTGACTGCCACGTAGACCAGACCGGCCGCCCCGGCGCGCATGGCTTCCACGATGCCGAGGTCACGGCCGATCGGACCGAGGATGGCGACGATCGAGGCTCCCACCAGCGTGTTGCCGGCATTGAGCGCCGCCTCAGGCCAGGTGCGGCCGACCACGCGATTCCCGATTGCCACGCTGAGCGCGGCGGTGGCGGGACCGACGCCCGGCGGCAGCAAGAGGGCTGCCACGATGCACGGCAGCGCTCCGAGGTTGATCTTCTGCTGGGGTCCGATCTTGACCGGGTAGCGCTCGGCCAGGACCACCCCGGCGAGGCATGCGGGGATGACCAGCCAGCGCCACGGTTCTGCAGCGCCGAAGCCGCCGACCGACGCCGCGACTCCAGCCAGCGCGACGCCCACCGCCGGCACGCCAACGATGGTTGCCTTCAGCGGCCCTGGGAAGGTCCTGAAGGCCGGCGTCATCGCCCTCAGCTGGTGGGCACGTCCAGGTAGAGGGTGACCACCGTGCCTCCCTGGCCGATCGCCGTGGCCGAGACCGCGTAGCGGTTCACGCTGCTGACGATCCTGGCTGAAGTGATGCCGTTTGGCAAGTAGACGTGCACGGTGACAAGCGTGCCGCCGGCACCGTCAGGACTCGTGGTCGCGTCGTTGTGGACCGCCTTCAGATACTTCACCTCCGGACGGGCCACCGAGACGCTGGTGTTCACCGACAGGGTGGTGCCGGTTCCCGTCTGGACCTGGGCTGGGGGATCCGAAAGGCACCAGGCGACGTTTGCGGACGCCGATGCCGCGCCTCCGACCGTAAGCATCCCCGCCACAAGCCCGCCCAACACCACACGCCTCACGTTCATCTCCGAGCTCCCTCTATTCCGGACTGAATCTGTAGCCGAGACCGCGGACGGTCTGGATCAATCTTGAACCGCCGTTGTGCTCCAGCTTCTGTCTTATCCGAGAAATGTGGACTTCGAGAGAGTTGGATTCGGGGCCGGTCGTCACGGCCCAGACAGCCTCCGCGAGCTGCGCGTAGGTGACGAGCTGGCCGCTGGTTCGCATGAGCGCGGCGAGGATTCGGAATTCGATCCCGGTCAATCCGAGCTGGCGGCCGGCGCGCGTGGCGCGACCCTCGCTCAGGTCGACGACCACGTCGCCCGAGACCAGTCGCGCGCCACCCTTGCCGCGGTGGCGCCGGATCACGGCTTCGACGCGCGCCATGAGCTCTTCCAGCGCGAAGGGCTTGGTGACGTAGTCGTCGGCGCCCAGCTTGAGCCCTGCGATGCGGTCGCTCACCGATGAGCGGGCGCTGATGCCGACCAGCGCCGCGTCCGTCTCGGCGCGAAAGGTCTCGAACAGCTCAGGCCCTTCGTTGTCAGGCAGCATCAGGTCTAGCAGCACGACGTCAGGGTTCCACTGCCGTACCAGCTCGAGTCCGCGGTCGGCGGACTCAACCGCCCGTACCGTGTAGCCTTCCTCTCCCAGCCCGGTGGCGACGGCCCGCGCGAGGCGCCGGTCGTCCTCGACCAGGGCGACTTTCCACCTGATGGTCATGCGGACGGAATTCTCCCATGGAACTTGCGAACTTCTCCACCGCCCGTAACCGCCGAATTTGAGGGGCCGTTCGTAACGATCGTGGGGCGTGACGCCTTGAGATGGCCGCCGGCCCCGCTGCGCCGGCTGGCGCTGGGCCTGGCCGTCGTCTTCGCCCTGCTCGCTCCCGGCGCCGTGACGCTGTGGATCTGGAGCCCGGACGCATCTGACGTCCAGGCGCGGGTCGAGGCGCTTGTCGCCTCGTACGGAGTGCCGATGCTGGGCGAGAACGACGTGCCGCAGGTGTTGGCGGACGCGGTCGTGGCCATAGAAGACGAACGCTTCTACTCCCACCATGGGGTCGATTCGATCGGCCTCGGGCGGGCGATCCTCTACGACGTGACCAACCTGTGCCTGTGCCAGGGAGCATCGACGATCACCCAGCAGCTGGTCAAAGACGTCTACCTGGGCGGTTCCGACCGCGGTTACAACAAGCTCGAAGGCCTTGCCCTCGCACTAAAGGTCGAACGCATGCTGACCAAGCGCCAGATCATGGCTGATTACCTGAGCGAGATCACGACCGGGCTGGGTCATCGCGGCGTGACCGCGGCCGCGTGCGCTTACTACCGTGCGCCGCTGCACGGCCTGACCCTGGGGCAGTACGCCCTGCTCGCCGGAGTGACCCAGGCGCCGTCGATCTACGACCCGACAGTCAACCCCGATGCGGCGGCGAGCCGGCGCGCGCAGGTGCTGTCGGCGATGTCGACCGACGGCTACGTCACCCAGGCGCAGGCGCAGGCCGCCAATGCCGAACCAGTGCTGGCGCGAGGACCGGACAGACCTGGCTGCTAGAGACGCCAGGCCATAGGTGAAGTCGCGTCGAAACCGTTGTTGGTCGTGACCTGGATCCGCTTGACCGGCGGCGGCGGTGGCGGCGGCGAAGGTGTCGGCAGCGGTCCGTTGTGCGGGCCGCCCGGCGTCGGGGTCGGACTCGGGCTGGGCAGCGGGGCCGTGTAAGCGCCTTTGGGCAGCCACCACAGCTGGAACTGTCCGGCCCCTACAGCCGGCGCGAGATATGCGATTCCCGAGCCGTCCGGGGCCCACGTCGGCTGAGCCACCAACTGGTCGGACACAATCGTCCGCAGGGGCCCGAGGGTCGCCCCGTTCCATGACGCGATCGTCAGGTACGAAACCTGCTTCTCATAGGTGCAGACCATCGCGATCTGCGTTCCGTCCGGTGAGAGGGACGGGCTGCGGCAATCGTCCCCTGGATCGGTGAGCCGCCGCCCGGCCGAGTTGGCACGGTTTGTGTACCAGAGCATGCCGACCAGCTTGCTGGGCAGCCGGTAGTCGATGTTGGACGCATAGTCGTACTTGGTGTAGATCACACCGCCTCCCGCGAGAGGTATCGGCTGCACGTCGCCGCCGGTGTAGTACCCGCCGTCGGTCCACGCTTTCGCCTGGCGGATCGTGCCGCCAAACGGCATCGACCACACCGCCAGGCTGACGTCATAGCAGCCCGAGCACTTCAACCCGTCGTACGTCATCCACAGGGTCGCTCCGTCGGCGGTGACCCGCGGATAGAACGACCAGTGGTTGGCGCCCGTGTCGTTGTTTCGCGGCGGCGCGGCGTTGTTCGTCAGCGGCCGCAGCGGAGTCCCGAACCGGTTCAGCACGTACACGTCGGAGTAGAGCGGCGTCTGCCTGACGGCGAGCAGGCTGCCGTCGGGATACAGCGACGGCTGCGTCCAGCCGGCCTCGGGTGTCAGCTGGTGAAAGCGGCCCGCGCTGAGGCTGTACACGGCGCCGGACTGCGTCAGGTAGAGCGTGCCGGGCAGCGTCAGCGCCTGTGCCCGGGGAGAGGCGGCGGTGGGCTTCTGCGGCGGCACCACGGCCTTTGATTGGCGTGTGCCAAGGAAGACGTACGTCGAGATCCCCGAGATCACCATCAGGAACGCAAGCATGACCGCGAGCAGGAACCGGGAGATCACGGGAAGTACTGGTGCACCAGAGGAAGGATCAGGTTCCAGTTGGGTGTGATGTACGTCTCGGGGCAACCGCATCCGTGCGTGTACGGAGTCGCCAGGATGAGCTGCCGAATCTGGTCGGGGTTGTCAAAGCTCGCCGCCACCGGCAGGAGCTGCGCGATCTTCGGCAGCCCGATGCTCGTCTTCACCTCACCGCCGAGTGCGGTCGAGATCGCCGGCACGTCCTCCGGCGAGAGCGTCTTCGCCTTCTGCCGGATCGCGATCAGCACCTGCTGCTGGCGCTGCGACCTGCCAAGGTCGCTCTGTAGGTCGCCGTGGCGCGAGCGGACGTACTGCATCGCGCGAAGCCCATCGAGATGTTGCGGGCCTGCGAGGACCGCCACCCGTTCGTAGTCGTACGGCCAGCTGCTCAAGATGTCGGCCGGGTAGTAGTCGTCGAACACCGGGTTGCTGGTCACGACGTCGATGCCGCCGATGGCGTCGATCAGCTTCACGAGCCCGAGCAGCCCGATCCAGATGTAGTCGTCGACGTGGACGCCGAAGCTCTGCTCGACGGTGGCGACCGCCGCGCCGGGGCCACCGTACGAATAGGCGCCGTCGATCTTGCCGTACCCGCCAGTCGACAGATGTACGTAGAGGTCGCGCGGGATCGAAAGCATCGTCACCTCCTTGGTCGAGGGCACGACGCGGACGAGGATCATCGATTGCGTCAAAACGTGGTCGCCCAAGAACTTGGAGTCGTCGTCGGATCCGAGGAGAAGCACGGTGAACGCGCCGGCGACCGGAGCGGCGGATGGCGCGGTCGAAGGTGTTGGCGTGAACAGCTGGCTCGGAGATGGCGTCACATGGATCACCTGGCCGGTGGCTTCGAGCGCGGCCTGGGCCGCCGGCATGAAGTAGGCGAGCGCGCCCGACATCGCCGACATGACGATGGCGAGCAGGACGAGCAAGCTTGTGCGCGTTGGGCTTAGGCGCCAGCGGGACGCTCTGGCGCGGTGCCCCGGTCTGAAGCCGAGAGGCACGGAGATGAATTTTAGGCCCTGGGCCGGTATTGCTTTGTAAGCGAGCTGTTAACGCCGCTGAAGGAACGGCGACCTAGCGGTGTGACGCGAGCTGGATCGCTTTCACGGCCAGCATGACGATCGCGAGCACGAGGTAGCCGCTCAACGCCGCAAGCGCAACCCTGCGAAATCGCGAGTAAGCGGGCCGCTCGAGCAGGGCCAGGGCAGGCATCCGCCAGTTCTCCCGGTCCTCTCGCGAAACCTCAGGCTCGCGTGCAGCGCCGCGGCGATTGAACCAGCTCCACGCGGCGCCGACCACCAGCACCGCGGTGGTGATCGATCCGAGCACGACCAGCAGCTCGGTCACGTCGATGGACGGAATCACCGTCGAGATCACGAGGATGAGCGAGAGCACGAGCATCGCGCTCACGATCACGCCCGCGACTGCGTTGAGCCACGCCCGGTTCACCCACGGTCCGAGCACCGCGCGGTCGTTGCAGAGCAGCACCGCGAACACGGTCGCGCTCGGAAGCATGATCCCGGCCAGCGCCTGCACCGCCGTGGTGATGAGTCCCAGCGGAGCGCGGGGAATCAGCACGATGGCCGCCGCGACGGCGACCATCCCGGTGTACGACGCGTAGAAGAGTTTGGCCTCGCGCACTCCGCGGTGGAGCGAATGTCTGACCCCGAACATGTCGCCGAACGCATACGACGTCGCCAGCGTCACGGCCGACGCTCCGACGATCGACGCGTCGAAAAGGAGCAGAGCGAAGATGGCGCCCGCGACGGGTGAGATGTGAACGCGCAGGCCTTGCGCGATGTGCAGCCCGTCCTGGAAGCGCCCGAACTCCGGCGTCCCCGTGAAAGCCGATGCCGTCGCGATCATGATCGCCGCCGCGCCGATGACGACGACGAAGGCGCCGATGACGGTGTCGGCCTTCTCGTACTCGAGCCATCGCGGCGTGATGCGCTTGTCGATGACGTTGCTCTGCTGGAAGAACAGCTGCCACGGGGCGACCGTCGTGCCGACGACCGCGACGATCAGCAGCGCCGAGTTGGAGGTGAGCCCGCCCTGCACCCCGGGGACCAGGAATCCACCGAGCGCGGCACCCGGGTCTGGGTGACTGATCACGGCGAGAGGAAGGACGAGCAGGCTGGCGAACAGGAACACGAACATCGCGCGCTCCCAGCGCCGGAAGTTGCCACTGACGGTGATGCCGACGAGGATCACCGCGGCAAGTGGCACCGCGAGAACCGGGTGGATGCCGAAGTACTGCCCGGCCAGGCTGATG
Source organism: Verrucomicrobiia bacterium (assembly GCA_035637495.1). Taxonomy (GTDB): domain Bacteria; phylum Chloroflexota; class Dormibacteria; order Dormibacterales; family Dormibacteraceae; genus 40CM-4-65-16. Next base: position 7,238 of record DASPXA010000024.1, read on the forward strand.
CCCATGAACTCCGTGCTGATGGTCAGGAAGTTGAGCAGGAAGATGCCCGCGACCGAGAACCAGCCCCAGAAGCGGCCGAAGCGCTCACTGATGAGTCGCGCGTAGCCCACGCCCGTCACGGCGCCGAGCCGAACCACCATCTCCTGGTTCACGATCAAGACCGGGATCAGGAGGAGCAAGGTCCAGAGCAGCGAGTACCCGAAGTCCTGTCCGGCCTGCGCGTACGTCGAAACGCCGCCGGCGTCGTTGTCGCCGACCATGACGATCAGGCCCGGACCGATGATCGCGGCGAGGGTGAGCAACCGCCGGCGCCACGTCCGGCGCGGCGCCACGTCGCTGACGCGGATCGTGCCGAAGGCGCCGTGGATGTCCTCGCCGCGGTGGAAGTCGTCGAGCACAGCCGACGTTGGCTTCAAGCGCGAGTCCTTGCGGTTTGGCTCGCGCTCGGACATTACAGGTCTATACCCCGGAGCTCGCTTCGACGCGGAGGCGCCAGTCTTCTGGGATCAGCGTGTCGATCACGTCGTCAGACGAGATCGCGCCGATCAGGTTGCCGGCGGCGTCGACCACCGCGAGAGCGATGAGGTTGTAGTCGGCCATCAGCAGCGCGACGTCGGCGAAGTCCGCGTTGCCGTGGACCGACTGGCTGGTCAACTGCACCTCCTCGATCTTGCGGTTCCGTTCCTCACGCAGCAGGTCGACCAGCCCGATGCTTCCAACGAATTTGCCGTCGGGCTCGGTGATGAACACCGTCCCCAGCAGCTGGTGCGGCGTCTTGTCGTCGGTCCGCACCGCCTCGATCGCCATGTCGACGGTCACGCCGCTGATGACCCAGACGTAATCGGGGCTCATGATTCCGCCCGCGGTCGTGGGGTGGTACTGGAGCAGCTTGCGCAGCTTGTTCTGCTGGCTCGTGGACATCAGGTCGAAGATCGGCTTGCGCCGTTCCTGGTCGAGCTCGCTCAAGAGGTCGGCCGCGTCGTCGGGCGCCATCCGTTCCAGGATTCGCGCCGCGTCCTCGTTTGATTTCGATTTCAAGAACTCGACCTGGTGCTCGGCGTCCAGCTCCTCGAAGACGTCCGCGGTGAGCGCTGGATCGCTTTCGACCGCCTCGATGATCTCCTGACCCTCTTCATGCGAGGCGCCCTCGACGATGTCGGCGATCTGCGCGGGGTGCAGACGGCGCAGCCGCTGCAGGGGCATCAGCAGCTTGGCCGTGGGCACGTGCCCGACGAACGGCTGGATGTCCTTCCAGTCGAGGATGACGTGGCGACGCAGGTCGGGCCGCCCGCGCCGAGGCAGCAGGCGGCGGAGCATCGCCTGCGGGCTGCGGTCGATGCCGGCCAGATACCAGCCGTCTTCGCCGGGGGCGAGCACCAGGTCATGCGCCTGCACGATCCTGCCTTTCACGACGTCGACCAGGTGACGTCCGAGCACATCGGCCGCCAGCAGCACCTCGCCCGGCCGGCGTTGAAATGCCTCCGTGCGGATCGTGTGCGTGTTCAGGCGAACGCCGCCCGGCTCCAGGGTGTCGATCACGTCCTTGCCGATGAACACGTCCTGCGCTCCAACGCGGATCTTCAGGCCGGTGATCGGCGGATAGGTGCCTTCGCCAAGCTTGACGATGAAGTCTTCGACGCGGCCGACCTCGGTCCCGGCGGGATTCAGCACCGGGCTGCGCAGGAGCTGCGTGATCATCAGGCGGCGATTGTCGCGATGCCTGTCGCTCATGGAGTTATTTCCCTTCCCCCAGGTGGTTGGCCCCATTATCTCGCCAGTGTTCGAGCGCCTCACGAGCCTCCGGAACGAGCCAGACGAGCAGCGCCAGAGCAGCTATGTACTGAATCCACCACCAGCCGGTGACCATGCTGAATGCGAGACCGAGCAGGGTCACCCCGGCCAGGAACGCGCAGCTGATCGATTCAGCAATGTCGGCACGCAGCGACGGGCTGTCGATCACGCGATTCGCCTGGCGCTTGAAGTAAGCGAGCAGCGGCATCAGCACGATGGCGGCGGCGCTGACCGCGATGCCGGCGATCGAACCTTCTGGCATGACCCTCAAAGCGATCCCGGCCAGCGAGGTCAACACGACGTAGGCGCACAGCAACACAAGCAGGACCGCTGAGATGCGGACTGTCATCGACTCCAGGCGTTCGACGTCTCGAGTCGCCGCGCCCCGGGACTCAACCGACAACCGGCGGTAGAGCACGATTCCGCTGAGCAGCTCGACCACGGAGTCGACGCCGAAGGCAGTCAGCAGGACGCTGCGCGCGGCGATCCCCGCGCCGAGGGCGACGGCGGCCTCGATGAGCATCCATGCGACCGTGAGCACCTCGAGGCTGACGCCGCGCCTGAGGGCGGCCACGCGAGCAATGTCCACCACAAGATTGTCCGTTAGCTAGGATCGCGACGACATGGGCCAGCGCACCGAGGCATACCGCACCGCGCTCCGCGGGCTGGAGGACTGGGAGCCGTACCTGAAGAAGCACTCGGGCCTGCCGGGACCGCGCGCGAACCTAGAGCTCGTGGCCGCGGTCGTCGAGGAAGGGGATGCCGATCGCCTGTGGCGCCTGTCGGCGTCGCGCGACGAGTTTCTCGCGCTGTGCGGCACAGCGGGACTGGGCCGCATCGCGCTCCTGGAGCCCGAGACCGTGATGACCTGGCTCCGCGAGCTGGCCGCCGATTCGCGCTGGCGCGTGCGCGAAGGGGTGGCGATCGCGCTCCAGCGGATCGGCCGGGAGAACATGGCGATGCTGCTCGCCCAGATGAAGGTGTGGTCGCACGGCGACGCGTACGTGCAGCGGGCCGTGGTCGCCGGGATCTGCGAGCCCGCCCTTCTGAATGTGAACGAAGAGGTCGTCCAGGTGCTCGCCATCCTCGACCAGATCACGCGGTCGATGTCGCTCACCTCGGCCGGCGAGCGCCGCGAGGATGGATTCGAGGTGCTGCGCAAGGCGCTTGGCTACGGGTGGAGCGTTGCCGCCGCGGGGGCGCCCCGAAACGCGAAGCCCTACCTCGAGAAATGGCTGCGATCGACCGACAAGGACGTCGCGTGGGTGATGAGGAGCAACCTGCGCAAGGCGCGCATGGAGGGCCTTCGCGATAGCCTCGTGCCCGCCCCTGTGCGGAAGACCCCGCCGAAGAAGCGCGCCGGCTAAAGGCGCTCGAGAACGACGATCGGGATCTCGCGCCTGGTCAAAGCCTGCTGGCGTTCGAGGTATTCGACCACCTTCGCCAGCTCCGGCCTCTCCTCGGGTGCCGCAACCATGGCCTTGACCTGGTACTGCTCAGGCCCGACCTCGACCGTCGCGACCGGATTGGCCCGCAGGTTGTGAAACCAGGCCGGATTTTTCTCCGCGCCGTTGGCGGAGGCGATCACGGCCAGCTTGTCGCCGTACGGCCGGTAGCCGATGACGACGGTGCGCGGCATGAATGACCTGGCGCCGGTGGTCGTCAAGAGAAGGACCTGACGCCCCGCCATCTGGCCGGTCAGGTGGCCGTGATTCGCTCGAAACTCCGCGATCAACTTCGCGTTGAACGCATTCATGTCCGATGGGACTTGCGGCCCGCTCGCGTTGCTCGACATGTCTCTAACCTACGATTTCCCGCGAGTGCCGGCAGTCGCGGCATTGGAGAGAGTTGCAAACCCGCGAGTGCCGGCAGACGCGGCAAATGCGAAAAGTGCCCCGCGAGGGATTCGAACCCCCGACCCTCTGTTTAGAAGACAGATGCTCTATCCACTGAGCTAGCGGGGCGAGCCGGTCATTGGCGAGAATACCCGTAGGGGTCGTGGGTAACACTAGCGACAAGCTGCAGGCGCTCAAGGACATCCTGGCCGAGGTCACGGACCTCAGCCGGGCCGCCGCCCTCCTCGAGTGGGACCAGGAGACGTACATGCCGCCCGGAGGTGTGCAGTCACGCGCCGAGCAGCTCTCGACCCTGCTTCGCCTCGCCCACGTCCACTTCACCTCGGAAGAGGTCGGCCGCCTCCTGAGCGAGCTGGAGGACGAGCCTGGCGGAAGGCCATTCGACTCCGACGAGGCGAGCCTGATCAGGGTCACGCGTCGGGACTACGACCAGGAGCGCAAGCTCCCGCCGGACCTCGTCGCCGAGGCCGCTCGAGCCGGATCGGTCTCGCGCCCGGTCTGGGAGAAGGCACGCCGCGACGAGAACTTCAGCCTGTTCGCTCCCTACCTGGAGAAGAACGTCGAGCTGAACCGGCGGATCGCCGACGCGATCGGCTACGAGGACCGTCCCTACGACGCGCTGCTCGACCGCAGCGAGCCGGGAATGACGACGGCGCAGCTGGAGGCGATCTTCGCCGAGCTCAAGACGGCGATCGTGCCGCTGGTCACCGACATCACCCGTCACGCGGACCTGGTCGACGACCGCGTCCTGTATCGCGGCTTTGACCCGGACCTGCAGGTCCCCTTCGCGCTCGACGTGGTCAAGCGTCTCGGCTACGACCTCGAGCGCGGCCGGCAGGACATGTCGACGCATCCCTTCTCGACCGCGTTCGGTCCCGGCGACGTTCGCATCACGACGCGTGTGTCGCGCGATTTCTTCAACGAATGCCTCTTCGGCTCCATCCACGAGTCCGGCCACGCCATGTACAACCAGGGAATGGGCGCGGACATCGACCGCACCCCGCTGTGGGGCGGCGCGTCGCCCGGCGTCCACGAGTCGCAATCTCGTCTCTGGGAGAACCTGGTCGGCCGGAGCCCCGCCTTCTGGCGGCACTTCTACCCGAGCCTCCGCTCGGTCTTCCCGGAGCCGCTGCGCGACGTCGACGAAGAAGCTTTCTATCGCGCGGTCAACCGCTCGTACCCGTCCCTCATTCGGGTCGAGGCAGACGAGGTGACCTACAACATGCACGTTCTGCTGCGATTCGAGCTCGAGAACGAGATGCTCGAAGGCACCCTCAAGGTCCAGGACCTGCCCGAGGCGTGGAACGCTCGCTTCAAGTCCTACCTCGGTCTCAACGTGCCGAACGACCGTGAGGGCGCGCTCCAGGACATCCACTGGTCGTACGTGAGCTTCGGCATCTTTCCCGGGTACACGATCGGAAACCTCATCGGGGCGCAGCTGATGGAGAAGATTCGAGCGGACATTCCCGACCTGGACGCGCAGTTCGAGCGCGGTCAATTCGCCGACCTGCTGGGCTGGCTGCGGAGGAACGTGCACCGGCACGGCCGCAAGTTCACGCCCAACGAGCTGATGGAGCGCGCCACCGGCAAGCCGCTGACCGCCGCGCCATGGATCGCGTACGTGCAGCAGAAGTTCGGAGCCCTGTACGGACTGGAGCCCGTGCGGCGCTAGCCGAACTCGACCGGAGTCAGCGCCTCCCGTTTGACCTCGAGCCTGAAAAGGTCCGGCCTGCCGTAATGCCCGGCGACGTCGAGCGTCCGCTTGGAGGCCGCCGCCACACCAGGATCGCAGTCGGCGTAAAGGATTCCGTGCGCCTCGTGCAGGGGCCCCGCCACGATCTTGCCGCGCGGCGCGACAATGACCGAGTCGCCCGGGTTGTACCAGGACTCGAGGTCGGGAAAGATCTTCGCCCGCTGCGGAAAGTCCTTCGGGATGTCCTTGCCGCGCATCGCGCACCCCGAGCCCAGCACCCAGCACCGACCCTCAGTTGAGATGTGCTGCATGGTGGCGATCCAGGACGGCCCTTCGTCCCACGTCGGCGCGATATACGTGTCGACGCCCTGCGCGAACAGGGTGAACCGCACCAGCGGCATGTAGTTCTCCCAGCAGATGAGCCCGCCGACGCGACCGACCGGCGTTTCGGTGACCCGAAGGCCGGTGGCGTCACCCATCCCCCACACCATGCGTTCCGGGTTGGTGGGCACGAGCTTCCGGTGGTGATTCAGGATCGAACCGTCGGCCCCGACGAGAACGACGGTGTTGTACAGCGTGCCGCGGCTGAACTCGCCGTCGCGTTCATGAACGCCTATGGAGACCGTGACCTTCATGCGTTTGGCGGCGGCCTGGATTGGCTTCAGGTCCCCCGCCTTGAGGTCCACCGAGTTCTCGATCAGCCGGCGGTGAATCTCGCCGGTGAGCTCGTAGTCGCCGCCAGGCCGCAGGCGCCACAACCATTCCGGATAACCCGGGACCCAGGTCTCCGGGAACGAAATCAGCCGCGCACCCTTCGCGGCCGCCTCCTCGATGAGGTCGACGCCGCGCTCGAGGGTCTCCTTTCGGTGCAGCGTCACCGGCGCGTGCTGAACGACCGCCACGCGATGCTCGGTGGCGCGCTTCGGCATGGCCGAATCTTAGTTCTTGTAGGGATAGTCGCCCGCGCGCGCGAGCAGCCCAGGCAGCTCTTTGCCAAGCTGCGTCCCGAGCCATCGCGACGTATCGATCAAGGCGTCGAGATCGATGCCGGTTTCCACCCCCAGGCCGCGGAGCAGATAAACAAGGTCTTCGGTGGCGATGTTGCCGGTCGCGTTCGGAGCGAACGGGCACCCGCCGGCTCCGCCGACTGACGCGTCGAGGGAGACGACGCCTTCCTCCAGAGCGGCGGTGGCGTTCGCGTAGCCGGTGTTGCGCGTGTTGTGGAAGTGCGCGCCGACGCCGGCGCCCATCGCGCGGGCGCCGCGCACCAGCTCATGCACCTGCGACGGCACCCCGACGCCGATGGTGTCCGCCATACAGATCTCGTCGGGCGGCACCGCCATGAGCCTCTCCACGATGTGAAGGACGGTCGCCGGTGCGACGGGCCCGTCGAACGGGCTCCCAAACGCGACGCTGATCGTCACCGTGATCGGCATCCGGTCGGCGCGCGCCCGGGCGACCAGCGCAAGCGCGGTCTTCAGGCCTTCCTCGGTGGTCGCGTTCTGGTTGCGGCGGCCGAACTCGTCGGCCGCGGAGAATGCGTAATGCACCTCGTCAACGCCCGCCGCAAGCGCCCTCTCGTATCCCTTCTCATTGAGGACGAGTCCGGCGTAGACGGCATCCGGCTTGCGATGCAGCGCCGCCATTACCTCCTCGGCGCCCGCCATCTGGGGCACCAGCTTTGGATTGACGAAGCTCGCCGCCTCCATTCGCTTCAGGCCTGCGCGGGCGAGGCGGTCGCAGAGCTGCGCGCGCACCATGGGTTCCAGCGTCTTCGCCTCGTTCTGCAGGCCGTCACGCGGGCCGACGTCGCAGACGATCACATAGATAAAGGTAGAGGCCTACCTGACCAGGTCGTTCATCGCGGTCGCCTGCGTTGCGTTGGCCAGCCGCGAAACGCCGAGCAGGTCCTCGATCGTCGCCAGCAGCGAGTAGTGGTTGTAGTCCGCAGAGCTCGTGCGATGTGAGAGGTCGGGCGCGATCACCAGCGTCAGCACGCGGTTGCCAGCACTGCCGTCGTCCTCCTCCCACGTGATGAACAGCACTCCGCCGTCTTTCCAGGCTGCGGACGCGCTGATCTCCCCCACCTGCCTTCGCAGCCAGTCGTCTCCGACCGAGACGGCGCAGTCGTGTGTGTCGTTGCAGCGGTCCGGCGTGATCCAGACGAACCGCGGCGTGTCGCCGGCGAGGTCGCCGCGAAGCTCGATCAGAGGCACAACGTTGGGAGGGCACTTGCCGCCGTAAAACACAAAGGGGTTGTGGCCGGGGTCGTACGGCAGCGGGCTGTCGATGCATCCCGCGTCGGTCATCCCCTCCATGTACGCGCGCCAGCTCACGCCGGCCGTGGTCAGCTGGTGGCCGAGGTCCGATCCCGACGGCAGGACGTGGTAGCTGTCGTCTCGAATCCCCCACGTCTTGCCGGAGGTGATCGCGAGGTAGTTCGGCAGGCTCGGGTGCGTGATCGCATGGTAGTTGCCAGCAACACCATATTGCTTCGCCAGCGAGGCGGTGAACTTGCCTGACATCGCCTGGTCATAGGAGTGGTTCTCCATCACGATCAAGAACACGTGACGAGCCTGCGTCGCGGGTTTCGTCGGAGCCTGTCCGCAGGCGACGATGAGCAGCAACATCGCCGCGAGCCACCACCTCATCCTCTTCGAGGTTACCGGCCCGAGCTATGAGGAAGCTCTAAGGATTGACGGGAGCTGATCCGCGGCCTGGGTTGGTCGCAGCGGCAGTGACCACAGCTGGATTCTCGGCCGGGCCTGACGCGTTGATGGTGCAACCCACCGTGATCGTCTGGTTGTAGCCGACGTCAGGAATGACCGGGGTCTGGCAGCTGCCGAGCGCCGTCCCCGAAATAGAGCCCGTCATGGTGAAGGTCACCGTGGACGGGGCGATCGCGCCCATAGCGCCACCCAGGTTGCGCAGGTTGGCCTGGACGATGCACGGACTTGCGCAGCGCGAGGTGTCCACCGATTCGACGGTGTAGATCGGCGGGAGAGTCGAGAGGTTCGAGAAATCGATCACGTCGGTGGGGGCGACGATCTTGAAGTCCTGGTCGAACGCGCTGTATTTGAAATCCACCGCTGACATTCCGTCGATCACCGCGCCGTTCTTGAGGTGCACGCGCAGCAGGTGGTGTGGCGGCGTGGCAGAGATGAAGACGTCGGCGCGCCGTCCCGACAGTTGTACGGCCGGCTGGCCGTCAACTGATTGGCGGTCCGCGCGCTGCGTGTTGACGGAGCCCAGAAATGTGGTGCGGAAGGCAGCGCCGTCAGTGAACTCGGTCATCCGTGGCACATAGCCGGCCGGCCCCTTCCACCACGCATTGCCCGCGGCCCGGGCCAGGTTCTGCGATAGCGGGTCGCTGCCCATGTGAGCCGCCAGGAACGCCTGGCCGCGGAAGAAGCCGTCGCCGCCGATGACGATCGCTTCGACCTTCAGGTTTGCGCCTGTGATCGTGGTGTGCCGCACGTCCGGGCGCACCAGCTGGGTGTCGACCGTCCAATGAGCGCCGGCGCCGGACGTGTACGAGCCTTTGATCTCGAGACTCTTGGCGTGTGTGAGCGTGTTGGCCGCGCCATCTTCCAGGGCCCGCTCGCTCGGTAGGCCCAGGCCGAAGGCGGGGTCGCACGCCGCGACGGCGAAAAGCACCGCGAGCGCAATCACGATTCGTACTAACACGGCCACCTGCCGATGTAACGGCACGCCTAACATCACCGTTACCCGACCATGGTCAGGCGGCGCACAATCCGAATTCGCGGCCGCGAATACCGCGTGCTGGGCCCGAGCTTCCGGGACCCGCGCCTGCACGTCGCGGCGGTGCTGCTGACGCTGCAGGTGCTCGGCCAGACGGTGCTCAACTTCCGCCTCTCAGTCGCCCAGATCCTGATCTGCCTGGCAACCGGTGCGCTGATCGAGTTCGTGGTCGGCTTCTTCAAGGACAGGGTCATCCTGTGGCCGGCCTCGGGCCTTCTTACGGGCAACAGCACCGCCTTCATCCTCCGCGTGCCCGGCACGTTCCACGGCCAATGGTGGAGCACGCGCGGGATCTGGATCTTCATCGGCGTGGTCGCCGTTTCGATGGCTTCCAAGTATCTGATCAGGTGGAAGGGCAGGCATATCTTCAACCCCTCCAACCTCGGCCTCGTGCTGGCCTTCGTCGCGCTCGGCCCACAGTACACGGAGCCGCAGGACCTCTGGTGGATCCCGTTCGGGCCCTGGATGATGGTGACGTACGCGATCCTGCTCGGCGGCGGCCTGCTGATCGCCTGGGAGCTCAAGCTTCTCGGGCTCGAGCTCGGCTACTACGCGGCGTTTGCCGCAGGGGTCGCCCTCGCGCTGGGAGCCGCACCCGACCACTGCATGGTGGCGAGCTGGCACGCCACACCGATATGCGGGACCGAGCTCTGGCAGATCCTCGTCGCCTCGCCCGAGGTGATGATCTTCGCCTTCTTCATGATTCCCGATCCGCGCACCGTTCCGGACGGACAGGTCGCGCGATTTGCCTTCGGCGTGATCACGGCGGCGCTTTCGGTGCTCCTCCTCGGGCCGACCACGCTCGAGTTCTGGACCAAGACAGCGATCCTGGCCAGCCTGATCTTCGCGTGTGCCGGCCGCTTTGCCCTGGCGCGGTTGCTCGCACCCCTCGAGGAGGCGGGCGGGCCGCTGGCGGTCGTGCGCAGCCTCGGGTGGGGTGCGCCGGCGGTCTTCGGCGTGACACTCATCGTCGCGACGGCCCTCCCGGTGTCGGCGCAGCTGTCGACGCACAGCCCCGAGCCGGCGCCCGAGCTGCCGGACGGGTCCACGCCGAAACTGGCTACGAGCCTGGGTTCCGGACCAGACGTGGCAAGCTGGGTCGTCAACGAGGCCGGGGCCGCACTGCCGCCCCGCAAGGACGCCGGGCCGGTCTCGGCGAGCGCTCGGGTGTGGGTGCTGCCGCCCATGCCGCCGGTGACGATCCCCGACAACGTGCTGGCCTTCGACTCGAGCATGAACCAGCAGACCGCGAACAGATGGGCGCACGACGTGGTGCTCGACCTGCTCATCGAGTCAGAGGCACGCCGCCTCCACGACCTGAAGCTGGCCGAAGACGGAGCGTCGGGCGACGGGTTGACAGAATTCACGGATGTGATCAACACGGACGCGGCGGCCGGGAAGTCCGTGCAGAAGACCTACAGCTTCGACAGCGTCCAGCTGCAGCTGTTCCTGCCCAAATTCAGCACCCAGGCGCGGCGGCTGGTCGGGGTCTCGCTGCACGGCACGACGACGCTCACGACTCGGGACGCGTCAGGGAAGGTGACCTCGCAGCAGACGCTGCCCTACGCGAAGAGCTGGGGGCTGGGCGACCTGACGGCCGGCAGCCAGAGTCACTACGTGATCGCGAATGACTTCACCGATCTGAAGCCGGCGTAGCGGCGGACGGAACTCCGCCCGGCTCGTAAATTGCCGGCGGCTCGATGCCGAAGGTGTCCGCGAGGCGGACGAAGAGATTGAACAGGGCGGTGTCGTAAGCGGCTTCGGCGATCTGCTCGTCGGTCCATCCCGCAGAGCGCAGCTCGTCCACCTGCTCGTCGGTGACGCGATACGCGTGCTTTGTGATCGTGGCCACAAAGTCCATCAGCAGACGGTGCGGCCGGTCGACCCCTGCCGCATCGATATCGCCGTCGCGCAGGGCCTGCGCCGTCTTCGCGTACGCCTCGCCCTGCAACTGCAGGAACCAGCTATGTGAGCTGAGTCAATACCGACATCGGTTCAGGGCCGAGACGTACGAGGCGATCATCTCGTGCTGGGCTCGCGACAACGCGCCGTCGGTGAAGTGAAGGCCTGAGGCCTGGCTGATGGCGTTCAGGAAATCGGGGCGCAGGCTCATCGTGCGCAGGATCTCGGGCACGACCTTCGCGACGCTGCGCGCCTTGCTCGCGGCATAGAGCTCGGCGAGCGGCCCTACGGCGTCAGCCTCCTCGACCATCTTGATGCGTGCCATCTGCCCGAGCTAACGGCGGCCCGTGGCCGAGCGTTACGTCAGCTGCAGCCCGTCCCAGGACCAGTGCGGCATGGGCTGGCCGGCCTTCACCGTGGTTCCCGGCGCCGAATAGGAGTTGACCTCACGCGTGGCCCAGTGCATGTAGTCCCGCAGCGCCGTGCGGAACTCGGGGTCGCTGGGGAGCTCAGCGTCGTCGATCGCCTGGATGAAGCACGCCTCGAAGCGATCGCCCATCTCGTCCGGGGCGTCCTCGCCGGCGTGGATCGACAGCATGCCGGAGTGTCCGCCGAGCGACTCCGAGTAGCGGCGCGGCCCACCGAAGACCTCGGCCCAGTAGGCCGCCAGGTGCTCGATGTGACCCGGGCTCACGTGATGGGAGAAGGGGTGGTTCAGCTCGGGATCGGCCAGGCAGCGCTCGTGTGTGGCGGCCGCCAGCGCGAGGAAGGCCTGCTCGCCGCCGGCAAACTCGTAGATCGAAGCCCGGGCCACCGAATCAGATTACTGACACGGGCGTTTGGATCCAAAGCACGCAGCCCAGGGGTTCAACCGGTGCGTTTGGGTCCAGAAGCACCGAATCCGGCTGCTGCGGTCCTTGACAGCACCAGCGGGATGCATGCATACTCTGCATGCATACTCAGTATGGACTCCAGGAAAGTTGTCGCTTAAGTACGGGGTGTTGGGGCTCCTTGCCGAGGAGCCGCTCCACGGATATGAGGTCAAGAACCGGTTTGAGTCGATGCTCGGCGGCACGTGGGAAGTCAACATCGGGCAGATCTACACCACGCTTCAGCGCCTGGAGCGGGACGGCCTGGTCAGGCCAGTCGGCGCAAGGGGCGATCGGGGCAAGCTCCTCTACGAGCTGTCCCCGTCAGGCCGAAAAGCGCTCGTCAATTGGCTGGCACAGCCCGACTCCGGGCCCCAGCAGCTCCACGAGGACATCTACGTCAAGCTGCTCCTCGCCACGCGGGTGGCGAACGGAAGCCTGCCGGCACTACTCGGTCGGCAGAAGCGCGCCTACCTGCAGCGGCTGCGTGACCTCAACCAACTTGAGGAGCGAGCGCGACGCGACGGACGCAGTGACCTGGCGCGGCTCATTCGGGGCGCCTTACTTCACACGGAGGCAGATTTGAAATGGGTGGACGAGCTGGCGGCAGACACGCATGGTGGGAAAACGGAATGACCGAGCTGGTTCGGCTTACCGATGTGACCAAGGTGTACCAGGGCGGGATCACGGGTGCGCTCAATGGTGTGTCGCTGAGCATCGAGCAAGGCGAGTTCACTGCAGTGATGGGGCCTTCTGGCAGCGGCAAGTCGACCCTCCTCAACCTGATCGCCGGACTCGACCGGCCCACGTCCGGGGATGTGGTGGTTGGCGGGACGAATCTCGGCGGGCTGGGCGAGGCCGGCCTGGCACGGTTCCGGCGTGATCACGTTGGCTTTGTCTTCCAGTTCTTCCACCTCCTCCCCAACCTCACGGCTCTCGAGAACGTCCTCATCCCGGCACAGCTGAAAGGCCGCGAGAACGCCGAAGCTCGGGGACGAACGCTGCTTGAACGACTCGGCATGGTCGATGTCGCCGACCGCTACCCGGCGAGGCTGAGCGGGGGGCAGCAGCAGCGCGTCGCCATCGCCCGAGCACTGATCAATAACCCAACCCTGCTGCTCGCTGACGAACCCACTGGGGCGCTGGACACGCACAGCGGCGACCAAGTCATGGCTCTTCTTGCCCAGCTTCACCGCGACGGGCAAACGATCCTGCTCGTCACCCATGACGCCAAGCTCGCCACGCGACAGGCGTCGCGAGTGGTCAGCGTGGTGGACGGCAAGATCGTCGACGATGCTCGACTCGAGACCATGGAGCGAGCCGCCTCGGACGTGGTTCGCGTCCGCGGTGAGGAGACATCCCGATGACCGCCATCCTGGTCAAAGCCATCGCCGATCTCAGGCGGAGACGCCTCCAGGCCGCAGTCATCTTCGTCGCGACTCTTCTTGCTGCGGGGACCGGAACCATGGCGCTTACGTTGCTGTCGCAGACACGCGATCCCTATCAAACGGCATTCGCGGCGCAGCAGGGAGCTCACCTGCAGGTCGCGTACGACAGCAGGTCGGACCCCCAGACGATAGCGGCCACGCCTCAGCTTCTGGGCGCGACGGCCTCTGGTGGCCCATATCCGGTCACCTCGCTGCAATTCCAGGCCGGCAGCCGCAAATTCGGCCTGGACACGATCGGTCGTGACGACCCAGGCGGTCCCGTGGAACAGATCCGCATCACCGCAGGTCACTGGCCGAGCAGCAACGATGAGATCGCGCTCACGCGATCGTTCTCCGAGCTGAACAACATCGGGGTCGGCCAGAAGATCAAGGTCACCAGCGTTGCGCAAGAACCAGTGCTCACTGTCACGGCCGAAGTCGTCGACATTGACGAAGGAAGCGCGGACCTGAGCAGCCAGCATGCCTGGGTGCCGAGCTCGGCGATATCCGGCCTGAGCGCCAAGAACTCGTCCTACTACCTCATGACCTATCGATTCGCGACCGATCCGTCGAGCGCCCAACTGCAGGCGGACATGGATCGACTCCGATCCGCGCTTCCGCCGGGAAGCGTCGTCGGCTCCGTCAACTACATCCTCATTCGAAACGTCTTCAACATCACCAACCAGATCGTCACCAGCGTGCTGATCGCGTTCGGCATCTTCGCCCTGGCGGCGACGGCGGCGATCGTGGCGAACCTGGTGACCGGGATCGTGATCTCGGCCTACCGAGAGATCGGGATCATGAAGGCCGTCGGTTTCACGCCACGCCAGGTCGTCGCCGTGTTCGAGCTGCAGATCCTCATCCCGGCAGGGGCCGCCTGCCTGGTGGGCATCCCGGCCGGGACTCTGGCCAGTCAGCCCCTGCTGGCCAACAGCTCGCATGCGCTCGGCCTGGCCTACACACCAAGCTTCTCGTTTGCGCTCGACCTAGTTACTCTGGCGGGCGCGCTGCTCATCGTGGCGCTGGCCGCGCTGCTGCCGGCGTTTCGTGCAGGCTTGCTGAAGCCGGTCGTGGTCATAGCCAACGCCAGCGCTCCGCGCGGGCGGAGCGGCCGCGGCTTGCGGCGATTCGCGGCGCAGATGCGACTTCCCCGGCCGGTCGTCCTTGGCTTCGGCGACGCCTTTGCCCGGCCGGCTCGCGCGATCCTGACCCTCCTGGCAATCCTCATTGGCGTCGCGACCGTAACTGTCGCACTCGGTCTGCCGAGGAGCTTCGCCGCGATCAACAACAGCGAGACCAATGCCGGAAACGTGGACGTTGTGGTGCGCAAGAGTCCCGCCCTCTCGGACGCCGACGCGCTGCGGATCATCAACAGTCAACCGGAAACTGCACGAATTGTTGCGGAGACCGGAGAAAACTTCACTGTGCCCGGCATCGGCGACCCGGTAAACGCTCGCGTGTTCCGCGGCGATTCATCGCGCCTCGGCTACATGGTTGTGGCAGGCCGATGGTTCAGCGGACCCGGTGAGGTACTGGCGCCGAAGGCACTGCTTCAGGATGCAAAACTGAAAATCGGCGACCATTTCGTCGCCAGCGCTCACGGCAACGCGGTTCCGCTGGTTGTCGTTGGCGAGATCTACGACATCAACAATCTCGGCCACTCTCTGTTCATGGACTGGGCCACGCTCGTCGCGGTGGAACCAGACGTGACTCCGGACGCTTACCTGATCACTTTGACTCCAGGCACGGCCGCCGGAGCTTATGTCCAGCGGGTTGCGGCAGCCCAGCCTGACCTGCTCGACGTCGAGCCCAACAACATAGGGATCATCGGGCCGGTCAAGATCATTGACACCGTCCTTCTGATCATTGCGGCAGTGATCGCGCTGATCGGGGTCGGTGGGATTTTTAACACTCTCCTGCTCAACACGCGGGAGCGCGTGCGCGACACGGCGACACTGAAGGCAGTCGGGATGAGCCCACGCCAGGTGATGGTCATGGTGGCGGCGTCCGCCGGGCTGATCGCGCTCGTGGGCGGAATCATCGCCGTACCCGCCGGTGTCGGCCTGCACAGGTACTTGCTCGACCTGGTCAGCAGCTCGGCCGGCAACGACACCCCGCAAGCGGCTTACGGCGTCTTCGCCCCGCTGGAGCTGCTGGCTATTCCCATCGTCGGAGTGCTTGTCGCCATTGCGGCGGCACTCATCCCCGGACGATGGGCGGCGTCGACCAACGTGGTCGAGGTGTTGCACGCGGAGTGAAAACAGACAGCGAGTGGGCGCGTACCGGTCGGGCGTTCGCCTGGGCGTATGGCGGCCTCCTGATCGTCGCCGGAGTAATCGTGACAATCGTGAGCGTCGGCATCCCGCCGACCGAGCCGGATCTGGCGAAGCACTACGCCTATGTCCGTCAGATCTGGCCCGAGCTCTACATCTCGTTCCTGCTCTTCATTGCTGCGTTCGTCTGTCTGATCGTGATCGCAGTGGTCCTGCGCGAATTTTTCGGACACGGCCTCCGCGGCGAGCTGCTTTACGCCTCGTTCCTGGCGGCGGCCATAGTCGGGATGCTCTGGATGCTGGCTCAGGTGGGCTCGGCGCAGGTCGTCGCCCGCGACAGCGCCGGCATGAGCCCGCAGGATCTGAACGTTCTAGGGACGTCGTCGAGCATCTGGTCCGGCGTCATCAACTGGCTGCAGCGTGGCTACCTTCTGTTCGCGAGTCTCGGCACGCTATGGACGGGTCGACTGATTCTTCAGCATCATTCGCTGCCGACCGGCCTGGGCTGGCTCAGCGTGGCGCTCGCTGTCTTTTACTGGCTCGGCCTCGCCAACCTGGTGCTTTTCGACGCGGGCGTCTCGTTCTCCAGCGAGCTTGGCTCGCTGCTGGTTGCGCTCGGGGCGGTGCTCGCACTGGTGTGGTCAGGCTGGCTGGGCTGGGCGATCGGCCGCGCCGGAGGCCAATTTCGCACGGCGAGACCAATGCAGTAAGCGCGTTTCCAACGGCCAATTTTCGGTGCGGTCATCAAGGCAAGGAAGGGGTGGCTAGCGGGACTTGAACCCGCGACACCCAGATCCACAATCTGGTGCTCTGCCAACTGAGCTATAGCCACCGCGGCGCGGCAGGAACGCCTGCCTGGGGGAGATCACGATTCTACCGCCCGGCTTGTTGGAGAAT
>DASPXA010000025.1:0-20844 GCA_035637495.1 Verrucomicrobiia bacterium
GACGGGTTGGCCACACGCAGCTTCGACATCGCGAAGCGAATGGTCGAGAACGGGCATCCGACCACGATCTTCGTCTGCGCCTTCAGCCACTACCACCTGCGGCCGGCCCGGCATCTCGGCGCGAGACCGTGGCGGCACGAGACCATCGACGGCGTGGAGCTGGTCTGGATCGCCGCCAACTCCTACCGCGGCAACGACTGGCGGCGGGTCGTGAACATGTTTACCTTCAGCCTTCTCGCGTTCATCGCGGGGCTCGTGCGGCGCGACCGCCCGGACGTCGTGATCGGAGTATCGGTGCATCCGCTTGCCGCGCTCGCCGGGTACTACCTCGCCCGCATCAAGGGAGCGCGTTTCTTCTTCGAGGTGACCGACCTCTGGCCGCAGACCCTGATCGAGTTCGGCCTGCTCCGGCCCGAGAGCGGGGTCGCCCGGGCGATGCGGCGCCTGGAGCGATACCTGTTCCAGCGCGCCGAGCGCATCGTCATGCTCTGGCGGCATACGGACGCGTACGTCCTTTCCCAGGGCGTCCCCGCCGGCAAGATCCTGTGGGTCCCACACGGTGTCGAGCTCGAGCGTTACGAGGAGCTCGAGCCGTACCGGGGCGCGCCTGAGCGGCCGTTTCGGATCATGTTTCTCGGAGGGTTTGTGGCGTCGAACTCGATCGACAGCATTCTCGACGCGGCGGCGACCCTGGCGGACCGGGGACGCGATGACGTGAGGTTCCTGCTCGTCGGCAGCGGCCAGGAGCGGGACCGCCTGATCGAGCGCGCGCGCTCGATGCGCCTGCCCAACGTCGAGTTCCCGCCTGCCGTGCCGAAGCGCGAGGTCTCGAAGGCGATGGGCCAGGCGGACGCATTCATCTACGGCCTGCGCGACCTGCCGCTCTACAGGTTCGGCATCAGCCTCAACAAACTGACCGACTACCTGGCAGCCGGGCGGCCGATCATCTTTTTCGGAAGGTCGACCTACGACCCGGTCAAGGACGCCGAGGCGGGTTTTTCCGTCGCGCCCGGCGACCCCGAGGTCCTTGCCGATGCCATCGAGCGCCTGGTCGCGTTGACTCCTCGGGAGCGGATGGAGATGGGAGAACGCGGGCGGCTGTATCTGCTCGAGCACCACAACATCCCGCGCCTTGCAGCGCGCCTGCTCGAGGTCTTCGAGAGCGAGCCTGTGCCGGCATGAGGCGGCTCAACTACGCCACGACCTTTGCCGCGGAGGCGGTGGTCATCGGCAGCTACCTTCTCTCCTTCCGGTTGATTGCCGCGTTCGCGGGCACGCAGGGATTCGGCGAGTACTCACTGTCCCGCCGAACCCTCTCGCTCCTGGCGCCTCTTGCCGTGCTCGGTGCGGACCTCGGTCTCGCGCGCTACGTCTCCTACGCCGAAGCCGAGAAGTCGGGCAAGTCGCCCAGCTTTGCGGCTGCCGCCCTGGTCATGCTCGCGGCCGGGGTCGCCGCCGTCAGCCTGGTGCTGCTCGCCGCCTCGACGTTCTGGGGCGACGTCTTCTTCGGGTCGGCAAGCTACACCCATCTGATCCTCGCCCTTCCCCCGCTGCTTGCAGGCGCGGGGCTCCAAACGATCACGTACGGCTACCTCCGAGGTCTCAACCGGATCCAGGAGGCCAACGTGTTGATGGCGATCAACATGGGCGTGCTGCCGCTCGGGGCGATCCTGTTCTTTCACGGATCCATCCTGTCGATCCTCGAGGCGATGGGCCTGGGATGGACCGCGGTCGCCGGCCTGGTCCTGATCAGGCTGCCGCTCGACTTCGCCGGAGTCCGAGAGCGGCTGCGCGAGCTGGCGCGCTTTGGCGTGCCGCGAATGCCCGGCGATTTTGTCGCGCTGATGCTGTTCGCCATGCCCGGCATCCTCGTCGCCCATGCGACCGACATCCGGGTCGCGGGCATCGTCGCCTTCGGGGTCGCGGCGGTGAGCATGATCGGCTCTGGCCTGACGCCGGTGAGCTTCGTCCTGCTGCCCTTGGCGGCCCGGTTGCTTGCCGTGGGCAAGGTCAGGCAGCTGCGGTCCGAGGTGGTCGACGTCGTGGGCATCACGCTCGCGGCAACCCTCGTCCTCGTCGTGCTGCTCGAGGTGTTTGCCGCGCCGATCGTGAACATCTACCTCGGCCCAGATTTCAAAGGCGGGGTCGACGTCCTGAGGCTCACGCTGATAGGGGCGCTGCCCTGGGCGGCCTACATCACGCTCCGCAGCGTCATCGACGCGCGCCACGTCCAGCCGATCAACGCGCGCAACCTGATCATCTCGTTCCTCTTTGCGCTCGGGCTCGCGTTTGCGCTGCGCTCCGTCGCCGATCCGACGACCGGAGCGGTGCTCGCGTTCGTGCTCGCGCTGTGGCTCCTGGCGGGCCTCACCATGCTCGAGGTCAATCGCATCACGAGCTTCCTGGGCCAGCCGGTGGACACGAGCCCCCTTGGGCTGGCGCGCATCGCGATGCTGGCGGCGCTTCCCGTCGTGATCGTCGTGAGCTCGCCGCAGCGCCCGGCGCTCGCGCTGGTGATGTCGTTCGGCTACGTGGTGCTTGCCCTCTTTTCGCTCCGGCTGAGCCGCCCCAACCTCCTGATGCTCGGCTACGTCGGCGCGGTGGCCGCCTGGATGACCATCTCGTGGCTCCGCACGAAGTACCTGCTGCATCTCGATCCCGACCAGCTCAGCTACGGGACGTCGAAGTTCCTGTACCTCGTCTTCATCGTGCTGCCGCTGGCCGCGGCCGTGGCCCTGGTGATCAACAAGGTGGAGGACGCGTGGCCGATCGCGAGCTCGCAGCTGGCGGTCGGTGGCGTGATCGGGCTGATCACGGTGGCGCTCCTCGGCGACAAGATCCTCGGCACCGACCGCTACAGCTGGCAGGGCGATCTCATCGCCCTTGCGACGCTCATCGCGGTGCAGCCATGGCTCGTCAGGAACGTGTGGGCGTCGGCCGCGATCGGCGTGCTCGGGGTGGCGGGGATCATGTTCGCGGGCGCGCGCCAGTCACTCGTTGCCTTCGCGCTCGCCTTGCTGCTCTCGGCTGCGTACTGGGCGGCGTCGAGATATGTTCGTGAGACGCGGGGCCATCCGCACGCATTGCGCTCGGCGCTGGCCGGCCGCTACGTCGTGCTGCCGGTGTTCCTCCTCATCCTGACCGCGGGTGCGATCGCGTTCACCTACCACTGGACGTCGACGAGCTACTGCTACTGCATCACCGACAGGCTGATCAGCCTCGGAGAGAACGGTCCAGGCGACCGCGACAAGATGCTGTACCACGGACTGCAGCTCCTCGCGCAGGACCCCATCCTCGGCACCGGACTTGGCTCCTTCGCCGGCTCGGTCCCCCAGTCACTGCACCCCGGAACCTTCTACCAGTATCCGCACAACGTGCCGCTGGAGGTCGCGTCGGAGACCGGGCTGATCGGCTTTTTGATCGTGTTCGCGCCCCTGGTCGCGGGCTGGCTCGTGCTGCTGTGGACGGGCATCAAACGCGCGTCGCCGGCGATCGCCGGCGTGATGATGATCGTGACGGTCTTCTTCACCACCGCCAACTTCAGCGGCGACATTCCGAGCGACCGCGGGTTGTGGGTATTCGGCATCCTGGCGCTCAAGCTCGGCTTTGACGTGATCGGACTGCGCGTGGCGGCCCCGAGCAAGTCGAGGGCCGGGATCGAGGCGGCTTCAGCCTCCTGAACCGAGCGGCGTGCCGGCGCCGAGGACGTAGCGGTGCTGGATCGTGAGCTCCTGCCAATCGGTGACCTGGAACTCCGCCGCCATCCCACCGCGCAGCACCCCGCCCGAGCGCGGGTGAGATCCTCGGTCGTAGCGCCACAGGAGCCGGCTCCGCCAGCGTTCAGGAGCGAAGACCGCGTCGATGAACAGCATCCGGCCGCCTGGTTTCAGGGCGCGCCGGCTTTCCTTGAAGAGCAGGGTCAGCTCGCCGTCGCGCAGGTGGTGTGAGACGAGCTTGCAGACCAGGAGGTCCACGCTCGCGCTGCGTACCGGGAGGTGGGTCGCGTCGCCACAGACAGGCGCTCCCGGCCGGCTGCTATGGCGAAAGCCCGCGAGCTTGACCGGGTCGATGTCGAGGCACACGTAGGTAGCGCCCACTGGCCATGTGGACATCGAAAGCCCGGTGCCACCTCCCACGTCGAGGACGACCGCGCCGACGGGCAGCGGGCCGACGATGGCGGCGGCCCGCCGGTCCAGCAAGGCGGTCCCGGCAAGGTTCTGGACGGCGTCGTAGACGACGGGGTTCGCGACGATGCGGTGCAGGAGATCAGCGAGCATCACAATCCGGGACGTTCAAACAGGGCGCTTACACTGGCAGACCGCGACGATGACTTCAACCGCGGGCGCGGCTGAGGCCGGCAGCTCCACGACGACTGGCGAGCGCGGTATGCACCGATGGCCGACCGTTCAAATGGTCGTTGGCGGCGGCGCGATCGCGACCGTCGTCGTTGCCATCGACACCTATTTCAGCGCGCAGGCGGGTTATCTCGCGCAGCCTCCCAACTACGAGGGAGTCGGGTACATGCAGTTTGCCCGCACCGCTTTCTTTCTGCTGCGGAACATGCACCTCGACGCTGCACTGCACGAGATCAACAGCATCGCCCCGCTCTGGACGCTGCTGCAAACGCTGCAGTACCTGGTGCTCGGTGACGGCACGTGGCAGGTGTTTGCGGTCAGGTTCTGGCCGGTCGCGCTGTTGCTGGTGCTCGTCGGCTGGATCGTCCGCACGCGCGCGACCCCCGCGGCGGCAGTGGCGGCGATGGCGCTCACAGCGGTGTCACCGATGGTCAGCGCCGGCGTGCGAGCCGCCTCGTGGGAGCTGATCACCGGCCGCAGCGATTACGCGGAGAGCTGGGGCCTCGACGACCTGCGGCCGGACTTCCTCGCGGGCGTGCTCGTGATCTGGTCGGTCGCGGCGCTGGCCGAGGGCAGCCGAAACCCGCGCCGTTCGACATTCATCGTCTCTGCCGCATTCGCCGCCGCCGCGGTGCTGACAAAGCCGTCGACCGCGCCGTTCGCGCTGGCGGCGTGGGGGCTTGCCCTCGCTCTGATGTGGGTGTGGCGTCCTGGCATGCAATCCGTGCGCAGGGCGGCGCTGGCGGCGGTGGTGCTCGTGGTGCTGCTTGCTCCGTGGGGGATCGCCGGACGCGGCTTCACCGACACGCTGACCCGACTTCGTGAGGGGACGGTGACCTACGGCGCGACCTATTTCCCGAAGGTCGACCTCGTCGCGAGCGTGACCTACTACTTCGTGCGGTTGCCCAACCAGCTCGGTCAGCTCGAGGTCGTCCTCGCCGCCGCGGCCGGCCTTGTACTGATCGTCCTACTGGTCCGCAGGAAGCTCGAGCGGCCCGAGGTCATGTATGCGGCGCTCGTCGCCTTCCTCTACTTCGCGCTCACGGTTCCATCCGCCAAGAACCCCAACCTCGGCGAGTGGATCTCGATGTCGGTGTGGCTATTCCTGCTGGCAGGCGTCACGCGACTCGCGGTGGTGCGCTGGCCGTCGCGGATCAACGGCTCCTCGCGCGCGGTGCTCGCGGCGGTCGGCGTCTACGTCCTGCTGGTCTATGTCGCCGGCGTGCTGGCGCTCGCGAACTGGCCGCAGCCCGAGCTGCAATCGAACGCGCAGCTCACGGCTGCGACCAACGGCATCGCCGATGAGCTGCGGCGGCGCATCCAACCGTTCGATTGCTTCACGTACGCGCCGGGCCCAGGGTGGCCGGCGTCGATCGAGTATCAGCTGATGGACCCCGAGGGGCGAGCGCCGGGCAACAACCCGATCGACGTCAGCCCGAGCACGAGCATCGACGCATACCTGCAGGAGGCGCGGCTCTGCCGTGCGGTCATCGTGTACAGGGACGACATCAAGCAGGTGGCGCGAGCGTTCTACTGCCCAACTGTCAGGCAGCCATACCTGCAGGCCCTCTCCAACTGGGTGCGCACACCGGCAAGCGGCTACAGGCTGGACAGGGCATGGACCCTTCCCAACCTCCCGCCATACGGACCGCATCCGCTCGGCCGCTACGACGGCGTGTCGCTGACCGTCGAGCTCTACCTCCGTTGAGGGCGCGAGCCGGCGTAGTACTCTCGGGCTCGTGAGCCCGAAGGTTGCGGGCATCTCGGTCGTGATCCCGGCATACAACAGCGAGCTTTCGCTGCCGGAGCTTGCGCGTCGGGTGCAAGCCGTGCTGGATTCGGTTGCGGATCAGTACGAGCTGATCCTGGTCGACGACGCGAGTCCCGATGGCACGTGGCAGGTCATCCAGGACCTGGTCCGCGAGCATCGCTGGATCAAAGGAGTCCAGCTCATGCGCAACTACGGGCAGCACAACGCGCTGATCTGCGGCATCCGGCTGGCACGTTATGAGCTGACCGTGACCATGGACGACGACCTGCAGCATCCACCCGAAGAGATTCCCAGGCTCCTCGAACGCCTCACGCCCGGGATCGACGTGGTCTACGGGACTCCTGGAGTGGAGCAGCACGGCCTGTGGAGGGACGCGGCGAGCCAGATCACGAAGTTCGCGCTGCAGTCAGCGATGGGCGCGCCGATCGCGCGCAAGGCCGGTGCCTTTCGTCTTTTTCGGACTCAGCTGCGCGAAGCGTTCGCCGGATTCGACGGACCTTACGTAAGCGTCGACGTGCTGCTGACCTTCGGCACCACGCGCTTTGACGCGGTCGAGGTTCGTCACGAGCCGCGCCGTCTCGGCAAATCGAACTACACGTTCCGGAAGCTGGTGGTCCACTCCATCAACATGATCACGGGCTTCAGCACGTGGCCGCTGCAGGCTGCGAGCGTCATCGGCTTTTTCTTCACGGTCGTCGGCACCCTGGTCCTGCTTTTCGTCCTGGTCCGCTACGCACTGTACGGCGGCGTCGTCCCCGGCTTTTCCTTCCTCGCGTCGATGATCGCGATCTTCTCCGGCGCGCAGCTTTTCGCCCTCGGCATCATCGGCGAGTACCTCGCGCGGATGCACATGCGGTCGATGCAGCATCCGGTGTACTCGATCCGTCAGATCGCGCAGCACGAGACCGCGGTGCGGGACGAAGATGCGCTCGTCGGCGCCGCCGTCGGATCTCAGACACGCGGTCGCTGAGGCCGGTCGAACCAGCGGTGAAACGTGTGGTAGGCGCGGAACGGACTCAGCCCGGCGCCGCTCCACGCGGCGTGCGCGCCCCAGTTGCCGAGGTGGGTGGACGTCACGAAACGCGTCGTCCCGGACTCCTGCAGGCGGAGCATTCCGGCCAGCGTCATCTGCCGGTAGAGACCCGTGCCTCGCGCCGCCTGCAGGACCGCGCCCAGCATTAGCTCGCCCTCGCCGCTCGCGGTGCGGCGAAACGTGCTGAACCCGTCCGGCCGCGGGCTGCCGGCGACCAGGACAAAGGCGTCAGGTCCGACGTTTTCGCAGGACGAGCGGGCCCATGACGCATAGACCTCGGTGCAAGCCTCGCGGGCCAAGCGACGGTCGGCGTGGTAGTGGCCCAGGTACTCGCGGAAGCATTCACGCGCGATCGACTCCACCCCCGCCGCGTCATCAGGTCCGAGCACACGGATCTCCTCAGTGCCGCCGGGCTGCACCGGCGACGCGGCCAGGTCCCTCTCGTAGTAGATGAGCGTGTCCATCAAAAGGAAGCTTGCGGACTCGAGCGCATGCGTGGTCGTCGCGTCCTCGACGCCGCTTCGCGCGATGAGCATCTGGACCTGGTTGGCTTCGCAGAAGTCGAGGACCGCCGGGAGCTCGCGAGCGGTGAGCCCGTCCGCGCGGGCGATCACCGTCCCGAATCGTTCCATGTCGAGCGGAGAGAGCCGGACCCCGGGAGCCTCGACCGGCATCGTCAGGCTGCCCGGGCGATGGCGAGCAGCGAAGCCCCGACGGGCAGCTCAATCCGCCGGCGCACGAAGCGGATCTCCTGGCGCAGCGCGAGCCCGAGAACCGCGCCGCTGACCGGACGCACGCGGAGGTCCGCGCCGGCCAGGTTCCACGCCTCCCGCGAATCATCGATGTGGTGATGACCTCGGCCTGTGATCCGCCGCCCCCACCACAGCACCGGGTGCAGCACCGCCATGTAAGGGGTCAGGTATTCCACCGAATACCCGGCCGCGGTCAGCTTCTGGTGCAGCTCGTCTCTCTCGTAGCGGCGCTTGTGGCGCGACCCGACGTCGAAGTAGCTCCACAACTTTGGGTCGGCCGGCACGGTCAGAAGCAGGTAGCCGTCCACGGTCAGGAGTCCTCGCAGGGAGCGGAGGACTTCCACGTCGTGCTCGAGGTGCTCGAGAACGTCGAAGAGCCCGACGACCTCGAAACGCACCGCGAACGGAGGATGGCCCGCATCGCCGCGCACGAGAAGGGGCGGCGCCAGGCGCCGCTTCGCGTAGCGAAGCCCTTCGATGTGAAGGTCCATTCCGATCGCATCGCCTCCGACCGCGGCGCGCTGGAGCTCGCGCAGAACGTTGCCGGTGCCACATCCAACCTCGAGGACGCGATAACCGGGGCGCAGGCGTCCGCGGATCGATTCGAACGCGGCGACTATCGCCTGGTTGCGCGCGCGAAACCAGAAGTGCCGGTCCTCGACCGCGACGAGGCTCTCATAGACATCCGGCGGATAGGTGCTCTCTTCGGGTTCGACCTGGGTTGGCGCGGAGGGCACTAAGGGGCGAACTCGCGGATCGCTTCGATGACGCGGTCCTGCTGCGCCTCGCTGAGCGAGTTGTAGAACGGTAGGCGGAGCAGGCGATCGCTGACGTCCTCGGTGACCGGGCACTGTCCAACCCGTCCGCCGAACTTCACGCCCATAGCGGAGAGATGAAGGGGCAGGTAGTGGAAGACGCTGAGAATGCCCCTGTCCTTCAGGTGGGCGATCAGTCGCTGACGGCTGTCGAGGCTCGGCAGCAGGATGTAGAACATGTGGAACGACTGCTCGCGAGACGCCGGCACCACCGGGAGGCGCACGCCGTTCTCGCCCGCCCAGTCGCTCAGCCCCCGCTCATAACGAGCCCAGATGGCCTGGCGCCTGACTTGAATCGAGTCGCGCGACTCCAGCTGCGCGAGCAGGATCGCCGCGAGCAGGTCGGACATCAGGTAGCTCGAGCCGATATCGGTCCACGTGTACTTGTCCACCTGGCCGCGGAAGAATCGACTCCGGTTGGTGCCCTTCTCACGAACGATCTCGGCGCGTTCGACTAGCGCCGCGTCGTTGACCAGCAGGGCGCCGCCCTCTCCGCAGCTGAAGTTCTTGGTCTCGTGAAAGCTCTGGGTCGCCATGCATCCGAACGTGCCGAGGTACTTCCCGTGATACGTGCCAAAAAGACCGTGGGCGTTGTCCTCGACGATCTCGACGCCATGCCTCGACGCGACCTCGACGATCCGGTCCATCTCGCAGCCGACGCCTGCGTAATGAACAGGCACAGCGGCTCGAGTGCGCTCCGTGATGAGCGCCTCGAACTGGCGCTCGTCGAAGTTGAGAGTGTCGGGCCGGACGTCTATGAAGACGGGTCGCGCGCCTCGCAGCACGAATGCGTTGGCGGTGGACACGAAAGTGAACGAGGGGATGATCACCTCGTCGCCCGGCTTCATGGTCAGGATCAGCGCCGCCATCTCGAGCGCGTGAGTGCACGAGGTGGTGAGGAGGGCCTTCGCCACGCCGAGCTCGGACTCCAGGTACTGGTGGCAGCGCTTGCTGTAGAGCCCGTCACCGGACACATGCCCTGATGCGATCGCGGCGCCGATGTACTCGAACTCGCGTCCCTCGAAGGTGGGCTTGTTGAATGGGATCAACCATTCGCTTGCGGCCATCGCGTTCCTATTGTGGCGATTGGGCCCGGATCGCAGGTACCTCGTCGGAGCGCCCGGTTCTAGTTGGTGGGCTCCATAGAACTTGAGCTCATTTTCACCGCGCCACCTCGGCGCCAGGCTTGCAGCGCAGTGGCCGCAGCTGTGGCCGCTGCACCCTGTTCGCCTCGCCTTGCTCGCCGCCCTTCCGGTGGCGGTGCTGGCCGGGTCGCCGCAGCGCGTCTTCCTCTCGGCCGCGATCGCGGCGGCCTACGTGTTCGCCGCCATCGCGACTCTGCGCAGCGAACAGTTGGATCGGGTTGTGATGGGTTACCTCGGCGTCGTGGCCGCGTGGATGGTCATCTCGTGGTTACGGAGCGCTTTCCTGCTTCACCTTCAGCCCGATCAGCTCGCGTACGGCACCTCGAAGACCGGGTACTTCGTCCTGGTCGTCCTGCCGATGGCGGCTGCGGTCGCGCTGATGATCGAGCGCGCGGAGGCGTTCTGGCCCACGGCCCTTGCACAGGTCGCGGTCGGATCAGCCGTAGCGCTGGTCACGTTGATCACGCTCGGAAGCCACTTCCTCGGCACCGACCGCTATTCGTGGCAGGGCAACCTCATCGCCCTCGGCACCGTGGTCGCGGTGCAGCGCTGGCCGATTCAGCGCTTTCCGGCATCTCTGTCGCTGGGGCTGCTTGGGATCGCGGGCGTCATGATGGCCGGCTCACGCCAGGCGGTGGTCGCGTTGGTGGCCGGGCTGTTGCTCTCGGCGGCTTTCTGGGCGGCGGTGCGCTACCGCACGGCGATCGGCAGCGCGTGGGAGCGCCTCCGAGCGGTGGCGACCGAGCGTTACGTGCTGCTGCCGATCGCGCTGGTTCTGCTCACCATCGGCTTCCTTGCCGTCACCTACACCGGTGTCAGCGGCATCGGGCTGGGCGCGTCCGGAACTGCGTCGAGCTGCCACTGCGTGACGGACCGGTTCGTCGGCCTCGAGAGCAGCGCGGGCGACCGGGACAGGCTGCTGGCGCTCGGCGCCCGGCTGTTCGTGCACAACCCGATCCTCGGCGCCGGCCTCGGCTCGTTTGCCGGCCAGGTCCCCGACTCTCTCCACACCGGGCAGTTCTACGAGTACCCGCACAACGTGCCGCTGGAGGTGGCGGCCGAGACCGGTGCGATCGGTTTCGTGCTGGTCTTCGGGCCCCTGCTGGCGGGTTGGATTCTGCTTTTCCGGCACGGCGTGAAGAGGGCGTCTGCGCCGGCGGCAACCGTGCTCGTGGTGCTGGCGGTCTTCTTCACGGTGGCCAACCTGAGCGGTGACATACCCAGCGAGCGAGGCCTCTGGATCTTCGGCCTCGTCGCGTTCAAGCTCGGGATCGACCGGCTGCGGAGACCTGAGCGACGGGCTCTCTCGACGGCGGCGTAGGCGAGCCCGGGGCCTATTTGCGACACTTTGACGAGCCGATGATGAGCACCGTCCCCCGCAGCCCGGCATCGGGAGCCCGGGTCAGCGCCGGTCCCTGGCTCGCTTACAAGCTCCGCGCGCTGCTGCGCTACGGCCCTGGTTTCGTGGTCGAGGTCCTCATCCTCTGGATCGCCCTCGAGGCGTTCCAGCAGCTCAACTACGGCGGCCGGATCATCAACACGGCGCAGTCGCGGACCGCTCTATTCCTGTCGTTTGCGTTGGTCGTCCTCGGTCTCGGGGCTGCCGAGGCGCACTTCAAGCTCTACCGCCGGATCTGGAAGGTTGCCGGCATCCACGACGCGATCGCCACCGGATTGGCCGTGTCCGAAGCGTCGCTGCTCATCACGCTCGCCAACTGGGCGCTGCCGGGCGACTACCGCGTGTTCCGGCTCGCGGTGCCGCTGCTCGCGGCACCCGCGGCACTCATGGGAATCGGCATCTTTCGGCTTCTGCCGCGCCTCCTGTCGCGCGCTCCGGCCACAGGCAGCCGGCTGCTGATCGTTGCGCACTCGGCGTCGCATCCGGCGGTCAAGGAGCTTGTCCAGTCGCCCAGTCCGGACTGGCAGGCCGTGGCGATCGTGACGATGGACCGGAGCCAGCTCCATCAGACCGTGCTCGGCGTGCCGGTCGTCGGCCATTCCGACGATCTCCCCCACCTCCTCAAGTCGACCGACGCCGACGGGGTCGCGTTCGTTCTCGACCGCGACTCCCAGCCACAGGACAAGGAGATGTTCAACGCCTCTCTGCAGGCAGGTCTGCCGCTCTTCATCGTGCCGGCCGCGGACCACTGGATGCGCCGCCAGCACGGAGCGCGGCTCAGGCAGCTGTCGGCCGACGATCTGGTCGGCCGGACGCACCGCGAGATCGAGGTGGAGCAGGCGCGCGAGATGGTGGCGGGCAAGACCGTCCTCGTCACCGGCGCCGCAGGTTCGATCGGATCGGAGCTCAGCCGTCTGGTGGCGGGTCTCGACCCACGGCGACTCGTCCTCGTCGACAACAACGAGTCAGGCCTGTTTGACATCACCGAGGAGCTGCGCATGGTGATGTCCGTCGACATCCGCGAAGCGCTGGTTTCGATCACCGATCGCGACCAGCTCGTGCAGCTTTTCGCCGAGGAGCGCCCAGAGCTCGTGTTCCACGCCGCCGCGTACAAGCACGTCCCGATGACGGAGATGCACCCCGTGCAGGCTGTGATGACCAATGTCATCGGCACGTACAACACGCTGCGCTGCGCCGAAGCGGCCGCCGTCAAGACCTTCGTCCTCATCTCGACCGACAAGGCCGTGGCGCGCCACTCGGTGATGGGCTGCACGAAGCGGCTCTGCGAGCAGATGATCCTTGGCTGGCAGGGCGACATGACCTGCTGGGCGGTGCGATTCGGCAACGTGGTGGGCAGCCGCGGCAGCGTGGTCCCGCTCTTCGAACGGCAGATCGAGCAGGGCGGACCGGTGACGATCACCCACCCCGAGATGACCCGCTACATGATGACCATCCGCGAGGCGGTGTCCCTGGTCATCAAGACGCTGACGGTGGCCAGGGCCGGCCACGTCTACATGCTCGACATGGGCGAGCCGATGCAGATAGTCAGCCTCGCCGAAGCGCTCGTGCGCGCGCGCGGGCTCCGCCCCGGCGCCGATATCAAGATCGTCTACACGGGGCTTCGCCCAGGCGAGCGGCTGCACGAGGAGCTGCTGGGGCCGGACGAAGGATCGAGGCCGACCGACCACACCGCGATCATGGAGGTCGTCTCGCCGCGCGTTTTCAGTCCTGAGGACATGGACTGGACCATCCAGCGCCTGGAGGAGCTGGCCCGCTCGGGCCGTGCGGACGAGCTGGTGCGCGCGCTCAAGATGGCCGCGAACGACAACCCGCCGCGGCGGCCGGAAGAGCCGCGGATGGAGCGGAGACGGGAAGGCCGTCGGGTGGCCGATGACTCGTAGCACCGACTCCAAGCCCCTCCGCACCGAGCAGGAGAGGATGGTCGGGCCGGAGGTCGAGAAGGTCTTCAACGCGAGCGAGGACCCGGTCGAGGTCCGGATCGAGAACTTTCCGAAGTACGTCCGCCGCCAGCACCTGACGCGGCTCTTGGCGATGTACGAGATCTTCAAGCGGATCATCGGCGTCAAAGGTTCGATCGTCGAGTGCGGCGTCAACCGCGGCTACGGGCTGATGGCATGGGCCAAGCTCAGCGCCGTGCTCGAGCCGGTCAACCTGACGCGCCGCATCTACGGGTTCGACAGCTTCGCCGGGTTCCCGACGGTCAGCGAGAGAGACCAGACCGGGCCCGGCTGGCAGACGGCCGAGCCCGGCGGCTTGAGCGCGGATTCGTATTCCGAGCTGCTGCAGCTGATCACCCTTTACGACAGGGACCGCTTCCTCGGCCACATCCCCAAGGTGGAGCTGATCAAGGGCGACGCGGTGGAGACCATCCCGCGATTCATCCACGACCATCCGCACCTGGTGGTCAGCCTCCTCTTCCTCGACTTCGACCTCTACGAGCCGACCAAAGCGGCGCTCGAGGCGTTCGTGCCGCGGATGCCGAAAGGCGCGATCGTCGCGTTCGACGAGCTCGACAACCCCATCTGGCCGGGCGAGACGCTGGCCGTCCTCGACACCTTCGGCATCCGCAACCTCGAGCTCGAGCGCGTGGACTTCGATCCCTACATCGCGTTCGCCAGGATTCCGTGAGGGGGAACGGCCGAGCTTCGGACGAGGACCTGCGCGCGCTGGCACGCAAGCTGCGCAGCCACTCGCTGCGAATGATCAGCCTTGCGAAGACGTCGCACATCGGGTCCTGCCTCTCGGTTGCCGACATCCTTGCGGTGCTGTACGGACGCATCATGCGGATCGACCCGAAGCGCCCGACCTGGCCCGACCGAGACCGCTTGATCATGTCCAAGGGACACGCCGCGGCCGTCACGTACGCCGCGGTGGCGGAGGCAGGTTTCATTCCCGAGGAGCGTCTCTCCGAGTACGCCCACAACGGCGGCCAGCTGTATGGGCACGTCACGCATGCGGGCGTCCCCGGCGTTGAATTTTCGAGCGGCTCGTTGGGCCACGGCCTGCCGGTCGGCGCCGGGATGGCCCTCACCGCGAAGCGCGGCGGCAAGGCCTGGCGCGTTTTCGTCGTCATGAGCGACGGCGAGTGCGACGAAGGCTCGAACTGGGAGGCGATTCTTTTCGCCGGCCATCACCGGCTCGACAACCTCGTGATCGTGATCGATTACAACAAGATCCAGAGCCTCGACTTCGTCGACAAGACGCTGCGTCTGGAGCCGCTGGCCGACAAGCTGCGCGCGTTCGGATGGTCGGCCCGTGAGGTGGACGGGCACAGCGTCGCCGAGCTGGGCGATGCGTTGTCGGCGGTGCCGCTCGAGAAAGGCAAACCGACCGCGATCATCGCCCACACCGTCAAGGGCAAGGGCGTGAGCTGGATGGAGGGCAAGGTGCTGTGGCACTACAGGCCGCCCACCCCTGAGGAGCTCGTCACCGCCCTCGCCGAGGTGGAGGCCTCGTGAGGACCGCGTTCATCGAGACGTTGAACGATCTCGCCGCGAAGGACGACCGCGTGTGCCTGGTGGTCGGCGACCTCGGCTTCTCTGTGATCGAAGAGTTCGCGAACAAGCATCCCGACCAGTTCGTCAACGCGGGCGTGTCGGAGCAGAACATGATCGGCCTCGCGGCGGGCATGGCCCTTTCCGGCAAGATCGTCTTCACCTACTCGATCGGCAACTTCGGCACGCTGCGCTGCCTCGAACAGATTCGCAACGACGTCTGCTACCACCGGGCGAACGTCAAGGTCGTTGCGGTTGGAGGCGGTCTCGCCTACGGCAATCTCGGTGTGACGCATCACGCATCCGAGGACGTTGCGATCATGCGCTCGCTGCCCAACATGACCGTGGTCGCGCCGGGAGACCCCGTGGAGGCGCGTCTCGCGACGCGCGCGGTGGTCGCGCTCGAAGGACCTTGCTACCTGCGCCTCGGCAAGGCGGGTGAGCCCATCGTCCACGCCAAGGAACCCGACTTCGAGGTGGGCAGCGCGATCACGATCCGCGACGGATCGGACATCACGCTCATCGCCTCGGGCGGCATGCTCGCGACCACGGACAAGGTCGCGAAGAGCCTCGCCGGCCAGGGACTCGGCGTGCGGCTGGTCAGCATGCACACGGTGAAGCCGGTCGACCGCGATGCGGTGATCGCCGCGGCGACGGAGACGCGCTACGTCTTCACGCTGGAGGAGCACAGCGTCGAGGGCGGATTGGGCGGCGCCGTCGCCGAGCTGATGGCCGAGCTCGAAACGGGACACGCCCCGCTGAAGCGCATCGGCCTGCGCCCGGAGTTCAACCAGGTCGTCGGCGATCAGAATTACCTCAAGGCGATGCACGGCCTCGACGAGGAATCGGTCTTGAAAACCATCCAGCAGGTCATCACAAGGAGCTATGGGCGTGTCGGTTAGGTTCTGGGAGCCGGGCAAGGAATTCCTGCGCATCGAGGAAGAGGTCATGACGACGATGCGCGACGTGCTTTCGAAGGGTGACCTGATCATGCGCGGGCAGATGCTCGACTTCGAGCACAACCTCGCCGCGTTCGTCGGCACGGCTGATGCTGTCGGCGTCAGCAACTGCACCGACGGCCTGCGCCTGCTGCTCGAGGCGGTCGGCATCGGACCCGGCGATGAGGTCATCACCGTGTCGCATACGTTCATGGCGACGATGGCCGTCATCCACCAGGTGGGCGCCACGCCGGTGCTCGTCGACGTAGGCGACGACCACAACATGAGCGTGCACCTGATCGAGGCGGCGATCACGCCCCGAACGAAGGCGATCATGCCCGTCCACCTCAACGGCCGGCTCGTGCAGATGGACAGGTTGATGGAGCTGGCACGCAAGCACGACCTGCTGGTCATCGAAGACAGCGCGCAGGCGCTGGGTGGTGCGTACCTTGGCGTGCGCGGGGGCGCATGGGGCATCGCGGGCGCGTTCAGCTTCTACCCCGCCAAGCTGCTCGGCGCCTATGGCGACGCGGGCGCGGTCGTCACCAGCGACACGGCGCTCGCGAACCGGCTGCGCGAGCTGCGCGACCACGGGCGCATCTCGAAGACAGGCTTTTCGGGCTGGGGATGGAACTGCCGGCTCGACAACCTCCAGGCCGCAATCCTCGACCTGAAGCTCAAGAAGGTCCCGGAGTGGATCAACCACCGGCGCAGGCTGGCGGCGATCTACGACGAGGAGCTGGCCGACGTGGGTGAAGTCAGGCGGCCGCCGGCGCCCGACGGCGGACCGTACTTCGACATCTACCAGAACTACGTCATCGAGGCAAAACGCCGGGACGAGCTGGCCGCCCACCTGGCCGCAAAGGGAATCGAGACGCTGGTCTCGCCCGGCCCGGTGCCGAACCACAAGCAGCCGGTCGGGCTCGACCACTTCAGCCTTCCCCGCACCGAGGAGCTCTGCACGACCGTGCTCTCGCTGCCTTTGAACAACGAGCTCGGCGAGGACCAGATCCTCGAAGTCGCTGCGGCGATCAAGGACTTCTACTCCTGAGTCGATCGCGTGGCGCAAAGCGCGCCTTCGACATCGGGCTGTCCTCGATCGGACTCGTGGTCGCGTCGCCCGCGATCCTGGCGATCTGGGCTCGCATCAAGCTCGACCACGACGGGCCCGCGATCTACGCCGGCAGGCGGGTGGGTCGCGGTGGTCGCGAATTCCGCATGTACAAGTTCCGCACGATGGTCACGAACGCCGACAGGGTCGGAGGGCCCAACACGCCGGACGACGACCCTCGCCTGACCAGCACGGGTCGTTTCCTGCGCAGATACAAGCTGGACGAGCTGCCGCAGCTGGTCAACGTGCTGAAAGGCGACATGAGCTTTGTCGGACCCCGTCCGCAGGTGCAGGAGGAGGTGGCGGGATACACGCCAGAGGAGCGCGAGCTCCTGTCGGTGCGGCCGGGGATCACCGACTGGTCGTCGCTGCGGTTCCACAACGAGGGCGAGATCCTGGCCGGTCACCCAGACCCGGACAGGGCGTATGCGGAGCTCATCCGCCCGGAGAAGATGCGGCTCGGGCTCGAGTATGTGCGGCGCGGCAGGTTTCGCGACGACCTGGACATCCTCGTCAAGACCGCGCTGCTGCCTCTGCGCAAGTGACACCTGACTACAGCACCGTCACCGAGACGTGGGGCTTGCCCGCGTCGCCGGAACAGCTCGCCATGCAGTACTTCCGATACCGCATGGCGTCGGAGCTCGCACCCGGCGGCATCGTCCTCGAGATCGGATGTGGCAGCGGCATGGGCCTCCCGTATCTCGCGCAGCGCGCTCGCCTGGCGGTTGGCGGCGATTACACGATGTCCCTGCTCCGGGAGGCGCGTCGCCAGCTCCCGGACGCGCGGCTCGTGCGGTTGGACGCACAGCACCTGCCGTTCCGCGACGCAAGCTTCGACGCCGTCTTCATGCTCGAGACGATCTATTACGTCACTGACCAGGAGGCCGCTTTCGCCGAATGCCGCCGCGTCATCAAGCCAGGCGGCCACCTCATGGTCTGCCTGCCCAACCGCGACCGCACCGACTTCAACCCGAGCCCGTTCAGCACGCGGTACCCGAATGTCGGCGAGGTCGCCCGCCTCTTCACACGGGCCGGCTTTGAAGTCCGCACTTATGGCGCCTTCGCGATCGAGGCGGCGTCGTCACGCGACCGGATCCTCGGCCCCATCCGTCATGTGGCCGTGCGCTACAGGCTGATCCCCAGCTCGATGCGCATGAAATCGCTGGTCAAACGCGTCCTCTACGGCCGGCTGCCCACGCTCGGCGCGGTCCACGACGGGATGGCCGATTACAGCCCGCCGGCCGAGGTCGATCCGTCGGCCGGATCAGACCATCGGTACAAGAATCTTTACGCCGTGGGTGTCGCCTTGTCGCGGTAAGCGGCTGTTAAGATGCCTCGTCAGTGTCTCTCCTAGAGGACAGGATCAAGACCCTCGACACGTCGTCGTTGGTCACAGCCCAGGCCGAACTCCTCCTCATCTGCGTCAACTACCGCAAGCCCGTCGAAACCCAGCATTTCGTTTCCAGCGCACGCGAGCAGACGCTGAACGTGTCACTGCGCGTGATGGTGGTCGACAACAGCCCGCAACCGACCATCATCGAGACCGACACCGCCGACCTTAAAACCTTCGCTCCCGGCAAGAATCTCGGCTATTTCGGGGGCGCGGCGGCCGCCCTCAAGGAACACCTGAAGAACCGCGAGATGCCCCAGTGGGTGATCGTCTCCAACCCCGACGTCTTTTTCCCGGCCCGCGATGTGCTGCAGCGACTGCTCGATTCGCATCGCGGCGACGAGCCGGCGGTCATCGCACCGTCGATCCGCACTCTCAACTCGTTCGTCGAGCAGAACCCTTATATGCGCCTGAGGCCAAATCGCTGGCGGATGCGGCTCAACAGCTGGATCTTCAGCCACTATCCCGTGGACGCCGTGTACCAGGGACTTAGCTGGATCAAGCACCGGACGCTCGACGGTGTGACCAATGAACCCGTCCGGGCGAACGCCGCGCCGCCAGAGAAGATCTACGCACCGCACGGGTCATTCATCGCCCTGCACCGCAGCTACTTCGAGAAGGGCGGCACGCTCGAATACGGCGCCTTTCTGTTTGGCGAAGAGATCTTTGTCGCGGAGACAGCGCGGAAGCTCGGCCTGACAGTGATGTTCGAGCCTTCGATCGTCATCGAGCACACGGAGCGCAGCACACGGCACGGCCTCTGGAATCGAGACACATCGCGGTATCGAAGGCAGGCGCTGCGCTACCTGACTCGAAACTTTTTCTGAGGCAGCCCCTTACAGGCGCTTGAGAGAATGTCCGGCATGAGCTGGCTGACGGCAGCCATCTTCTTGCTGGTCCCGGCGATCGCATGGCTGGCTCGAAAATCAGGCGGCAGCTGGTATTCGCCGGCCGCGTTCTTCGCGGGATTCTGGTGCGTCTTCGCAGGCCTGCCCCTGATCGCCGGACCGATCAGCGTGGCACCGGCCGGCATGCTCTTCGTCGCCGCGGCGTGCGCGGCTGTGCTGCTCGGTTCATGGATCGCGGGCAGGCGGCATGCTACGCCGGCGGCGTCGCCTTTTCCGCCGCAAGACCCCCCGCTCCTCGGCTGGCTCATCGCCGCCTGCACTGTCCTAGGGCTGGCCGTGGTGGTGCTGATCCTGTACAGCGTCGAGACCAGCAGCAGCGCTCCACGTCTGCTGTCTTTCGGCGCCATCCTCGAGTCCATCCACAAGCT
This sequence comes from Verrucomicrobiia bacterium, assembly GCA_035637495.1. Lineage (GTDB taxonomy): Bacteria > Chloroflexota > Dormibacteria > Dormibacterales > Dormibacteraceae > 40CM-4-65-16. Next base: position 19,501 of record DASPXA010000025.1, read on the forward strand.
GGCCGTCGCCCGCAACGGCGGCACGTGGGAGCAGCCGGCCCTTGCCCGCGTGCTCACCACGGCCACCTACCTCGGGGCGATGTTGAGCGGGCTCATGATCGGCCTCCGCGACAGAGGATGGTCGCGATGGCTTTCAATTGTCGTACTCGTGCCGTCGGTTTTGATCACCGTGATCCTGACGACACGGTCGTCTTTGCTGCTGCCACTCGCGCTCGGAGCGAGCTCCTACCTGGCGACGAGCATCGCAGCCGGCAAGGCACCGAGCTTCACTTTGAAACGGGTGGCGTGGCTTGCCGGCCTGGTCGTGGTCATGGTGGGCGCCTTTGTCCTCATCCTGATGGCTCGCTATGCGGGCTCGCCGGCCGGCCGCCCCAGTCCGGTGGCGGAGTCGCTGTGGCTCAACACCTTTCCTTACATGGGTGTCTTTTCGGGATGGCTGCAGCGCTACGGCCTCTGGGACAGCCTCCACCTCACGTTTGGCCAGTACACGTTCGCGGGAGTCTTCGACCTGCTCCACATTCACTCACGGGTGGCCGGCCTGTACACCGACCAGGTGGTGATCAACGGCGCGCAGTACAACGTGTACACGGCGTTTCGCGGCCTGATCCAGGACTTCACCATCCCTGGCGCGCTCGTGTTTCTCGCCCTTGTCGGGTTCGGCGCAGAGCTCGCATACGGTCGCGCGCGCTCTGGCGACATTCGCTTCGCCGGACTGCTTGCCGCCTTTTACGCGGCCACGCTGTGGAGCTTCGTCGTCGACGTGTTCATCTACAACACGATCGTCCTGGCCTTCATCTTGTTCATCGGGTATCTGGCGCTCGCACCCCGGCGGTCGAGGTCAGCTCAGCGTGTAGACGGTTCCGGGGAAGAAGGCGTCGTTGCATCCGAGGTAACTGCAGGCCGTCCCCGTGCTGGCGGCGTCGCGAACCCAGACGGTGTAGAGGTACTTCCCAGCGGGCAGACCACCCGTGTTCCAGGTGAAGGACGAGCTGGCTGAGTAGGCCTGCACAATCTGCCATGTGGTCGACCCGGGCGGCAGGATCCAGAACTGATACAGCGGATGCGTGCACGCGGTCGAGGTGGCGGTGAACATCAACGCCGAACCGGCACGCTGGGGGGAGGCTGGAGAGACCGAATCTTTCACCGACGTGCACGTCTGGTCGATGTCGAAGGCGGTGCCCCGGAAGAACGCGTCGTTGCACCCGAGGTAGCTACACGCGGTACCCGCGCTGGCCGCGTCGCGCGCCCAGACCGTGTAGAGATACGTCCCCGCGGCAAGCCCGCTAGTGTTCCACGTGTACGTCGCCCTGGTCGAGTAAGGCTGCACGATCTGCCACGTGGTCG
>DASPXA010000026.1:0-2234 GCA_035637495.1 Verrucomicrobiia bacterium
TGGGACGCCACGACGTGCGCGAGATCATCCGCGGCCTGGCTTCTCGTGGCACGGCGGTGTTCCTCAACTCTCATCTCCTTAGCGAGGTGGAGCAGGTGTGCGACCGGGTTGCCGTCGTCGATCACGGACGCGTCATCGCGGAGGGGACGATGGACGATCTCCTTGGCGGCACCGCAGTTCGTGTTCGGGCGACCGGGCTGTCGCCGGCCGACAAGAACCGCCTGGCAGAATTCGGCCGGATCGATGACGAGGGCGACCAGCTGACGTTTGCGAATCTCGACCCCGACCGGGTCCCAGAGCTGGTCGCATCGATCGTTTCGATGGGTGGGCGCGTGTTCGAGGTCGCGCCGCGACACCAGACCCTCGAGGATCGATTTCTCCAGCTGCTCGAGGATGAGGAGGACAAGACCTGATGCCCCCGGTGCTTGTCATCGCGCGGCTGACGGTGCAGGAATCGTCACGGCGGCGGTTGCTGCTCGCGCTGCTGATCCTGACCCTGCTCGTCGTCGGCTTTTCCGCGTGGGGCTTCAACAAGATCACCACCGTCACGCGCCCCGACGGCACGCTGCTGCCGCCGGACCAGGTTTCGCTGATCACCTCGCAGCTGCTGATCGTGGTCGTCTTCATGTTCAGCGGCGTGCTCGCCTTGAGCGCCGCGGTCGTGGCAGGCCCGCTCATCTCGGGCGAGGTCGAGAGCGGGCTGTTGCTCGCCATGCTTGCGCGGCCGGTGCGCCGGAGCGAGGTCGTGATCGGAAAGTGGCTCGGCCTGGCGATCCTCGTCGCGGTCTATGCCGCGGGCGCGGGATCGCTCGAGCTCGCGGCCGTGGACTGGGCTACCGGCTATCTTCCGCCGCACCCGGTCCAGCTTCTCGTCTTTGTCGCGGCCGACGGTCTGATCCTGTTGTCGGTCGGCCTCCTCCTGTCGACGCGGCTGTCGGGCATCACCGCCGGCGTGATAGCGCTGGTCGGTTGGCTCATCGCCTGGATTGCCGGAGTCGTCGGTGACATCGGTACGGGTTTGCAGAACCAGGCGCTGGAGAACGTGGGTGTGGTCTCCCACCTGGTGCTGCCTTCCGACGGATTGTGGCGCGGGGCCATCTATGCGATGGAGCCGGACACCTTCATCGCCGCTCTGCGCGCGCTGGGCACCGCCGGCCGTGCGAATCCGTTCGCGGCTACGGAGCCGCCGCCGGTTTCGTTTCTGGTCTGGGTAGTGGTCTGGTTCGCGCTGATGCTGTCGCTGAGCATCTGGAGCTTCCGCCGCCGAGAGATCTGAAATAACCCGCGTCCGCCGGCGCTCGCGGGTTTCGCTCGCGTGAATTACCCGCGACTGCCGGCAGATGCGGGATTCAATTGCGCGTCGGACAGCATCGTGCGGACCTGGCTGACGATCGACTCGGGATTTCGGAGAACGTCTGACGCGGTGAAGCGCAGCAGGCGGACGCCAGTGTTGAGCAACCGGTTCTGACGCCGGTTGTCCTCGGCGAGGGCATCTCGGTGGACGCCACCGTCGTACTCGATGCCGAGCCGGTTTTCCTCGTAGTACAGATCAGGACGGGCGACGAACCGGCCCCAACGGTCGTGAATCGAGACCTGAGCCTTTGGCCTCGGGAGCCCGCCGAGAATCAGAACCATGCGCAGTCGCGACTCCATAGGCGATTCAGTGGCCGGCTCGACAAGACTGAGGACACGGCGGAGATTTCGAAGCCCACGACGACCGGCGTTGGAGTCAGCCCATGACCTCAGCTGGTCGAGCCTTACGCGCCGGTCGTGCAGTGCCGCATCGGCGATCACCACCGCCTCGATAACGCTCAACCGTCCGCACACCTCGCCGAGGGTTCGGACGATCGAGGTGGCAGGCATGCCTCTCACCAGGACGATGTCCCCCTTTCGAAGTGCGGAGCGACGTAGGGCTATGCCGGCGCGGCCGACACGCCGGCGTCCTCAGGGACCGTCGCCTCGACAGGGTTGCAGGGCACCACGTCGAGTCCGTGCAGCCACGCTGCCGTCAGCCCAGAAAACGCGAAGCCACGCGGGAGCCGTCGCTTCGAGGCCTCCAGCGTGTGGAGCGGATCCTCGCCGAGGTCACGCCACACGTAAGCAGCCGGTCCGACCCGCATCCAGTTGTCCCCCTCGAGGTGCCAGCGGTCGAGGCCGGCGCGCCTGGCTTCATCAACCGTGAACGGACCGCGAAGCAGCTTTACTGGAAGGAGAGCCTTGCGTCCCACGCTCCA
>DASPXA010000027.1:0-2272 GCA_035637495.1 Verrucomicrobiia bacterium
GCGATCGGCACCGGCGTGACGCGGCGCTCCTCCTTGTTGAGGAGGACGCAGAGCTTGAGCGACTTCGGCCGGTGGCGCTGGACGTGGTCGAATAGAAAGGATGTCGTGAGTCCGGTGTCGATGATGTCCTCGACCATTAACACATCGCGCCCCGCGACATCCATGGTCAGGTCCTTGAGCAGCTGAACGTGTCCCGACGACTGAGTCTGGGCGCCGTAACTGCTGACCGCGACGTAATCGAAGTTGACGGGGACCGTGACATGTCGGCTCAGGTCTGTGGCGAAACAGACGGATCCCTTGAGGACGGAGAGCAGGATGAGGGGCCGCTCGATGCCTTGATAATCCCGGGAAATCTCGTCGGCAATCTCACGGACGCGCCGCTGAATGGCCTCGGCGCTGATCAACTCCTGTCCTAGTTTCAATTCGGTCTTGAGGATGGCATCACTTTAGCCGGTCGGCGCGATCAGGAAGATCCAGATGTCCCACGAGACATGACTGATGATCAACGGGGCCAGCCGCTGCTCGCGCGCGTACAGTGCGCCCCAGTAGAGGCCTGCGGTCGCGGCGGCGCCCGTGAGCGTCAGATTTTCAGACACGAGGTGGATGGCGCCATAAATCGATGACGCGATCAGCGTGCCGCGGATGCGCCCGTAGCGTCGCATCAGACCTCGCTGCACCAGGCCCCGCCAGAACAGTTCCTCGCCCGGCCCGATGACGAAACCCAGCGTGGTGGCGATGGCGGAGCGTGGAGCCTGCGTCCGCAGGTCGTAGATGCTGGCAATATCGCGATCGCCGGCCGGCATGATGCGCCGCGCCATCCGGTCGCCGACCTGGAAGATCACATAAAGCCCCGCGGCTGACCCGAGCCCCGTCGCAAAATCCCCAAGTCGGAGCCGTTCCCGTCGCATCGCCGGTTCGGTCGCCAGCGCATAGGCACCCAGGCCGCCGACGCCGAGCGACATCCGAAGCCAGAACTGCGACCGCGGCCCGCGGAAGGCGGCTGTCCAGACGGCCGCGGCCAGGCCGAGGCCGGCGATGACGCGCTTCAGCGGACTGCCGATCCCGCGACCAGCCCGACCAGTAGCAGCACGCCGAAGGCGCTGTGCAGGCGAGCGGTCATCAGGTCGATCATCGCGATTGCGCGGAGGTGGCCCTCGGCCCCGCGCTCGGCGTCGCGCAGGATCCAGGCCATCAGCGGCAGGCTGAACAACGTGAGGAGGGCGAGCGTCGGGAGCGCGCCTACCATCACCGCCAGCCCGACCGCGACGTAGGCGCCCAGGATGAGCATCACGTAGACCCAATGCGCGGCCTCCCGGCCCACCTGGGCTGAGAACGTCGTAAAGCCGTGGCGGGTGTCTTCCGCCACGTCACGCCACTCATTCCCGTGCAGGATCGCCGTCACCAGTAGCCCGACGGGCAGCGAGACGATCAAGAGGTTCGGGTCGAAGGTGCCGGTCACCGCGTAGTACGCGCCGACCACCATCAAGGGCCCCATCAAGAGGAAGACGAGTGGGAGGCCAAGCGCTCGGTACTTGTACTGGAACGGTGGAGCGGTATAGAAATAGCCGCCGATGAAGCCGATCAATCCGAGCAACACGATCGGCCATCCGCGATGCAGGATCAGGAAGATGCCCATCAGGAGGGCAAGGATGAATCCCGACCAGGCGACCACGAACGCATCGCGCTCGCTTATCCTGCCTTTGAGAATCGCCATCGACATTCGCGGCGACGTGATCGAGTCGATGCCATGCCGAACGTCGTAGATCTCATTGATCACGTTGGTCCCGATATGCAGGCCGAGGGCACCGAGCAGTGCGGCGATGAAGAGCGACCAGTGCATGCGCCCTTGGCCGAGCGCGATCGCGCCGCCAACCGAAACCGGTAGCACCGAGGCCGTGAAGCTGAACGGCCGGACGACCTCCCACACTCCCCTTGCACGGCGGGCGATGCCAGCTCCAACCCTGCCCTCCCTCCCATGAGGAGCAAGATCAGGAGCAGTGGGCACCGGCGCAACGCCCGCAGGTGTGATGACGCCGGTGCGTACCGTCGCATAAAGCACGGCAGCGTCGAGCACGGCTTCAACCTGCGCGGTTTCTTGGAGGATCGGCTGGAGCAGCGGGACGTCCATCCCAGCCTCGTGGTAGGCGTTGGCACGGGCGGCGACGTGATGGACCGTGCCGCACAGGATGAAGGCGTCGAGCAGCTCATCCGGGATCAGCTCGCCCGCGCGGTGGTAATCCTCGGCCCGCCAGGCGGTGGCGATCTGGCTGCG
>DASPXA010000028.1:0-10177 GCA_035637495.1 Verrucomicrobiia bacterium
CCCCGGTCCCACTTGGGCAACCGAAAGCATGAACGCCAGCGCGGTGAGGATCGTCGCAAACGGCACGCCGGCGACGGCGAGGCCGATCCCGGTGAAGACGGACTGGAGGATGGCCGTGACGACGACCCCGAGCGCCACGGCCCGGATCGCCCGCGCGGCGAGATGCACCACCTCCTCGACCCGTGAGCCGGCCAGCCGCCGGGCAAACCTCTCCACACCCCGGCTGGCCGTCTCTCCGTTCGCGTACAGGATCGCGACGACGACGACCGTGAGCAAGAAGTGGATCAGCAGCAGGCCGAGGCTGCCGACCTGGCCGACGAACCAGAGGACGACCCCGCGAGCGAACGCCGAGACCGGGGCGGATATTTCTTCCGGGCCGGCGGCCGCCAGCCGTTGCCAGCGCGCCACGAGCCGCGTACCGATCACCGGTAGCTCCGCGATCCACCCAGGCGGCTGGGGCAGGGTGAGCGTCGCCAATGACTCCGACCATGTCGAGATCTGCCTGGCGTTCTCCACGATCGCCGTAACACCGAAGTAGAACGGCACGAGCAGGACGAGCAGCAGCGCGATCGTCATGACGGCGACGGCGGAAGAACGTCTGCCGCCGAGGTGTGCCTGGACCCGCAGGAGCAGGGGCCATGTCGCGACGGCGATCGCAGTTCCCCAGGTCGTCGCCACCAGGAAAGGCCGCACGATGTAGAAGCTGCTGACGATGAGCGCGCCGAGTGCGAGCAGCTGGAAGATCGTCCGTGCGAGATCCTCGGGGCGGTTCGGTTGCATGCTGTCCGGCATCGCCCCGGTCATGCCCGCCGCTGGCCCGCACGGGCTTGCCAGATGACGCCACCCTGCGGGGAGCCGAATCAGGGGGACGTGAGCCTCGCGGACGAGGCCTGATACTCGACGACCGCTTGCTCCAGATTGAAGAACATCCGCTCACGCCCGAGGGTCTTGCCCAGGGCCGACCGCTGGACCATCGACAGCACTCCGGGAGTGAGGCCGACGAGCCAGAGAAGAACGCCGGCCGCACGCTGTCTCTTCTCCGCTTCCGTCAGCATCTTGAGCGCCGTGTACTCAAGATCGAACACGCCGGCGAGGTCGAGCGCCACGACCGTCGGCTTCGCCTCGGCGATCAGCGGCCTCATCTTCTCGCCGACGCGCTCCGCATTCGCGAAGAAGATCCGGCCCTCGGGGCGCAGCAAGAGGAGCCCGGGGAAGGTCTCGTCCTCGAGATGCTCCTGCGACCGAGGGCGGAAGACGTTGGTGCCCCGCTTGCGCCCGAGGACATGGACCGGCGGGTCGGCGACCTGGTGGGCGAGCGCGACGAGCGAGATCACGATCGCGACGAGAATCCCCTGAAGTGTCCCGAGCAGCAGCACGCCCACCAGCGCGGCCAGGGCCCATGCGAACTCCATCCGCCGTGCCCTGCGGATCGTGCGGAACTCCGCCGGTTTGATGAGACCGACCGAATACACCACGACGATGGCGGCGAGGGTGGCTTCGGGCATCAGCCCGATGAAAGGAGCGAGCAGCAGCATCGTCGCCAGCGTCGCGCCCGCCGTGACCAGCCCGGCCAGCTGTGAGCGCGCGCCGGCCAGCCGGTTCACCGCAGTCTGGGTGGTTCCGCCGCCGACCGGCATGGCCCCCAGGAATGCGCCTCCCACGTTCGCGAGGCCGGTCGCGAGCAGCTCCCGGTTCGCCCGCGGCGTGGGCTCGCCGCTCTGGGTGAAGGCGCGCCCGGCAGCAATCGTTTCGGCAAAGCTCATCAGCGCAATGCCCAGGGCCGCCGGCCACAGGCGGACGATCGGCTGAAGCGAGGGGAGGGTGAGGGAGGGCAGTCCCGTCGGGACATGGCCGACCGCTCCGACTCCGTACGCCTGCAAGCCGAGCAGGCTCATGGCGGCGACGCCGATCGCGACCGCGACGAGCGGCGCCGGCGCTCGCGGCGCCGTGCGCTCGAGCGCGACGAGAATCCCCACCACGAGGGCACCCAGAGCCAACGTCGCCATCGAGGCATCCGTGATGCCTTGGGCGATGCCGAGCAGGTTATGGGAGAAGGAGCTTTTGGGAAAATGAATGCCCAGCAGCTTCGGGACCTGATCCACCACGATGACGAGTCCGATCCCCGCCTTGAATCCGATCAGCACCGGTTCGGAGATGAAGTTCGCCAGGAACCCCAGCCGCAGCACGCCCGCCAGCACGAGGATGAGGCCCACCAGCAGGGCCAGCGTCGCCGAAGCAGCGACGAGTGACGCCGCGTCTCCCGCGGGAGCGACCGCGCCGAGCGCCGCCGCCGTGAGCATGGCGAGCGTCGTCGTCGTGCTCACGCTGAGCGGCCGGGAGGTCCCGACCATCGCGTAGATCAGCATGGGCAGCAGGGCGGTGTAGAGCCCGACCTGCACCGGCAGTCCGGCGATGGTGGCGTACGCCATCGCCTTCGGAATCACCACTGCGGCCGCGGTGAGTCCGGCGACGACGTCGAGCTTCAGCCATTCGCGGCGATAATCGCGGATCCAGTCCGGCACTGGGACGCGCACCGCGGTCGCCAGCTCCGCAAGCCTCAAAATGTCTCGGGGATGAACTTGTACGGGTAATCCGGTTCGCGGTAGCTGTGCGCCTTCTGCCGCTTCGGCAGCTTCACGCCGTCGCGCGCCACCTTTTTATACGGAATCTTGCTCAGCAGGTGCGTGATGACGTTGAGACGGGCGCGCTTCTTGTCATCGGACTTCACCACGTACCACGGCGCCCACGCCGTGTCGGTCGCCTCGAACATCTCGTCCCGCGCCCGCGAATAGTCGTACCACCGGCTGTACGACTCGACGTCCATCGGCGAGAGCTTCCAGATCTTGCGCCCGTCCTCGATGCGCGCCTCGAGCCGGCGGGTCTGCTCCTCCATGCTCACCTCGAGCCAATACTTGAGCAGAATGACGCCGGATTCGATCACCATCTTCTCGAAGGCCGGCGTCAGCTGAAGAAAACGCTTCACCTCTTCCTCGGAACAAAAGCCCATGACACGCTCGACGCCCGCCCGGTTGTACCAACTGCGGTCCCAGATCACGACTTCGCCGGCCGCCGGCAGGTGCGGCAGATACCGCTGCATGTACATCTGGCTCTTCTCACGCTCGCTCGGGGCGGGGAGCGCCACCACACGAAAGGCTCGCGGACTCACCCGGTCCGTGATCGCCTTGATCGTGCCCCCCTTTCCGGCGCCGTCACGACCCTCGAAGACGATGCAGATCTTCACTCCCTTCTTCTTCACCCACTCCTGCACCTCGACGAGCTCGACGTGCAGCTTCGCGAGCCGCTTTTCGTATTCCTTGCGGGTCAACTTGCCCTTGCGTTCGTCCCCGCCCCTCTTCGTCTTCTTGGCGGTGTTGGCCATGGTGGTATCCCCTTTGGCTCACCCGCGGCGCCGCCTCCTGACGCGCAGCTGGGCCAGTGAGCGGGCGAGCGCGCCGTTGACGGTCGCGACTTCCGCATCGGAGATCTTGTCGCGCAGGCGGGCCGCGGCGCGCTGGCGCGCTTCTTCCGCCCTGGCTTCGTCGATGTCCTTGGCGGCGATGGCCATGTCCGTGACGATGGCGACGCGGCCCCCGGTGATCTCGACGAGTCCTTCGCCCACCGCCAGGAAATCGTCGTGACGATCCTTGCGCACCATGATCTCGCCCGGCACGATCCTCGTCAGGAGCGGCACGTGATGTGGGAAAATGCCGATCTGACCCTCGACCGCCGGCAGCGTGACCATGTGCACGTCTTCCGAGTAGACGGTCGCGCCGGGCGTGACAATTTCCAGTTTCAGAGTGTCGGCCATCTCACGTGCTCTGCGCTGTGACTTCCTCGATCCCGCCCTTCATGTAGAAGTTGTCTTCGGGCACGCGGTCGTGTTTCCCCTCCAATATTTCACCGAATCCCCGGACAGTCTCAGCCACCGGAACCTGTCTGCCTTCACGGCCGGTGAACACCTGCCCGACGCTGAACGGCTGGCTCAGAAAGCGCTGTATCTTACGCGCGCGGAACACGGTCAGCTTATCTTCGGGCGACAGCTCGTCAATGCCCAGAATCGCAATGATGTCCTGCAGGTCCTTGAAGCGTTGCAGCACCTTCTGCACGCTGCGCGCCACGTCGTAGTGCTTCTGGCCGACGATTTCCGGCGCCAGCGCCCTGGAGGTCGAGGCGAGCGGATCGACTGCGGGGTAGATGCCCAGCTCGGCAATCGCCCGCTCGAGGACGATCGTCGCGTCGAGGTGGGCGAACGTGGTGGCCGGCGCCGGATCGGTCAGGTCGTCAGCCGGCACGTAGACCGCCTGAAAGGAGGTGATGGAGCCGTTTTTCGTGGAGGTGATGCGCTCCTGGAGCGTGCCCATCTCGGCGGCGAGCGTCGGCTGATACCCGACCGCGCTGGCCGTCCGGCCGAGGAGGGCGGAGACCTCGGAGCCGGCCTGCGAGAAGCGGAAGATGTTGTCGATGAAGAGCAGCACGTCTTGATGCTTCTCGTCGCGAAAGTACTCGGTGATCGCAAGGCCCGAAAGCGCCACGCGCAGGCGCGCCCCTGGCGGTTCGTTCATCTGGCCGTAGACCAGCGCGATCTTCGACGCGCTCAGGTCCTTCTCGTTGATGACGCCGGCGCGCGTCATTTCGTGGTACAGGTCGTTACCTTCGCGCGTGCGCTCGCCGACGCCGGCGAAGACCGACACACCGCCGTGCAGCTTGGCGATGTTGTTGATCAGCTCCATGATGACGACGGTCTTCCCGACGCCGGCCCCACCGAACGCGCCGACCTTGCCGCCTTTCAGGAAGGGACAGATCAGATCGATCACCTTGATGCCCGTGGAGAGCACCTGCGGGGAGGTCGACTGGTCCGCCAGCGGCGGGGGCGGGCGGTGGATCGGATAGTACTTCTCTGCCTCGACCGGCCCGCGTTCGTCGACCGGGGAGCCGGTCACGTCGAACACGCGACCCAGGACCCCGTCGCCGACCGGCACGCGGATTGGCGCCCCGCTGTCCTTGACCTCGTATCCGCGCTTGAGGCCCTCCGTACCGGACATGGAGATGCTTCGAACACGCCGGTCGCCGAGGTGCTGCTGCACCTCGAGCGTCACCGTCGCCGGGTGGTTCTGGACCGTATACTCGACCGACAACGCGCTGTAGATCGCGGGCAGTGCTTCGGGGAACTCGACGTCCACCACCGGCCCGACGACCTGAACGATCTTTCCCGTGTTCATGCGTCCGCCTCCCGGCTCACTCTGCCTGGCCGCCGACGATTTCCAGCAGCTCTTGGGTGATGTGCCCCTGGCGCAGCTTGTTGTACTCGAGGGTCAGGTGCTTGATCATGCCGTCGGCGTTGTCGGTGGCGTTTTTCATCGACACCATGCGTGCGCTCTGTTCGCTGGCCTTCGCATTCAGCAGCACGAGGTGGATGAAGATGTTGAGATAGTGCCCGAGCAGATAGCCGATGATGTCTTCGGCACTGGGTTCGAACACGAACTCGGTGGGGTCGCTCGCGGCTTCCGCTGGTGGTGCTCCTGGGATCTCCACCCCTGTGATGTCGCCGATCGGGAGAAATTCGAGGTCGACGGCCTGTTGGGTGAGCGTGTTGACGAATCGGGTGGCGACCACGTTGACCGCGTCGACTTCGCCCTTGAGGAAGAGGTCGCGAGCCAGGGCGGCAATCGCCCTGGATTCGGCGATATGGGGCGTGTCACCGTAGGGAAAGTCGGCGACGAGCTGGCGACCGCTACGCGCAACGAACTGCGCGGCCTTGCGTCCGGCCGTGATGAACACCGTTGCATGCGGATCATACTGTCCTGCGAGGCGAAACAGGTTGCTGTTGAGCGCGCCGCACAAGCCCTTGTCGGACGCGACCAGCACGATCGCCCGTTTGCGGACTTCTCGTACGGCGAGCAGGGGGTGACTGAACTCGATCGGCCGTGTGGTCGCCTTGCGCTGGATGCGGTAGAGCAACCGTACGAACGGGCGCACCTCGATCGCCGCCTGCTGGGCTTTCCGCATCTTCGAGGCGGCAACCATCTGCATGGCCCTGGTGATCTGCGCCGTGCTGCTGATCGATCTGATGCGCCGACGAAGTTCACGAGCGCTCGCCATGGGTCATGTCCAGATCTGCTTGAACTGATCGACAGCGGCCTTCAGCTCCACCGTCAGCGCCTCGCTGAGCGCCTTCTCCTTCGCGATCTTTCCGAGCAGCTCGGCCTTCGATGTGGTCAGGTACTCGGTCAACCGGGCCTGGTAGTCCTTGAGGCGGTCTACGGCGATCGCGTCCGTGTACCCGTTCTGAACGGCCCAGAGCAGGGCGACCTGGACCTCGACCGGAATCGGGCTGTGCTGGGGCTGGTTGAACAGCTCGATGATGCGCTTGCCGCGGTCGATTTTTGCCTGCGTCGTCGCGTCCAGCTCGGAGCCGAATTGCGCGAACGCCGCGAGCTCTCGGAACTGCGCGAGCTCGCCCTTGAGACGGCCCGCGACCTGCTTCATGGCCTTGAGCTGCGCCTCGGAACCGACGCGCGATACGGAAATACCGACCGAGATCGCTGGACGCGTGCCCTGATAGAACAGGTCCGTTTCCAGGAAGATCTGCCCGTCGGTGATCGAGATGACGTTGGTGGGGATGTACGCCGACACGTCGCCGGCCTGCGTTTCGATGATGGGGAGGGCCGTGAGCGAACCGTTGCCGTACTTCTCCCCGACGCGGGCGGCACGCTCCAGCAAGCGGCTATGGAGGTAGAACACGTCGCCCGGATATGCTTCGCGACCGGACGGCCGCTTCAGCACCAGGGACACCTGGCGGTATGCCACCGCGTGCTTGGACAGGTCGTCATAGACGATGAGTGCATCCATGCCGTTGTCCATGAACCATTCGCCCATGGCCGCCCCTGCAAACGGCGCCAGATATTGACTGGTGGCGGAATCGGCGGCGGGCGCCGCGAGGATGATGGTGTAGGGCATCGCCCCGGCTTCCTCGAGGACCGAGATGAGCCGCGCGATCGTCGATTGCTTCTGGCCGATGGCGACGTAGATGCAGTAGAGGGGACGATAGTCCTTGTCGGCCGCGGCTTCCGCCGCGCTGTTCAGGCGGGCCTGGCTGATGATCGTATCGATGCAGATCGTCGTCTTGCCGGTCGAGCGGTCGCCGATGATCAGCTCGCGCTGGCCCCGACCGATCGGAATCATCGCGTCGATTGCCATGATGCCGGTCTGGACGGGCTGGCTGATCGGACGGCGCTGCATGATCCCCGGAGCGATCTTCTCGACCGGATAGGCGACGTCGCTCGCGATCGGTCCCTTGCCGTCCAGCGGCTGACCGAGCGTGTTCACGACCCGGCCGAGCAGCCCCTTACCGACCGGCACCTGGAGCAGCTTACCGGTCGCGCGAACCTCGCCGCCCTCTTCGAGCTGGGTATCGTCGCCGAGAATGACGACGCCGACGTCGGTCTCCTCGAGACTGAGCGCCAGCCCCGTGATGCCGTGGCCGAGATCGAGCATCTCGTTGAGCATGACATCGCTCAGACCCTCGACACGGGCGACACCGTCGCCGATCTCCCGAATGACCCCTACATTCTGCCTGGCCGTGATGGCCTTCGCGTTGCCGATGCGCGCTTCGATTTCCTGCACCAGGGTGCTCATCGGTTCACCTCGACCCACCCGGCGCCGGGTTCAAAAGCGTGCCTCGAGCGCGGCCAGTCCGCCCTTGACGCTGCCGTCGTACACATCGCTACCGATCTGGAGGCGCATGCCCGCGATCAGCGTCGGATCGACCACGAACGTGGTCGTTATCGCGCGCCCGTATCTGCGTGTCAGCCCTTCTTCGACGGCGGTCCGCGTGTCGGCCTCGAGCGGCGCCGCGCTCGCAACCTGGGCCGCGTGGAGAGCACGATCGAGTCTCAGCAGAAGCAGAAAGTACGACAGGATGGCCGCTTTGCCGGTGTGCCTCGACTCGATCACTTGTTCGACGACCAGCCGGGCGCGGTTTTCATCCAGCGATCCGTTCACCAGACACAGGCGCCACAGTTGCTTGGCGTCACGTTTCGTTTGTCGGGCTTTTCTCATTCCGCTTTCGTCCTGACACTACGAGCTGCTCAATTCTTTGGTCGTTTCCTCGGCCAGGCGCCGTTGATCTTCGGGCGTCAGGATCTTGCCGATGACGGCGGCCGTGGTCCTCACGACCAGGCGCCCCACTTCGCGTCTGAGCTCGCCCATCATCCGCGTGTGTTCCTGCGTCGCGGCGTCGCGAGCCTTCAGCACGAGTTGTTCGGCGGCCGCCTGCGCCCGCTGCGTCTCCTGTTCCCCCACGCGTCTGGCGATGCCGCGGGCTTCCTCGATGATCCGGGTCGCCTCGGCCCGGGCCGCGGTCATCGCTTCCTTACGCTGGGTCTCGATGGCGGCGAGCGCGGCGTTGATCTTCTCGGTGTTGGCCAGACCCTGCGCGATTTGCTGTCGCCGCTCTTCGAGCATCCGCAGTACGGGCTTGTATGCGAGCCAGTAGAGAAGCGCGCAGACGATCGAGAAGCTGATCATCTGGGCGGACAGATGAGACCAGTCCACGCCGAAGGTTCTGGCGATCTCTTCCACCTGCCCGCCGGCGCTCGACTGGACCATCAGCGTGAGCGTATTCATGGCCGCGTACTCGTCCAGTACGGGCGCCTCGCCAGCGTGGCTCCGCGCCCGGCGGCGTCTACCTGACGAGGAACAGGGTGTAGAACACGATCGCTTCGGCGAATGCGATGGCCAGGATCGACTGGACCAGGACCGACGTCGCGGCGCCGGGATTGCGTCCCACCGCTTCCGCCGCTTTCGCACCGATGATGCCAACGGCGAAGGCCGCGCCAATGGCCGCGAGACCGACGTGCAGGTTGCCACCCATGTGCCTTCTTGCTCCCTTCTTGTTGCTTACTGCGTCCACGGTCGGCGCGGTCGAGCGTCTGTGGAATCAATCCTGCGCGGTCGCATGTCCTTCCTCGGGATGCTGGCAGATCAACAGCGTGAAGACCGCGGTCAACAACATGAACACGAGCGCCTGCACCAGTCCGACCAGCAGCTCCAGGAAGTAGAACGGGATCTGCACGAGCCAGCCGATGTGGGGAACCCTGGCCATTGTCTCCAGCATCGTCTCACCGGCAAAGACGTTGCCGTAGAGACGGAACGTCAGTGACACGGGCCGGAACAGGATCGAGACGATCTCCAGGCAGCCGGCGGCGAAGAAGACGACGATCATGAGGATCTTCAAGGCGCCTGCGCTCTCGCCTTTCGGCGAGAAGAGCTCTTTGAGAAAGCCGATCGGTCCGTTCTCCTGAAGGCCCCAGACGATCCAGCACCCGAAGAAGACGAGTGCCATTGCGAGCGTCATGTTCACGTCGGCGTTGGCGCCCCGGAGCAACGGCTCGTCGATCGTGAAACCGACGGCGGTCGGGTGCCCCCAGCCGATCGAGCCGACGCCGGGAATCAAACCGACCCAGTTCGCGGCGAGAATGAAGATGAAGATGCTGGCGAAGAACCAGAACGTCCGGTCGACCAAGTGCCGGCCAATGATGCCTTCCAGGAAACGGTAGAGGCCCTCGATGAGGAATTCCAGGAAATTCTGCGATCCCTCGGGCACTACCTTCATGGTCCGCGTGGCCGCCCGGGCAAAGAGAATGAGTCCGATCGCGACGATCCACATCACGACCATGGAGTTCGTGACCGGAAGGCCGAACGGTCTCGCGATCTCGACCGCCTTCTGTGACAGGCCGTGTTCCATCTCGTCGTGTCCGGATATCCGGCGCCGACGGGGGTGTCTTGCCATCCGGCGCCAGGTCGCGCTGTGGCCCGCCTGCGTCCGGAGTCACTTCCCGGCGGGATGCGCGGCCTTCCGGAGCTGGTCGTTGCACACGGGAGAGAGATCGCTGCCATGTCGCTCGAGACAGCGGGCGACGCGCCCGCGCCCGGGCGAGACGTCCCAGCAGAAGCGCGTGATGTCGTAGCGGCAGCTCGCCGCCAGGCGGCCCATCTCCTTCTCGAGATTCTCGTGGCGGGCGGCGCACTCCGGCGAGAGTTCGTGCGCGTGCTTCTCGAGGCATGCCTGTATCCGCCCGCCGCCCGTCGGGACGTCGACACAGTACTTCTCGATGTCGGCCAGGCATGGCGTCGCGCTCCGGGCGATGACGGGGAGAAGCGCCACGCCGATCGCGAG
>DASPXA010000029.1:0-93349 GCA_035637495.1 Verrucomicrobiia bacterium
GCCGGGAAACGTCTTGCCATCCATGCCTTCGATCTGGAGCGGCGCCTCGAAGCTGTCGACCTGGCGCCCATAGCCGTTCCGGCGCACCGCGATGTCGAGCAGGCCAAGCCCGCGCTGGTCGCCCATGCCGTCCGCGATCTCGCGCGCCAGCACGATCATGCCGGCGCATGTGGCAAGGGTTGGCAGGCCGCCGCTGATCGCGTTCCGCAGAGGCTCGAGCAGGCCGACCCGCTCCATCAGCATCGTCATGGTCGTGCTCTCGCCGCCCGGGAGGACGATGCCGTCGAGACATTCAAGGTCTTCTCGTGTGCGCACCAGTCGAGTCTGCGCGCCGGCCTTTTCGAGCGCGCGCACGTGCTCTGCAAAAGCACCCTGCATCGCGAGGACCCCGATGAGAGGCAACTTGCTCCGGTTGGGAGCGGAGCTACCAGCCTCTGGCAGCGAGCAGCTCGTCCTTCGGGATGGCCGGGATCTCGAGGCCGCGCATGGCCTCTCCAAGACCGGCCGATACCTCGGCGATGACCTCCGGCCTGTCGTGGTACGTCGTCGCGGCGACGATCGCCTTGGCACGCTTCAAGGGGTCCTCGGACTTGAAGATGCCCGAACCGACGAAGACGCCGTCGACGCCGAGCTGCATCATCAACGCGGCGTCGGCCGGAGTGGCGATGCCGCCGGCAGCAAAGTTCACGACCGGGAGACGTCCGAGCTTCTGGCACTCGGCCAGCACCTCGACAGGCGCGCCGATCTGCTTGGCCTCGCGCACGAGCTCGGCGTGGTTCATGCCCTGGAGCTTGCGGATGCCGGCGTTGACGGCGCGCGCGTGGCGCACAGCCTCGACGACGTTGCCGGTTCCCGCCTCGCCCTTGGTGCGGATCATCGCCGCGCCTTCGGCGATGCGCCGCGCGGCCTCACCGAGGTCGCGGCAGCCGCACACGAAAGGCACCTTGAACGGGTGCTTGTCGATGTGGTTCTCCTCGTCCGCCGGCGTCAGCACCTCCGACTCGTCGATGTAGTCGACGCCAAGCGCTTCGAGCACCTGCGCCTCGACGAAGTGGCCGATGCGGCACTTGGCCATGACGGGGATGGTGACCGCGGCCATGATCGACTTGATCAGGTCGGGGTCCGACATGCGCGCGACGCCGCCTTCCTTGCGGATGTCGGCGGGGACGCGCTCGAGCGCCATCACGGCGCACGCGCCCGCCTCCTGGGCGATGCGCGCGTGCTCGGGCGTGACGACGTCCATGATCACGCCGCCCTTGAGCATCTGCGCGAGCCCGGCCTTGACCCTGAAGCTTCCCTTCACGGCCCCGTTGCCGTCGCGCCCACCGTTGCGTTCGGCCACGTTCGGAATTCTACGCGGGCGGTCTAGAATCGCGACCTGAGCCACACAGCCTGGCGGTCCGCCGTCGCCGTGGGCCTCGCTTTGATGGCGGTCGCGCCAACCTCGGCCCTGGGCGACACCGACCTAAGCAGCTATCTGACCCAGCCGCCATCGTCGGACTGGCTCGAAGCCCAAGCCAGCACCGATGTCATGGACGGACCGTTCAACTCCCACCAGTACGCCGTGTACATCGACGGGTCCGATAGCGAGCGGGTCCTCAACAAGTACGGTTTCGTGCGCGGCTTCGGACGTGAGTGGGAGCAGAAGGCAACCCAGGACTACCTCGTCCAGCTCGTATTCCTGTTCCGATCGACGACCGGCGCAGGGTACTTGTTTCAGGATCTGAAGCTGGACGCTCAGACTTCGAAACGATTCCAAGGCGGGTTCGCAGCCCTGGACGCCAAGACTTCGGTCGGCCTGGAGTTTGCGTACCCCGACGCCGCGAGGGGTTACGAAGTCATCTTCATGAAGGGCAACCTTGTCTTTGACCTGACGATGTTCTCCCGCGGCGAAGACCTTTCCCAGACCATCATCGGCCTGGCGCGAACCGACTACGACCTGGCGCCCGACACCGTCAACGTCGCGACCCAGTCCAGTCCCATCCTGTCGCGCGCTGCGGCAACGGCCGTGGGTGTCGGGATGATTGGGCTGGTCGTCTTGATCACGACTCTAATCTTCTTCGCGCTCAGGTCACGACGGCGTCCCGTTGCGATGCCCTCGATGCCGGGAGACTTCCAGTTGTCTGCGGACGGCACGAAATGGTGGGACGGTGCGCGATGGCGATCGAGTAATACCGACATGCCGCCCACCGCACGACGTTCGCCTGATGGCATGTTCTGGTGGGACGGGCGCTCCTGGCGCAACGTCCCCGGAGGACCGGGCTAGAGCCTCTCCAGCACCAGGGTCCGCTTGGAGGCGTACTCGGTGTCGGACAGCAGGCCATCCCGGTGCAGTCGGGTGAGCATGTCCATCTCCTCGAGCACGTCGAGCAGCGGCGCCATGGTCCGCCGAGCCAGGTAAGCGTCTGAGGCCGTACCGGCCTCCTCCCCGCGCGCGTCGAACTCGCGGACGAAGAAAAGCGCCTTGACCGCAGAGAACGGAATCCCGAGCTTGCGGATCGGGCTGTCGCTCTGCTCCGCATGGAGGTGCAGGACGACTCCATAGCGATGGCGTTCGAGGGTCCCGTCGAGGTGACCCCTCAGCACCTCACCGTCGAGGAACCGGATCGCCACCTTCCGGGTGGGCGTGTCGGCCAGCTCCTTGTCGCGCTGCAGCTCGACCCACTTGACGGCCGTAAGCGGGATCCACGCCGTCTCGTTGTTCTCGAGCCCGCCGGCGTCGTCGACCTCGACCAGGAAGTCGGGCTCGTCGAAATCGAGGTCCCGGGCCGCCCCTTCCACGGTCTCGTCGTCGAAGAAGCGCACGACTATTCGCGCCATGTCACACCTACTGTACTAACCCTCATCTGTCTGCACTCCTGCGCTGGTTTTTGAGGCGCCGGCGGCCCACTCGGCGGGCACATTTGGCACACGTGGCGATGTGATCTCGGACCGCTTCGGCCTGCGGGCGGCGCAGCTTGCCCGCCAGGTACGGCGCCAGCAGCGGCACCGCCTCCTCGTGGCTGAGATCACCCTCACGCTGCGAGGCCAGGTACTCCTCTTTGAACCTGAGACGGGCGCGGTAGAGCAGCGTCTCGACCGCGCTCTCCGACATGTGCAGCGTGCGCGCGATCTGGCGGTAGCTCATGTCCTGGAGCTCGCGCAACGTCAGCACCAGCCGGTACTTCTCAGGCAGCCTCTGGGCGACCTGCCACACCTGGCGGCGGGTCTCGTTCGACTCCTGAACGAGCACCGGGTCAAATGCTTTCGCAGTCGACGGCAGGTTGGTCATGAGCTCGCTGTCTTCTTCTTCAGTCGTGCCATCGGCGCGGAGGTCGCGCTGCCGCCTCCGCAGCTCGTCGTAGCAGAGGTTCCTCGCCACCGTGTGGACCCACCCGCCGAAGTTGAACGAGTCATCGACGCGGTCCATCATCCGGAGAGCCTTCATGAACGTCTCCTGGGCGATGTCCTCGGCGAGCAAGGCGTCGCCGAGCTTGCGCCGCACGAGCCGGTAGATCGATGCGACGTAGCGGCGGTGAAGCTCCTCGAACGCGTGGACGTCACCGCTTCGGTAGGCGCGAACGAGCTCGACGTCGGTCGGCTCTCCGCTTTCCTTCCCCGCCGGCTGCTCCTCTAGCTCGCCCATGAATGCCTGCGGCAGGCTACTACGGTGGCCCGCGTAAGCATCCCCTCTGGCTCATTTAAGGACTTCTCCAGGTCGATTCCTTCGTCCGTCATCGCCACCACCGAGGTGACGCCTATCGAGTTCAGCGCCTCCCAGCCGGGGCCCTTGCTGCCGGCCACGAGCAGCACTGGAACGCCTGCTGCACGCGCGCGCTGGGCCACCTCGCCAGGCGCCTTGCCGAAGGCGGTCTGCTCATCAGCCTGGCCCTCGCCCGTGATCACCAGGTCCGCACCGAGGAGCTTGGAGTCGAAGCCGCTAGCAGCGACGATCAGCGGCGCTCCCCGGACCAGCTGCGCGTCCAGGAAGGCAACGAGCCCGGCCCCCGCCCCGCCGGCCGCGCCCGCGCCCGGAAGGGCGGCGACCTGCTTGCCGAGATCGCGCTCGATCACCTCGGCCAGCCGCGCGAGCGCCGCGTCGAGCTCTTTCACCGCTTCCGGGTCCGCGCCCTTCTGCGGTCCGTACACGGCGCTCGCGCCTCGGGGGCCGGTAAGCGGGTTCGTGACGTCGCAAGCCACGCGCAAGCGCAGCGGCCAGGGCTGGAAGGTGCCGCGGTCGACTCGCTGCAACCGCGCCAGCGCCGCACCACCGCGGGGCAGGTTTCGGCCCTCGGCGTCGAGGAGCAGGTAACCCAGCGCCTGGGCCATCCCCGCCCCGCCGTCGTTGGTGGCCGAGCCGCCGATTCCGACCAGCATCTCGCTGACGCCCGGCTGTCGCGCGGCCGCGAGCAGCTGACCGAAACCGTAGGTCGACGTCCTTCGTGGGTCACGGCGCTCGGCCGGGATGAGGGTCAGGCCGCTCGCCGCAGCGAGCTCGACGACGGCACTGCTTGCGAAGCGGCCGTAGGTCGCGGTCACCGAGTCGCCGAGCGGACCTTCGACGACCGCCGTCAGGTACTCGCCGTGGTTGGCCGAGACGAGCGCTTCGACGGTGCCATCGCCACCGTCTGCGACCGGCACCTCAACCACCTCAGCGTCGGGAAACGCCTCATGGACGCCTCGAGCAATTGCGCGGGCGGCTTGCGACGCGGTGAGAGTTCCCTTGAACGCGTTCGGAGCAACAAGGACTTTTTTCACGGGGTAGGCAGGCCTCCCCCGTGGAGCCCCCTCCGTTGCGCGCATCGCCTGGAGGCGTTTGGACGGATCACGCCTGATGACGGCCGGAGTAAATCCGGCCTACAGCTCCACTTCGTCTAATCACGGGGGAGGCAGGCCTCCCCCGTGATTGCCCCCTCCGTTGCGCGCATCGCCTGGGTCGTCTAATAAATGGGGATGGTCCAGTCCCTGTACTTGGGGGCCTCGCCTCTGACCGCGCTGAAGTAGATGCTCTGCAGCTCTTGCGTGAACTCTCCGACGTGGCCGTTGCCGACCGGCCGGCGATCCACTTCGATCACTGGCGCGATCTGGGCCCCGGTGCCGCACAGCAAGAGCTCGTCGCACGTGTAGAGCTCGGTCCGATCGATGCTGCGCTCGAGCACCGGCAGGTTCAGCTCGTCGGTGATCACCTTCATCAGCATCTGCCTGGTGACGCCTTCGAGGATGTCGTCGGTCACCGGCGGCGTGATGAAAGCGCCGTCTTTCAGCATGAAGAGGTTTTCCGCCGATCCTTCGGAAACGTGTCCATCGACCGAGAGGACGATCGCCTCGTCGTAGCCGCTCTCGACCGCCTCCGACTTGGCGAGCGCTGCCTGCGCGTACGACCCGGTGATCTTGGCGCGAGCGGGCAGAGCCTGGTCCGGCACTCGGCGCCATGTGCTGACCATGCACCTGATGCCGCTTTCGATCTCGACGTACTTTCCGAAAGGCACCGAGTAGATGAAGAAAGCGCGATCGAGGTTGTGCAGGCGGACTCCGATCTCCTCGCTCGACGTATAGAGCAGCGGACGGACATACACGTCCGACTTGTACTCGTTGCGCCGCAGGAGCTCGATCGTGAAGTTGACGAGCTCCTCGGTGGAGTGAGGCAGCTCCATGCGCATGACGTTGGCCGATCGCCTCATGCGCTCGTAGTGGGCGGCGGCTTGCAGCAGGTACAGCTGCCCTTTCTTTTCATTCCAGTAGGCGCGGATGCCTTCGAATACCGCGGTCCCGTAATGAAGCGCGTGGGTCATCAGCCCGAGCTTGACGTCGTTGTAGCGGGCGAAGTCCCCCTCGAAGAAGACCCACGTGTTCGGATGCGCCGCGTGCTTCTTCACCGCGGCCTTCGCCTTTGTGTCCACACCCATTGCGGTAAGTGTATTAGGGAAACGCGGGACCAACCTGCAAACCGCACCCGGGTTCTGTTAGAAACACGGCGTGGGCTTGTATGGCATCATCGCCGACCTGCGCCGCGAGCATCCGACCCCCACCGCGATGCAGACCCTCGACATGGTGGTGGCCGAGCTGGGCGAGACCCGCGACAACCTGAAGGAGGCGGTCGCGAACCTCGGGGGCAAAGCCCTGCCGCCGGGGGGCAAGCCGGTCCTTGACGAGCTCGTCGAGCGCGCGCGCCAGGAGGGCGTGTACGACCTGGACTACGGCCCCGACCCGTACGACAAGCCGCCGCCCGAACCGTTGGACGAGGCAACCGCGGGGATTGGGGCCATCCTTGCGATCTCCTCAGTCGTCGGCATCGCGCTCGCCGTGCTGGCGGTGATCGCCGGCCTCAACGCGATCTTCTCCAGCGGTGGCTGAGTACTCCTTCGACGTCGTATCCGAATACAATCCCGCGGAGCTGACCAACGCGATCGATCAGTCGCGCCGCGAGGTCGGTACGCGCTATGACTTCAAGGACACCGCGACGAGCTATGACCATCGGGGCGACCTCATCGTCGTCGAATCGTCAACCGAAGACCGCGCGAAGGCGGCGCTGCAGGTGCTGCGGGAGAAGGCGGCGCGGCGGCAGCTCTCGCCGAAACTTTTCCAGGCGGGCGACCCCAAGACGATCGGAAAAGGACGAGGCCAGATCGAGGTTCGTCTCAACGCGGGCATCAACGACGACCTGGCGCGTGACCTCCGGAAGAGAATCCAGAACGTGTCGAACAAGGTCCAGGTCCGCATCCAGGGCGACCAGCTGCGCGTCGTCAGCAAGGACAAGGACTCGTTGCAGCTCGTGATCAAGACGCTCCGCGAGGCGGAGGACATCCCGGTCCCGCTTCAGTTCACGAACTACCGCTAGCCACAGCATGAGCGCGATGGTCGTGATCCCGGCGATCGACATCCTGGGGGGAAGGTGCGTCCGCCTCACCCAGGGCGATTACGGCCATCCGACGGTATACGCGGAAGATCCGGTGGAGATGGTGCAGCGATTCGCCGCCGCGGGCGCAAAGCGCGTGCATGTCGTCGACCTGGACGCCGCGCGCGGCTCCGCCAGCAACCGATCAGTGATCGGGCGGATGCTGGGGCAGTCCGACGTCGAGCTGCAGGTTGCGGGTGGCGTACGCAGCGAGGAGGCGGTCACCACTCTGCTCGACAGCGGAGCAAAGTGGGTCGTGATGGCCACCGCCGCCGTCCGCGACCCCCACCTGTTCGAGCGCTGCGCGTTCGGCCATCCGGGACGAATCCTTGCCGCGCTTGACGTGCGCGACAACAAGGCTGCCGTCGGGGGGTGGCTGGACACCGACCCTGTCGTCCTCAAGGCCCTCGTCGGCCGGTGGGCCGATCTCCCCCTCGGCGGCGTGATCCTTACTTGCATCGACCGCGACGGCACGATGTCCGGGCCGGATGTGGAAACCCTCGCCAGGGTGCGGAAGATGACGAGGCTGCAGCTGCAGTATTCCGGCGGAATTGCGTCCGTGGACGACCTGCGCAAGGTGAGCCGGGCGGGCGCTGAGGCGGCCATTCTCGGCAAAGCGCTCTACGAGGGCAAGATCACGCTGGAGCAGGCGCAGGGAACATGACCCGTCTCGCGCTCATCGCGACGGCGCTGATGCTGGTCGCGTGCGGCGGGCGCGAAACCGCGGACGACCAGGGGCTGCGAAGCGACATCCAGAACAACTCCAATGGCGCGGAGGTCACTTTTGACGCCACCGTGGTGAGCAACCCGACGCAGGGTGGCGACCACGAACGGTTCGAGGTGAGGACGGTCACGGGTGAGATGCTCGAGGTCGACCACAACACCAACCTGGCCCCGTCGGTCCCGGTGCACAAGGGGGACGGCGTGGTGATTCACGGCCAGCTCTACATCGATCCGGGCCCGCGCTACGGTGTGCACTGCACCCACGCGCGGACCTCCAGCGGCTGCCCGAATCCGGGCTGGATCGAGCTCAACGACACCTATTACGAGTGAGCAAGCGCAGATACACACACGTCGAAGCCGCGTTCCGGTTCTTCAGCCATCTCACGGCCGGCGACTACGGCCCAAAAGACCGGGTGCGGATGATCCTCAACAACCTTCGCGCCCGGGCGAGCGGCGAGGGTTGCTGTGGCCATTACGGCGACCCTGGCTGTTGAATGACGAAAGATGAGGCCCGTGCGGCCGGTTTGATCAGGTAGGGGTCTGGGCGAGATGCACGCGGTCGTCTTCGAACGCAACGGCGGACCTGAGGTGCTCGAGTACCTTGAGGTTCCAGATCCGCAGCTGGCCGGCGGTGAGGTGCTGGTCGACGTGGAAGCCGTAGGGATCAACTTTCGCGACGTCTATGAGCGCGAGGGGCGCGATTACGGGTCCAAACCTCCCGCCATCATCGGCGTGGAAGGCGCCGGCAGGGTAGCGGGCTCAGGTGAGCGTGTGGCGTGGCTGGACGTCCCCCACAGCTACGCGGAACACGTGGCCGCCAACCGCGCCAGGCTGGTCTCGATTCCGGACGGCATCACGCATGAGCTGGCCGCCGCGGCAATCCTCCAGGGGATCACGGCGCATTACCTCGCCCAGGACTCGTATCCGATCCAGAGAGGGGACTGGGTGATCGTCCACGCCGCGGCGGGCGGCGTGGGACTCCTGCTGACCCAGATCGCGAAGCTGCTCGGAGGGCACGTGATCGCGACCACGTCGACCGACGAGAAGGCGCAGCTGGCGCGGGAGGCGGGAGCTGACGAGGTGCTGCGGTACGAGGGTTTCGCCGAGCAAGCCCGCGAGCTGACGAAGGGTGAGGGCGTGGCCGCGGTTTTCGATGGAGTCGGCAAGACGACGTTTGACGAGGATCTGCGCGCGCTCCGGCCGTTTGGCCACCTGATCGTCTACGGCGCGGCCAGCGGTCAACCCGATCCGCTGCCCGTCCAGGTGCTGGCGAAGCACGGTTCGCTTTACGTGCAGCGGCCGACGCTCCACACCTATACGCGGACGTCCGACCTCTTGCGCGAGCGCGCACGGAAGGTGTTCGAGCTCGTGCAGGAGGGCAGGCTCAAGGTCCGGATCGGCGCCCGCCATCCGCTCGCCGAGGCCCGCCGGGCGCACATCGACCTGGAAGCCCGCAAGACGACGGGAAAGATCCTGCTTCTTCCCTAGCGCCTCGTACGAGTGGGTTTGCGCGCCACGGTGGTCACGTTCGCCTGCGCGACGGGCCGGACCACGATCTCGTCGATGTCCACGTGGGGGGGTCGCGTGACGGCGAACACCACGCAATCCGCTATGTCCTCCGCGCTCAGCGGCTTCAAGCCCTCGTAAACGGCTTGTGCCGCCTTGCGGTCGCCGTGGAACCGGACGATGCTGAACTCCGTCTCGACGAGTCCAGGCGCGATCTCGGTGACGCGGATAGGCTCGCCGTTGAGCTCGAGGCGGAGGGTCCTGCTGATCGCGCGCACGGCGTGCTTGGCGGCGGTGTAGCCCGCGCCGCCCTTGTAGGTCTCGAACCCGGCGATCGAGCCGATGTTCACTATGTGACCGTGCTTTGCCTTCCGCAAGAGGGGCATGCACGCGCGGGTCATCCACAGCAGCCCGAGGACGTTTGTCTTCCACATCGTGATCCACTCGTCGTCGACGGCCTTCTCGATCGGGTTCAAACCAACCGCACCGCCGGCGTTGTTGACGAGAAGGTCGATCCGGCCGAATCGCTTCGCGACCTCGCCGACGAAAGCGCCGACGCTCTGCTCATCGGTCACGTCGAGGTGAAGCGCGACGCCTTTCTCGCCCGCGACCCGCTCGAGCCGCTCCGTGCGCCGGGCGCCGACGACCACCCTGTAGCCGTGACGACCAAGCGCGATCGCAGTGGCGGCACCAATGCCTGAGGAAGCTCCGGTGATGACGGCGATTGGAGTCACGTTGTTGGTCGTCCAAGCGTAACCTAGGGATAAATGCTGGACGGGTTCGTCGCCGTCGTTGTTCTCCTCCTGGTGGCCGCAGGCGTCCTCGTCATCCTCGGACCGCGCAACGTCGCCAGGCGGATCGCGTCGATCCGGCGCCCGAACAGACTGGCCGCTCTCTTCGAGCCGCGTGCCGCGCGCGAGGTCGTGCCGCCGGCCCTCAATCCAAAAACGCAGCGGGTGCTGGTCGCCGCCGCACGGCTCGCCAACTGGCTTCGTGCTCACGGTCATGAGGACGTGGCCCGAGAGATCCGGAACGGCGCCGCAAGAATGACCGGTAACGAGCCGGCCGGACTCTACGCGCTGCAGACCACGCTCCGCCGCATTCGCGTCGTCAACATCTCGGACAGCGCCTCGCACGAGCGATTGAAGGCGCTGGTCGGCGAGCTCCGCACCGCGGTCCAGGACCGCTTCGAGCAACTGGAGCTGCTCCCCTTCAGGCGCTCCTGACCGAGCGCCGGCGCGTCAGCTCCGGGTCCTCGTTCGAAAAGACGATCGGGTTTTGCCGCGCCATCCGGGTCGGAGACCGCATCCTCGTCTCCGGCACGGCGCCCGTATGGGTCGACGGCTCGGTCGACCCGGATCCTTACGTTCAGGCCAGGCGCTGCTTCGAGATCATCTCTACGGCTCTCGAGGAGGCCGGCGCGTCGGTGGATGATGTCGTCCGCACGCGGATGTTCGTGACGGACTCCGCCTACGGCGAGCCGGTCGGAAGGGCGCATGGAGAGGTCATGAAGCACTCGCGGCCCGCGGCGACGATGGTCGTGGTCAAGGCCCTGCTGGACGATCGCTGGAAGGTCGAGATCGAAGCCGAAGCGGTTATTTCTTAGGCTTCAGGCCCTTCCCGGCTTCCACGTATCTCTTCAGCGACTGCATGTTCTTGCGGATGCCGGCCGCGTACTGCGGCGCGAGGATTCCGACGGCGAACCGCAGCAGCCCGCCGAGCTCGTAATCCATCTCATAGACCAGCCGGGTGGTGCCGTCCTTTCGCTGCGTGTAGGTGTACGACCAGGTGCCCCTCAGCGGCCCTTTGATGAACCGGCCCGAGCACTTCTTGGGCTTGTTGTAGACATCCTGCTCGACCTCGAGCTGCTCCTTGTGGCCGCTGAGGTCCAGGTGGTACCGGTAGCGCGTCCCTCTGCCTGGAGGTCCGCTGTCGAGCTTCTCGACTCTGTCGAGGTTGGACGTCCACTTCGGTGCGTTGGTCACTTCCTCAGCGACGACCGCCCACACGCGTTCGACAGGGGCGTTGATCTCTACTGACTCGTGGATCGCGGCCACGCTGCGATGATCGCATTTAGTGTCAATCGACCCCGCGGCGCCCCGGATGCTCGGTGCGCTCCGTCACCGCAACTACCGTCTGTTCCTGTTCGGCCAGATCGTCTCGACCGTCGGCACCTGGATGCAGACCGTCGCGCTGCCGTGGCTGGCGCTGCAGCTCACGCATAGCGGATTTCTGGTCGGCGTCGCCCTGGCGGCGCAGTTCCTGCCGGTCCTCATAGGGAGCCCGTTCGCCGGCGTGATCGCGGATCGCTATCGCAAGCGAACCGTCCTCCTGGTTACGCAGACGTCGTTCATCGTGCCTCCCTTCGCTCTGTTTGCGCTGAGCGCCACAGGCCACGCCCGGTACTGGATGGTGGTGGTCGCGGCTTTTGCGACCGGCGTGATCAACGCTCTCGACGTGCCCGCTCGGCAGGCATTCCAGGTCGAGATGGTGGGCAAGCAGGACCTGATGAACGCCATCGCGCTGAACTCTTCGGTCTTCAACGCCTCTGCGGTGATCGGCCCGTCGATTGCCGGCGTGCTCATCGCGGTCGTAGGAGTGCCAGTCTGCTTCCTGGTCAACTCGCTGAGCTATCTCGCCGCAGTCGGCGCCTTGCTTTCGATGCGAAACCTGCCCGCTGCAGCGCACCGTCACGAGGAACAGCCTCTGTGGTCGCGACTCGCGCAGGGCGTCGCATATGCACGCACCGAGCCGGTGGTCGGGATGCTGCTCGTCTTGGTCGCGGTCTTCTCGCTTTTCGCGATGAACCGAACGACACTACTGCCCCTGTTCGCCGACCAGGTGCTCCGAGTCGGGCCGCAGGGCTTCGGTTTCCTCCTCGGTTCGATGGGCCTGGGCGCGCTCTTCGGCGCCCTGACGCTGGCGCTGTTCCCGCGGTTTGGCGCCGATCCCCGCCGGCAGCTGTGGATGGCCGCGATCTGGGTCGCGGCGCTGCTCGAGTTCTCGGCATCGAGAACGTTTATGGGGTCTCTGGTCACGCTCTTCGTCGCCGGCTACTGCCAGATCTCGTTCGTCGCGGCGGCGAACAGCAGGATCCAGACGATCGCGCCCGATCACCTGCGCGGGCGCGTGATGGCGCTCTATGCGGAGGCGTTGATCGGGATGGGTCCATTTGGCGCCATGCAGGCCGGTGCGCTGGCCACCCTGTTCGGCGCGCCGTGGGCGATGGCAATCGGAGTGTCAGTCGCCGGAGCTGTCGTGCTCGCGATCAGGCTTGCAAAGCCGGAGGTGTTCGGTCAGCCGATGAACGTCTCGAGCAGCGCGGCGACCGCCAGCGCGGGCACAAGCCAGCGCAGCGCACGAACGTAATCCGCCAGCGCGGCGAGCACCCGGTTCGTCCATCCCCCTTGCGCGTCCATGTGGATGGCGGTCGCCCCGACCTGGATCGCCAGGCCGCCCGCGATGATCGCCGCCGGAATCTCGACCAGACCGTTCGGCACGATGCCGGTCAGCGCGATGGTCCACGACGACAGGGCGGCCGCAAATCCGAGCAGAAACCCGGGCGCGAAGGTGAGCAGGAAGCCGCTCAACCCGACCGTCAGGATGGCGAGGGCGGCGACGAGGAGAAACGCCAGCAGGTTGTGGGCGAAGATCGCGGCCGCTTCCTCAAACGCCGCGCCGCCCCCGGCGGAGCGAACAAGGCTTGAGAGCACCGGTCGAACGACCTCGCGAGGGATGGCGCTGGTGGAGCCCGCGAGATACCCGGCGGCGGCTCCGATCGGAAATCCCGCCGCCGCCAGGGCGATTGGCACGCGACGCGCCCAGACGAGGCGGAGCAACCCAGGTCGCGCCGCGAAGCTCCCGCGGATCGCGGCCGTGGCCCGCCGAAGCGGGTGGCGCAGGCCGGCGTCTCGCGCCAGCAGAGCCTCGCGTGAGAACCCGTTGAAGCCCATGCGCACCAGCACGACGGCGACGACCGCCATCAGGAGGGCGAAGCACCACAGAAACTCTGACCGGCCCAGGAGGATGAGCGCCGCTTCGATCTGAAGAACCAGTGACATCGGCAGGATGATGAAGGACGCCATCACGTTGGCCGCGCGCATCGTCCGCGCGTTGAGGCTGATGATCACCGCGCCAGCAACCATCGCCGCGACCTGGCAGATGGTGGAAAGCGCCAGCGCGAGCAGGATGCCGAGCGGAAAGTACCCAAGCCCTGTGAACGTGACCAGGCAGTAGACGATCAGCCCGCCGTAACAAAGCGCCAGCGAGACGGTCAGAACTGCGACGACCTTGCCGAGGTAGATCTCGGCCTCACGCAGTGGCGTCGACAGCAGGACCTCGAGAGTTGTGCGCTCGCGCTCGCCGACGAAGGACTCCAGCGCCAGGACCAATGAAAAGCTGGCGGGGATGAAAACGACGAAGAACGCGCCGACGAGCGACAGCCGGTTCACGACCGCGGTCCCACCGCCGAAAGCCGCGAGAGCCCTCACGCCCGACCCGGATCCGATCGGTATGGCAAGCGTGAGCGTGACCATGGCCAGGACGAGGCGCAGCTCACTGACCGCGTCGCGAAGGTCGCGACTCGCGACCAATTCCACCCGAGAGGTGAAGCGCGAGAGGTCAGCCCGATCTTTGAAGCCCATGCGGCCCCATCCGGGCGTCACGGGGCCCGGCCCTTCCTCGTCACGCATCTACGATGCGCTCCTCGTCGAGCCACCCGTTCCTTCGGCTGAGACCACCTGGATCTCCAAATCTCTGGGCCGCCCCTCGCCCTTCACCTCTACGCCGTTCGAGTTTCGGCCAGCTCACGGTGGTTTCCAACAATCGCGAGGTAGATGTCCTGCAGGGTCGGCAGCTCACGCACCTCCTGCCTCGTCTTCAAACCTGACGTGCGCCGGAGCTCCACCAGGTTGCCGATGGCGAGCGTGCGACCGGCGGACATGATCCCGACGTCCCCGGCGAGGTGCTCCGCCTCTTCCATGCTGTGGGTGCAGATGACCAGCCCGCATCCCTCGCGCTGCAGCTCCTTGAGGTAGACCCAGGCGCGCCGCGCGCTGTCCGGGTCGAGGGCCGATGTCGGCTCGTCGGCGAGCACGAGACGCGGCCGGTGCAGCGTGGCGCGGATAAGAGCGACCTTCTGACGCATACCCTTGGAGTACGTGCCGAGCCAGCGATCGCCCGCGTCGGTGAGCTCGAAGATCTCAAGCAGCTCGTTGATCCGGCGCTTTCTGATCGCCGGCACGATGTCGTAGATCGCACCGAAGTGGTCGAGGTACGCGCGCACCGTCATGCGCTCGTAAAGGCCGGGCACCTCGGGCATGAGGCCGACCCGAGCGCGTACGGCCGCCGGGTCGTCGGCCGCGTCGATGCCGTCGACCTTGACCGTGCCTGCCGTCGGCAGGAGCACCCCAGCCATGCAGCGGAGGGCCGTGGTCTTGCCGGCGCCGTTGCGGCCGAGCAAGACGAGGCATTCGCCCTCGTCGACGCGGACGGTCAGGTCCTTGAGCGCGAGCACGTCGCCGTAGCGCTTGGCGAGCCCCTCGACTTCCAGCATGGTTACAGGATTCTGACCGCCGTTTGGTGAATCTATTGCTGTTTGGCCGTCTCTTCGGTCGGAAAGCGGGACTTCCGGCCGCTGCGGAGCCTCATGAACGAGCGGACACCCCACGCCCCGAACAGCCCCTCGGTCGCGATGAATCCGGCGATGGCGGCCACAACCACAAGGGCGGTGGGTGCGCTGAAAGCATGGGCGATCATGGCAAGCAGAGCGCCGGCGACAACCGCGACGAGCACTGACACCATTCCGGGAAGCGTCTGAACTCCGTGCGCAATTTGTCCAAGGCCGTTCGTGGGCGTCGACTCAAAGCCCAGCGTCAGGGAGATCCCACGAAAGTCGTCATGCGGCGCGGTCACGAAATAAGGCTCTGCTTCGGGATGGAGGTCGAGGTATCCGTGGCGAATCCGGTTCATTCCCTGGACCCACCGCAGGTCGTCGTGGTTGAGCACCTCCAGCCTCATCACAGTCGTCGCGCCAACAAAAACGACCACCGAAAGGATGAGGATCGCCACGAGGACGAACGTCTGGCCGAAGTGGTCGGCCTGGGCGACCAGGGCCAGCGCGATCACGGCGCCGGAGAGGACCGAGAGGAACATGCTCACCCGGCTCAACGCCTCGCTGTACGTGAGCGAGCGCGTGGCCAGAAGGCTCCAGTGCTCGTTCGCAAGCACCTGCAGCTCGCCCAGGTCTTGAGCCCGGACCGGCCGCTTCTCGTCGCTCGGCTGACCGGAGTCGATCATCGGTGACGCGATTGTGACGTTTGTACGCCGGCTAGGTGGGCGGACCTGGCGGCGTGGGAAACCTGGCCCTGAGGCTTGGATCCAGGCTGCGGACCACTCGCCGGCCCCACATGAACATCCATCCCTCCACGAAGACGAAGAGCGCGATCCCGGCGAGCAGCACCACGACGCGCGGCGCACCGAAGCCGGCCGCAATGAGGGCTCCGATCGCGCCGCCGTCAGCAGCCACGATCACGGACAGCATCCCCGGCAGCGTCTGGAGGCCGTGGACCGCCGAGCCGAGACGGTCAGCACCCGTGCGGTCGATGCCGAGCGTCTGCAGCGCGCCGGGCAGGTCGTCATACGGGCTGGTGGTCAGATTCGGCTCCAGGTCGGGATGCAATTGCACGTACGCGTTGCGCAGGCGATTCATCGCGATCACCCAGCGGAAGTCATCGCGGTTGAGCGCGATGAGGCGGGCGACTGTGAAGACCCCCGCGAAAAGGACGACGGTCAGCATGAAGATCGCGATCGAGATGAACGCCGGTCCGAAATGGTCCGCCTGGGCAACCAGTGCCAGGGCGATGACTGCACCTGACAGGATGGCCAGGAACATGTTCACCCGCCCCAGCGACTCCTGGTAGGTCAGGGCGCGCGTCGCCAGGAGGCTCCAGTGCTCAGTGGCCAGGATCTGCACCTTCGAGGCCACGCTGGAATCCCGTCCGGAAGGAGGCGTTTCCGTCGCCATGCTCCCCTCTAGTCTCGCGGCAGGTAGCGGGGAAGGTCGGCCAGGGAGCCGAAACCCCGTGATTGCAGAAAAGACGCGATGCCGTAGTGGACGTCAGCGATGGCGTTCGGGCTCACGAACGTCGCGGTCCCGACCTGGATGGCGACGCAACCCGCGACCAGGAACTCGATCGCATCCTCGGCGCAACTGATGCCGCCAATCCCGATCACAGGGATCCGCACCGCCCGCGCCGCCTGGTGCGAGAGGTGAAGGGCCAGCGGGCGGATCGCCGGCCCTGAGAGACCACCAGTCCGAAAGCTGAGCCGGGGTTTGTACGCGTTCAGGTCGATCGACATCCCCACCAGCGTGTTGATGGCGCAGAGGGCGTCGGCCCCGGCGGATTCGACCGCGCGCGCGATCACCCCGATGTCGCTGACCATCGGCGTCAGCTTCACCCAGACCGGCAGGTTGGTCCGCTTCCGGACCGCCTCGGTCACCGCGGCCGCCGCGCGCGGGTCGTTACCGAAGTACAGGCCGCCCTGCTCGACGTTAGGGCAGGAGATGTTGATCTCGAACCCGGCGATGCCGGGCACGCCGTCGAGGCGCGCCGTGAGCTCTCCGTATTCGGCGGGTGATTCGCCGTTGATGTTGACGAGCACGGGGAAATCCCAGGTCGCCCACTTCGGCGCGTAGTCCCGGACGAGGACGTCCGCGCCGGGTCCCTGCAACCCGATTGCGTTGAGCATGCCGCTCGGCGTCTCGACGATTCGCGGCGGCGGCGTACCTTCGCGCGCACGGAGGAAGATGCCCTTGGACACCATGCCTCCCAGGGCCCGACGCTCGAGCAGCGGCACCTCCGTCCCGTAACCGAACGTGCCTGAGGCGGCCAGCACCGGCCCCCGCAATTTGAGGCCTCCGACGTCGACCGCCATGTCGACGCTCATGCGGTCGCGGCGTAAGGAAGGTGCGCCGGAAGCGCCGCCCACTCGACGTCCACGGCGCGATAGACCGGCCCCTCCTTGCACGCCCGGTCGTAGCCGCCACGCATGAGGGGCACCGCGCAGCCAAGGCACACCCCAGTGCCACAGCCCATGTAGGTCTCGACCGCCACCTGCGCGTTGGGCCAGCGCTCGGCTACCGCCGCGAGCATGCGGTTCGGGCCGCAGGCGAGCACGAGTTCGGCGTCGGGCGCGGCGGCGACGGCCGTGCCTCGAAACCCGCGTGAGCCGTCTTCGGTGGCCCAGAGGACGTCGTCGCCGTCTGCCTCGGCGCAGAGGTCGGCCGCGGTCCGTGCACCGTGGACCCAGGTCACCTGCGCGCCCGCCGCCCTCGCGTCCCTGGCTGCCAGCAGCATCGGCGCAACGCCCAGGCCGCCGCTGATCAACAGCGCGCGTGACCCCGTCATCTCGAACCCACGACCGAGCGGTCCCAGGCAGCTGATCCGGTCACCGATGCGCATCCCCAGCAGCTGCGACGTACCCACGCCGACGGCCTTCAGCACGACCTCGACCTGGTCGCCGTCCGCGCGGTAGACCGAGAACGGCCGGCGCAGCAGCGGACCCTGCTCCCAGCCGAGGTTGACGAACTGCCCCGCGCGAACGCTCGTTGCGATCTCGGGCGCACGCATGCCGATGACGAACATGTCTCGCGCGACCTGGCGCTGGCCGGTGATCGGCGCCTCAAGCAGGAACAGCTGCGCCTTCCCTCCATTCGTCGATCGTCCGCACCTCCATCTCGTCGGGCGCGGCAACCGCGGACTCGAGCAGAGCCGTCGCGGTGTCCAGCGATGTCAGGCAGGGGATGCGGCGCTCGACCGCCGCGCGCCGAATCTCGAATCCGTCTTTGAAGACCGGGTTGCCGTCACCGGGGTCCTCGTAGATGTTCGACATCGTGTTGATGACGAGCTGCACCTCGCCGCGCACGATCACGTCGACGACAGTTGGCCCCTCCTCACCGATCTTGGCCACGACGCGGGGCGAGAAGCCTCCCGCGCGAAGGGCACTGGCGGTGCCTTCGGTCGCGACGAGGCGACAGCCCATCTGGACGAGTCGCGAGACGATGGGAAAGAGCTCGGGCTTGTCGGCGTCGGCGATGGTGAGGAGCGCCGCGCTGCCCCGCTCGACGTGCATGCCCGACGCCGCGAATGCCTTGCGAAGCGCCTCGTTGAGCGTGCGCGCGATCCCGATCGCCTCGCCTGTGGACTTCATCTCGGGACCGAGGTAGGAGTCGACCGCCGCCAGCTTGTTCATCGAGAACACCGGCGCCTTCACCGCGACGAGGTCGCGTTCCGGCACGAGGCCTGTCGTCCATCCGAGGTCGAACAGCTTTCGCCCGAGCATCACGTCGGTGGCGAGCTTCACCATCGGCACGCCCGTCACCTTGGAAAGGAACGGCACCGTCCTGGACGCGCGCGGATTGACCTCGAGCACGTAGACGTGCCCACGGTGCACCACGTACTGGACGTTGACCAGCCCGCGCAGCCGCAGGTGACGTGCTATTCGCACCGTGTAGTCCACGATGCGATCGACCTCACCCCGCTCCAGGCGTGCCGGGTACACGGCGTATGAGTCGCCAGAGTGGACGCCGGCGCGTTCGACGTGCTGCATGACTCCGGCGATGACCACGGTCTCGCCGTCCGAGATCGCGTCGACCTCGACCTCGGCGCCCTGCAGGTACTTGTCGACCAGGACCTGGCCGCGCGGCATCGCCCCGATCGCCCACACCATGTACCGGCGCAGCTCCTCGCGGTTGCGCACGATCTCCATCGCCCGGCCGCCGAGCACGTAGGAAGGTCGGACCAGGACCGGGTAGCCGGCGCGGGCCGCAATCGCCTCCGCCTCCTCGACGGTGTTCGTGGTGCCACCCATCGGCTGCGGAACGCCGATCGCGTCGAGCGATGCGGCAAACGCGCGCCTGTCTTCGGCGAGGTCGATCGCCTCGACGCTAGAGCCCATGATCGGCACCCCCCGCTGGTCGAGCGGTTCGGCCAGGTTGATCGCGGTCTGGCCTCCGAACTGAACCAGCGCGCCTTCGACCAGCTCCGCCTGCGCGACGTGCAGGGCCCCATCGAGGTCGAGGGGTTCGAAATACAGGCGGTCCGAGGTGTCGAAGTCGGTCGACACCGTCTCCGGGTTGGAGTTGATCAGCACCGCCCGGACGCCCGCATCGCGCAGCGCCCAGGCAGCGTGGACCGAGCAGTAGTCGAACTCGATGCCCTGTCCGATGCGGATCGGGCCGGAACCGATGACAAGCTCGGCTCGCCCGTCCACCCGCTTGCTCTCGCTCTCCTCTTCCCAGCACGAGTAGTAGTAGGGCGTCGCGGCCTCGAATTCGCCCGCGCACGTGTCGACGAGCTTGTAGGTCGGAGCACCCGGCTCGACAGATTCGCCGCGGAGCGCGGCGATCATCGCGTCGGAGAATCCGGCTCGCCTCAGCTCGCGAACGTCACCGTCCTTCTCCAGGCCAACGATGCAGGCGAGACGATCGATGAACCAGCGGTCGATTCCGCTCCGCAACGCGAGCGCTTCGGGCTCGCCGCCGTTGCGGAGCGCGGCAAGCAGCGCGAAAAGGCGGCGATCGTTGGGCTGCTCGATGGTCTCGGGTCCGACCTCCCACGCCGCAGGCGGTCTCTGCTCGAGGGACCGCATCGCCTTGGTGAGGGCCGCCTCAAAGGTGCGCTCGATCGCCATCACCTCGCCGGTCGACGCCATCTGGGTTCCGAGGCGGCGGTCGCCGGCGGGGAACTTGTCGAACGGCCAGCGCGGAATCTTCACCACGCAGTAGTCGAGCGCCGGTTCAAAAGCGGCGAACGTACGTCCGGTGATCTCGTTGCGGATCTCCTCCAGGCGCCGGCCAACCGCAACCTTCGCGGCGACCCTTGCAATGGGATAACCCGTCGCTTTCGACGCGAGCGCTGACGAGCGGCTGACCCGCGGGTTGACCTCGATCACGTAGTACTGCGAGCTCTTCGGATCCAGCGCGAACTGGACGTTGCATCCGCCTTCGATGCCGAGGGCGCGGATGATGCGGATCGCCGACGAGCGCAGCATCTGGTGGTCGCGGTCCGACAGCGTCTGCGATGGCGCGACGACTATGGAGTCGCCGGTGTGGACGCCCATCGGGTCGAGGTTTTCCATGTTGCAGACCGTGATGCAGGTGTCGGCGCTGTCGCGCATGACCTCGTACTCGATCTCCTTCCAGCCCCACAGCGACCGCTCGATGAGCACCTGGTGAATGGGCGACGCCTCGAGTCCACGCTCGGCGACCTTCTCGAGGTCCGCCATGGTGGTGACGAAACCACCGCCGGTGCCGCCCAGCGTGTAGGCGGGGCGGATCACGAGCGGGAGGCCCGTCGCCTCGGCGAAATCACGGACCGCCTCCATCGACTCGCAGACTCGCGACACGGGAACGGGCTCGGCGATCTCTTCGAGCATCGCCTTGAACACCTGCCGGTCCTCGGCCTTGCGGATGGTCTCGATCGATGCGCCGAGCAGCCGTACGCCGTGGCGCTCGAGCACGCCCGCGTTGGCGAGGTCGGTCGCAAGGTTGAGGCCGGTCTGCCCGCCGAGCGTGGGCAGCAGCGCATCGGGTTTTTCGCGCGCGATGACGCGCTCGACGGCGTCAACCGTGAGCGGCTCCAGGTAGACGCGGTCGGCGACGTCTTCGTCGGTCATGATCGTCGCCGGGTTGGAGTTGACCAGGACCGTTTGGATGCCTTCTTCGCGCAGGGCCTTGCAGGCCTGCGTGCCCGCATAGTCAAACTCTGCCGCCTGGCCGATCACGATCGGACCTGATCCGAGGATCAGCACCTTGCGCGGCCGCGCCTTAACTGCCGGGGCCCCCGCGCCATTGGCGTGGGGAGTCGCGGCCTTCACCGCCGGCCCGCCGCTGCGGACGATGTCGATGAAGCGGTCGTACAGATGCTGGTTGTCCTGCGGTCCGGGGCAGCCCTCGGGGTGGTACTGGACGCTGAACGCCGGCAGCCTCCTGTGGCCCAGGCCTTCGACCGAGCCGTCGTTGAGGTTGCGCTGCGAGACGTAGAAATCGCCGCCCGGGATCGAGGCCGCGTCGACCTGGAACTCGTGGTTCTGGCTCGTGATGTGGACGCGGCCGGTGTCGAGGTCCTTGACCGGGTGATTGGCGCCGTGGTGGCCGTAGGGCAACCTCGAGGTGGTCGCGCCCGCAGCCCGGCCCATGATCTGGTGGCCGAGGCAGATGCCGAACATCGGGATCCGGCCGAGTGCCTCGCTAGCCAGCGCAACCGGCCCTTCCAGCACCGCGGGGTCACCCGGGCCGTTCGCAAGCACGAGCCCGTCGGCGCCGCTCGTCCGGACGTCGCTCCACGTCGCCGTGTGAGGAAGGACGACGACTCGGCAGCCACGCTCGCGCAGCGAGCGGAGGATGTTGGCCTTGACGCCGTAGTCGACGACCGCCACGACGAGGCCCTCGCCATCGCTGCGCCGCCGGGTGCGCAGCTCGGGCGGCAGCGGTTCGAGCCACTCTGCTTTTTTCGTCCGCGAGGT
This sequence comes from Verrucomicrobiia bacterium, assembly GCA_035637495.1. Taxonomy (GTDB): domain Bacteria; phylum Chloroflexota; class Dormibacteria; order Dormibacterales; family Dormibacteraceae; genus 40CM-4-65-16. Next base: position 21,629 of record DASPXA010000029.1, read on the forward strand.
CTGGGCGACCAGGTCCTGCTCGGCAAGGGGGGTGACCCGCCTGGCCGCAACCGCGAGCTCGCTCAGCCGCATCTCGGAGGGCGGCGCGCTCTCGTGGACGAGGACTGCTCGAAGGGCGCCGTGAGTCCGGATGTGCCGCGTCAGCGCGCGGGTGTCGATGTCCGAGATCGCGGGCACATCCCAGCGCTTCAGGTAGTCGTCGAGCGATTCCTCGCTCGAGTGGTGGCTCGGTGACGGGCACACCCAGCGCACGATCTGCGCCCGGGCCCACGGGCGAGCCGACTCGGCGTCCGCTTCGCGGACGCCGTAGTTGCCCTGCATCGGGTACGTCATGCAGACCATCTGGCCCGCGTACGAGGGGTCGGTCAGGACCTCCTGGTAGCCAGTCATCGCCGTGTTGAACACGACCTCTCCCTCAGCCACAACGTCGGCCCCGAGCGCCTTGCCCACGAAGGCGCGGCCGTCCTCGAGGACGAGCGCAGCGAAGGATCTGTCAGCTGGCAACGATCACCGCCTGGTCGAGGCCGTCGACCTCCGTCAGGAGGACCTCGATGCGCTCCGAATCGGCCGTGGGCACGTTCTTGCCGACGAAGTCGGGACGGATCGGAAGCTCGCGGTGGCCGCGGTCGACGAGCACCGCCAGCTGGATGGCGCGCGGCCGGCCGAAGTCCATCAGGGCATCCATCGCCGCTCGCGCCGTCCGGCCATGGTGGATGACGTCGTCGACGAGGACGACGACCTTGCCGCTGATGTCGGGCAGCTCGGTGGCCGGCCGGTGGCCGTCGGGCGGGCGCAGGTGAAGGTCGTCTCGGTGGAGGGTCACGTCGAGCCGGCCGAACGGGACCCTCTGCTTCTCGAGCCTGCTGAGAATCATCGCGAGGCGATGAGCCAGCACGTCGCCCTTGCTCACGATCCCGACCAGCACGAGGTCGTCGATGCCGCGATTGCGCTCCACGACCTCGTGAGCGATGCGTTGCAGCGAGCGCCGGATCTGCTCGGCATCCATCACGGTGGCTTTGAGGGTGATGCTCATGCCATGGCTAGCTGGGCGGTCATGACAGCAACCGATCGAGGAGGGCCATCCGGACGTGCAGGCCGTTGCGCGCCTGCCTGAAGTACGCGGCGCGCGGGTCGTCATCGACCTCGGGCGCGATCTCGTCGACTCGCGGAAGCGGGTGCATGAGGATCGCGTACTTGCGCATCAGCGCGGCCGCCTCCCGGTCCATTCGGTATACGCCCTTCACGGCGTTGTACGCCTCGGGGTCGGCGAAGCGCTCCTTCTGGATGCGGGTCATGTAGACGACGTCGACCTCGGGCAGCGCCGCATTGAGGTCCTGTGTCTCGACCCAGGGCACGCCGTTCTCGTCGAGGTGGGTCTTCAGGTCCTCGCCCATCGCGACCTGCGGAGGCGCAACGAACCAGACCTTGATGTCCTGGAACTTGCTGAGCAGGTACGTGAGTGAGCGCACCGTGCGCCCGTTGGCCAGGTCACCGACCATCGCGACTCGCACCCCGTCGATCCGATTGAGCTCGTCGCGGATCGTGTATAGGTCGAGCAGGGCCTGGGTCGGATGCTGGCCGGGGCCGTCGCCCGCATTGATGATCGGCACCGAGCTGACCGCGGCGGCCCGCCTGGCCGCGCCCTCCTCGTTGTGGCGGATCACGATCACGTCGGCGTAGCCACTGACGATCCGGATCGTGTCCTCGAGCGTCTCGCCCTTGGCGACGGAGGAGAACTCGCGTGCGTTGTCGGTGCCCATCGTCGTTCCGCCTAGACGCAGCATCGCCGCCTCGAAGGAAAGCCGGGTTCGTGTGGATGGCTCGTAGAACAGCGCCGCCATCACCTGTCCCGCGAGCCGGCCGATGAACCGGTGCGGCTCGCGCTTCATCTCGTCGGCGCGGGCGAAGAGCTCTTCGAGCAGCGCGCGCGAAAACTGCTGGCTTTCGACTACATGCCGCATCTTCGACGTGATGGCCATGAAAAAATCTCCTTCCCGGACTCGCAGGTCCGGACTTAAAGGACTCCGCGCGAGAGTTTATCACCAACCGGTAACCTTCCCAGGCGTGTCTCGACGTCGGGTTCCGGCGCAGATTCGCGGCATCGGCGGCCGGAGGCAAGGAAAGGGTGGCGCGGCTAGGAGCGCATTCGTCCATGCGCGACGACGCAGCGCCGGGCCCTTTGACGCAGCCTTCAGCGCCTTAACCGGGGCCCCCGCGAAATCGACAGATTTCGTGGGGTGGTCTGGCGCCCGGCCGCCGAGGGCGCGAAGATGCCTGGAACATCGACGGCGGGACACGCTTCGATGAACAGGCGTCCCGGTCACGTCACGGTCACGGTCGAGACTGGCTACTGCTCCTTCTGCGGCCGGCCGCGAAACCTGCGCCGCGAGGAGCACCAGCTCGGCACGCTGGTGCGCACGATCATCACGTGCGAGACCTGTCACCGCACGCTGTCGAGCTCCATCGGAGTGGCGCAGCCCGAGCCTCCGCCGGCCGAACAACCGGCCAACATCGAGGCGCAGGCCAAATCGAAACCCGAGGCCGAGCCGAAACCGACCCCGGTCAGAAAGAGCGCCCGGCCCGCGACACGGACTGCGGCCCGAGGCGCCAAGCCGGAATCAACAGCAGCGAGAAAAGCCACCCGAACCGCCAAGAAGAAGTGAGCGAGCCGGCGGTCAGGGTCGACCGCCTCGAGAAGACTCTGGGGTCGAACACGGTGCTGCGAGGCATCTCGTTCGAGGCGCGCGCCGGAGAGATCTTCGGCCTGCTCGGGCCCAACGGCGCAGGCAAGACGACGACGCTCCGCATCATCGGGACCCTGCTCGCACCCGACAAGGGCTCCGTCGCGGTCCTCGGCTTTGATACCAGGACCGCACCTGAGGAGGTGCGCCGTCGCGTCGGGGTTGTCACCGCCGAGATCGGCATCTATCCGCGCCTTTCGGCCCGCGAGAACATCGCCTACTTCGCCGAGCTGAGCGGGGTCACGAACGGCGAGCTCGCCCGCAAGGTCGACGCGGTCGTGGAGCGACTCGACATGGCCTCCTTTGCCACGCAGCGCGCCGAGAGCCTGTCCTCGGGTCAGAAGCAGAAAGTTGCGATCGCGCGTGCGATCGTCCACGACCCGCCCGTCCTGATGTTCGACGAACCGACCTCGAACCTCGACGTCCTCGCGTCGCGCGAGATCCGCGAGTTCATGGTCGAGTCCAAGAACCATGGCAAGTGCGTCGTCTTCTCCACGCACGTCCTGCACGACGCGGAGCGCCTGTGCGACCGCGTGACGATCATTCACCAGGGCCGCGTCGTGGCAAGCGGGCCGACGACCGAGGTGCGTGGCGCGTACCTGGAGCTCGAGGACGCGTTCATGAAGCTGGTCGAGGCCTCGGCGTGAGGTCGATCGCCATCGTCTTCAACAAAGAGATCCGCGAGATCCTTCGCGACCGGCGAACCCTGATCGCGATCGGACTTGCCGCGCTGGTGACGCCGGTGGTCCTCTACGTCATCTCGCAGATATCGGCGAGGACGGCGACGCAGAGCTACACCGTCGGCTATTCGGGAGACATCCCCACCGGCCTCGACATCCTCCTCAGCGCGACCGGGCTGAAGCTCGAACGGGTGCCGGATCCGGCGGCGGCCGCCAAGCTCCAGGTCGACATCGGACTCGTGTTCTCTCCGACGGGCGTCGACGAGTACTACGATCCGACGCGGCAGAGCGCGCAGGTTGCCGACGTCCGAATCCAGACGGTGCTCAGCAGGTACGACGCCGCAAAGGTCGCCGCCAGCCTCCAGGAAAAGGGGGTCGATCCATCGGTCCTCAACCCGCTGCCTCTCGCCGTTCACCCCCTGAGCTCGCCGGTCCAAGCGGCTCAGAACGCTTTTCTCAGCTTCTTTCTGCCTTACATCCTGATCACGATGACGCTCACGGGCGGGCTCTCGGCGGCGCTCGACACGTCCGCCGGCGAGCGGGAGCGCAAGACGCTCGAGAGCCTCCTGCTGACGCCCGCTCCGCGGAGCCAGCTCTTGATCGGAAAGATGCTGGCGGTGTCGGTGGTCAGCCTCGCCGCCGCGATGGTGGCGATCGCATCGATGCTGTTCACGCTGAGCCAGATCTCGTTCGGTGGCGAGGGTAGGTTGGCGCACGTCAGCCTGAGCCCTCTTGCCGCCGTCGTGATGGTATGGCTCGCGCTGCTGCTGGCTACAGCATTCGCCTCGGTGACGATCACCCTGGGAACCCTGGCGCGAAACTTCCGGCAGGGTCAGGCTTACGCGACTCCGCTGTACTTCATCACGATCTTCCCCGCCTCGATCGTCCTGTTCATCCCGGACTTCAACCCCAACCTGGCCTACTACCTGATCCCGATCCTCAACGCGGTCCTCGTGCTGCGCGACGCGATCGTCCACGACGCCGTCGTCTGGAGCTCGCTCGTGGTGACCTCGCTCAGCCTGGTTCTCACCGGGGCCGTCTCGTTCTACGCCGCGCTGAGGCTCTTCACGCGTGAGGCGTTGTTGGTTCGGTCGTAACCGAACTCCAGCCGTAAACTGTTCTCAGAAGCCATGGGCGGTCGACTTGAGCTGAGGGACCTCCGGAGCCTCGAGCGACGGAGCATGTACTCGATCTTCCACCCCCTCGACCCCGACGAGCGGCTGCCTCGCGAGCTGATACTCGAAGGCAAGCGCTACAGGATGCTCGAGAAGCGCACCCTCTTCGCCATCGTCGGCGTCGCCTACCTGCCGACCCTGATGCTGGCGGTCATCGTCCTGGGCTCGCTCAACGTCAGCGCGCTCGTGGCCTTCGGCCTGGCCGGCCTGGCGCTGATCGGCGTCTACGTGTACGTCGTCTCCACCCGATCGACCTGAATCGCGTATAACCGTCCCATGACCGAAGCAGTGATCGTGGCGTATGGCCGCTCGCCGATCGGGCGCGCGCGCAAGGGCTCCCTCGTCGACGTACGGCCGGACGCCCTTGCCGCTCACATCGTCACCAAGGTTCTCGACAAGGTCCCCCAGCTCGACCCGACGCAGATCGAAGACCTCCTTTGCGGCTGCGGCCTACCAGGCGGTGAGCACGGGCACAACATCGGTCGCGTGGTGTCCGTCCTCGCTCGCCTCGACGTTCCGGGAGTCACGGTCAACCGGTACTGCTCTTCCTCGCTCATGACCACGCGAATGGCCGCGCACGCCATCGAGGCGGGCGAGGGTGATACCTTCCTGTCGGTCGGCGTGGAATGTGTCTCGCGGTACGGGAGCGGCTACCCCGACGCGCCCGACACGTACAACCCGAAGCTCGTGCCCGGCAACACTGAGGAGTACCCGGACGTGTACATCGCCATGGGGCAGACGGCCGAGAACGTCGCCGAGCGGGAGAAGATCAGCCGCCAGGAGCAGGATCGGTTCGCGGTCAAGAGCCAGGGCGCCGCGGTGAAGGCGCGCGACGACGGGTTCTTCGACCGCGAGATCATCCCGGTCCCGCTGCCGAACGGTCAGACCTTCAGGAAGGATGACGGACCACGGCCCGGCACGACGATGGAGGTGCTCGCCACCCTCCAGCCGGCCTTCCGCGAGAACGGCACCGTCACCGCCGGCAACGCGTGCCCGCTCAACGACGGCGCCGCCGCGGTGGTTGTCATGTCAGACCGGCGGGCCAGGGAGCTGGGCATCAAGCCGATCGCTCGCGTGGTCTCGACCGGGCTGTCGGCGCTCGAGCCTGAGTTCATGGGCCTGGGGCCGATCGACGCCTCGAAGCAGGCGCTGAAGCGGGCGAAGATGACGATCGACGACATCGACATCGTGGAGATCAACGAGGCGTTCGCCGCCCAGGTCATCCCTTCTGCGCGCGGGATTGGCGTCGATCCGTTCAGTGACAAGCTCAACCCGCATGGCGGAGCGATCGCGCTCGGGCACCCGTTCGGCATGACCGGCGCGCGGATCCTGTGCACGCTGCTGAACGGGCTCGAGGAGAGGGATCGAAGCTATGGCCTCGAGACCATGTGCGTCGGTGGCGGCCAGGGGATGGCGATGATCGTGGAGCGCCTGAACTAGCGCCGGTCTCTCCTGTCTTTCCGCCATTCCCGAAACAGCTTGTCTCGTTCGGCGAAGTAGCCACGGATCGCCTCCAGGTCCCTGGCCTGTTTCGGATCGATAGGTGGGGTGCCCGCCGCATCAGTGGGCCGAGCTGCCTCGCGGCGCCTGCCGAGAAACAGCCAGAGCGACCACAGCAGCATCAAGGCGCCTACCGCGAGCAGGCCAAGCCCGCCGTCGAACCAGACGCTGCTCAGCACGTCGGCGCTGGGGGCAGCCGCGTGAGGCCGATCGTCATCAGGGCCAGGCCGATCACGGCGGCCGCGGTGCCGAAGGGCAGCCAGAACAATGCGGAGTCGTAACGAGAGCGGTCCACCTGCCGCTCCAGGTTAGACCCGGGCTTCGGCCAGCAGTCCTTCGAGCACCCTCTCCAGCAGCGATCGGAGCGTCTTTCGCTCTTCCGCGGACAGACTCCCCAGCACCTCACCTTCGAGGCTGTCCCGGGCCCGGTCGGCCCGCTCCAGGGCGCGCCGCCCGGTGGGGGTGATCTCGACGATGTGGCGCCGGCGGTCGTTGGGATCGCGTCGCCGAATCGAGAACTGGGCTGCCTCGAGCTCGTTGAGGATCAAAACCACGCTGTTCGCGTCCATGAACAAGGAGCTCTCCAGCTCCTGCTGAGTCGTGCCCGGGTGATCCCGGATGTAGCCGAGGGTCATGTACGGCTTGAACCGCATGCCCAGCAGCTCCTCGCCGGTACGTCGGTTCAGAGCCTTGTGAACCTGGGTCAGCAGCGAGACAAACCCTGGATCAGCCCTTTTCACGTTCATCGATTCTATCACCGACTATTAATCTTCCCAACCTCCAGATAATCCATGCAATAATGACCGTGATGATCCTGTTATAGTGATCATCCTTGCATCGGTTCAATTGTCTGGAGGCGTCTATGAACTCAAATCTAAGAAGGTGGATGGCCCTGGTCGTCGTTTGCTTCGGGCAGCTGATGATCATGCTCGACACGACGATCGTCAACGTCGCCCTGCCTTACATTCAGCGTGACCTCGACTTCACCCAGGCCAACCTGACCTGGGTGGTCAACGCTTATCTCGTCGCCTACGGCGGCTTCCTTTTGGTAGCCGGCCGGATCGGCGACCTGATCGGCCGCCGCAAGGTCTTCCTGGCCGGGGTTTTCCTCTTCACCGTGGCCTCGGTCGGAAGCGGCCTGGCCGGCAGCGCCGACCATCTGATCGTGGGGCGCTTCCTGCAGGGTGTGGGCGCCTCGCTCTCGGCGGGGGTGATCATCGCGATCATCGTCACCGAGTTCCAGAAGCCGGCCGAGCGCGCCCAGGCCATGAGCGTATTCACCCTGGTGATCGCCGGTGGCGGCTCGTTGGGCCTCCTGGCCGGTGGGTTCCTGACCCAGTGGGTCAACTGGCACTGGATCTTCTACATCAACCTGCCGATCGGCATCCTCACGATGGTGCTCGGTTCGTGGCTGATCAGGGAGAACGAGGGCCTGGGCATGAGCCAGGGCGTCGACGTCGTCGGGGCCGTGCTGATCACCGCTGCTTTGATGCTGGGTGTCTACGGCATCGTGACCGCGGCCGACACAGGCTGGACCTCAACGCACACTCTCGGCTTCGGCGGGGCGGCGATCGGACTGGCGGCGCTCTTCATCCTCCTCGAGTCACGGATCGCGAACCCGCTCATGCCGTTGCGGATCCTCGGCATTCGGTCCCTTACAGGCGCGAGCGCAGCGCGCTCCTTCCTGTTCACCGGGCTGTTCACGAACTTCTTCATGGGCGCGCTGTACCTCCAGCACATCCGCGGCTACAGCGCCTTTGAGACAGGGCTCGCCTTCCTTCCCACGACATTGATGATCGGGGTCATGTCAGCGGGGCTCGCCGCCCGGATGATGGCTCGCGTCGGGCCGCGCAATCTCCTCCTGGCCGGGCTGTCGATCATCTTCGCGGGCCTCGTCATCCTCGCCAGTGCCGGCCAGGACAGCGGCTACGCGCCTTCGTTCCTGACCGCCTATGCCCTGCTCGGCGCCGGTGGCGGGATGTCCTTCCTGCCCCTGCTCACGATCTCGATGTCAGAGGCCCCGATGGCTGACGCGGGGTTGGCGTCCGGGTTCAGCAACGTCCTGATGCAGGTCGGCGGTGCCTTGGGGCTGGCGGTGATCGGAACCATCTCGACGAGCTACTCGCAGGGGTATGCCGGGTTCCAGCTGGCCTACGTGCTGGCGGCGATATCGGTTGCAGTCGCCCTCGGTGTGGTGCTGGCGGTGCTGCGCGCGCCCGTCGCGCGGGCTGCCAGTCACCACGGCGTGCCGGTGGAGGTCGAGGAAGCGGCCTAAGGTCGCCGGGAGTAGAAGCGACACGGCGGCGACTCCGCCGTCGTGTGGAAGTTCCAGTGACGGCACCACGCGGTGCCGTCAAACTTCCGGCACGTTCCGCACGTGACCTTTGGCGAGGCCACGGGGGTCTTCTTCATGTGGTGCTCCGGCCTCTCCCCCGGAAACGTTTCCTTCACAGCTGCGAGCGGATCTCCCAGAGCTCCGGATAGAAGCGCTTGTTCAGAGTCGAGCGCAGGTACTGAGCGCCGGTGCTTCCCCCGGTGCCCGTCTTGCTTCCGATCTGGCGCTCGACCATGAGCACGTGGCGCGATCGCCACAGCGCGAACGTCTCGTCGTGGTCGAGAAGCGCCTCGCACAGGTCGAACAGGTCGCCGTACCGCTCGCGGTCGCGGAACACGTCGAGCAGGGACGGCGAGCCTCTCCGCTGGAGAAGGGTGCCAAACGCGTCGTCCAGGGTCGGCTCCTCGAGTCGCTTACGCAAGCGGCTCATCTCCTCGTCGGTTGCCTCGAGCCGCGCGACATACTTCGGCTCCTTCAAGCCGGACAGGAACTCGATCTCGCGGAACTGCACCGACTGAAAACCACTCGCGGGCGCCAGCTTGGAGCGGAAGGCGAGAAAGTCTTGCGGCGACATCGTCTCGAGCACGTCGATCTGCTCGACCAGCAGCTTCTCGATGACGTAGACCCGCTTGAGGTGATGCCGAGCGAAGAAGATGTCATCCGCGTCGATTCGGTCGCGCGCGGCCTCCAACTCGAAAAGGACGACCTTGAACCAGAGCTCGTAGACCTGGTGGGCGACGATGAAGAGAAGCTCGTCGTGCTCGGCGCTGAGGCCCTGCTGGAGCCGCAGCAGCTCCGGCACCTTCAGGTAAGCGCCGTAGGAGAGCTCGCGACCCTCCTCTCCAAAGTGGCGGCTCAATGGCGGAAGTGGCGGCGCCCGGTGACGACCATCGCGATCCCGGCCGCATCGGCCGTCGCCACCACGTCCGCGTCGCGCATCGAGCCGCCTGGCTGGATCACCGCGGTCACGCCGGCGCGAATGCCGCTCTCCAGGCCGTCGGGAAACGGAAAGAAGGCGTCGGACGCCATGACCGAGCCGCGTGCCCTGTCACCCGACCGCTGTATGGCGAGCTCCACGGCTTCGACGCGGGACATCTGGCCCGCGCCGACGCCCACCGCCGCGCCTGCTTTGAAAAGGACGATGGCGTTCGACTTGACGTGCTTCACCGCCGTCCACGCGAAACCGAGCTGCTCCCACTCGGCTTCGGTGGGCGCACGCTGAGTGACCACCCTCGAGGACACCCGGTCGAATCGTGCGCGGTCCCATTCCTGGACGAGCAGGCCGCCCGAGACCGACCGGACGTCGTAGTCGAGGAAGCCCTGCCTTGCAGGCGGCGCGGCCAGCACGATCATGTTCTTGCGCCGAGCCAGCACCGGCAGCGCCTCGTCTGCGACTGCGGGCGCGATGACCACGTGGGTGACGATCTGGACGATCTGCTCCGCGGTCGATCGGTCGAGGGTCTGGTTGACGGCCACGATGCCGCCGAACGCGGACACCTTGTCGCACTCGTATGCCATGCGATAGGCGGTTGCGATGTCGCCGGCGACCGCCAGTCCGCACGGGTTCATGTGCTTGACGATGGCCGCCGCAGGCTGCGGTGCGTAGTCGAGAACGAGCGCGAGCGCGGCCGAGGCGTCCTGCAGGTTGTTGAACCCGGGTGGGCCGCCCTGCACCTGCTCGGCGCCGCCGATGCCTCCGGGCTCGATGCCGACCCTGTAGAAAGCAGCCTTCTGGTGCTCGTTCTCGCCGTACTTCAGGCGCTCCGCGAGCAGGCCGGGGATGGAGATCTCGGCCGGGAAACCGTTCTTTTCGCTCTGCCTCAGGTAGGCGGCGATCCACGCGTCGTAAGCCGACGTGTGCGCGTACGCGTCCGCCGCCAAGCGCCTGCGGGCCTCGAGATCGAGCACGCCCTCGTTCAGCGCCGCGAGAACGTCCGAGTAGCTCTGCGGGCGGACCACCACGACGACCGACTCGTGATTCTTGGCCGCGGCCCTGATCATTGCCGGACCGCCGATGTCGATCTGCTCGATTGCCTCCTCGAATGTCACGTCGGGACGCGAGATGGTGGCGACGAACGGATAGAGGTTGCAGCACACGAGGTCGATCCGGGTCAGTCCATGCCGCGCAAGCGCCTCCATGTGCTCGGTCCGGTCCCGTTTCGCAAGGATGCCTGCGTGGACGCCTGGATGGAGCGTCTTGATCCGGCCGTCCATCATCTCGGGGAATCCGGTGAGGTCGCTGACCGGACGGACGTCGAGCGCGGCGTCACGCAGCGCCTCCATCGTGCTTCCGGTCGCGAACAGGTCGTAGCCGAGCCGTCTCAGCCCCCGCGCGAAAGCGGCGATGTCGCTCTTGTCGCTAACGGAGAGAAGCGCTGTTGGCAAGTCGTGACTCCATGAGCCGGACCCCCGCCGGCAAGATCCGATATTCGGCTTCGTGCACCCTCTGGCGCAGAGTCTCCACCGTATCGCCTTCCACGATCGGAACCTCTTCCTGGAGGAGTATCGGCCCGGCGTCCAGCTCGGCCGTCACGACGTGGACCGTCGCGCCGGTCCGCCTTACGCCGGCGGCAAGCGCCTGCTCGATCGCGTCCATCCCACCGGCGAACTCAGGCAGCAGCGAGGGGTGGACATTGACGATGCGGCCCTCGAAGGCGTCGAGAAACGGGCTTGTGTGGATGCGGTCGTAGCCCGCGTCGACCAGTAGCTCGACGCCGTGGTCCAGGAAGAAGTCGCGCATCGCGACGTCGCGCGACTCGGCTGAACCAAACGATCTTTGCGACAGCTCCGCGAGCGGAATCGCCCTCTCGCGCGCAAATGCCGCGGCGCCGCACGTCGGGCGGTTGGTCGCCACCGCCACCACCTCAAATCCGCGCTCGACCAGGTTGCGCAGGTTCGTCCCCTCGCCAGAGACGCAGACCCCGATCCTCAGGTGATCGTCACCCGGTCGGGGCCGCTCCGACTTACGACCTCACCCACAACCATCGCGTCCTCTGGAATGGCCTTCGGATCCAGGACCAGGATCATGCCCAACCCCATGTTGAACGTTCCCCACATCTCGTCGTCGGAGACTCGCCCGCGGCGCTGAATCTTCTCGAAGATTGGATTCGGCTGCCAGGCCGACCTGTCCAGCCGCGCCCCCAGGCCGTCGGGCAGGCAGCGCGGCAGGTTGGCTGGAAGGCCGCCGCCCGTGATGTGCGCGGCGCCCTTCCACCTGATTCGCCCGAGGTCGTTGAGGTACAGCAGATGCGGCGCCATCAACTCGGCCGCGAGGTCGTCGTCCAGCGTCACGCCTTCGAACACCTTGCGGGCGAGCGAGTAGCCGTTGGTGTGGAGGCCGCTCGATGGCAGTCCAACAAGAGCGTCTCCAGGCTTGATCGCCTCTCGATGACCGCCCGGCTCGACCAGGCCGACGATGAACCCGGCGAGGTCGTAGTCCCCGAGCGCGTACATACCAGGCATCTCAGCCGTCTCGCCTCCGAGGAGCGCGCACCCCGCCTCGCGGCAGGCGGAGGTCATGCCTTCGACCAGCTCGGCGAAAACGTGGGCGTCGAGCCGTCCGGTTGCGAAATAGTCGAGGAAGAACAGCGGCCGCGCTCCCGTGGTCGCGATGTCGTTGACGCAGTGATTCACGATGTCGCCGCCGATCACGCGATGCTGCCCGGTCGCAATCGCGACCTTGATCTTGGTGCCGACGCCGTCTGCGCTCGCCGCCAGCTGGCCACCGCCCGGGAGCGCGTAGAGACCGGCAAAGGGCCCGACCCCTTGCGCGACCTCCTTGCCGTGCGTGGCGGCGATCAGGGGCTTGACCTTCTTCAGCACGCGCTCGTACGCCTCAATGTCGACGCCGGCGGCGGCGTAGGAGAGTCCCTCGCCCGACATCCGTCAGAGCTTGGCTAGCTGTGGAGCCGGAGCCTCGAACTGCATTTTGTCCATTTCCAGTTGCTGGGGCACGGGCACCGGGTAGGAGCCGTCAAAGCACGCTCGGCAGAACTGCTGCGCGGTGCCACGGCCGATGGCGCGGATGAGTCCGGGAATCGACAGGTAGTGCAGCGAGTCGGCGCCGATCTGCTGCCGAACTTCGTCGACGGACCGTCCCGACGCGATGAGCTCCTTGGTCGACCCGATGTCGACGCCCATGAAGCAGGGGAATCGCATGGGCGGGCTGGAGATCCGCATGTGGATTTCGCTGGCGCCCGCGGCGCGCAGGCGTTCGATGATCCGTCGCGACGTCGTCCCGCGGACGATGGAGTCATCGACCGCGATGAGGCGCTTGCCCTTGATCGACCGCGGCAGCGGGTTCAGCTTGAGCATCACGCCTGCCTCGCGCAGCGACTGGTCGGGCTGGATGAAGGTCCGGTTGATGTAGCGACTCTTCATCAGCGCCTCGCGGAACGGGATGCCCGCGGCTTCCGCATAACCGATTGCCGCCGGCGTGCCCGAATCGGGGAATGGGATGACCATGTCGGCGTCTACCGGCGCCTCCTGGGCCAGCTCGTGCCCCATCCGGATACGCGCGTCCTCGAGCTCGCAGTTCTTGAGGATCGAGTCGGGGCGCGCGAAGTAGATGAACTCGAACACACACATCGCGTGCTTGCTGGCGCTCTGGAAGTTGACGCTGTGCACACCGTGCTCGTCCATCACGACCATCTCGCCGGGCTGCACCTCGCGCACGAATGTGGCGTTCACGGTGTCCAGGGCGCATGTCTCCGACGCGACCACGTGTGCGGGCTGACCGGGAAGCGGGATGTAGCCGATGCACAGCGGCCGGAATCCAAACGGATCGCGCAGGGCGATCAGTTGATTCGCCGTGATGATTCCGCACGAGTACGCGCCGACGATCCGCGCAAACGTGCGCCGGATCACGTCTTCCCACGACCGGCCGTGAGTGCTCTCGATGAGGCGCGCCATCACCTCCGTGTCGAGCGCCGTTTCGAAAGTCACCCCGCGATCTTCGAGCTGGGTGCGCAACGCGTGTGCGTTGAGGAGGTTTCCGTTGTGGGCGATCGCGCCGGGTCCGAGGGTCGGGTGGTGGAAAGGAAGCGGGTGGGCGTTTTCGGCCCGGCTGGCGCCCGTCGTCGAGTAGCGCGTGTGGCCGAGCGCGATCATCGACCCTTCGCCGAGCTCCTTGATCTGTGCGGCGGAGAATACCTGCGCAACCAGGCCCATGTCGCGCTGAACGCGCACCGACGACCCGTCGGACACCGCGATGCCCGCCGATTCCTGGCCCCGGTGCTGAAGCGCGAAGAGCCCGAAGTAAGTGACGTTGGCCACGTCGACCCCGTGCTTGGCGCAGATGCCGAAGACCCCGCACATACCTAGGTGACCATGACCTCCCAGGCTTGACGCAGCTCGGCCAGCGACACCTTGAGCTGGCCTTCGAACTCGATGGTGTCGCCGCCTGCCAGCCCGAGCAGAGCCAGCTCGACGTGGTGCCGGCGCGCCAGGGACTGCAGCTCGGGCATCGCTCTCGAGGGCACGCTCACGATGTAGCGGCTCGGCGACTCGCCGAAGAAGGCGGCGTCGAGGCGCAGGGGTGGCTCCGGACGGATCGCCGGGCAGCGGACGCCGACGTTGCCCAGGAGGCAGCACTCGGCCAGCGCTACCAGCATCCCGCCCTCAGCGCAGTCGTGCGCCGAGTGAAGGAAGCCGTTCTGCGCCGCGGTCAACAGGAGCCGGTTCACGGCCTGCTCGCGGGTCAGGTCCAGCGACGGCGGCCTGCCCGCGACGTGGCCGTGCTCGACCTTGAGGTACTCGCTGCCGCCGAGGTCGTTGTGGCTCGATCCGATCAGGAGCACGAAGTCGCCTTCGGCGCGAAGACCCGCGCCGAGCCGGCGAGCGTAGTCATTGATCACCCCGACCATCCCCACGACCGGCGTGGGATAGATGGGTGACTCACCGCCGGAGTCGTTGTACAGGCTGACGTTGCCGCTGACCACCGGAAGCTCCAGCACGCGGCATGCGTACGCGAGGCCCGCGATGGTCTCCTCCATCTCCCAGTAGACCTCGGGACGATCCGGGTTGGCGAAGTTGAGGCAGTCGGTGACCGCGATCGGCGTTGCCCCGGTGGCGATTATGTTGCGGGCCGCCTCCGCCACTGCGAGCTGAGCTCCGAGATGCGGGTCGAGGTGGCAGTACCGCGCATTGCAGTCAACCGTGACGGCGAGGCCCAGCCGCGTCCCCTTGACGCGCAGCATCGCCGCGTCGCCGCCAGGCGGCACAACGGTCGCGTCGCCGACCATGTGGTCGTAGCGGCGGAACACCCCCCGGCGGCTGGCCACATTGAGACTGCCTAGCAGGCGAAGCAGAGTTGCGCCCGGGTCGGCGAGTAAAGGCAGGGCGTCGACCACCAGGTCGTAAGGCGGCTCCGGCGCGACGCCCACCAATCGGCGCGTAGGGGCTCCGTCCGTCAGCAGCTTGACCGGCAGTCGCCCCACGATGTCCTTCCCATCGACGACCGTCAGCTGGCCGTCGTCTGTGACCTCGCCGATGATCGCCGAGGTCAGGTCCCACGCCTGGAAGATCGTCTCCACCTCACGCTCGCGCCCGCGCTGGACCACGACGAGCATGCGCTCCTGCGACTCGGAGAGCATCACGTCATAGGGCGTCATGCCGCGCTCACGCCGCGGCACCTGCGCGACGTCGATGCGAGCGCCGGCGCCCTCGACCCTGCCGGCGCACTCCGCCACGGCCGAGGTGAGGCCCGCCGCGCCCAGGTCCTGGATCGCCACCACTGCGTCCGTGTGCGAAAGGTCCATGCACGCTTCGAGCAGGCATTTCTCGAGGAATGGGTTGCCCACCTGGACGGCGGGACGGCGCTCAGCACTGTTCTC
Organism: Verrucomicrobiia bacterium; assembly: GCA_035637495.1. Lineage (GTDB taxonomy): Bacteria > Chloroflexota > Dormibacteria > Dormibacterales > Dormibacteraceae > 40CM-4-65-16. Next base: position 36,893 of record DASPXA010000029.1, read on the forward strand.
ATCCAGCTCGAGGGAGGCAAAGGACGCGCCGTGGATGCCGTCGCGTCCAGTGTCTGCGCCGACAAGCAGCAGGCTGTTCCCGGTGCCTTCCGCCCGTGCGCGCTTCAGCTGGTCCGTGCGCACGAGGCCCACGCACATCGCGTTGACCAGCGGGTTGTTCGCGTAGCACTCCTCGAAGTAGATCTCGCCGCCGACGGTCGGGATCCCGATGCAGTTGCCGTATCCACCGATGCCGGCGACAACGCCTTCGAAGTGTCTCGTTGACTCCGGCAGCGGCCCGAAGCGGAGCGAGTCGAGAAGAGCTACCGGTCGCGCGCCCATCGCGATGACGTCGCGGATGATGCCGCCGACGCCGGTGGCCGCACCCTGGTACGGCTCGATCGCCGACGGGTGATTGTGCGACTCGATCTTGAACACCACTGCCCAGCCCTCGCCGATGCTGACCGCACCCGCATTCTCGCCTGGACCTTGCAGGACCGCAGCTCCCGTCGAGGGCAGGCGTCGCAGCAAGGGCTTCGAGCTCTTGTACGAGCAGTGCTCGGACCACAGCACGCCAAGCATGCCGAGCTCGACCTCATTGGGGGCTCGCTTCAGCTGCTCGACGATGACCCTGTACTCATCTGGGGTGAGAGCGACTTCGCGCAATCGCCTCTCGTCCACAGACTTGATGCTCAAGACACCAGCACCTTCAGTGCACCCTCCGCCACCGAGCGGAACAGCTTAAGCCCATCCGTCCCACCGAGTTCTGCCTCCGAGCATCGCTCGGGGTGCGGCATCATGCCGAGCACGTTGCCACGCGCGTTCACGATGCCGGCGATGTTGTGCATGGATCCGTTCGGGTTCGCGCCGGGTGCGACTCTGCCGGACGCATCGCAGTAGCGAAACACGACCTGGCCTCTCTGCTCGAGCCTCGAGAGCGTTGCCGGGTCGGCGTAGTAGCTCCCCTCACCGTGCGCGATGGGCACCCGGATCACGTCACGCTCCGCGCACTGCGACGTGAAGGGAAGGTCGGTCCGCTCGACCAGCAGGTTGGTCCACTCGCAGCGAAACTCGAGCGAGGCGTTGCGGATGAGAGCTCCCGGCAGCAGGCCCGCCTCACACAGGACCTGGAAGCCGTTGCAGATGCCCCAGACCAGTCCGCCGCGGTCCGCGAACTCGGCGATCGGCTCCATCACCGACGCGAACCTGGCGATCGCGCCTGTGCGGAGGTAGTCGCCGTACGCGAACCCGCCGGGCAGGATCACACAATCGCATCCCTTGAGGTCGGCGTCCTTGTGCCACAGATAGGTGAGCTCCTGGCCGAGCACCTGGTCGATGACCCAGCCGCAGTCGCGGTCCGACCACGTGCCGGGGAAGACAACAACTCCGAACTTCATCGCCGCTTGTGCTCCGGTTCGAGGTCGAAGCGGAAGTCCTCGATCACGTGGTTCGCGAGCAGCTGGCGGCACATCTCCTCGACCCGCCGGCGGGCCTCGTGCTCGCTGGACGTGTCGAGGTTGACCTCGATGTACTTGCCGACGCGAACCTCGGACACCTCCCGAAACCCGAGTGACGCGAGGCCCTGCTTGACCGTGAGCCCCTGCGGGTCGTTGACAACGGGTTTGGGAGTGACGATCACCCGCGCGATCACGGCAGGGGCTCCGGCCGGCATCGCGAGATCACGTTTCGTTCCTTGGCTTGCGCGGAAACAGTGGCTTGCCGACCAGCCGCTGGTACGCGGCCAGGTAGCGGATCCGCGTCTGGGCGACGACGTCCTCCGGCAGCCGCGGCGGCTCCGACTCCTTGTCCCAGCCCGAACTGGTAAGCCAGTCGCGAACGAGCTGCTTGTCGTAGGCCTCGGGTGAAGTGCCTACGACGTATGTCGCCGCGTCCCAGTAACGCGAGCTGTCCGGTGTCAGCGCCTCGTCGATGAGGATCACGTCGTCACCGACCAGGCCGAACTCGAATTTCGTGTCCGCGAGGATGAGCCCGCGGCGAGCCGCGAAATCCGCCGCGTATCTGTACAGCTCGAGGCTCGCGTCGCGCAGCTTCGCCGACAGCTCGTCGCCGAGGTCCTTCTTCATCTGGTCGAAGTTGATGTTCTCGTCGTGGCCGGACTCGGCTTTCGTGGCCGGCGAGAAGATCGGGGACGAGAGCTTTTCGCTTTGGCGCAGGCCGGGAGGCATCGTCTCCCCGGCCAGGCTTTGCGACTCCTCGTATTCCTTCCAGGCACTGCCCGCCAGGTATCCGCGCACCACGCATTCGTAGTCGATGCGTTTTGCCCTGCGCACGATCATGAAACGGCCGGCAAGCTGTTCTCGATAGTTCTTCAGGGCAACCGGCAGGTCCGGGACCATGCCCGAGATCAGGTGGTTGGCCTGGAAGGTGTCGGTCTGCGAGAACCAGAAGATCGATAGCTGGGTCAGCACCTTGCCCCGGTCCGGGATGCCGTTGGGCAGCACGTGGTCGAAGGCCGAGATGCGGTCTGTCGCCACCATCAGCAGCTTGTCGGCGCTCAGCTCATACGTGTCGCGGACCTTGCCGCGCGCGAAAAGCTTGAGCGGAAGCTCGGTGTCGGTGAGAGGTGGCCCCGCGATCACGGCAGGAGACCTTGGCGAGAGATTCGGGGCACAGGTGGCCCAGATGCTAGGCGCGGCCGAGCATCGGAGCGAGCGCATCCATTGATGCGTGAGCGAGAAGCGGAGGCCGCAACAAACCACCGGGGTCCCCAAGCCAAAGGCTTGGGGCCGCTGGGCACCGAAGATCCGTCAAGGGGCTCCGGCCGGGATCGCGAGATCACTTGGTCGCGACTCCCAGGCCGAGGCGCTCGAACGCCAGGTCGGTGTGCTCGAGACCGGCCCACGGGTCGAACACCTCGTCCATCCTCGAGCCGATGCGCTTCATGACCTCGTCATTCTTCTCCAGCCACGCGCGGAATCCAGTGGAAGCATTCTCCATCGCCTGCATCGCGGCCTTCTGGACGACGAGGTACGCGTCCTCGCGCGACATGCCGCTGTCGACAAGCGCGAGCAGCACACGCTGCGAGAACACGACGCCGCCCGCGAGCTGGAGGTTCGCGAGCATCCGCTCGGGGTTCACCTCGAGGCCTCGAAGCACCTTGTCCATCTCGATCGCCATGTAGTGCACGGCGGCGCACGCGTCTGGAAAGATGACTCGCTCCGCCGATGAATGGCTGATGTCCCTTTCATGCCAGAGCGCGGTGTTCTCGAGCGCTGTGACGACGTGACCGCGCACGACGCGAGCGAGTCCGCATACGCGCTCGGTCAGGACGGGATTGCGCTTGTGCGGCATCGCCGAGCTTCCCTTCTGCTCCTTTCCGAACGGCTCGAACGCCTCGCCGACCTCGCTCCGCTGCAGGTGCCGGATCTCGATGGCGATTCGCTCGAGCGTCCCCGCCGCCAGCGCGAGCGCTGACATGAAACCCGCATGGCGGTCCCGCGCGACAACTTGCGTCGAGGCCACGTCGACCTTCAGGCCCAGCTCGCGGCAGACGTGGTCCTCGACTTCCGGATCGATCGTCGCGTACGTCCCGACGGCGCCGCTGACGCGACCCACCGCGGCCTCGCCCGCCGCGCGCTCCAGGCGCGCTATCGAGCGATCGAGCTCGGCCACCCACCCTGCCACCTTGAAGCCAAAGGTGATCGGCTCGGCCACGATCCCGTGTGTGCGACCGGCCATCAACGTGCGGCGGTGCCGGATGGCCAGCTCCGCGGCGGCCTCGCGCACCTTGGCGAGCTCGCCCAGCATCAGCCGGGCCGACTCCACCATCTGCACCGCCATCGCCGTGTCGTTCAGGTCCTGGCTGGTCATGCCAACGTGGACGTAACGCGCCTCGGGCTGTCCGATCGACTCGCCAAGCACCGTCAGAAAAGCGATGACGTCATGTCCGACGCGTGACTCGACCTCGGCGATCCTCGTTGCGTCGAACGTGCCCTTTCGGATCTTCGGCAGCGCGGACTCGGGGATCCTCCCCAACGACGCCCATGCCTCGCAAGCCAGGATCTCGATCCGCAGCCATAGCTCGTACCTGTGCTGGTCGGACCATACCGCCCGCATCGCGGGCGGCGAGTATCGCTCGATCAAGAGGGCATCCCAATCAGCAAGGGGCGACGTGGGAATTATATCGGCGACCGGCGAATCAAGATCTTGTTATCCGGCGCCGGCAAAGCCCAACATGTCGTGCCCCTCAGGCACGGCCAGAACCTTTAAGCGGCTGGCTTGATAATCGAAGGCTGCCGCATGGCCCGAACTCGTAACCACCTTCGCAAGGCTCTCGTTTGAACCCGTACAGGCTGAACGGCCAGTGAGCGACCCGTCGCGCGACGAGGAGCGAGAGCTTGTCGAAGGCGCCAAGCGGGACCCTCGCCAGTTCGGGGCGCTCTATGACCGGCACTTTCAGCAGATCTATAGGTTCGTGTATTCAAGAGTGAGGGAGCAAACCGCGGCAGAGGACGTCACTTCGGAAGTCTTCATGAAGGCTCTGAAGGCAATGCCCCGCTACCAGGACACGGGGCGGCCCTTCGCTGCCTGGCTGTACCAGATCGCGGTCAACGCGATCGCCGACCGCTACCGGACGCTCCGCCCGGCTCAGCCCCTGGACGACTTCCACGACCTGTCGATCGCAGGCCCCGCGCTCGAGGACATGGCCGCGCACCGCGATGAGGTGCGGCGGATCTGGGCGCTCGTGGAGGCGCTGCCGCACCAGCAGCGCACGGCGCTGGTGCTCAAGTTCCAGGAGGACATGAAAATCGACGACATCGCGATCGCGATGGGCAAGACCGCGGGCGCGGTGAAGCTGCTCATCCATCGCGGCGTGACTCGGCTGCGCGAGGACGCGTCTAGCTTGAGGCCGGTGGAATGAACTCGTACCACGACCCAGAGCTCCAGGAGATCCTCCAGGACGACGAGCTGCGTGGGGTCGCGGCGCTGCTCAGCTCGGCGCGACTGCCTCAGCCGCCGGTCGACGACGCCTTTCGGACCGGCCTGCGCCGCCAGCTGATGAAGGAAGCGTGGGCCATGAGCGAGGGCCGCTACTCGTGGTGGCGTCGCGCGTTCGCACCTCCGGGCCTTGCCTGGGCAGGCGCGGCGGTGGGCCTCATCCTGATCGGGACCGTCGTCGTATGGGGTGCCCTGCAGCAGCCAGGCGGCTTGAACCAGGTCTTCGTCCAGAGCCCGATCGACGGCCAGAACAGCGTCTCGCTGCAGCAGCCGATCCTTGTCGCTTTCAACCAGCCGATGAATCACCAGACGACTGAGGCTGCGGTGCAGATCACGCCTGCGACCAACGTCACCTTCTCGTGGGCTCAGGACAGCCGCTCGCTGCAGGTGCAGCCGGTGGCCGGCAACCTGGCGCCGAACACGCAGTACCAGGTCACCATCGGTCCAGGTGCGACGACTCAGAGCGGCCAGCAGCTCGCTGCGCCGCAGACGATCACGTTCGTGACCCAGCCGCCGCCCACGCCTGCGCCCAGTCCTTCACCGCGACCCACCCCTACGAATCCGCTGGCCGAGAAGCAGCTGGTGACGGTCAACGGGGCGGCGAACCTGGTCGCTCAGTGGTCGGCGGATTCGTCGTCGATCTACTTCATCGACGGCAAGGGCACGCTCGTCGTCGCGTCGAAGAGCGGCGCCGCCAGCGTGATCGCCCAGGATGGCACGAGCTCGTTGTCCATCTCGCCGGCCGGCGAGAGGCTTGCGTACGTCCGCGCCGGCAAGATCGAGATCCTCACCTTCGCCACCGGCAAGGCCGGCGAGGTGGGCGCCACACCCGCGGCCACGCTGGTGGGCTGGGCCGGGGACAGGGTCGTTTGGGCGGCGGCGGATGGCTTCTACACGTTGGGCGCTGGTGGACAGAGCCAGGTTGCGGCGCTGCCTGCGACCGGCACCGTCGCGGTCGTGTCGATCGCACCGGACGGCGCGCACGCGACCTACCGACAGGACGACAAGCTCTTCGTGCTCGACCTTGCAAGCGGGAAGAGCACGCAGCTCGGGCCTGTGAAGGCGACTTTCGCGGGATGGTCGCCGGACGGCGCCGACCTCCTCTACTCGACCGGCGACTCGGTCATCGTGGCGGACCCGCAAGGCGCCACCCAGGCGACGCTGCCCGGCGGAGATGCCGCCTGGTCGACCCAGGACGCGATCCTGCTCGGCAGCGACACCGGCCTCTATCAGGTCCGCGCCGACGGCAGCGGTGGGAGGCCGGTCGCGAACGGGACGTACCGCTCACCGATCTGGGCTCCGGACGGCGCCACCTTTGCGTTCGTTCGCGGCAACAACCTCTGGGTGGCCACCGCGCCGGCGCTGCCTCCCGCTCCGACCCCTGTCGACGAGGCCGGCAAAGTCGTGTCGGCTTTCATGGACGCTCGGCTGAAGGGACATGAAAGCGACGCATCGAGCCTGCTCGACGCCAATGGCAAGAAGGCATACGGCGACGGCGGGCTCGACCTCGTGGTCAAGGGCGACCCGAAATTCACGCGCTACTACGTCGTGACGCAAGCCCTGGTCGACACCAATCCGGACACCGTGAGGGTGGTTGTGCGGCTCGTCCTGACCCACGCCAAGCTCGACGTGAACAGCTACGAGGAGACGCTGACGCTGGTCCGCGACTTGAACACGAGAGTCTTCCTCATCGACAAGGCCACCGGCGGTTCACACCGCGACCTCGGTAAAGGCGCCGAGGTGGTGAGCGTCGACGTGACGAAGGACGGCGTCAAGATCACGTTCGACAGCGACCTCGACCCCGGGACGATCAACGACGGCGTGCTGATCCTCGACTCCGACGGCAAGCAGATCACCGCGACCGCGACCTACGTCAACCGCACGGTCACGCTGAGCGGCTTCGACCTCAAGGCCGGAGCGCGTTACCGGCTCGTGGTCCTGACCAAGGTGCGGGACGTGCTCGGCCACAGCGTTTCGGCTGAGTACGACCTCGACCTCGTGGGACCGGCGACCAAGCACGCGCGTAGGGATATCGTGACCAGCGGTCCCGCGCCGGTGGCGAGCCCGACCCCGAACAGCTAGAACGATGGCTCGACCTCGATCTTCGCCGTGATGGGCGTCACAAGAGACTGAGCGCGCGGGCGGCACGGCACAGCGCCGTGACCGAGCCCGAGTGCACGATCTCGCCTTCGAGTGCAGCGTTCAACGCTTCCGTGAACGGCAGCCGCATGACCTCCATGTCCTGCTCGTACGTCTCAGGGCTGCGCGCGGATTCAGTCAAGCCCTCGGCGAGAAAGAGATGCGCTCGACCTGTGAGAAACGCAGCACCGTGGACCACGCCGAGCGATGTGTACCGGGCCGCGACGAGGCCCGTCTCCTCCGCAAGCTCTCGGCGCGCACACTCGAGCGGGTGCTCGTCGTCATCGAACGTGCCCGCCGGCACCTCCCACGACGAAGTCTCCCAGGCGTGGCGCCACTGGCGGACCAGCATCGTATCGCCGTTGTCGAACCGCGGCACGACGAAGGCGGAGTCTGGATTGGCGACCACTGTATAGACTGCTTCCGCACCGTCCAGGAAGCGGATCACGTCGTCCCGCAGCACGAAGTGCCCGGACGTGCCGCGCACGCTCGTGCCGGTGACGTCGAACGGCCGGCCGTCCTTCGGGTGCTTCAGCGGGGCTATTGGCGCACCATCTCACACACGGGTCCCCGCGAACTCACGCCGAAGGCTCTGAGTTCGTGGCGATGATCGATGCGACGGCGGCCGCAGCTGCGGCGACGTGACGTGGATCGGGTCCGTAGTCGAAGGGCGACTGGTCTTCGGCAAACTGCTTTGCCTGATCGACGAGTTGCGGATGATCCTCGATGAATCGCGTGCTCAGATTGCCGGCGCGGAAGTCAGCGTTGTCCAGGATGGCGCGGTGATATGGAATCGTCGTCGCAGGCCCGACCAGGACAAACTCGCCGAGAGCGCGGTTGGCGCGGGCGATGGCCTCGGCTCGATCGCTCCCAAGGACGATGAGCTTGGCCACCAGGGAGTCGTAGTTGGGCGGCACGTCAGAGCCGGGGCCGAAGCCTGAATCGACCCGAACCCCAGGGCCCGCAGGCGCGACCCATCGCGATATGCGTTTGGGGTTGGGGATGAACTTTCGCAGCGGGTCCTCGGCGTTGATCCGCATCTCGATCGCGTGACCCCTCCACTCCACCTCTTCCTGCGTGAAGCTCAGCTCCAGCCCCGCGGCGATGCGGATCTGCTCCTTGACGAGGTCGATCCCGGTCACGGCCTCGGTGATCGGATGCTCGACCTGCAGGCGCGCATTCACCTCGAGGAAGTAGAACTCGCCGTCGCTCAAGATGAACTCCACTGTCCCCGCGTTGACGTAGCCGGCAGCCGTGGCGGCGCGGATGGCGGCGCCGCCCATCTCTGTACGTAGCTCCGGGGTCAAAGCCGGCGACGGCGTCTCTTCCATGATCTTCTGGTGCCGCCGCTGGATCGAGCACTCGCGCTCGCCGAGGTGGACCGCATTGCCGTGACTGTCGCAGATGACCTGGATCTCGACGTGCCGGGGGTGGCGCACGTAGCGCTCGAGGTATACCGTCGCGTCCCCGAAAGCCGAGCGCGCCGCCTGGGCCGTGCTTTCGATGGCCGCGACGAGGTCTTTCTCGGATTCGACGACTCGCATGCCGATGCCACCACCACCGCCCGACGGCTTGAGCATCACGGGGAAACCGATCTCGCGGGCGGCGTCGACCGCCGTCGACGGCTCGACCGCACCGCTCCCGGGGGTCACCGGCACTCCGTTCTGGGCTGCCAGCTGGCGGGCCGCGAGCTTCGAGCCGAGCGCTCGCATCGCCGACCCAGGTGGGCCGATGAACCTGATCCCCGCCGCGTCGCACGTGTCCGGGAACGCGGGCTTTTCGGCGAGGAATCCATAACCCGGATGGATCGCGTCCGCCCCGCAATCGTGCGCGACCTTGACGATGCGCTCGAGCTGAAGATAGGACTCCGTAGGCGCCGCTCCGCCGATGTGATGGGCTTCGTCCGCGTAGCGCACGTGGATCGCGCTGCGGTCGGCGTCGGAGTAGACGGCGGCGGTCGCGATGCCCAGCTCCCGGCAAGCGCGCATGACTCGGATCGCGATCTCACCACGATTCGCGACCAGGACCTTGTTGAAAAGCTTGCTTTTCAATCTTTCAAACGGACTAGCTTGCTTGTCAATTTCAAACGGACCAGCTTCTTTTTCAACCGATCGCGAGCAGAGGCTGGTTCGGCGTCACGACCTGGCCCTCCTTGACGTAAACCGCGCTCACCTTGCCGGCGACGGTGGTGACGATGTCGTTCTGCATCTTCATCGCCTCGAGCACCGCGACGACATCGCCGAGCTTCACGGTATCGCCCGGCTTCACGGGCACCTTGACGATGAGACCCTGCATCGGTGCGATCACGGTTCCTTCACCGATCCGGGGCGGTGGCGGCGCGGCGTGGGCGTTCGGCGGAGCAGCGCCCGAGACAGTTGCAACGGACAGTCCGGCGCCGCTCACGCGCACCTTGAACACCTCGCCCTCGACCTCGACGTCGAACTCGGCGGATTGCGCTGCGGCAGGCGCCGGTGGAGGGTCGGGCGCCGCCACAGGTTGGGGGGTCTCCACCGGCACGGGGGGCGCAGCTTTGGGCTTTTCGCCGTCGAGACGCTCGGGCTGCGGGCCGCGCATGTAGTCGGGCGCAAGGCCTGGAAACATCAGATGGATGAGGACTGCGTCGTCGGTCGGCTCGAAGCCGAGCTTGCGCACCTGCTGCCGCGCGATCTCGACCTGCGGCTCGAGAAGGTCGGCGGGACGGATCGTGATCGGCTCTTCGCGGCCGAGCACCAACCGCCGGAGGTCGTGGTCCGCGGGAACGGGGGGACGGCCGTAAAGGCCCTGCAGGTAGTCCTTGAGCTCCTGGGTCACGGTCGCGTAGCGCTCACCCCCGGTCACGTTGTAGACGGCCTGCGTGGCGATCATCTGTCGGATGGGCGCCACGAGCGGTGGATAGCCCAGGTCTTTGCGCACGCGGGTCACCTCTTCGAGCACTTCGTCCAGGCGCTCGGTCGCGCCGTCGGAGTCGAGCTGGTGGTAGATGTCTTCGAGCATCAGGCCTGGCATGTGATAACGGAGGATGCTGGCGTCGACGCGGTCCGCAACAGGGCTCAAGTGCTCGATGTGGCGTCGCTTGAGCTCCTCGACGTCTTGCTGGATGTCCCACATCCTGTCCAGGTCCAGCCCCGTGTCGTACTCGCCGCCTTCGAGGGCCGCAACGACGCTTTCCGTCGCCGGCTGCGACGCGCCCCATGCCAGCGGCGAGATGGCCACATCCAGAATCTCCGCACCCGCCTCCACCGCGGCCATGTACGCCATCGGTGCCATGCCGCTCGAGCAGTGGGAGTGCACGTCGATCGGCACCTTGACCATGTCCTTGAGCGCGGTGACGAGCTCCCAGGTGGCTTGAGGACTCAGCAGCCCGGAGGTGTCCTTGATGACGATCTCGTGGCAGCCCATCTTGACCAGGCCTTTGGCGAGTGATCCCCACAGCTCGAGGTTGTGGGCGGGCGAGACCGCATAGCTGAGGGTGCCCTGGACCCGCTTTTTGGCCTTGAGCGCGGCTGCGATCGACGCCTCCATGTTGCGCAGATCGTTGAGTGGGTCAAAGATGCGAAACACGTCGACGCCGGCCCTGGCCGCGTGCTTGATGAACAGCTCGACCGCGTCGTCGGCGAAGTTGCGCCTGGCGACGAGGTTCTGACCGCGGATCAGCGCCTGGATCGGCGTGTTCGGCGTCGCCTTGTTGAGCTTGCGGAGAAAATCCCACGGGTCTTCACGGATTCGCAGCTGGGTCTCGAAGGTCGCGCCGCCAAAGGCCTCCATCGCGGCAAAGCCGACCCGGTCCATCTTGGCCGCGATCGGGACGATCTCGTCGGTGCGCAGGTATCCGCCGAGGAGGGATTGCTGCGCGTCGCGAAACGTCGTGTCGACGAGCCGGACGCGAGCTTTCTTCTTCGCCACCTATCCAGCCGCCAGCGCGGCGCGCTTGGCGCTGTGGCGCGACTCAACGCCTTCGTCGTTGAGTCCGATGATCCGCGCGGCGAGCCAGGCTGCGTTCTTCGCCCCCGCCTCGCCGATGGCAACGGTCGCCACAGGCACGCCGGCGGGCATCTGAACTATGGAGTAAAGGGAGTCGACGCCCCCGAGGTGCTGCGTCGGCACCGGGACGCCGATGACCGGCAGGTCGGTCCACGCAGCGACCACGCCCGGCAGGTGAGCGGCGCCGCCGGCCGCCGCGATCACGACCTTGAGCCCGCGTGAGCGCGCGGTGGTCGCCCATTCCATCACGCCGCGCGGATTTCGATGCGCCGAGCAGACCTTCAGCTCATGCGTCAAGCCGAGATCCTCCAGAACTTTGACGCATGATTCCATCAGAGGAAGGTCTGACTTCGAGCCGAGGATGACGCCGACGACTGGCTCCACTACTCGGCCTCCTGAGCGATGTCTGACCTGAAGAACGCCCCTTCGAATCGTACCTGCCGGGCCCCGGCGAGGGCGGTCTGCCTGGCCTGCGCGACCGTGTCGCCCAGCGCCACCGACGTGACGACGCGCCCGCCGTCTGTGACCAGCCCGATTCCCGGCTCGTAGCGCGTGCCGGCGTGAAAGATGAGGGCGCCCGGCGGCATCTCGGTCAATCCCCCGATGCGATGCCCAAGCTTCATCGCCACGTCGTCCGGGTAGTGCGCGGACGCGACGACGACGCCGACGCAAGCCCGCGGATCCCAGCGCAGGTCGGGATGGGAGGCCAGTCCGCCTTTGGCGGCGGCGAGCGCCAGGGCGACGAAATCGCTCTGCAGGCGAGGCAGCACGACCTGCGCCTCCGGGTCACCGAAGCGCGCGTTGAACTCGAGCGTGCGAATCCCTTTGCTCGTGAGGATCAGGCCGGCGTAGAGCACGCCGCGAAAAGCGTGACCTGAGCTCGCGAGCTCGGCCACGGCCGGCTTCATCACGCAGTCGACGACTTCGCTGACCACCGCGTCGTCCACGCCCTTCGGTGGAGAGTAGGCACCCATGCCGCCGGTGTTGCCGCCGCGATCGCCGTCCAGCGCGCGCTTGTAATCGCGCGCCGGCGCGAGCGGGATCACGTCGATGCCATCGGTGATGACGAGAAGCGAGAGCTCCGGCCCTTCGAGGCGCTCCTCGACGACGATGGTCGCCCCGCTCCTGCCGAACCGCTGCTCGACGAGCATCGCGTCGACCGCCTTGTCGGACTCGTCAGCGCTCGCGCACACGATCACGCCTTTGCCCCGCGCGAGGCCGTCGGCCTTGACGGCGACCTGTCCACCCCGCGCGCGCGCCCACTCCTTCGCGGGGGCCGGCTGCGTAAAGACGTCGAAGTCCGCGGTCGGGATCTCCGCACGTCTCATCAGAGCCTTGGCGAACGCCTTGCTCGACTCGATTCGTCCGGCGGCCTGGTTCGGACCGAACACGTTGAAGCCCGCGTGTCGCAGCGCGTCCCCGACCGCCGCATCGACCGAGGCTTCGGGTCCGAGCACGATCAGCCCGAGCCGCTCGCGCCTGGCGAAATCGACGAGGCGTACCACGTCCGCTGCGCCGATCGGCACGTTTCGTGCCATGCCGCCCGTCCCGCCGTTGCCCGGCGCGCAGTAGACGCGCTCGACCAGGTCGGACTGCACGCACTTCCATACCAGCGCGTGCTCACGCGCGCCGGAGCCGACGACGAGGACCTTCACTGCTCTCTATTCACCGCGAGTGCCGGCGCTCGCGGGTTTCACTGCTCTCAATTCACCGCGAGTGCCGGCAGTGGCGGGTAAAGCTATTGCGTTACTCCCATTCGATGGTGCCGGGCGGTTTCGAAGTGATGTCGAACACCACGCGGTTCACGCCCCCAACCTCGTTGACGATCCGATTGCTGATGCGCGCCAGCACCTCGTAGGGCACGCGCGCCCAATCGGCTGTCATCGCATCCTCGCTGGTCACGACTCTCACGGCGACCACGTTGGCGTACGTCCGGAAATCGCCCATCACACCCACCGTCTCCAGCGGCGTGAGGACCGCAAACGACTGCCATACCTGTCGGTAGAGGCCGTAGCGCTTGATCTCGTCGATGACGATCCAGTCGGCGAGGCGCAGGATGTCCAGGCGCTCGGTGGTCACCTCGCCGAGGCACCGAATCGACAACCCGGGGCCGGGGAAAGGCTGGCGGTACACCATCTCTTCGGGCATACCGAGCTCGAGCCCGACGGCGCGCACCTCGTCCTTGAACAGGTAGCGAAGCGGTTCGATCAGCTGAAATCGCAAGCCTGGCGGCAGGCCGCCGACGTTGTGGTGGGTCTTGATCTTCGACGCGGTGGACGCGACGTCGGGCGCGGTCGACTCGATCACGTCCGGGTAGAGCGTGCCCTGGGCGAGAAAGTCGATGTGACCAATCCTCGCCGCCTCGGCCTCGAAGACCGAGATGAACTCGCGGCCGACGATCCGGCGCTTTTGCTCCGGGTCGACGACGCCGCGCAGAGCGGCCAGAAATCGATCAGTCGCGTCGACGTAACGAATGTCCATATCGAGGTGGCCATGCATGACGTCGAGCACTCGCTCCGGTTCCTCTTTGCGCAGGAGGCCGTTGTTGACGAAGACGCATGTGAGCTGGTCGCCGACCGCGCGGTGGACCAGGGTCGCGGCCACGGCCGAATCGACACCGCCGGAGAGGGCGCATATGACGCGTCCACCGCCGACCTGCGCGCGGATGGCATCCGTCGCGTCGGCGATGAACGAGCCTGGGGTCCATGACGGCTTGCAGTGGCAGACGCCGAAAAGGAAGTTGCGCAGCACCTGGCGCCCACTGGGCGTGTGCACCACCTCGGGATGGAACTGGATGCCGAAGATGCCCTTGCCGTCCGTGAAGGCCGCCACGGGCGAGTTGCCGCTGGTCGCGAGGAGCTGAAAGCCCGGCGGCATCTCGCTCACGTGGTCGCCGTGGCTCATCCACACCGGCAGCTCGCCTTGCAGGCCGCGGAAGAGGTCCTTCGATTCGCGCACCGATAGCAGCGCGGGCCCGTATTCCCGGGCATGGCCGGGGTCGACCTTGCCTCCGAGGTGGTGAGCGATCAGCTGCATGCCGTAGCAGATGCCGAGCACGGGCACGCCCGAACGGAGCGCTTCTCCATCGACCTGCGGCGCGCCGGGGTCGTACACGCTCGACGGTCCGCCGCTCAGGATGAGGCCGGCGGGCCGGCGTTTCGCCAGCTCCGCCCAGGGAGTGCTGCCGGGTACGAGCTCGCAGTAGACGTTCGCCTCGCGCACGCGTCTCGCGATCAGCTGGCTGAGCTGCGACCCGAAATCAAGGACGAAAACCGTCTGCAGGGGCGTGGCTTGCTCGGGCCCGCGCGGCGCAGCCGTGGGGTTCCCCCGGGCCGCGGCGGCCTGGGTCAGGTTACTTGCCCATCCCGACGTGCTGGGCCTGCTGGAACACCTTGCCCTCCGAAACGATCGACGGCGCGATGACCATCTCGACGTGCTGGAACTCAGCGATGTCGCGGGCGCCGCAAACTCCGAGCGCGGAGCGAAGCGCGCCGGCGAAGTTCTGCGTGCCGTCGTCGACCCGAGCCGGCCCGAGAAGGATCTCGCGCAGCGTCGCTTTGGTGCCGACGTGGATGCGTGTGCCGCGCGGAAGATTCGGGTCCGGGGTCGCCATGCCCCAGTTGAAACCCTTTGACGCCGACTCCTCGGCGCCGGCAAGCGGCGTCCCGATCATGACCGCGTCGGCGCCCGCGGCGAAGGCCTTGCAGACGTCGGCCCCGATCCGCATGCCGCCATCCGTGATGACCGCGACGCGCATGCCGCCTCGGCGCATGTGCTCGTCTCGGGCCGCGGCCACGTCGGCGGTCGCGGTGACCTGCGGGACGCCGACGCCCAGCACCCCGCGGGTCGTGCACGCGGCGCCGGGTCCGACGCCGACCAGAATCCCTGCGATCCCCGTTTCCATGAGCTCGAGCGCGGTGTCGTACTGGACGCAGTTGCCGACCACCACCGGGATCTCGCATGCCCGCACCAGCTCTTCGAAAGACAGCTGGTGGTAGGAGCGTGAGGAATGTCGCGCGGTCAGCACCGTGCCCTGGACGACGAGCACGTCGGCGCCTGCCCGCTGTACCACCTCAGCCCTCTCTTCCGCTCGAGCCGGGACCGTCGACACCGCGCACGGCACGCCGGCGGCCTTGATCGCCTTGATCCGCTCGCTGATCAGCCGCGGCTTGACCGGTTCGCGGTACGCCTCCTTCAACACCGCGTTGACGGTGGCCTTGTCGGCGCCCGCGACCTTCTCGATGATCGGGGCGGAGTCCTCGTACCGCGTGTGCACACCGTCGAGGTTGAGGACGGCGACACCGCCGAGCTTGCCCATCGCGATGGCGAAGTCCACATCGACCACGCCGTCCATCGCGGAGCCCCAGAACGGAAGCGGCAGATCAAATCGCCCACCCATCGAAAACGTGATGTCGACCTCATCGGGGTTGAGCGTCACACCGCCGGGAACGAGGGCGACCTCGTCGAAGCCGTACGCGCGCCGAGCGCGCCTCCCGATCCCTATCTCGAAGTCCCCTGATTGGCCAGAGTGCTCCCCGGGAATCTCTTCTCGGGTCTGCAAGCGGCTCTGATTCAGGGTGTGTTTACTCCATTGGAATGGGCGGTTCGGTGGATTATACCCGACCCCTATTCTTTATCCCGATGTACCGCACGCTCGAGTACCTGAACGGCATCTCCGACGACGATGTGCGCCGTCTTCGCGCGGTCGGCATCCGGCACACGAACCAGCTGCTGCACCGAGCGTCCCTCGACATCGACCGCAAGCGGCTCTTCAAGAGGACAGGGATCACGACAGACCGGCTGCACGAGTTCGCGCATCAGTGCACCATGCTCGAGGTGTCGGGGATGGACCACTGGCTCCCGATCACGCGGCGCCTGGGCATCAACTCGATGAAAGACCTGCGAGCGCAGGACGCCACACTGCTCCATGGCAAGATGGTGGAAGCGATCGGGCTCGCCGGCGCGCCGACCTTTTCGGACGTGCAGTACTGGATCAGCCAGGCCACCGCGCTGGACATCGTCGAGGAGCCCGAACCGGTCAAGCGGATTCCGGTCATCAAATAGAAAAGGGCGGGCTCCCGTGCCCGCCCCTTCTTTCGTAGCCGCCTAAGAGAAAGACGCGCTGAAAACGTCTGTCGGATTCGTGTTGCTGGTGGGCGTTACGTTGCTGCTCGCGGGAGCGCAGAGCGCATTGCCAGACGGGTACGGAGCATCGCAGTTCGTCTTGACGAACACCGCGAGGAATCCGTTGCCGCTGGGCTGTAGGCCTTCGTAGTCGCCGAGGAAGAATCCACGCGCGACGGGCGCAGTCCGCAGGTCGAACGAGCCTGCGATGTGCTGCTCTGGCCCCCAGGTTGCGCCTCCATCGTTCGAAACCCGGGCCCAGTAATCCGTCGGCCAGTGGGCGGTGTCGCCCGGAGCCAGGTTACGGGTGTCGTAGTAGGTCACAGCGACCTTGCCGCCGTTGACCGCGACCGTTGGCGTAAAGGTCGGGAGCCCCGACGCTAGCTGGTGCACCACTGACGGGGTCGCCCACGTGGCGCCGCCATCGCTCGAGCTCGTGAGAAGGATCTCGTCATCCCACGCGCCACTGCTCTGCTTGAGTTGCTTCTGGTAGTTCGTCGAGCTCTCGTAGGTGACGTAGAGCTTGCCGTTCGCCGGGTCGATTGCAACCTCTTCGAGTCCATCGCCGACCCGCGCGCGTTGACCGGTGTTCGGGTCGATCACGCCAAGGCTGTTGAACGGCGCGATGACCTGCGGCTGCGTCCAGGTGTCGCCGCCGTCGGTCGACTTGACGAACGCGAGCAAGGCGTTGCTGCGCGTGCCCTGGCGAGGGGTGTTGGGCGACTCGATCAGGTCGGTGAAGTCGTAGATCGTTCCGTTGCGAGGGTCGACGACGATGATGTTGCCGATCGTCTGGTTTCGGTTCCCGGTGTCGATGATGACCTTGGCCTGACTCCAGGTCTTCCCGCCATCGGTCGTCTTGGAGAAGAACGCCGGACCGGTGTACGCCTGCGCGTGCGGGTTGTCGTCAGGGTTGTCGGTCGGCAGGATCAGCGTGTCCCACACCGTGTACGCAAACCCGGCCTTCACCGGATCTGCGGTGGTCGCGTTCTTGTCCGTGCCCTGGTCGTTGGTGTCGAAGAAGCCGCCGGGAATTCGCTGGATGTGGTCCCACGTAGCGCCTCCGTCCACAGAGCGCGCGGCCACGACCGCATTGGCCCCGTTGGGCACCTGGATGTTGAACGACAGCGCCGAGAAGTAGGCCGTGCCGTCAGGCCCGATGGACACCCACGGGTCGGAGGCCCTGAAGTAGCCGGCAAGCGACGGATCAATGGGAGCAGGCCCACAGGCGTTCAGCGAGATGGGGACCTCGGTCCAGCTGTTGCCTCCATCCGTCGAGAACCCGATTCCGATTCCGTGGGCGCCTCCGTTTGACTTTCGGTCCTGGTGGAATGCGGCGATCGCGTTACTGCCGTGCACGGCCACCTGGGGCTCGACCTCGGCGTTGAGAAACGTCCTCCCGGTCAGCGAGTTGTCGTGCGTCGAACAGGCGGCATACGGTGACGGACCGCTGACCAGCACCGGCACGATCGCTGCCATCGCGCTCGACGATGTGACCAGCGCCAGCCCACCTGCGAGCGCAGAGATCCAGACCGCTTTGCGTACCAATTCACATCCCCCTTTGGCGCGCCCCCGCGCCACCAAGCCACCGTGATTCTTCAGTTGACCTTAACCCCAGCCGGTCCGCTCGCGCAACCAGGCCACTGCGTGGCGTCCCTGCGCCGCCTGGAACGCGCGCACGGTCGGGATGCCGGGCGGCGGAGAATCGAGGGCGCGGACGACGAAGTAGCCCGCGATGCTGCTGATGACTGCGTCGACTGCAAACTCCGCGACGCCCCGAAGGTCGAGCTTCGCCAGCAGCTGTGACGGCGAAGGCCCTCCCTGCATCGCAACACTCGGCGCCATAGCAACCAGGTCGATCCACCAGGCACCGATCCGGGCCCACGGCCAGTCAATCACGTAGACCTTTTCGGCGGCGATCAGGAGGTTGTCCGCGCGCACGTCGAAATGCAGCAGCGTGTCTCCAGCGGCCGCGCTCGGAGCGCGTGACTCGAGGTCAGCGAGGCGTTCGAGGTTACGCGCAGACCACGGATCGAGCCGGTCCTCGCCTCGTTTAAGTGCGATCTGCCACCCGTTGATGGTCCGCTCGAAACCCCCGGCCGCAGTCTCCACCAGCTCGATCGGAGACGGCGTCAGATCGCGAGCCATCTTGGTGGTGGCCGCTATGACCAGGTCGAGGTCGGCATCGGTCCAGGGCTCGAAGGGATGCCGGCCGTCGATGTCCTCCAGGCAGAGGGCGACCCAACCTCCGTCGTCGTACGTCCAGAGCAGACCAGGCGCCGGGACCGACGCGGGGAGAGCGGCTAGGATGCGTGCCTCGCGGCGATGGATGTCGGGCGTGTCGGGATTCGCCGTCTCGCTGACCGCCTTGATGAACGCGCGCCGCCCGTCGGCGAGCAGCAGCCGTGCGGCGAGCCCGGGCGAGAAACCCTGCGGCTGAGTGACCGCATCGACAACCGGTGATCCGAGTTTTTTCTCGAGCGCCTGGCGAACGTTCAGTGGGACGTCGTCCCAGTGGATGCGAACGCCTCTCGCCGGAACGGAGCTAGAGAAAGACGCCTCTCCGCAGCTTCAGGTTGTCGTAGATGCCGCGCTGGATGGTGTCCCGCACCTCGTCGGCGAGGGCCATCACAAGGTGCTGGTCGTTTGCCCCGTCGGCAGGAAGTCGATCGACGTCGACGCGGGCGTGGAACTGGATCCGCCACTTGCTGGGCAGCGGGATCATGCCGAGCGGACCGAGCCATGGCCAGAACGGGGTGACCGGAAAATAAGGCAGGCCAAAAAGCCGGGCCACCGGGGTCAAGTCACCGATCATCGGGTAGATCTCCTCCGACCCGACGATCGAGATCGGAATGATCGGCGCCCGCGCGCGAATCGCGGTCGCGACGAAACCTCCTCGTCCGAAGCGGCGCAAGCGGTAGCGGTCCTTGAAGCTCTTCCCGGTCCCGCGGGTGCCCTCTGGAAACACGAGCACGAGCTCGTCGCGTTCGAGCAGCCGGCGGGTGTCGTCGGGATGCCCGACCGCCTGGCCCGTGCGGCGCAGGAACCAGCCCATCACCGGCATGCCCATGAACTGGCTTGCCACCAGCGCCCTCACGTGGCGCGGGCGCTGGTGCTCGGTGAAGACCGCGGTCTTGACCATCGCCCCGTCCCACGGCAGCACACCGGCGTGGTTGGCGACGAGAAGCGCGCGTCCGGACGAGGGGACGTTCTCCACACCGGTCGTCTCGACACGCCAGTAGTCGCGATACAGCGACTTGAAGGCCGTGATGAACGACTCGGTCCACTGAGCATCGAACCCGAACTCGTCGACCGCATAGTTCGGGCCGCGCCGCGCCAGCTCGCGCTGCTGGTAGATGAACTGGACGACCTCCATGATCCGGTTGAGGTCGATCACCTCTCGGCCGGTGGCTTCACGCAGCCGCATCGACAATGCGCTGGCGGCCTGGAGCGCGTACATCGGCGCGTTTCGCTGCAGCCGGAGCAGCGGTTTCGGAAGGCGAGGGCCGGAGCGAGGCGCGATGATCTCTGCCGTCTGGCTGTGCCTGCGGCGCTCCTCAGGGGTTGTCTTCTCCGCGATCAATTTCGCTGTGCCAGCTGATGTTGTGCCCGGCGCCGGCGCTGCTGGAGATAGACCTGGAGCTCGTATTCCTGCGGCGGAGAAGGTGCTTCGATTACCTCCGCCTGCTTGCCGCGGGCGAGCGCCTCCATGGTCGCGCGAGAGGTGCGCGCGGGGCGCCACCCGAACTCCGCCTCGAGACGTGAGCAATCCATGACGGACCCGAAAGACACGACGTCGGCCAGATGGGCCGGCATGTCGACCCCGGTGACCATGCGCAGGGCCAGCCTTGACAGCCATCGCCCGTATGGCGGCAGCAGCGGCGCGGCCGTGCCGCCCATGATCCCGATCGCCTGGCTGAGGAGCACCACGCCCTCGCCGGCGACGTTGAACACGCCGGAACGGTCGCGGACGACCGCGCGCACGATCGCATCGGCCGCGTCGTCCTCGTGCAACAGCTGCAGCCGGGGATCGAAGCCGGCAAACGTTGGCACGATCGGCAGCGAGAGATAGCGCGCGAGGCTCGTGTCCTCGCTGACCCGAAAGCCAAGCCGGAGGACGGTTGCTCCGCAGCTCTCGTTGCGGAGTGAGAACTCATTGACAAGCTGCTCCATCTCGAGCAGGTCGCGGGTGACGCCCGACGCGAGCTTGTCCGGGTTGGCCATGTCCTCGGAAAAGAACGACGGATCGCCCGGCCCGGCGCCGTAGATCGCCTGGCTCGACTTCACGACCAGACGGCGGACCGAGCTCGTCGGCGCCGCGCATCCGACGAGCACGTTCATCGTGCCGATCACGTTGGTCTCGTGGACCGCGCGGTCGTGATGGGGCGAATCGACCGCCACAGCGAGATGCACCACGCTGTCGATCCTCAGCTGGCGGACGAGCTTGCCGATCACCGAGAGCCGGGTGTCGGCGTGGACGAAATCCATCTCTTCGATCGCGCTGACCGGGTCCGCAAAGTCGCAGCCGAACAGGTAAGGAACCTGCCGGGCGAGGCGGCGCGCCACCTCGGCGCCGAGTGGATTGGAGACTCCGGTCACGAGGACGCGGCGAGGGGTATGCGGAGGCACTACCACCCAATCTAACAGTGGAGCCGAAGCCCGGATTCATTCCGGGCGTCCCCCGATGTCCCTGCTTCCCTCCGGGCGTTGAGGCCCACCGGATTGGGGGGCTCGTGGGGGGATCCTGATCCCCCCACGCTCTTATGGGTATATGCCTCGAACCGTCGTCGCGTTGGCCACCCGCTGCACCGCGAGCGCGTAGGCCGCCGCCCGCATGTCGATGCGCTTGTTCACAGAGGTGTGGAGGATCTCGTAAAACGCCCGGGTGATCACGTGGTGGAGCTTGGTGTTGATCTCCTCCTCCTCCCAGAAGAAGGCCTGGAGGTCCTGCACCCATTCGAAGTACGAAACGATCACCCCACCGGCGTTGGCGAGGATGTCCGGAACGAGGAAGATGCCGCGCTCGTGCAGGATCGGGTCTGCCTCCGGCGTCACCGCCGCGTTCGCGCCCTCGGTGATCAACCGCGCGCGGATCCGCCCCGCGTTCTCGTCCGTGATCTGGTCCTGGACCGCGGCCGGAACGAGCACGGTGACCGGCAGCTCGAGCAGCTCGGCGTTCGTGACCGCGTCCGCCTTCTTGAATCCGCCGACGCCGCCGCGGACCTGGCGGTGCTCGTTCAGCGCCGCGAGGTCGAGACCGTTCGGGTTGTAGACGCCTCCTTTCGAATCGCTGACAGCCACGATTTGCAGGCCCGCCTCGGCGAGGAGTCGCGTCGCCGACCGGCCGACCTGGCCGTAGCCCTGCACCGCGACCGTCGGCGTCTCCTCGTCGATGTGCAGGTATTTGAGGGCTTCGAGTGTCAGGTAGGTCGCACCGCGCCCAGGCGCGTCGACCCTGCCCTCGGAGCCACCGACGTCGACCGGCTTGCCCGTGACCGACGCGGTGACCGAGTGGCCCTGGTGCATGGAGACCGTGTCCATGATCCAGGCCATGATCTGTGGGTTCGTCCCCATGTCCGGCGCCGGGATGTCCTTCTCGGGACCGATGAGGATCGAGATCTCGGTCGCGTAGCGGCGCGTCAGGTGCTCGAGCTCCGTCTGGGAGAGCTTGTGGGGGTCGACGGCGACCGCGCCTTTTGAACCACCGTATGGAATGCCGACCGCCGCGCACTTCCAGGTCATGAGCATCGCCAGCGCCTTGACCAGGTCGAGGTTGATTTCAGGGTGGTAGCGGATGCCGCCCTTGGCGGGACCCCGGCTGATGTTGTGCTGGACCCGCCAGCCGGTGAACACGTGGACCGAGCCGTCGTCCAACCGCACCGGGAAGTGGACGGTCAGCTCGCGCTTGACCTCGCGGAGGCCCTGGCGTGCGTCCTCGGAAAGGCCGATGACATCCGCCGCAGCGTCAAAGCGCCGCTGTGCGGTCTGGAACGCGGAGGCTCGGGTTTCGACCGCCATCTGGCGAGTTCCGATAGTAACTCCGGTGTAACTCAGAATTTCATGCGATGCGCCGGTGACCCACACCGGCGGCGGAGTCGCGATCGACGGTTCGCCTGTGCCTCAACCGTGGACGTTGTCGGTGATCGGAGATGTGAACCGCCTGGCCGCGCTCGCGGACCTGATGACGCAGCAGCTGCGCGCCGACCGGCGCGTGAGGGAAGCGACCTACCGTCTCGAAAACGACGTCCAGATCACATCTGTGATCAGCGGGAAGCCTTTCGTTTACGCCGTACCGTCCTAGCGCCGTTCGAGAGGCCCGCCTTGCGCAGCTGCGACGCCATCTGGTCCAGCCGGTCGTTGATGCGGTCGATGTCATGTCGGGTCGGGATGCGCAGCCGGCGGAGCGCTCGCTCGATGGCGTCGTCGGCCATCGTCTCCAGGCCTTCGCGCCTCCGCTCTACCTGCGTTCGGATGTCGGAAGGTACGTTGAGCGTCTTCCGCACGTAGTCGAGCAGCGCCTGACCGCGCTCCTGGAGCATCTCGCCGCCCGCGTCGACGATGCCCGACGGTCCGCGCTTCTCCTCCGACAGCACGATCTGCGACAGCGTCACCTGCGTGAGGTCGCTGCCGTTGTCGCGATCGACGACCTTCACCTCGTGGCCGTCCCGCACGAGCTGCGCGATTCCGTCGAGCGTGATGTATCGACTGGTGCGGGTGTCGTACAGCTTGCGGTTCGCGTACTTCTTGATAAGGTGTCGTTCGGGGGCTGTGGTCAAGCTAGCGGCCCATTCTAGTGCGGTGCGTCAAGTGCTCCGCGCGGGCTTCTTGACGGAGGTTATGCATGGCTAAGAAGAAGCGCTCATCGAGATCATCCGGCCTCGTCAATCGGGCAGTTCGTGCCGGACGCCGCGCGTTCAAGGAGGCCGAAAGCCGCGTCCCGCCCGACCTTCGCAGGCAGCTGGAGCGCCGGCTGAAGGATGCCGACAAGACCGCACGCGCGGCCATCAAGACGCTGCAGACCCAGGTCCGACGGGCCAGCACACGGGGCGATGTCAACAACGTGCTCAAGCGCATCGACGGCCTCACCAAACAGGCGCGTCAGATCGCGTTCGGAGGCTCGGGGGCGACGGCGCCGCGCCGCCGCGCGGCGAGCCCGACGCGGAAGTCCACGAGCCGGTCGCGCAAGGCTGCGACCACCAGGCGCAAGCCGGCGGCCCGCTCCGCGGCTCCGGCGAAAGCGACCTCCGCGCGAAGGACCAGCGCGAAGCGCGCATCGACGCCGCGACGGACACGCGCATACAGGACCACCGCGCCGGAAGC
Organism: Verrucomicrobiia bacterium; assembly: GCA_035637495.1. GTDB lineage: Bacteria > Chloroflexota > Dormibacteria > Dormibacterales > Dormibacteraceae > 40CM-4-65-16. The sequence goes on from DASPXA010000029.1 coordinate 60,395, forward strand.
CGCCCCGATGGCCGAGGTGGCAGAGGTCGAGATCGTGGAGATCGTCGAGCCCTAGAGCGAGCCGAAAACCCGCACTCCGCCCACGAAAACCGCCTTCGGGCGGAGGTCTTCCCAGCTGACTTCCTCCTCGCTGAGCGGATCCCCGCGGTACACCTGCATGTCCGCGACCATCCCAGGCTCCAGCGTGCCCTTCTCGCTCTCCTCGAAGGTCGCGTAGGCGCCGCCGACCGTGTAGGCGCGCAGGGCGGCGAGCAAGCTGATGCCGTTCACCTGGTCGTCGACCGCCACGCGGATTCCGGGCCAGGGATTCGGATCCGTCGCCACCGGAAGGTCGGAGCTGAACGCGACCCGGACGCCGGCCCGGAGGAGGCCGCGGTGCGGTGCGAGATGGGTCCTGTCCCGGACCGGAAAGAAGATGGTCGAGGCCACGCGCCCAAAACGCGCGGCCATCGGCTGCATGACCGCCACCATCCCTAGCTTCGCGAGTCGGGCGTGCAGGTCAGGGGGGCAGATGGTGCAGTGCTCGACGCGGTGCCGCATCGGAGCTCCGCGGGCGGCTTCGACCGCGTCGCACATCGCTTCGATCGCTGCGTCGCCGATGGCGTGGGCCGCGACTTGCAGCCCGGCTGCGGTTGCTCGGCCGACCAGGGCGCGCAGCTCATCGGGTGTGGTTCGCCACACGCCACCACCCCCCGAGCGCATGGCGACGCGTTCGGCGCCCCCGTCGACAAAGACCTTGATCGGGCCCGCTCGCACCATCGAGCCGCCGAACCCGGCACGAACGCCGAGCGCGGCCGCAGCCTCCAGCAATTCCCACGAGAGGAACTCGTTGACGCGCACCTTGAGCCGGGCGTCGCACGCGAGCTGCTCGAAGGCCCGCAGGTCATCCGCGAACCCGCGATTCACGGCCGCGCCCACCGATGTGATTCCGCGCGAGATGAGCAGGTCCTGGGCCTGCAGGATTCCTTCTATGCGGCGTCCGAGAGCGGGACGCGGCTGGACGTCTGCGACCAGCCGCATCGCCGACTCGAGGAGGAGGCCGTTTGGCGAGCCGTTCAGGTCGCGGCCGATCCGCCCACCACGGGGATTCGGCGTCTCCGAGGTGATCCCTGCCGCCGCAAGCGCGGCCGAGTTGGCGACCCGGGCATGCCCGCCTCGCTCGTCGATGAAGGCAGGACGGTCGCCCGTGACGCGGTCGAGCTCGCTGCGGTGCGGCTGGCGGCGCTCGGTCAGCTCGTCGGTCCGGTAGCCCATCCCCTGCTGCCACTCGCCGGGCCCGAGCGATTGCCCGTGCTCCTGCAGGCGCTCGAGCAGGTCATCGATGCCCCGCGCGCCCGTAAGGTCGGCCGCAAATCGGGTCAGCCCGTAGTAGACGACATGTGCGTGGGCGTCGTTGAAGCCCGGAAGGACCGCTGATCCGTCCAGGTCGACGAACCGCGTCCGAGGACCGCGGAGGCCCATCACCTCCCGACCGCCGCATGCGATGACCCTTCCGCCCGCGACGGCGAGGTGGGTTTGGGGCGTCAGACCTGTGCGTCCCAGGGTGCGGATCCGGCCGCGCGCCAGGATGAGTTCGGCTCGCACTCGCCCGTTAGATTAAGGGGCGTGGCGACCATCGACTTCCGCTCGGACACCGTGGCCATGCCGAGCCCCGAGATGCGCCGGGCGATGGTCGAGGCCCCGCTGGGCGATGACGTCTTCGGCGACGACCCCACCACCAACAAGCTGATGGAGGTGGCGGCCGAGCGAATGGGCAAGGAGGCCGCCACGTTCGTGCCGAGCGGCACCATGGGCAACCTGATCGGGATCGCGGTCAACGCCCAGCGGGGCGAGGAGATGATCGCCGACGCGGAGTCACACGCCTTCTGGTACGAGACCGCCGGCGCGGCGGCGGTGTGCGGGGTGCAGATCCGGCCAATCGCCACCGAAGCCGGCGTCATGTCCCCGCAGCAGATCGTCGACGCGGTTCGCCCGCGGGACGATCCACACCAACCCATCACGGCCGCGGTCACCTTCGAGGACACCCACAACCGGCACGGTGGGATCGCGTGGCCGCTCGAGGACCTGCGGGCGGCGAGGGATGCCGCTCACGCGAAGGGTTTGCGAGTCCACCTCGACGGCGCTCGCATCTTCAACGCCTCCGTCGCGCTGGGCGTGGATTCGCGGGAGATAGCCGGGTGCGCAGACACGGTCACGTTCTGCCTCTCGAAAGGCCTGGCGTGCCCCATCGGCAGCATCTTCTGCGGGTCGGAGGAGTCAGTCGAAGAAGCTCGTCGCTGGCGCAAGCGTCTGGGCGGGGGCATGAGGCAGGTGGGAGTCCTCGCCGCGGCCGGGCTGATCGCTCTCGACCAGATGGTCGACCGCTTGGCCGAGGATCACGCCAACGCCCGTACGTTGGCCGAAGGCCTGTCGGAGCTGCCCGGAGTCCGGTGTGACCTGCGCCGCGTGCAGACCAACCTCGTCTACTTCGACCTCGAAAACATGTCCGCGCCGGAGTTCACGGACGCCTGCACCCGGCGCGGCCTGCTCGGCGACCACATGGGTCCCCGCCGCATGCGGTTCGTCACCCATTACGGCATCGACGCCGGGGACATTCAGTCGGCGCTGAAAATCTGCGAGGAGGTCCTCAGCGCTTGATGAGGGGCCCCCGCCACATCGCGGCGAGCCGCTCCGCAGCCCGCCGCACGGCCTGCGTCGCGGGTCGTGAGATTTGGTGGGGACCATGAGCACGCGAATGTCGCAGGACGGCATGTACTACTGGGACGGGGCGCGATGGGTCAGCACGCTCTCCCCCGACGGCCGGTACCGATGGAATGGCTCGGCGTGGCAGCCGGTCGCTGCGCCGTCCTACGCGGGCCCGCCATATGTCGCGCCTCGGATCGTTCGCACCCCGACGTCGTGGACACGGCCGCTGCAGTACGCGGTTGCGGGGTGGTACGCCCTGTCGGCCCTGTACACGCTTTCACTTCCGTTCTGGATGACCGGAATGATGACGACGATCATGAACCAGACGTTTGAGCGGCAGGCGGCCCTCAACCCCAACGTCTCTCCTCCGCCGGCGGAGCTGGTGCAGTCGATGACGTCTTTCATGACCGGCGTGTTGTGGGTCGCGGTGGTCATCGGAGTCGGCATCTGCGTTTTCTTCATCGTCGGAGCGCTCCAGCGCTGGACCTGGATCTATTACGTAGTGCTGGTGCTGCTTGGGCTCGGCGCCCTGCAAACTCCGCTCAACCTGGTCAACATCGTCAACCCCAGCGCCACGTCGGCGGCGGCCGGATACACCTTTCCGACCAGCTTCTATCTCCTCGCGCTGCTGGTTTCGGTTCCGGGCAGCGCCTTGTTCGTGTGGATGCTGGTCGCCCTGGTCAGACGCGGACCGTGGGGGATGGTGCGGGTGACATGAGGGACGCCAGGAGCTTCGGGTCGATGTTGCCTCCGCTGACCACGGCGACGGTGGTCGGGCCCGGCGGCAGCTGCTCCAGGGCCGCGTAGGCCAGGGCTCCTCCTCCCTCGGCGACGACTTTCGCGGCCGCGGCGATCTCTGGAATCGCAGCCCTCAGCCTGGGCTCGGGCACGAGGAGCCACCGGTCGACGCACTCCTGGAGCAGCCCGAACATCCGCGCATCGAAAGGAGCGGTGGTGCCGTCCGCGATCGTGTCCGGCTTGATCGTCACGGGCCCACCCGCCTCGAAGACCCGGCTCCACATCGGATACCCGTCGGACTGGACACCGATAATTTCGACTTCGGGCCGGATGCCTTTGATCGCCGACGCGATGCCGCCGATCAACCCGCCCCCGCCGACAGGTACGACGACCCTCGCCAGGTCGGGCACATCTTCGAGGAGCTCGAGGCCCAGGCTGCCGTGGCCCGCAATCACCTCTGGTTCGGCGAAGGGGTGGAGAAAAGACTCGGGCTCCTGCCTCCACTTCTCGACGGCCAACCACGCCAGCACCTCGTCACGCGGCATCAGGACCGGCTTTGCCCCCCAGCGCTTGACCCCGTCGATCTTCGGGGCGGGAGCCGTGTCGTACATGACGACCCGGCACGACACGCCGAGCTTGTGCGCAGCGTAAGCACATGCCTGCGCCGCGTTGCCGGCGCTGACCGTGATCAGGCCTTTGCGAAGGCGTTCGGCGGGCAGGGCCAGGGCCGCCGCGAAAAAACCACGGACCTTGAAGTTGCCGGTCGGCTGCAGGCATTCGAGCTTCAGCAGCCCGCCCTCGACCGGGACCATCGGCGTCCGCATGATGTGCGGCCAGGCACGCTCGGCGGCCGCGCGGACGTGGTCAATCGGAATCACGCCGATAATCGTAGGGATGCCGATCTACGAGTACCGCTGCGAGGAATGCGGAAAGCGATCGTCCTCTTTGCTGGGCAGCTACGCCTCGCCCGATCCGGCGTGCCCGCACTGCGGCAAGCACGCGCTCCGCCGCCTCGTCTCCACGTTCGCCACGGTGAGCTCCGGCGAAAGCGAGGGCGCCGACGACTTCGGGGGCGACGATGACTTCGGCGGAGGCGGGGATGACGATTTCGGCGGGGGCGACGACGACTTCTAGGCCGTAAGACCCAGGACCTCGTTCGCCGCTTTGATCAGCTCCCGCCGGTGCGTCTCGTCGTGCGCGAAGATCCGGAAGAGCGCCATACGCACGGGCAAGCGCTTGAACAGGTCGAGCACCCGGCTCTGCTGGTATCTGTCTTCGAGCGGCTCATAGAAAAGGATGTCCGCCGTCTCCGTCATCGGGTTGAACGCGCGCGATTCCTGCGCCGCCACGTCGACCTCGAAGACGATGTTGCGCAGGCTGGAAGGCAGGCGCTCGCGTAGCTGGCGAGCGAACTGTTCGCGCGTCACGGACAGCGCAGCGCTCGGGATGTCCCGCGCGTCGGTGTGGCCCTGGTAGATGAGCTTCCACTTCAGCCTCCGCGCCACCACCGCGGCCCATGCCTCGCCCAGCTCACGCTGCCGCGAGTCACCGCTTCCGTGCGTCCACCGGTCGACGTCGGACAGCAGCGACCACTCGGTCAGCGGCATGAACCGGTCCAGGCGCTCGAGAGGATTGCCGCCGAGCAAGAGCTCGACCGTCGGCCGGAAAACCTCGCGCAGCTGGAGGTCGATCCGTCTCACGGTCCTGTGGAAATAGACCTGGTGATAGAGGTAGAGGCGCGAGTTGAGAAACATGTAGAGCGCCTCCGCCGCGTGGGCGTGAAGAGTCAGTCCGCGCTCGGAGATGAAGGAGTAATGAAGAATGCGCTGCACGTCGACCGGGCCGGCCGACACGCCGCATATATAAGAGTCGCGAGGGACGTAATCCATGTTGTCGGCCGAAAAAGCGCCGGTCAGCGCGGGCTGCAGGGCCGCCAGCCACCCCGGAGGCGTGAATCGGTCCAGCTCCCTGGCCGAGATCAGGTATGCCACCCAGCGGGGGTCGATGCGCTCTCCAGGCTCGAAGTCGGCCGACGGCGAGGCGCCCAGCTCGCCGATCAGGCCGGCCAACGGACCCGTGATCAGGGCGCGCCCGATGACCTCGTGGTCGACGCCCCAGGTGTCGAGATAGTTCTCGTCGAAGAAATGGCCGAACGGGCCGTGACCGACGTCATGCAGGAGGCCCGCCATTCGCATCGTCTCCTCGACCAGCTGTGACGACGGGACGTCGCCGCACGCCACCTTCAGGGAAGGATGCAGATGGCGCGCCCACTCACCGGCCAGGTGCATTGCTCCGAGGGCATGCTGAAACCTCGAATGCTCCGCCGTCGCGAACACCCACCATGCGCTCTGCAGCTGGTGGATGCGTCGAAGCCGCTGCAGCCACGCCGCGTCGACAAGGTCCTGCTCCGCGGCCTCCCCGGCCACGCCTCCTGGCCCGCCTTTCGTGATGCGAAGGTATCGGTAGATGGGATCGCTCGAGAGGTTGACTCGCGAATACTCGGACCGCGTCTCGTCCACGAACCGATTATCGCGATGAGCTCTCTTCTGGCCGAGGGTGTCGACCTCTTCAACAGCGGCCACTACTGGGAAGCGCATGAGGTCTGGGAGCGGGAATGGACTCCAGACCGCAAGGGGCCCGACTCAGGTTTCTACAAGGGCCTGATCCAGGTCGCGGCCGGATGCCTCCACTACACGCGGCACAACCGGCGCGGCGCGGTCAACAAGTGGCGCACCGGAGCCGACTACCTGCGGCCCTACCTTCCGAGTCACAAAGGCATTCGGCTGGCGCCGCTGGTGACGGAGGTCGACAGGTATCTGGGCGCGATGCGAGACCGGCCCTGGCCGGCCCTCGAGATGCCCCGAATCGTTCACGAGTAGGGAGGAAATCGCCTCCCGGCCCCGGCTTCGATCAGGCCGCCGTGGCCCAGTCGGAGCAGATCGCCGGCCTCGGCGCGCCCGTACGCGAAGACAAAGGGCAGCAAGAGATCCAGCGAGCTGTTCCGGCCGAAACCCGCACATGAAGCCACGCCCACCACGGCCGCCTGGTGCAGGCGGCCGAGCCACAGCATGCTGCCAGGATGCATCGGAGCCCCGAGCTGAAGCACCTGGCCGCCCGCATGAGTGAGCTCGGCGTACGCGGGATCGAGCGGATCGATCGCGGACGCTCCCGCGAACAGCACCAGTTCGGCGCCGCTTTCCACCGCCTCGCGATACGCAGCAGCCACGGCGTCAGACGTGCGTGCGACCTCCCGCACCGCCAGCACAACAGCTCCGTACCAACCGAGCTTGGCTGTGACCGCCGCCCGGAAGATCTCGCGCGCCTTCGGCTTCAGGCGTTCGGTCGCGACCACGAACGTCTTCAGAGGTCGAAACGGCAGGAGCACGACCACCGGTCCTTTCTCACGGCAGAGGCGCTCGGCCTCCTCGATCAGCCGGCCGGGCACGGCGACCGGCGTCACCTTGCAGCCCGCGACCTCCTCGCCCTTGGCCACCGCCTGGCCGTCCATGAGCGTGAAGACCGAGATGTAGCCGAGCGCGTTGATCGCGTCCACGGTCTCGCCGCGCACCCGGACGAGCCCGCGCTGACGGGCGACGACACGAGCCTGGCTCTGGACGGGAGGCGTCGCCTCGAGGCCCGGGCCCGCTAGGGCGGCGGCCAGCCTCCGAGCGGCGTCGTCCTCGTGCACGTCACCGGGCTCCAGCTCGACGACGTGGACTTCGCCGCTCATGCGCACGCGGTCGAGGTGGGTCTCGTCGAGCAGCGCGCCCTTGCGCAGGTCCGGACCGAGGTCGTGCACGAGCACGCGTCCTTCTATGTCCTTGGCAGAGACGGAGGTTCCCTCGAGGCGGACGGCTCTCACTAATTGAGAGGATAGATTCGGGATGAACCTGCCCCGCGTGCGGCTGTACAACACGTTCACTCGGACCAAGGAACAGCTGGAGCCGCTGCGCGATGGCGTCGTGCGGATTTACTCGTGCGGCCCGACCGTGTACCGATACGTCCACGTCGGCAACCTGAGGACGTTCATGCTGCCGGACCTACTGCGGCGCAGCCTCGAATACCTCGGGTATCACACCGAGCAGGTGATGAACATCACCGATGTCGGACACCTCACCGATGACAGCTTCGATCGCGGCGAGGACAAGATGCTCGTCTCCGCGCGGCTGGAGAACAAGACGACCGAAGAGATCGCCGACGCATACACCGACGCGTTCATGCAGGACGCGCGGAAGGTCAACATTCGGCCGGCCGATCAGTTTCCGCACGCCACGGCTTACATCCCGCAGATGCTCGAGCTGATCCAGACGCTGATTCAGAAAGGCAATGCGTATGACATCGACGGCAACGTCTACTACGACATCGCCACTTTTCCGGGGTACGGCCGGCTGTCGCGCAACACCACGGACAAGCTGCTCGCGGGTGTACGCGGCGAACCTGATCCGCGAAAGAAGCATCCAGGCGACTTCACGCTCTGGAAGGCGGCTGGCGAGCATCGTCAGCAGGTCTGGCCGAGCCCGTGGGGGCCTGGCTTCCCAGGCTGGCACATCGAGTGCTCGGCCATGTCGATGTCGATCCTCGGTGAGCGCTTCGACATCCACACCGGCGGCGCCGACAACGTTTTTCCGCACCACGAGGCGGAGATCGCTCAGTCCGAGGCGGTGACCGGCCATCGAGTCGTCAGCCTCTGGATGCACGGTGGGCTGCTCATGCTTTCGGGCGCGCGGATGGCGAAGTCGGCAGGCAACTTCTTCCGGATCACCGAGCTCGAGGCACATGGATTCGAGCCGCTTGCGTTTCGCTACCTCGCGCTGCAGGCGAAGTACCGCGCGCCGTTGAACTTCAGCACCGAGGGTCTGGCCGGCGCGGATCGAGCGCTGCGGCAGCTGCGCGAACGCGTCGTGGAGTGGTCCTCAGGACAGGATTTGGGTGACGCCTCCGAATGGGAGGCCCGCTTTCGCGCCGCCATCGCAGACGACCTCGACCTTCCCTCCGTCATGGCGCTGGTGGCGGAGCTCACCCACTCTTCGGTGCCACCACGTACCAGGGCCGAGCTGCTGAAAGCTTGGGACGGCGTGCTGGGGCTGGACCTGGACAGCCTGGCCGAGCAGCGGCCGCTCCCCGACGGTGCCGCCGAGCTGCTCGCGGAACGCGAGGAGGCGCGCGCCGCCAGGGATTTCGCTCGGTCGGATCAGCTCCGCGCGAGGCTGGCGGCCCTTGGAGTCACGGTCTTCGATACGCCCGACGGTCAGCGCATAAGAAGGTAATGTCGCGGCTCGTAATCGTCGGGCGGAGTACGAATGGACGGAGGCCGAACCTTGCGGCCCGGCCCCACGAGAGGAAGGGGTCTTGAATGGGGGCTCTCCGGCCCCCGAGCCTACCCAGCCTTGGGAATCGAAGCTTTGTCCCGGGTCCTTTCCTTGCCGTGACCGCCGGAATTGGCGCCCCCGTTGGCGCCGTTGTTTCCGTGCGGGTTGGTGTCTCCGTGGTGGCGCGCGTCACTCGCAACTGAGGCGCCGTGCTGGCTCGCGAAACCGCTGACGCAGTCGCCGATGCCATGCTGGCCGTCGGCGAGCTGGGATTTGCAGGTCTCGACCTGCTGCTTCACCTGCTGACCCCACTCGATCGGGTTCAAGCTTCCAGTCGTCGCCGCGCCGGCGACAGTCACCGCCGCAGCAGCGACCGCGACAGCGGTGAGCAGCTTGAGGCCGAGCGCAGCGCCGGCGCCGCCGGCGATGGTCTTGGCCGCGGTGCGCGAATGCACAGCCCGGCGAGCCGGGACAGGCGTAGCCGCGACCGGGTCGAGCACCCGGTGCAGCTCCTGGTCGAGCTCGCTCTCGAAATCGCTCATCTGTAAGAAGCCATAACGCTGAGTTCCGGCCAAGCAACCATTTCCCGCCGCCTACCGGCCAAGGACCGCCTGGAGCTGCTTGCGGGCGGCCGCCAGGCGGGAGGCGATCGTCTGTTCCGGCACGCCGAGGGCGGCTGCGATCTCCCGGTTGGAGTAGCCATGGTAGTGCCGGAGGACCAGGGCGGCGGCTTGCTTGGTGGGGAGCTTTTTCATCGCTCGGACAAGCTCGGATCGCTCGGAAATGGTCGAAGGATCCGGCGGCAGGGCGGGACGCCCGAGACGGCGAACCATCTCGCCCGCCTCGCGCAGCTTCTGGTGCCGGCGGTCGGAGATCGCAACGTTGATTGCGATCCTGTGCAGCCAGGCCTCGACCGGGGCGTCCGGCCGCCACGAGGCCCAGTTTCGATAGGCGCGCTCAAAGGTCTCCTGGGTGCAGTCCTCGGCGGTGGCCCGGTCGCGGACCAGCGTGATCAGCGTGCCGAGAATCCGGTGGTATGTGTTCCGGTACAGCCGCTCGAAGTCGGCCTCCGATCCCGGCTCGTAGGTTTCACGAGCCGACTCGTCGCCGGCAGCTTCGTCCCGCGCCGCCGGGCCTTCTATTGACTGCAAACTAATGTTCGATTAACCTCCCCGAACATATGTCCGGCCTGCCACGTTTCAATCCTGCCGACCTTGCAGGTGAGATAACGCTGGATCACGTAGTTCCCGCCACTTCGGCCGTGTTCGCCCCACTGCCTTCCGACCTCCGTCCGGAGCTCGTGGCGGCGCTGGCCGGCCACGGCATCGAGCGGCTCTACTCGCACCAGGCCGAGGCGTACACAGCCGTTCGCAACGGTCGCCACCTGGTTGTGGTTACCCCCACTGCCAGCGGCAAGACGCTCTGCTACAACCTCCCGGTCCTCCAGCGGCTGCTGGAAAACGCCCAAAGGCGAGCCCTCTACGTGTTTCCGACCAAAGCGCTGGCGCAGGACCAGCTGGCCGAGCTCGGGGCGCTGAAATCGGGATTGCCAATCGAGGTTCGCGTCGACACGTACGACGGCGACACGCCTCCGGGCCGCCGCACCGCGATCCGCGAAGGCGGTCACATCGTGATGACCAATCCCGACATGCTGCACACCGGCCTGCTGCCGCACCACACACGCTGGCGCCGGCTGTTCTCGAGCCTCGACTTCGTGGTCATCGACGAGCTGCACACGTATCGCGGACTTTTCGGCAGCCAGGTCGCAAACGTGATCCGACGCTTGAAACGGATCTGCGGCTTCTACGGTTCGAATCCGACGTTCATCTGCGCGTCGGCGACGATCCGCAACCCGCGAGAGCTTGCGGTGCGCCTTCTCGAGGAGGAACACATCGCCCTGGTCGATCGCAGCGGCGCGCCGCGCGGCGAGAGGCGACTCGTCTTCTACAACCCGCCGCTTTTGAACCGCGACCTCGGCGTCCGCCGCAGCTCGATGCTCGAGGCTCGTCGCATCGCGGCGCCGTGGATCAAGTCCGGCGTCCAGACCATCGTCTTCTGTCGCAGCCGGCTTGCCGTCGAAGTGATGCTCAGCTACCTGCGACAGGACCTGGCGCCACGCCTCGATGCGTCGCAGCGCGTGCGTGGGTATCGCGCCGGCTACCTGCCGCTGCACCGGCGCGAGATCGAAGCCGGGCTGCGAAACGGCGACATCACCGGCGTCGTCAGCACCAACGCGCTCGAGCTCGGCATCGACATCGGGAGCTTGCAGTGCGCGGTGCTGGTCGGTTATCCCGGCACCATCGCGTCGACGTGGCAGCAGCTCGGCCGCGCCGGCCGCCGCTCGGGGTCGGTCGGAGTCTTCGTCGCGTCAAGCTCGCCACTCGACCAGTTCATCGTCCGCCACCCCGAGTACTTCCTCGGCACCGACCCGGAGGAAGGGCTGATCGATCCCGACAACCTGCTGCTGCTCGCGGCGCACCTGCAGGCGGGTCTGTTCGAGCTGCCGTTCATGGACGAGGAAAAACTCGGAGGGGCCGACGTGCGCGAGCTGCTGAGGCTCTTCGAAGAGGACGGTTCGGCGACACACTCGGCCGGCCGCTGGTTCTGGAGCCGCCAGGCCTTCCCTGCGGAAGAGGTCCACCTGCGCAGGATCCTCGCCGACAACGTCGTGATCATCGACACGTCCCAGGCGCGGCCCCAGGTGATCGGTGAGATGGACCAGTTCACCGCCCCGGTGCTGCTCCACGAGGAGGCCGTCTACCTGCACGAGGGTGCGCAGTATCACGTCGACCGCCTCGACTGGAACGAGAAGAAGGCGTATGTGCGGCCGGTCGAGGTCGACTACTACACGGACGCGCTCGCCTCGGTGACGGTGCAGGTGCTCGAGACGTTCGCCGGACCGGAAGCCAAAGGCCTGGCGAAAAGCCATGGAGAAGTGAAGATCACGAGCCTCGCCAGCATGTTCAAGAAGATCCGGTTCCACACTCACGAGAACATCGGAGCCGGACCGATCCACCTTCCAGAGCAAACGCTGCACACCACCGGCTACTGGATCACGGTCGAGGAAGGGCTATGGCGCTCGCTCGGCCGAGAGACGCTCGAGGCCGGCCTGCAGGGAGTCGCGCATTCGCTGCGCCACGTGGCGAGCCTGCGCCTGATGTGCGACCCGCGCGACCTCGGCTCGGTGGCGGAGGTGAGGTCGATAACCACGCAGCTGCCCACCGTGACGGTCTTCGAGGTCTATCCGGGAGGTGTCGGCTTCGCGGCGCGCATGTTCGAGCTCCATCGCGAGCTGCTCGAAGACGCCGCGGCGCTGGTCCGCGACTGCCCCTGCACCGCCGGTTGCCCGTCGTGCGTCGGCCCGCTGCATCTCGTGGAAGGAGCCAAGGAAGCCTGCCTGAGACTTCTCTCCGCGAGCGCCTTAGTCGTCTAGGGGCACCGCCGCGACCTCGGCCGCAGCGCAGCTTCGACCTGCCGCGCGGGTTCGAAGCAGCGGCGACGCCGTTTGGACCTGCCGCGCTCCGCCTGGACGTCATCCCGCTGCCGCCGCTCGATCCCGACCCAGGTTCCGTCGCCTATGTAGACACGGAGACGACCGGATTGGCAGGCGGAGCCGGCACGTATGTGTTCGCGGCGGCGGTGGCGCGGCCGATCGACTGCGGCCTGCGGCTGGCCCAGCTCTTCCTTCCCGAGCCGGGCATGGAGTCCGCGTTCCTCCATGCGCTGCGGGAAGAGATCGAGCCTGCCGACCGGCTGGCCACGTTCAACGGCGGGTCGTTCGACCTGCCGGTGCTCCGCACGCGATGGGTCATGGCGCGTATGCCGGGCGAGCTCACCCACCCGGCGCACGTCGACCTGCTGACCCTGGTCCGTGCCCTGTACCGGCATCGGCTAGAGGTATGCACTCTGCGCTACGTCGAGCAGCGCGTGCTCGGATATGAACGCGACGATCCGCTGCCGAGCGCGCTCGTCCCCGACGCATATTTCGACTACCTGCGCGTGGGGTCTTACGACTATCTCGAGGCCGCGCTGGAGCACAACCGCCTGGACGTGATCAGCCTCGTCCACCTGCACTCCAGGCTCCTGCGCCGCCTCGAGGGCGCCGACGTGGACATGGACGCGGACGACTGGCTCGCCCTCGGGCGGCACCGATGGCGCCGAGGCGCGCGGGCAGACGGCTGGCGTGCGCTGCGCAACGCGACGGCGTTCGCTCGCGGAGAAGCGGCCGCAACCGCCGGACTCCTGATCAGCCGGCGCCTCGTCCGCAAGGGCTCGATAAGGGCGGCCGACCGCTTGCTGGGTTGGCTGGAATCGAGCGTGCGCGAGGACGTGCGGATATCGGTCGCCCGAGCACGGCTGCTGGAGTGGAGGCGGCGCGACCCCCACGGGGCGCTGAGGGTGGTCGAGGAGGCCCAGCGGCGCATGCCCGAGGAAGCAGGTGAGCTGGAGCACCGTCGGGAGCGCCTGCAGCGTAAGGTCGAGCGACGCCGGACCCTCCGGCCAGTCCAGCTCGAAGCGCCGATTTAGCCCGTTAACAGATTCCTTGCTTTTTTGGCGAACGAAAACGGCTTATTCGGCGTTAGACGGCGTACCGATGGTGCATCCTATCCCGCTGGCCATTGTGAGCAAGAGTCCAACGCGCGTTCGTCGCAAGAACCAACGCGGCCAGTCCCTCGTGGAGTTCGCCATCTCGTCGATGGTCCTCCTGCTCCTGGCGATGGGTTTGATCGACCTCTCCCGGGCCTTCTACTACAGCGTCTCGATCCAGGGCGCGGCGCGCGAGGGCGCGCGCCACGGCGCGTGGTTCAACACCGCGGCTCGCCAGAACAACTTCCTCTACGACACAGAGGTCATGAAAGCCGTCAAGTCCGCCCTTTACGGGGCCGGTTTCGTCGACGCCCAGATCAATGACGTCCGCCAGGCCAACTGCCTGCTTCCGTCCGACAGCAACACCGCCGGCAACAAACCGTATCCGGCGGCGGCATACCCGGCCACATCTCAGACCGTGAACGTGTACATCTGCTACACGGACCCGTACGGCAGTCAGTCGGGGATGAGAGACGTTCCACCTGCTGACAACTCGTGGCGGCTCGGGGACATCAACGTGGCGATACTCATGAACTTCCAGCTCATCACGCCGTTGATACAGGGCCTCTTCGGCAACGGCCTGCTGCTCGCGTACAACGAGCACTTCACGATCCAGGGCAAACCATGAAAGGGAAGCTGTCGACATATACGCGCAGCCAGCGGTCGCAGGGACTGACCGAGTTCGCGATCATCGCGCCGGTCATCCTGCTGCTCACGTTCGGCATCATCGATTTCGGCCGCGCGCTGTACCTGTACATCACGCTGCAGCAGGCGGCCAACGAGGGCGCCCGGGTCGCCGTGCGCGCCTCGTACTTCATCGACCCGAACGGGACCTTCCACACCTGGCCCACGGACACGGACGTCGCCGACGCGATTCAGGGTCACGCGGTGATCATGAACCTGGCCAACAACCCCGCCTGTCCCAACGGCCCGCTGCCCAACGGTGGCATCCCCCAGGGCTCACCGTCGAAGCCGGCTGCCAACACGGGCTGGATCTTCATCACCGATCCGAGCACTGCAGGCAACCTCACGCCGAACGGACCGCGTGGCGGCCTCGGCTCCTATCCGCCGCCCAACACCGGCGCGGGCTGCAACCTGGTCACACCGGCCACCGGCAACGAGCCGATCAAAGTGACGCTCTGGTACACATTCCAGCCGGTAACTCCAATCATTCAGCAAGTCATCGGCAACAACATCGTCATCACTGCATATGCGGTCTACCGTGCCGAATACTCGAACTAAGCCTCGCAAGCGCAGCTTGCAAGAAGGCCAGGCGATCGTCCTGATCGCACTGCTGATCCTCGTGCTGTTCGGCATGCTCGGACTGGCCATCGACTCCGGCCGCGGCTACGTCGACCGGCGCGACCAGCAGACCGCGGTCGACGCGGCCGCGCTTGCCGCAGGTGACTGGTGGGAGAACATCCAGGACCTGAACGGGACGGTGGTCCCGAACTCTGTCGCTCTGTACATGAAGGACCTGCGGATCTACACGGGCATCGCCGGCCAATCGCACACGTTCCGCTGGGTCGGCCCACAGGGCAACCTCCCCGAGGACACCTACAACTACACGTTTGCAGGCAGCTACAGCCTGAAGCTCATCGCTACCGACACGCAGTTCAACGGATACGAGTTCGAGTTTCGGAGCAGCCATGACCTGCCTCTGGCGTTCATCCAGATCTTTGGAGGCAGCCCGACGATCAACATCGGCGCCACCGCCACGGCGATCGTCGGCAACCAGCGGCAGACACCCGCGCTCCTGACGCTGAGCAACGGCAACTGCGCCACGGTGCTGACCGGATCCGCAGAGCTGACTGTGCTGGGTGACGTCTACACGAACGGCACGGCGTGCGTCGACGCCAACCTGCATGAGGCCGGCAACTGCTACGGGGCCGCCGGTTCCAACTGCAACGCAGCGACCTACTACTGCTACAACTCGGACCCGGGCTTCATCCCCTACCAGCCCGGACCCGGCGGCTGCAACTCGGGCGATGTCATCGGGCAGCCCATCGTCCCGGCGCCGACCCTCCCTGACCCTGGCTACCTCGCCCCATCGGTCGGCTACTACCCGACGGCCCAGACCTACAACCAGTGGAACCGTGGCACCTGGACCGAGATGCGCCCCGGGCAGTACGGCAACTTCCACCTGAGCGGTGGGTCGGCCAGCTGCGCCTTCCTCGACGGCGGCGTGTACACGTGGCTGAACGGCTACCAGTCGGACGCCAACGGAAGCCTTCTTTCGAACGAGCTGAAGGCCCCCGAAGAAGGCAGCGCGACCGCACCAGGCACCGGCGCTGTCGCGAGCCCGCAGTTCTGGGACCAGAACTTCCCCCCTGGGACCGGCTGCGCGGGCCACTTCTCCGTGACCAACGGGCCACCTCAGGCAGTCATCCCTGGACCGATGTGCACCAAGCTCTACCCGAAGACCCCGAGCCCGTGCCACTCCGGAGCGACGGACACACTGTCCCGCAACAACCGGTGGGGTGTGGTGCTCACGTCGGTCCGGTACGACAAGTTCCTCGACACCTCGTTCGGTACGTGCTCGGCCGGACTGGGCTGCCGCCGAGAGAGTGCGCCGTCCGCCTGCCACCTGACCCCCAACCCGGTCGTGGGTGCGAACGGCGCCCCATCCAACATCGGGATCAGCATCAACGTCACGCAGAACGCGCCCGGCGCGCAGTACTACAACGTGTACCTCAACCCGGCCGGCTGCGACGGCAGCGTCCTATCGCCGATCGACGGCCTGCCCAACGGCACCAGGAACTTCGGTTGGGTGGGTCGGTTTGACGCGCCCGGTTTCGTCAGCGGTATCCCGCAGGGCACATACCCCAACGGAGTGCCCTGGACGCTCGGAGCACTGCTGCCGGGTGTGCCACCCGCGGACGGCGCCAGCACCATTGACGTCGACGACACCCTGATCCCCAAGCCATCGGTCACATGCTTTGCTCAGAGCAGGAGCATCAGCTGCGCACCTCCGGACGGAGAGACGCCGCCGCAGTGTTTCAGCAACTGCCCGCCGCCGGCCAACCTGCTGTCGCAGGAGAACGCGCCGATGTCGCTGCAGTACCCGCCGTACACCGGTGGCGACGTCGCCAACGAGAACTACTGCCAGATCTCACCGAACCCAGGCAACCCGATCGCGCCGTGCCAGAGCGCTCTCGTCACTCCAGGTGCTGTGCAGTTCTACTTCCCGAACGGCTCGTGCATGACCCAGAACTCGCAGGGCGCGACCTACGTGTTCGCCGGCGAGCAGTACAACTGGATCGTGATCTACGCGCCCGCGTCGAACAACTGCAGCAACACCATGAACGGTGGCGCCTCGACACAGTACATCGGCACGATCTACACGCCTGGCCAGGACTGGACGATCAACGGAGGCAACCGCTCGCCGCTGGCCGGCCAGGTGATCTGCTACACGGCGAAGGTCGCGGGCTCGGCCGCGGTCGGCATCGACTTCAACCCGAACTACGCGCCCGCGCCGCCCGCCGCCCGACTCATCAACTAGCCGGCAGGGCCTCGTAGCCAAGGGCGCGAAGCGCCTCGTCGATCCACTGGATCGCCATCTCCCTCGTGTTCGGCCACGTGTCGGGTGAGGCGTCCGGCTCGGCGGTGTCGATGATCACCCGGCCGACGACCCGCAGCAGCCGGCGCGCAAGGGGGGCCGCCTCGGGCACGCTGAACTCGAGGTTCTCGAGCGCCCGAGAGAGCATGAAGCAGGCCGCGTTGAACGTTTGCGCATCGATTGGCGTACCATTCGCCAACCGTTCGGCGAGCTCCGCCCTCAGGTCGGTGGGGTCCATAGAGCGGGCTTTATTATTCAGTCAAGGCTGGCCATGGATCTAACCGAACCTGTTTTGCTGACGCCTGAGGGCCTGGAGAAGCTCAAGCGAGATCTCGAGGTGGCCCTGCGCCGCCGCGCCGAGGCGGGCGAGCGCCTGAAGGAAGCCTTCCAGCCCGGAGACATCGAGGACAACCCCGAGTACGAGCAGGCGAAGGAAGAGGTCGGACTCCTGGACGGCCGGATCTACGAGCTGCAGGAGATGATCGGCCGCGCCCAGATCATCAAGGACACGCACTCGAGCGTGGCCGGTCCTGGCTCGACCATCGAGGTCGTCGACACCGATGGCGAGAGCGAGACCTATCACCTGGTCGGCGCCGTGGAGAGCGATCCGTCCGCCGGACGGATCTCCGTCGACTCGCCGGTCGGGCGGGCGCTGGTCGGGCACAAGAAGGGCGACAAGGTCACCGTCAACGTTCCCTCCGGCACGTTGACGCTCACCATCAAGGCGGTCAAATAGACACCAAAGCTCAGGTCGCCGGCGTTCGTATCGACCCTGAATCGATAGCCGACCGGACCACTCCCGGCGTTTTCTTCCGTCAGGCCGCAAGGTACCGCGACCGCGCGCTGCTCCACCACCGCGACGGCGACGGCCCGTGGCAGGTGGCGACCTGGAGCCAGATGCAGCAGCGCGTGCTCGCCGTCGCTTCGGCGCTGGTCGACGCCGGCGTAAAGCAGGGCGACTGTGTCCTGATCATGGCCGAGAACTGCGTCCACTGGCTGTACTGCGACTACGCGATCCAGGCCATCGGCGCGATCACGGTCCCGATCTATCCAAACGTCTCGGCGGATGCGGTCGAGACCATCGCGTCCAACAGCGCGGCCGTCCTGGCGATCGCCGGCGATGCCGAGCTTGCGGCAAAGATCAACGTCGGCGGGTCTCTGAAGAAGGTCGTGTCGATCGATCGCGAGGTCAGGCGGTGGGTTGAGCACGAACCACACAACCTCGCAGAGATCGCATCTCGGCTGGGCAACATCAAGCCTGACGACCTGTGCACCATCGTCTACACCTCAGGCACGACCGGCACGCCCAAAGGTGTCGAACATGCGCACCGCAACTGGGTCGACATCAGCCGGGCCGCGGCAAGCGTGCACCCGATCACCGACCAGGACAGCTCGATCTCGTGGCTGCCGTACGCGCACGTTTACGGGCGGATCAACGACGTCTTCCTGGGCATCGTGATCGGGCTGACGGGCTGGATCTCACGTGGCCCCGACCACCTCGCCGAAGAGATCCGCGAGATCAAGCCGACCATCATGAACAGCGTCCCACGCGTCTACGAAAAGATGTATGCGGCCGTCATGGCCCGCGTTCGGGGGAGCAGCCCGATGCGCCAGGCGATTTTCAGGTGGGCCATCCGAGTCGGCACCCGTTTTTCCCGGGCCGAGCACCCGGGACCGCTGCTTTCGGCGCAGCGGCGTCTCGCGGACCGACTCGTCCTCGCCGGCGTGCGGCACCTGTTGACCGGCGGGCGACTGCGCTTTTTCGTCAGCGGGGGTGCGGCCCTGGCGAGGGACGTGGAGGAGTTCTTCTGGGCTCTCGGCGTGCCGATCCTCAACGGTTGGGGGCTGACCGAGACGTCGTCAGGTGTTTGCTCGAACACGCTGCACGCGCACAAGTTCCTGACCGTCGGCAAGCCGTTTCCTGGCGTCGAGCTCAAGATCGCCGACGACGGCGAGATCCTGGTCAAGGGCCCCGGCAACATGCTCGGGTACCACAAGCAACCCGAGGCGACGGCTGAGGTCTTGAAGGACGGCTGGTTTTACACCGGCGACATCGGTGAGATCGACGCCGAAGGGTTTCTCAGGATCACCGACCGCAAGAAGTCGCTCTTCAAGACCGCCGGCGGCAAGTACGTCGCTCCCGTACCCCTGGAGCACGGCGTGATGAGCAACCCGCTCGTGCTGCGCGCGGTGGTCGTTGGCGAGGGGAAGCCCTATGTGACCGCGCTCGTCGTGCCCGACTGGGAGACGGCCCGCAAGGAGGGGCTCGACCGAAACGCCGTCAACGCGTCGATCCAGAAGACGGTCGACTCCCTCAACGCCACCCTCGGACACTGGGAGACGATCAAGTACTTCGCGCTGCTGGATCGCGACTTCACCGAGGATTCCGGCGAGCTTTCCCTGAAGCTCGATGTCAAACGCAAGGTCGTGGCCGAGCGTTACCGGGACCGGATCGAGGCCATGTACACGGGCAAAGGCAAACCCTCGTAGATTTGCTGCCGTGGCAGCGCCCATCGACCTCTCCGAGCTCCACGCGGCGCTTGACCGCCTGCGCCCCCAGCTGTGTCACTGCGGACTGAAGGGCGAGTGCCTCGGCTGCAAGGGGATCGAGATGGTCCGGGCGCAGGCCGAGGCAGTGGCAGCAGCGGCCAGCCAGCCGGTCCTGATCCAGGTCGCGCAAGAGACCGCGATGAAGGACATGACCTCGCGATTCCAGGCGATGTCCGAGCGGCTGATGGCGGATCCTGACATCCGTCGCTCCGCCGAGCAGATGCAGGAGCGCCTGATGGCGGACCCGGAGACGCGGCAGCTGCTCGAGGAGCTGATGCGGCGCCTGGGCGGAACCCCGCCCCCAGAAGAGCTGAACTAGGCCGTCAGGTCGTCGCGGTCGTCGCCGTCGGCGACGGCTTCGGCCGCTTCACCGCCGTATTCCACAAAGGCAGCGGGCCGGTCTGCAAAGTGCTGATGATCTTCTGCTCCTGGTCCGCCGTCAGCTTCTTGTCCGTCACCGCTTTGTCCAGGGCGGGCTTCAGGTTGGCGATCAGCCTGGTCCGGAAGTCGGCCTCCGAAACGTGCTTTGCCGCCGCAACCTGTGACAGCGACTGGCCACTGGACAGGTCGGTCTTCAGCTCGGCCTCACTGATGCCCAGGGCCGCCGCGGCTGCGGCGACGTACTGCTGCATGTAAGCGCCGACGTTCGCCTTGTGGTTGGCGCCACCGTGGCCGATCGTGCTTGGGAGGGTGCACGGCGTCTGGTTGGCGAGCTTCTTCTTGAGAGCATCGGCCTGCGCTTGCGTGATCTGCCCACTCTTCACCTCGTCCGCCAGGGTGTCGGCAATGGCCTTCTGGAACGCGGCGTTGATCTCCGCCTGGCTCTTGCTGATCGCGACCGCGAAGTGTTTCATGAAGTTGCCGCAGACGGTCGATGACGAGCTGGTTTCAGCAGACGTCTTGGGCGTTGGGCTTGCGGCCTGCAAACCGAAGCTCATGCCGGCGGCCGAGGCGGTGACGATGACCGCCGTGCCGGCGACCGCGACCGCCCCGACGGCGAGGCCCGCGACGCGCAGGTAACGCAGTTTCCAGAGTCGTGTGAGCATGACCCCACTCTCCCATCTGAGCGAGCGGCCGTCTTCATGCATTTGTAAGTCCGGCTCGGAGCAGGGTCCTATAGTCGGCTCATTGGAAGCGCCACCCAGCGCCGGCACCAGCTCAGGTTGGAGCGGCAAGCACGCCGTCGAGCTCTACGTCCGCACGTACACGACGATGCTCCAGAGCTCGGGCGAGATCAAGGTCGAATCGTTGGTCCAGGCGCACCTCGGGATGGGGTCTGTGCTCCACCCGCTGGCCGCCCTGCCGCAGACGGACATGGGCGCCCTGCTCTACGCCGTGCGGCGCCTTCCGACCGCCATCAGCCGCTGCCGGCGGGTTGTCATGGGCCAGAGCCCGCTGGGTTTTCGGGCGGTCCTGGACGCCGACATCATGAGCTGGGAGGCCGTTAAAGCCCCCGCCCGCCGAAGGCGCTGGTACCACGACGGCAAGAACACGCTCGCGGTGCTCATCGCGTCGACCTCGGACATCGACGACCTCGTCCCCACGCTCGTCGCGTTCCAGATCGAGTGGAACAAGCTGCATCGCTCGCTCCAGGACGTAGGCGGCTCCGACGACGAGGCACGGCAGGCCGCTTCGGCAAGCCCTGACGACTGGCGCCGGCTCCACGAGGCATGGGGCGACAGCTTCGACGCCAACCTCGCCGCCATCAAGCGGGAGGAGTGCCGGATCGTGCTGCGCCAGATCGGAGGCAGCCATCTGGGATTCGCGCGCAACGCAAGCCGCTGGTGGCTGCCCGTCGCCGCGGCGATGGACGAGCTCGGCGCGCGTGACGCATCTATCTACTTCGTCTCTTCGAACGCCCACAGCCTGGTCAACGTGCTTACCGGCGTGGCCCGCCGCATCGAGGGAGAGATCATCGATTGGATCGGCCGCTCGGATCGCGACCTCGACGAGGAGAGGCGCAAGCTCGAGGCAGGGCACAGCCGGGCGTCACGACAGAACTGGTTGTACTACGGGGCGCGCCAGGTCTTCGACGTCCATCCCGAGCGCGAGCGCCTTCGCAAGTGGCGAGCGGAGCTGGAGGCCGCCAACGGCGTGCGCCATATCTCCGCGGTCGACACCGGCGTCGATTCTGCGGCACAGGTTTTCATGCTGTCCAAGCTCGACGCGACGACGATTGATCCGCGGGTCGGGGTCGTCGACGCGGCGAAGCTGCGTCAATCGGACGCCTGCATCATCAACGTGGACTACCCACTCGGCGAGGCCGCCTACCACATCCTCCGCCAGGTTGCCGAGCAGGCGGCGTGGGTGGCGGGTGTATACGTGCTGGGCAAGGCCGCGACGCTGAATGCGGACGTCGGCGACGTGATGATCCCGAACGCCGTCTACAACGAGCACTCCGGCAACACCTACTGGTTGAACAACTGCTTCGCCGCCGCCGACGTCCAGCCCAACCTGGTCTACGGCTCCGCGCTCGACAACCAGCGCGCCGTCACCGTGCGGGGGACTTTTCTTCAGAACCGCGATTACCTCGACTTCTACTACCAGGGCCGCTACACGGTGGTGGAGATGGAGGCCGGGCCCTACCTCGACGCGTGCTACGAGATCGGACAGCCCGACCGCTATCCGGTCAACGAGAGCGTCAATATGGCGCAGGTCCACTTCGACCTGGGCATCGTCCACTACGCATCCGACACCCCGTACACCCAGGCGCGAACGCTGGGCGCGCGGGGACTCAGCTATCGAGGTATGGACTCGACCTACGCGTCGGCTATTGCTGTGGCGCGGCGGATCCTGCAGCGCGAGGAGGCGCTGGCCGCCCAGAAGTAAAGACGGGGTGCTCGTGCGGGTGGTTGTGCTCGCCGGCGCGGTGATGGATCTCGCCGCACGGATGGCAGCTCTCGACCTGGATCGTCGTGTGGCCGATGGCGAACCGATCGCAGAGCCGGTGCTCCAGGTCGCGGATTACGTGCTCCGCGTCGCCCAGCGAGATGTCGCCGACGACGACGTGGCAGCTGAGGGCGACCTGCTCGGATGACAGCGCCCAGACGTGAAGGTCGTGGACGCCGGACACGTTGGGCGTGCTCGTGATCTGGCGTGTGATGGCGGGGAGGTTGATCTCGCGCGGTGTGCCTTCCATCAGCAGGTTGACCGTCTCGCGGACGATCTTCCAGGCCCCGTACGCGATGAGGGCGGCGATGGCCAGCGAAAGGATCGGGTCGATGTAGAGCCAGCCCGTCAGCACGATCACCACTCCGGCGACGACCACACCGACGGACGCGGCCACGTCGCCAGTCACGTGGAGGAGCGCGGCGCGCAGGTTCAGGCTGGGACCGCCTCCCCGGAGCAAGAGAATCACGAAGGCGTTGACGGAGATCCCCAGCAGTGCCGTGATGATCACGACCCCGGCCTCCACCGGCACGGGCGCCATCAGCCTGCGCACGGCCTCGACCGCGATGGCCAGGACGATGACCATCAGGGTGAGGGCGTTCAGCAGCGCAGCCAGGATGCCGACCCTTTGGTACCCGTAGCTTCGCCGCTGGTCGGCCGGGCGTTTTGCCTGCTCGATTGCAAACCACGCCAGGCCGAGCGCGAAGACGTCGGTCAAAACATGGCCGGCGTCCGACAGGAGCGCAAGGGAGTGTGAGAGAAGACCCCCGGCCAGCTCGATCACCAGGATCGCCAGCGTCAGCCCCAGCGCGAGCCTGAGCTTGGCCCCGCCCTGGCTTACACGTTCCATGAGACTAATTTACCCATCGTCCCCGGGTTCCCCACGAATTCACCGGATTTCGTGGGGTGGGTCCCGCCACCAATCGCCTCCTCGCTCCAGGTAGGCGAGCAGCATCCCGTGGCGCAGGCCCTCGTGGCTGACGTGGAAGAGCGCCAGGCCGTACCAGTCCAGCAGGAGCAGCAGCGCTTCGACCCCTCCGCGCAGGGCCTTGACGCGGTTGACCGGCAGGCCGACCGTGACCGCCACCTGGCGCGCCCGATGGCGATCCAGGCGTGTCTCGCACGTGAGCAGGTCGGCGGTCGTCAGGACGGCCGGCGGGTTGCGCCGGGCCAGCACGGTGGGCAGGTTCGAGGCGGTGCCGCCGGTGGCCACGAGCCGCTCCACATCCCCGTCCGGGGCGCCCGTCAGCTCGCGCAGCGCGGCCTTGCGGAGTCGGGCCCGCTGCTCGGGTTTGGGGGGGTCGGAAAGATAGGTGTCGGCAAGGACGCCTGAACCGATCGGAAGCGCGGCCGAGCGCAGCATCTTGCGATCTCGGGCGATGACGATCTCGGTCGACGCGCCGCCAAGGTCGACGAGCACCCACTCACGCCGGACCGCGTGCCGGCTCGCCGCGCCGAGAAAGCTCAGAGCCGCTTCGCGCCGGGACGAGATGATCCGCACCGGCACACCGACGACCTCTCTCGCCTGGCGGATGAAGGCCGCGCCGTCGCCGGCCTGGCGCACGGCCTGCGTCGCGCACGCGATCAGCTCCTCATAGCCAAGCGCGCGAGCCTGGCCGAGGACCTTCCTGACCGCTGCCAGCGCTGGGCGCGCGCGACTCCCGATCACGCCCGTTCGTGCGACCTGCGGCCCGAGCTCGGGCATCTCGACGAAGTGCCCGACGTCCTCCAGGCGCCCGCGCACGACGTCGGCCACCAGGACATGAACAGTGTTGGATCCGATGTCGAGTGCCGCCAGACGCATCGAGAAGGAACTCTAGAATCACCGAGTGTCACGACCTCGTGTTCATGAGCAGATTCGCGGCATGGGCGGCCGGAGCCAAGGAAAGGGTGGCGCGGCCCGCAGCGCATCGTTGATGCGTGAGGACGCCGCGCCGGACCCCTTGACGCAGGCTTCAGCGCCATCCGGGGCCCCCGCGCAATCGCAGATTTCGTGGGGTGGTCTGGCGCCCGGCCGTCCAGGACGCGAAGATGCCATGAACATCGGGGGCGTGACACTCTAACGGTGGCGAAGCGAACGCGAGTGGAACGCGACTCCATGGGCGAGATGCAGGTGCCGGCGGATGCCTACTACGGCGCTTCGACGCAGCGGGCTGTACTCAACTTCCCGATCTCCGGCGAGCCGATGCCCGCCCGATTCATCCACGCGCTCGGCACGGTCAAGCGCGCGGCCGCGCAGACCAACCGCGAGCTCGGCCTGCTGCCCCGCCGGCGCGCTCGCGCGATCGCGGCGGCGGCGCAGGAGGTGGCCGAGGGCAAGCTCGACGACCAGTTTCCGATCGACATTTACCAGACCGGCTCCGCGACCTCGACCAACACCAACGCGAACGAGGTCATCGCCAACCGCGCGACCGAGATCCTCGGCGGCGAGCGTGGGTCCAGGCTCGTCCACCCCAACGACCACGTCAACCTCGGCCAGTCGTCCAACGACGTCATCCCCACCGCCATCCAGCTCGCGTCCGCAATTGCGATCCAGGACGAGCTGATCCCGGCGCTCGAGCGCTTGCAGCGAGCGCTCGAAGCCAAGAGCCAAGAATTCTGGCCGGTGATCAAGACGGGCCGCACCCACCTGCAGGACGCAACGCCGATCCGGCTCGGCCAGGAGTTCAAGGGTTACGCCGGACAGGTCGAGGACTCGATCCGGCGCGCCCGGGGCGCGGTCGACGAGCTGTCGCGTGTGCCGCTCGGTGGAACCGCGGTCGGGACCGGTCTCAACTCGCACCCTCAGTACGCGCGGATCGCCGCAGCCCGCCTCGCCAAGGCAAGCCGCATCCCCGTGAAGGAAGCGCCGAACCACTTCCACGCCCAGGCGACGCTCGACGTCCTGGTCGCGGCTCACGGTGCGCTGCGGACGATAGGCACAAGCTTGTGGAAGATCGGCTCCGACGTGCGGCTCATGGGAACCGGTCCGATCGCCGGACTGGGTGAGCTGCGGCTGCCGGAGACGCAGCCCGGATCGAGCATCATGCCCGGGAAGGTCAACCCGGTCATTGTCGAATCGATGCTGATGGTGATCGCGCGCGTCTACGGCAACGACGCGACAGTCGTCGTCTCGGGCCAGGCCGGCAGCCTCTTCGAGCTGAACGTGATGATGCCGGTCGCGTGCGCGGCCATACTCGAATCGATCACGCTCCTCGCCGCGGCGGCGCGCAATTTCTCCGAGCGCTGCGTCGAAGGACTGCAGGCCACCGACCGAGGCCCGGAGCTCGTCGAGAGAAGCCCGATGCTGGCGACCGCGCTCAACCCGGTCATCGGCTACGACGAGGCGGCCAAGCTCGCCAAGGAGTCGATGCGGACCGGCAAGTCGATCCGCCAGCTCGCTCGCGCGAAAGGGGTCACTGAGAAACAGCTGAACAGGGTCCTCGACCTCGGCAAGATGACGAAGCCAGGTCTTGAAGGACCGGGCGGGGGCGGTTAACTTCACCGGTTAGATGCGCCTGGAGCATCCGCTCCGCCGCTTTCGCCTCGCCGGGATCCTGCTCGCCATCGTGATCGCCGTCGGGGTCACGGGCTACGTGCTCATAGACGGCTGGAACTTCCTCGACTCGTTCTTCATGGTGATCATCACCATCAGCACCGTCGGCTACACCGAGGTCCACCCCCAAGGTCCGGTCGGGCGCCTTTTCACCTCGGGCTTGATCGTGATCGGCGTCGCGACCATGCTCTACGGCTTCGGTGTGTTTGCGGAGACGCTGGCCGACAATTCATTCGGCAGGTATCGAAGGGAGCGACAGTTGAAACGAGACCTCGACGGGCTCAGCGACCACTTCATCATCTGCGGTTACGGCCGCATCGGGACGCAGATCGTTGCGGAGTTCGAGCAGCACGCGACTCCGTACGTGGTCATCGACCAGACCGAGGAGGCGCTCGAGCGCATCCGAGCCGAGAACCATCTTCACATCGAGGGTGATGCGTCGAAGGAGGAGATCCTCAGGCAGGCAGGGATCGAGCGTGCGCACGGGTTGATCTCAGCGGTCGACTCCGATGAGCGCGCGGTCTACATCGTGCTGGCCGCGCGGGCTCTGAACCCGAACCTGTACATCGTCGCCCGCGCCGGCCGCCCCGAGTCGATCCGCCGCCTCGAGCTGGCCGGAGCCACTCGCACCATCTCGCCGTACCTCATGGCCGGCCATCGGATGGCCGAGCTTGCCATTCGGCCCGCAATGGTCGATGTGCTCGACACGCTGCACCACGGCGAAGGCGGAATCGGCGTCGAGGAGATGGTGGTGTCGCCGGAGACGAAGGCGGTCGGCAAGTCGCTGGAGGAGGTCGGTTTGCTGGCAGGTAATACCGCCAAGGTGCTGGCCGTGCGGCGGCGGGACGGCAACGTCAACGTGAATCCGGCCGCCAGCATGCGGCTCGAGGAGGGTGACCTCGTCATCGCACTGGGCACCGAAGACCAGCTCTTCGCCTCGGCATCTCTCTTGCGTTAACAACCGGCTTCGGCGCCCCGCAAACGTCCGCTTAAAGTGAAGTCGTGAAGAGGCTGGAAAGCCGGCCTGAGCTCGTAGCGCTCGGCTCGGTGGGAATCGGCGCGGCCCTCGTGGTGGCCAAGCTCGTGGTCGGCCTTTTGACTGGCAGCCTTGGCATTCTCAGCGAGGCGGGCCACTCCCTGTTTGACCTGGCGGCGAGCATCTTCACGCTCTTTGCCGTTCGCACCTCTCGCAAGCCGGCGGACCAGGAGCATCCCTACGGGCACGGCCGCACGGAAAACCTCGCCGCGTTCGCCGAAGGAATGCTGCTGGTCGTGATTGCATTGGCGATCGCTTTCGAGGCGTTGCGACGCCTCGCCGTCGGCGGCCCACCGATCAACCCGACCGGCTACGCATTCGCGCTGATTGTCGGCACCATCTTCATCGAATCCGGACGTGCCATCGTCATGCGCCGCATCGGCCGTGCGATATCCAGCGATGCGATGCTCGCCGACGCAACGGACCGCCTCGCCGACGTCCTCGCCAACACGGGCGTCCTTGTTGGGTTGGTTGGAGTGCGGATGGGCCTGGTCTGGGCGGACGCCGCGGCGGCCCTGCTCGTCGCGATCGTCATTCTGCGGGCGGCCGGGCTGCTTACGTGGCGATCAGGCGACATCCTGATCGACCGCGCTCCGGCCGGAGCCGAGGAAAAGCTGCGCGATGCTATCCAGCGGGTCGACGGCGTACGCGAGGTCAGGTCCGTGCGCGTGCGACGGTCAGGTCCGAACCTCATCGGTGACGCGAGCATTGCGACCGGCCGGATGCTCTCCGTTGAGGCGGCGAGCGGGCTGGCCGCCGACGTGAAGGAGCGGGCCCGCGACGCCCTGCCCGGTCTCGACCTGGCGGTCGTGGTGGAGGGTCAGAAGCAGGGCGCCGATCTCGTCGAGCGCGTGCACGCGGCCGCGGCCCGGAATGGCGGCGTGCGCGACCTCCACAACGTCACGGTCGAGCGCGAAACCGACGGTTCGCTGCATCTCACGATGCACGCCAAGCTGCCCGGCGACCAGACGATGGCAACAGCGTCACGAACGAGCCGCGCGCTGGAGCGCTCGATTCGTGCCGAGCTTCCAGAGGTGACGCGCATCGACATCCACCTCGAACCCATGGAGCCCGACGTGGTGCCAGGCAAGGACGTGACCGCCCCTCGCGCACAGCTCGCGGAGCGCATGCGGCAGGTCGTCGAGACGCACCCGGAGGTGCGGAGGTTTGTCGACGTCGAATTGAGCGATCGCCACAACCAGATCCATGCGCACGTGGTCGCCGAGGTCTCTGGCGAGATCAGCCTCGAGCACGCGCACGAGATCGAAAGCGAGCTGGAAGAGATGATCCGGCGCGAGATCCCCGAGGTGCACGACGTGGTGACCCGCGTGACCGCATGAGACCGGGACGCTCCGAGGATCTCCCGGCGCTGGTCGACCTGTGGCGGCGGGAGGTCGCCGAGGGCCGCCAGGACATGGCGCTCAGCCAAGATCGGCTGAGCCGGATGCTGGCCAGGTTCGACTGGGGGGCGCGGTCGCGCGTCGTCGATGACGGCAGCGCTCTTGCGGGTGCCGTCCTGGTGACGAGCCGGATCTCACCCGACGGGGTCCTCGCCACGATGGCCGTGGCGGGCCCGCCCGAAGTCGCGAACGAGCTCGCACGATGGGGGTTGGACCTCTCCCGGGCCGCGGGCGCCTCGATCGTCCAGTGCTTCATGGCGCGCGGTCGCGGTGAGCCCTTGCGCGCGGCCGGCATGGAGCTGGTCAGGCCGTGGTGGCGGATGGACCGCACCCTGCGCAGCGGCCTTCCGGACCCGATCCGGGTGCCCGGGTACGACCTGGTGGACGCGATCACCGCCCCGGACGGCGCGTGGTCGGTGATGTTCAATCGCACGTTTGCCGATCATTGGCGGTTCTCCCCGCGCGCAGAGGAGGAGGTGATGGGCGACAAGGCGCCCGAGCTCTGTCTCATGGCGGTGACGGAGTCGGAAAGGCAACCCGTGGCGATGACGATCGGCGAACTCGACCATTACGCCGAAGATTCGCGACCGCAGCCCGTCGGGCTGATCAGCTCGGTGGGCACGCTGCCGGAGCACCGGCGGCGAGGACTCGCCGGGTGGCTCGTGGCCGAGCTGATGCAGCGCCTCCGCCGGGCAGGCGCGCGCCACGCCTCGCTTTACGTGGACGGCCAGAACCCGATGCGAGCGCATGAGATCTACCGCAAGCTCGGTTTTGCGGTGGTCATCGAAGCGGACGTCTGGGAAGCTACCTTCCCGTGAAAATTCGTCCGATCTCCCTCGCCTTGCTCCTTTTCGTGTCGTCGGCGGGGTGCCAGCCCAGTGGTGAGCCGGCCCGGCAGGCGGTGGACCAGAGGCCGATCGCCAGGCCGTCGCCCGCACTCGCCCAGGCGATCGCACGCGCCGACGACCTCGGCCCCGCCGGGCCCTCGACGACCGTCTACCTGAGCCTCGGCCTGCTCCCCAACCCAGACCCGGTCTCTGTGTCAAAAGCGGTCGACGCCGTCAACGCGGCGGGACTTGAGCCACGGTGGCACGCGCCGTCGTCGCTCATCGCGGTCGACGGCCCGGCGCCCGCCGCCTCGGCGCTGCTGCGGGTCGGCATCGAAAGCTACCGGCAGCGAGACGGCACGACCTTCTACGCCGCCATGGGTGAGCCATGGCTGCCCCCCGTTCTGGCTGCAATCGTGACCGGCGTGAGTGGTCTGGACAGCTATCGCCGGGCTCGCGCCTATGCGGTCCGGCCCGGCGGGTTGGTTCCGATCGACGTTCTCAGCTACTACAACCTCAAGCCGCTTCGCGATGCGGGTCTCGACGGAAGCGGTCAGACGATCATGCTGCCGGAGATCGACGACCTTCCCAACCTGAGCGACCTCGACAAGTTCGCCACCAAGTACGACCTGCCGCCGTTCGAGGACGTGCTCACCGTGAGGCGATCACCCGATTGGGGAACACCCGAGAAGCCGCAGGGAGAGACCGTGCTCGACCTCGAGATCGTCCACGCCGTGTCGCCGAAGGCAAAGCTGGTCGTGTACCTGTCGGCTCCTGACTTCGGCCACGGTGATCGCGCGTTCGACCAGATGGTCACCGAGCACCCCGGCTCCATCATCTCGGAGAGCCTCGGCACATGCGAGGCTGACACCCCAAGCGGGGCACGCAACGTCTACGCGGCGATCGAGGACCGCGCCGTGGCCCTCGGCATCTCGCACTTCGTCGCGAGCGGGGACAACGGCGCCTACACGTGCGGCGTCGACCAGGAGCCCGCGGCAAGCTTTCCGTCCACGCTTCCGACCGTGACGGCCGTGGGGGGCACGAGCGTGTTCGAATCGCAGCAGGGCGTGTACTTCAAGGAGTACGCGTGGGGCAGCCCGCTCGACCAGACGGGCAGCGGCGGCGGTCCGAGCAGGTTCTACGCCATGCCCACCTACCAGCAGAACGTGGCACGGTCCGAAGGACGTGGCCTGCGACAGGTGCCTGACGTGGCGGCCGACGGAGATCCGTCCACCGGTTTTCACATCATCTTCGGCGGCAAGGACGGACAGGCCGGCGGGACGTCCGCCGCCACCCCGCTGTGGGCCGCGACCGTGGCGCTGATCAACCAGGACCTCAAGCAGAAGGGCATGCACCAGGTTGGCTTTGCGAACCCGGCTCTCTACTGGATGGGCGACAACTCCTCAAAGCTGTCGCCGAAGCCGTTTCACGATGTGACCGTGGGCAACAACCTCGGCTACGGCGCGGTGCCGGGCTGGGATTTCGCCACGGGTTGGGGAAGCATGGACGCGGCCGCCCTCGACGCCGCGTGGATTCGCTACATCAAAAGCGGCGGCGGATGAGCGCGCCCCTGGTCACGTGTCCGCACTGCGGGTCGATCGTGCCGGCGGGCGACTTCTGCGGTCATTGCGGAGCTCCGCTGGCAGCTGGAAGACGGCGGCGCACTCACGCATTCGCAGCCGTGCCTTCGGAGCGCGTCATCAATCCGTCGATCGTCTCCACCCTGTTTCCGCACCTTCCGCGCCACCGCAACGGACCATTCCAGGCTGCTCTTGCTTCCGGCGGCGCGCTCGTCGTGATGCTGGCGGCGCTCCATCTCTTTGCGCCCGCGACGGTCGCCGCCGTTCTGGTCTTGCCCGTCCTTTATCTCATGTACCTGTACGAGGTCGAGATCTACGAGAGCGAGCCGTGGCTGGTCATCGGCGCAACCATGGTGATCGGGGCGGCGCTGGGATTCGCATTCACAGCGTTCACCGGTGGGCTCCTTTCCCGCCTCTTGATCACCGCCGACAACGAGACCGCCTTCGTGCTGGCCGGGGTCGCGATCCCGATCGTCGCCCAGGTGCTGATGCTGGCCGGGCCGCTGTTCCTTTATCTGTTCCGCGGCCGATTTCGCGAACCGCTGGACGGGCTCGCGTTCGGCGCGGCGTCCGCGCTCGGCTTCTCGCTGGCGAGCTCGCTCACCGGGTTCTGGCCGCTGCTGACCGGTCCGCTCGTCGCGAGTGGCTCGCCCGTCGACTGGGCGGTTCGCCTCACCCGCGCCGGGTTGCTGGTGGCATTGATCAACGCGTCCACCACCGCGGTGGTGGCGGCGTCGCTGTGGCTGAATCGTTTTGCGTGGCGTCCCGCCGGCCGTCACTGGCGCTCGAGCGTGCTCACCGCGCTCGCGGTTGCTTTCGGTGTGCAGGTAGGGCTCGGGATCCTGTCGTTTGTCGTGCCGGACCTGGCGCTCGACGTCGCGATTCGTTTCGTGGTCGCCGCCGCGCTTCTGATCTATGTGCGGGTGGTCATCCATGATGCGCTGCTGGTCGAGGGCGCCGAGCACGAGGTCGGGCCCGATTCGCAGTGCCCCGAGTGTCATCGCATGGTGCCGACGATGGCGTTCTGTCCCGCGTGCGGCGCCGCACGATCGGCGGCTTCGAAGCACAACAGGCCGAGCGCGGTGCGGGCTTGATGGCGGTGCAGCCCGCGCCTCGCTACTGCGGCAGATGCGGAGCCGCCCTGGCGCCTGGTGCGCCGTACTGCGGCCGGTGTGGCACGCCGGTTTCGGTGCCGGCAGCCACCGCGCCACCCATGTACGCCTATCCCCCACCTCTCCCGACGTCTGCCGTCCCGCGCCAGCAGCGGCTTGCGCCAGGCCTGATCGCGGGTGGCCTGGTCGTCGTCCTCATCGTCGCGGCGGTTGTTGTCGGAGGAATCGCCGCGGCGCAGTTTGCGAGCGGCACGCGCACGCCCTGCGTATCGAACTGCGCGCCGAAGTTCGTCACACCGTTGCCGGAGCAGGCTTCGTACCGGAGCTCGGCGCTCAAGTTCCAGGTCAACTATTCGTCCGAGTGGACGGTCCGCGCTCAGGACGCGTATGGCGTCACCCTCGGGACCAGGGTCGGGTCGGTGCAGGTTCTGGGCGTGAGTGGCGGCAGCCCGAACAAGACGCTGCAAGCCACCGTTTCGGCACTGCCGTCGACGAGGTTCCAGGACGTGACGCAGGTCGCGCCGCTGAAGGGCGCGCACCTCGGCGACCAGGAGGGAGTCGGTGCGGTCTACTCCGCGAACCTCATCGCTTCATCGCAGACGGCGCAGAAAGTTCGGCTCGCCGTGATCGCGGCAAGCCGGGGCGGGGTGACCGTGGTGGTCCTGGCGGTGAATCCCGCGGATCCGAAGAACTCACCGAACGGGATGCCCGAAGGCCAGGACATCGACTACATGTGCACCGAGTTTGTGTGGGGGTAGGACACATTGAAGAAGGACTGGGAAGAGGGTGATGGAGGCGTTGCCCGAGTTGCGGAAAGTAGGCTTGGTGGCGTGTGATCTTGTTGTTAATAGGTTGACTTTTCGTACTTTTGTTCGTATAATCAGGGCATGTCAGAGCTGGATCGCCTCGAGGCCGCGATTGGTGACTTCGAGCGCGAGGCTGAGCTCGATTTCGTAGACGCCAGGCGACTTGCTGCCGCCGTGGATCGGCTCCAGGGCAAGCTCTGTCGGGTGGTCGCCGCGGCCAAGCGGCGAGGCGACCACCTGCTTGCCGGCCAGACCCCTTGCGCCTGGGTCGCCGCGACCTGCCGGCTCTCCACCACCTCCGCCTCCGACCGCCTGTGCGTGGGCGAGCAGCTGGAGGCGATG
>DASPXA010000030.1:0-2304 GCA_035637495.1 Verrucomicrobiia bacterium
TTCCGCGCGAACCGTGCCGGCACCAACCAGCACGGCGTCAGCAAAGGCGCGCAGCAGCCCCATCACGAAACGATCCGCCTCATTGCGTCCGCTGATGATCCCACCAGACGGCGCGGTGCCAGCTTCGAGCGCCACGATCCCGTCGATGGAGCTGACGAAGTTCGCATACACGCGACCTTCCGGGATCGCCAACCCACCGTCATACAGCTCGGCCAGCTCAGGCGGCAGCGGGCGATCAGGAAGATCGGATGCCTCGAACAGCCGGCTGAGCGGCTTCAGGAAAGATGCCCATTGGCGCGTGACCGCGTGATGCTCAGGAACTCCTCGCGAAGGCCCGGATTCGATTCATAGTTCCCGCGCCAGAAGGTCGTCCTGGTTGTCGATTCCGACTCGCGGACGCCGCGCATCTGTGTGCACAGGTGGATCGCCTCGAGGTAGACGGCGACGCCGTGGGCATCGAGGATGCGAGTGAGCGCCGCCGTGATCTCGCGGCCCATCCGCTCCTGGACCGTGAAGCGGCGAGCGAAGAGGCGCACCAGCCGGGTCAGCTTGGAGATGCCGATGATGTGCTCGTGGGCGACATAGCCCAGGTAGGCGTCGCCGAAGAAAGGAAAGGCGTGGTGCTCGCAGAGCGCATAGAAAGGAATCGGCCCTTCGATCACCTGGCTCAGCTCGCAATCGGGACCGCCGTCGCATTCCGTCGGGAAAGCAGTGACCAGCTTGACATCGCCCTCATAACCCTCGGTCGAGTCGAACATCGCGTGCAGGTAGCGCATCGGCGTCTTCGCGGTCCCCGGAGTATTGAGCGGCATGCCCAGCGCCTGAAGGATCTCCCTCATGTAGCCCTCGAAGCGGTTCCAGTCGGCCTCGCTGATGCGTCGTGGCCGGACCCGCTCCCAATCGCGGCCCTCGAGGTCATCGTCGCGTAGGCCGCCAACCAGCGGGCGTGACTCTTCTTCGGTCATCAGTTCGGTTGTAGGGTATCGGCGGACCGGCGTACCTCGATCTGCCCATTCTGCCTGCGGACCTCGTAGCGCACCTGACTGATCGTTGCCGGTCCACCCTTTACCTGACCGGTACCGACGTCGAAATGCGAGCCGTGCCAGGGACACTGAACGAGGTTGCCGTCCAACTCGCCTTCCGAAAGAGGGCCACCGGCGTGCGAGCAGGTTTCACCGATGGCAGAGACGGTGTCGCCTTTCTTGTAAAGAAGGATAGGGGTGTCGCCCGCCACTGCCTTGACCAGCACGCCGTCTGTGAGCTGGCCCTCGAGCAGCACCTTCGTGAACTTGGTCGGCACCTCCTGCCAGGCGTGGTGGTTGACGCCGGTCCCGATGCCGAAGACGAGATCGCCGCCAAGGAACGCGGCGGCCAGGAGGATCAGGTAGCCGGCGTACGCCAGGAGGATCGCGAGCCCGCGGCTGCCTCCGGTCACGCGGAGGATGAAGGAAACGAGGTACAGCACAACGACGATCGTGTTCAACAGGCCGTGGGCGATGCCGACGCGACGCTCACGGTCGAAGGTATCACTCCAGTCGGTGTAGCCGGCGACGGCGCTGGCGATCGCCGCCAGCAGGCCGATGAAAATGGTCACGTCGGCGGCGGAGACCCAGCTGTGGCTGCGTTCGATGAGATAGCTCAGGTCGAAGAGGATGGCGATCGTCCAGGCGCCGATCGGGATGTCGGTGAGCACCGGATGGAGGGGATGGCCCAGCCACGTGCCATTCACGAAGGTCTTGAGCGCTCGGCCGGGGTCGCCGAGGAGCTTGTAGCTGCCCGCGACAACCTTTTGGAGGAAATCGGCGACGGGCTCCAACCAGCGCTGCTGGTCGATGAAACGATTCACGACGTGATTCAGCATCGACGCCTCCTTCCTCAGC
Organism: Verrucomicrobiia bacterium; assembly: GCA_035637495.1. Lineage (GTDB taxonomy): Bacteria > Chloroflexota > Dormibacteria > Dormibacterales > Dormibacteraceae > 40CM-4-65-16. Next base: position 1,881 of record DASPXA010000030.1, read on the forward strand.
TCGGGCCCGCCGAAAATAGTATCGGCTTACGGGTCGAGCTCCAGCCAGTCTGTCAGTCGCCGGTGGGCTCGCGCGGCCTCAGCCTGGTCGACGCTTCGGAACCGCACGGCATCCTCGGGACGAGCCTGCGCCAGCAGGGGGAGATCAGCGCTGATGACGGTCGCGATCACCGGGTACCCGCCCGTCGATTGGTGATCGACGTGCAGGACGATCAATCCGCCGGACGGGGTGACCTGGATGGCGCCCGCGGTCATCGGCACCGTCACGATCTCCGGCGGTTGCAGACGCAGTCCGGGCGTCGCGAGGCGCAGGCCCATGCGGTCGATCTCGGGCGTGACACGACAGGCCGTTGCGGTGAGCCGCCGGAGCCCGTCCTCCACAAACGCATCTTGCTGCGGGCCGGCGATGATGCGGACCTCCCATG
>DASPXA010000031.1:0-2606 GCA_035637495.1 Verrucomicrobiia bacterium
GCTGCTCGAGAAGCCGAGGTCGAAGTTGAAGTCGGTGCGCGCGGTGGAGACCCAGGGAATACTCCAGCCCATGCGGCGCCTGTAGGCCTGCAGCTTCTCCAGCGGTGCTTGTGAGACGAATGCGAACGTCACGTCGCGGGCGTGCAGGTGCGGGAGCAGGCCGTCGATGCCGTCGGCCATCGACGAGCAGGTCGGGCAGCCGGCCTCGTAGCTCGGGCCGAACATGAAGTGGTAGACGAGCAGCTGGGAGCGCCCATCGAAGAGCTCGACAAGCGGCTTCTCGCCGGCGTCCGTGTCGAAGCTGTACTCCTTCTCAACCCGCACCCATGGCAGCTCGCGTCGTTGCTGCGCGAGCTCGTCGCCGAGTCTCGTGTGCTCCTTTTCGCGGACGAGTAGCTGCTCGCGTGCGGCGAGCCATTCTTCACGTGTTCCGATCTTGTGATCAGTCATTTGTTCAGTCACTGGTTTCTCTCCTTCTTGTCGTCGCAACAGCTCGGCCTGGTCCGCGTGGAGTGCCGGCGAGCTTCTGGCCGTGCTGGAGTCGAATAGCGTCCTCTCCCGTTGCTGTTGCTTTATGCCGCAGCGGGCTCTGCTGCGACGAGCGCGGCGTTCTGGCGCTCGAGCGCCTTGGCCGGACCCGTACGCCAGCTCTCCGCCATCGTCTCGGACATCGGGTCGGGGAAGATCTCCTCCTCCCCTCGCTCCACCCCGTCCAAAATGCCCCGGGCGACCCCCTCAGGAGAGGTCTTCGGGATGTCGAGACCTCGGACCATGTCGGTGTCGATGGGGCCGGCCATGACTGCATGCACGTTCACGCCCCGGCCCGCGAAGAGGGCTCGCAGCGACTGTGAGAGCGAGAACACGGCCGCCTTCGAGATCGAGTAGGCGGGAAGGACAGGCACGGCGGCCAAGGCGGCGACGGAGACGACGTTGACGACTGCTCCGCCGGTTCGCGTGAGCAGCGGTAGGAATGCCTCGGTCATGCCCCATGTGCCGAAGAGATTGACTGCGAGGTGCCGTTCGAGCGTGGCACGATCGCCCAACTCATCGGGCAGCGCCACGCCGGCGTTGTTGAAGAGGATGTCGAGTGCTCCGACCTTCTCCGCAGCCCGTTCAACCTGCGTCGGATCTGTGACGTCCAGGGTCAGCGGCGTGACGCGCTCGTCCGGGTGAACCAACGGCTGGCGCGTACCGGCATACACCCGCGTCGCGCCTCTCCTCAAGGCTTCCTCGACCAGCGCCTGCCCGAGACCCCGGTTGGCCCCGGTCACCAGAACTGCCTTACCTTCGATTGCCATCGCCTTCGCGCTCATGACAGCCTCCTTGTCCTGCGAGTCGTTTGTAGGTGGTTGAGGGACTGGCCTCGACAAGACGTCGCAGCAGGGAGGGCGATTTGGACCGCCTCACGGGGTTGGCTGTGAGCGCGGTCAAGCGCCTCGCGCGAACGTCGTCTGGACGCGTTGCCCTGGTCGAATCTCGACCCGCTCGTACGCGCGCACGGCGCCCGCGGCGTCACCTCCGCCGCACAGCCGCCGAACGGGATGGTCTAGCGCTCCGGTCGTCCTCGTGGATCGCCCACATCTCGCCGGCGCTGCGGGTCCGCTGGGCGCCGCTCGACCGATGGAGAGGGCCGGTCCCGCTGGCGCTGTCCAAATGGCGCGGCGTGCGGCGACGTAATGATGAGGGCCGCGTAGGTGCGGCCAAGACCACGAACGCTGGAGGCGCGATGGCTCAATACATGCTGCTGGTGTACCAACCGGAGGTCGACCCGGCGGAGCAGGCCGAGCGCGAGCGGGAGATGCCGATGTTCGTGGAGCTGCACCGCAGCCTGCGCGAGGCGGGGCTGCTGGTGGGCGTCCAGCGCCTGCATTCCACGGAGAGCGCGACGTCGGTGCGCGTGCGCGGTGGAGAGACGGAGATCACCGACGGCCCGTTCGCGATTACCAAGGAGGTTCTGGCCGGCTACTACATCCTCGACTGCGCCGACCTCGACGAGGCACTCAAGCAGGCCGCGCGGGTGCCGGCCGCGCGCTACGGGACGGTCGAGGTGCGCCCGATCATGTCGGCCGAGGAGTGGTTGAACGTGTCACGCGAGGCCGGCGCCGACCTGCCCGACGAGGCGGTCAAAGACATGGCATGAGCGGCGGTGTTCACGCGGCCGACCCGGTCTCGGCCGCGGTCGCGCGCGCGTTTCGCGACGAGCGCGCGATCGTGCTGGCCACCCTGATCCGGCAAGCCGGCGACTTCCAGCTGGCCGAGGACGCGGTGCAGGACGCGTTCGAGGCGGCCGTGACGGCGTGGCGGCGTGACGGTGTTCCGGCCAATCCGGGTGCGTGGATCACGACCGCGGCGCGGCGGCGGGCGATCGACCGCCTGCGTCGCGACCGGTCGGTGGCGGATCGCGCCGAGCGGCTGGCCGAGCTGACCCGCCTGGAGGCTCAGGACGAGGAGGAGCTACCCATGGACGACGAGAGCTCGATCGTCGACGACCGGCTGCGGCTGATCTTCACCTGCTGTCATCCGGCGCTCGATATGTCGGCGCGCGTGGCGCTCACCCTACGGACGCTTGGCGGGATGACGACCGGCGAGATCGCCCGCGCATTCCT
>DASPXA010000032.1:0-10361 GCA_035637495.1 Verrucomicrobiia bacterium
TCCGGCTCGTGCTGCGGCGGCCGCCCGGTGAAGGCGATCGATTTCCACGTCCACCTCCCAACCCCCGACTGGCTCGACGTTTCGATGAAGGGCTATGTCGAGGCGGCGGAGTCGTACTTCCGGTCGAAGGTTCCCCGCAAGACGCTCGAGGAGCTGGCCCGCGAGTACGACGACCTGGACGTGGTCGCCGTGCTCCTCGCGTGGGACGCGGAAACTGCAACCGGCCGGCCTCGGGTTCCGAACGACCTCGTCGCGGAGGCATGCCGCGATTACCCCAAGACATTTGTCGGATTCGGAAGCGTCGATCCCCTCAAGGGCGAGCGCGCCGTCGCGGAGCTCGATCGCATTGCAGAGCTGGGCCTGAAAGGCGTGAAGCTCCATCCCTCGCTGCAGGCGTTCGCCCCCAACGAGGAGCAGCACTGGCCGCTGTACGAGAAATGCGAGGACCTCGGCTTGATCACGCTCTTCCACACCGGCACGAGCGGCATCGGCGCGGGACAGCCCGGGGGCCAGGGGATCAGGCTCGATTACGCCCGGCCGATCTGGCTCGATGCGCCGGCGGCCGCGTTTCCCGACCTCAAGATCATCGCCGCGCACTTCGGATATCCGTGGCACCTGGAGCTGCTCGCGATGGCGCTTCACAAGACGAACATCTACATCGACATCTCCGGTTGGGCCCCGCGCTACGTACCGACCGAGGTGATGCGCGACATGAAGGGGCGCCTCCAGGACCAGTTCGTGTTCGGCAGCGACTACCCGTTCATCCAACCGCAACGCTGCCTCGACGAGCTGAAAAGCCTTGACATCCCCGAGCCGGTGCTGCAAAAGCTGCTCGTCGGCAACGGGAGACGGCTACTCGGGATTGCCTGACCTGTAAATCTGGGCTTGACATGCCCTACCCTGGCGGGCGATCGTGCCGGCGTGGCCATGCTCGCCGACATCCACCGCCGTTCTCTGCTCGCGGAGTCCGACCAGCTGCTCGATCACGTCGAAAGTCTTCGCCTGAGTGATGAGACCGAGGCGCCATTGCGGCTGCGCGAGGCGATTCGGGCGCTGCAGATCCGCCTCGGCCGGCGCAACCCGCCCGTGGCGTATACGACCCTCGACGCCGCGCACGAGCTCGTCTTCGCCGTGCAGCAAAGGCTCATGGCCGCGAACCCAAAGAATCCACGGCCGAACCGCCACTTGGGCCGGCCAAGCGGGCAGCCCCTGATGACGCTGGTTCGCGAGGACGGCAAGTGGAAGGTCCTCACCCTTCCGCCTCCCACTTCGAATGGCGATGAGGAGGACTGGATGGAGCTGGTGGAATCGACGGTCGAGCGCGCATGGGATCGATGGTGCTACGCGCAGCAGCATGCCGTGCGCGCGGCCCGCATTCACCTGAGGGCACAAATCGCGCTCGCGCTGGCGGAGGCGGCATGGAGCAACTACTGGGTCCTGGTGCAGGACGCGGAGCGCATAAGGGAACGGCTCATCGCTTCGCGCGGGCGGCTTGCTGGAGGTACTTCCGCAGCTCGTCTGCCCTGATCGGCGCGTCGGATGCGCGCACCCTCTCCGCGAACAGATGAAGAAAGCGGCGGAGGCCGACGTCATCGAGCATCGTGGCCGCCTCGATGATCTCCGCCGCGGCTTCCTGATGTCGCGGATCGAGGACCCGATTCAGGCTGTCGGCGAAGTCGTCAGGAAGCTCACGACCGGTCATGTGAGGACAATTAAACCCGTGCAGCCGGTGGTGATCGGAGACGTGATCTGGGAGCCGAGCCCAGAAATGGTCGCGCGAAGCCGCTTGAAACGCTTCATGGACCGCCACGGAATCGAGACCTATGACGAGCTGCTGAGGCGGGCCGACGACGACATCGAATGGTTCTGGGACGCCGCCGTGAAGGACGTCGGCATCGCCTTCTCGCGGGAGTACGACAAGGTTGTCGACATGTCGCAGGGCAAACCGTGGGCCAGGTGGTGGATCGGCGGGCGGATGAACATCGTCGAAAGCTGCCTCGATCGATATCGAGACGGCGAGCTCGGGGACAAGACCGCGATCGTCTGGGAAGGCGAACCTGGTGACGTCCGCAAGCTCACGTATTCGGAGCTCGACCGGCAGACTTCGCGACTTGCCGGAGCGCTCCGTAGGGTGGGTGTCAGGCAAGGCGACCGCGTCGGAATCTTCATGCCGATGTGTCCCGAGGTTGCGGTTGCCGTGCTCGCGGCGGCGAAAGTCGGGGCGGTCATCATTCCACTGTTCTCTGGCTACGGCCCGGAGGCGATCGCGACGCGTCTGCGCGACGGTGAGGCGAAGGTGTTGATCTGCGCGGACGGCTTCTACCGCCGCGGCCAGGTAGTGCCCATGAAGGAGACCGCTGACCGCGCCCTGGTCAGCTGCCCATCGGTGAAGAAGGTGATCGTCCACCGGCGGGTGGTGCGGGAGGTTCCGTGGACGCACGGACGCGACGAGGTCTGGGAGGTGCTCCTGGAGGACGACCCCGACCGCGCTCGCACCGAGGAGCTGGACCCCGAGGACCCCCTGATGATCATCTACACGTCGGGCACGACCGGCAAACCCAAGGGCACGCTGCACGTGCACGGCGGATTTCCGGTCAAGACGGCGCAGGACATGGCGCACGGCTTTGACATCGGCGCGGATGACGTCGTGTTCTGGTACACGGACATGGGTTGGATGATGGGCCCCTGGCTCATCTTCGGCACGCTCATCCTCGGCGCGACGATGGTTCTTTACGAGGGAACACCCGACCATCCGGCGCCGAACCGGCTGTGGAGGATGGTCGAGCAGCACAAGGTGACTGTGCTCGGCGTCTCGCCGACGCTTGTCCGAGGCCTCATGACTCACGGAGATGAGGTCCCGTCGCAGCACGACCTCACCTCCCTGCGCATCCTCGGCGGCACGGGCGAGCCCTGGAACCCTGAGCCTTTCAACTGGTATTTCAAGCACATCGGGGGCGGGCGCATCCCGGTGATCAACTACACCGGCGGCACCGAGATCTCAGGCGGAATCCTGTGCGGCAACGTCATCACTCATCTGCGCCCGTGCTCGTTTGCAGGCCCGGTGCCGGGCATGGCGGCAGACGTCCTCGACGCGGAGGGGCAATCGGTGCGCGGCGAGGTCGGCGAGCTCGTCCTGCGCAATCCATGGCCTGGCATGACGCGCGGTTTCTGGGGCGACCGAGAGCGCTACCTCGACACGTACTGGAGCAGGTTCGAGAACGTATGGGTGCACGGGGACTGGGCTTACGTCGATCCGGACGACAGCCTCTGGTACGTGCTGGGGCGCTCCGACGACACGATCAAGATCGCCGGCAAGCGGCTTGGTCCCGCGGAGGTGGAGTCGGTGCTGGTCGGAAATCCCGCGGTGGCGGAGGCGGCGGCGATCGGGGTGCCCGACGAGCTGAAAGGCGAGGCTCTCGTGTGCTTCGTCGTCCTGCGGCCGAACCAGGCGCCAACCGACCTGCTTGCGGGCGAGCTGATGGACCTCGTGGCCGGCGCCCTCGGCAAGCCGCTGCGGCCCAAGGCGGTGCACTTTGTCGGCGACCTGCCGCGCACGCGCAACGCCAAGATCCTCCGCCGTGTCGTCAGGTCCGTCTACACCGGCGCGGATCCCGGAGACCTCTCCTCGCTCGAGAACCCAAGTGCGCTCGCGGCGATCGGCGCCACTAGAAGCTGAGGACTTTGTCGGCCTCCATCGTCAGGCGCACCAGGTCAGGCGGCGTGATGTACTTCATGTTCGGCGAGAGCATCTCCTGCAAGACCCCACGGGCCTCAGCACAGCCTTTTCAAACGTAGACGCTGACGTTCTGGTCGAGGCATTTGTCGAGGAGCTCGCGAAGCGGTGGCACGCCGAGACCCAACACATTGGCGATGACGTCTGGCTTGACGAGCTCGGCCGCATCACCCGCGAGCGCGACGGCGACCTCGGTGCCGTTCGGTCTCGCGCCATTGACCGCGATGTGGAACGGGACACTTGCGCGGGTCGGCTCTTCCGGTCCAGCGGCAGTGACGATCAGTAGTCCAGCCATGCCAGACAGTATGGGCAGTCGATGAGGTTGACGCGCGCCGACTGGGTGCGGCTGCTTCTGCTGTGGCTTGGCGGCATCAACATGCGCCTCTGCATGCTCGCGGTTCCACCGCTCATACCGCTCATTCACCAAGCACTCAATCTCGACGAGAAATCTGTGGGTGCGCTCGTGTCGGGCCCGGTCCTGGTACTCGCGATCGCGTCGGTGCCCGGATCGCTGCTCATCGCCAAGCTCGGCGTGCGCGGGGCTCTGTTCGCGGGACTCGGCGCCATCGCGGTTTTCGGTGCCCTGCGGGGTTTCGGGCCGAGCATTCCGGTCCTGTTCGGAGCCACCTTCCTCATGGGAGTGGGCGTCGCTGTGACGCAGCCCGCCTTCCCATCGCTGGTCCGCGAGTGGTTCCCACGTCGCATCGCGATCGCGACCGCGGTCTACAGCAATGGAATCCTGATCGGCGAGACGCTGCCGACCACCCTGACCACGCCGGTCGGAGCGCTGCCTCTCGCGGGCGGTGACTGGCGGTGGGCCCTCGCTCTCTGGTCGGTGCTTGTGCTCCTCAGCGGCATCGCGATCACAGCCGCCGCACCCGCGCACTCGTCAGTTTCGGCGGCCAGGTCACGGTGGTGGCCAGACTGGCGCCAGGGTCAGGCGGTAAGGATCGGGCTGGTGATGGGGATGGCGTCGGCCGCCTACTTCGGCGCCAACGCCTTCATTCCGGACTTTCTCGACCGCACCGGCAGGCACAGCCTCATCTCGCCGACGCTTGCGATCCTGAACGGATCGCAGTTGCTGACCGCGCCGGCCGTGGCCCTGTGGCCGAAGCTCTTGACCGGACGCGCCGGATTTGTCGGCTCGGCCCTGATCATGGCCGCGGCCCAGTTCGGGCTGGTTTTTACGCCAGGGGCCGGCGTGATTCCGTGGGCCTTCGTCCTCGGATTCGCCACCGCGCTCGCGTTCGTCGTCGTGCTCAGCCTCCCGCCTCGCGTCGCGCCCGCCGGCGACGTCGCGCGGATGAGCGCCGCGATCTTCACGCTGCAGTACGCGACCGCATTCGTGATCCCGCTGGTCGCCGGCGCGCTGTGGGACGCGACCGGGCTGTCCGTCCTGGCCTTTGCGCCCGGCATCCTCGCCGGCGGCGCAATGGCCTGGGGCGCAATGGCCCTTAGGATTCCGGACCGAGTCCAGGCCTCGGGTTAGGGAAAGATCCCGGCCTTGTAGTCGGTCAGGATCTCGTTCGCGGCGCGCGCACCCTGCTCGGCGCCGCCTTCCATGTAACCCTGGAAGTTTTGTGAACAGTGCTCGCCCGCGAAGTGGCACTTGCCGGTGATGGGGTCTGGCTGCCGCGCCTTCTCGTAACCGCTGAAGAGCGTGTACTGACCCACCTTCCAGTACGAGTAGGAGCCGAGCAGAAATGGATCGATCAGTGGCACATCAAGCGTGGCCCGACCGTTCCACTGGTTGGTGATCCCTGGGAAGAGCGGCTCGATCTGGCTCAAAAACGTGGTCGCGAAACCGTTCACCACCTTGAGATCCGTCGGGTCGCCCTTGAACGAAGCGACCGGCACGCCTCCTCCCGTGTAGTCGACCAGAATTCCGGTCGTGCCATCCTGGGCACGCGTGACCTCCCAGGTGTTCTGATAGCCGGTGTCCGAATAGGTGCTGCCGTTGCCGAGCCCCCATGGTCCGGTGGTGTTCCAGTAGCGGCTTTTGAACTGAAGGTGGAGCTTGGCGTTCTTGCCATAACCGAGCTGGGTGATGGCGGTCTGCTTGAGCGAGTCGAAGCCCGCCACTCGGTACGCCTTGTCTGAGGTCAGGATCGTGCGCAGGACGGAGAAGGGGATCGCCATGATGACCCGGTCGACCACCTTCGTCGAAGTCGTGTTGCCGCTCTTCAGGCTCAGCGTGTACGTGTCGTTGTCGGTGTTGCGCACGATTCCAGTCAGCGCGGTGTTCAGCTGCACCGTGCCTGGCGCCAGGGTCGCTGCGATGGTTTGAGGCAGCCGTTCGTTGCCACCGACGATGTGATAGCGCTCGTCGGACGCGCCGAAGATCTGGAAGTTGCCCGGATTCGATGAGAAGCCGAGGAGGTAGACGAGGTTCAGGGAGCTCTGCTCCTGAGTGATGTTTCCGTACTCGATGTTGTAGGCGACGTCGAGCAGCCGACCCATCGGGGTGGTGTGTCCACCCGGTACGCGGCTTTCGATCCAGTCGTAGAGGCTCATGTTGTCCAGGTCGCGTCCGGCCTGTGTTGAGTTGTTGTAGAGGGTCGGGTAACCCGCTGCGTTGACGTCCTTCTTGACGTTGTTCCAGACGGCATTGAAGTCGGCCTGGGCCTGAAGGTCCGTGTAGTACTTGCCGAAAAAGTAGTCCGTGTCGGTGGAGTGAATCGGTTCAGCCGCCAGCAGGTCGGCCCGCGCGAGGTTGAAGCGGCTCATGAGGCCGAGGATGGTCTTATGACCGCTGTCGATCAGCTCCCCGCAGTGCTCGCTGGTCTGGCCGTTCCATGAGGTCGTATCGGAGTGCATGCGCCCGCCGACGCGGCCCGAGGCCTCATAGACCGTGGAGGTGATGCCTGCGTCCTGCAGGGTTAGCGCAGCATTCAGGCCCGATATGCCGCCGCCGATGACGGCGATCCGCCCCTGGTTGCCACTCGGTTTGCCGCTGGAGGCCAGCGCCGCGACCGGCCCTCCGAGTGCCGCCGCGCCGACCGTGGCGCCGGTGACCTTGAGGAAATCGCGTCGCGTAAGGCCCATTTGAGGGCGCTCCTCGCGGACCTCTTGCAGCGAGCGACCGGATCGCTCTGCTTCCTCGAAATCAGCGACAAGGGCCTGGAAACGTCTCAGCAGCGGGGTGCGGGCCATCGACACAAACCTCCTTCGGGAAACGCGGGCAAACAGTTTATGAGGCGCCGGGTGGCCAGGGAGCGAGTTAGCGGCGGCGAAGGTGGTACCAGCGCCCTGGAAAGCGGTCCGGCTCCTCCCCGCCCCACGCGCGCACGACGTCCCACGGCCCACCAAAGCGCCGATCGACCTCTTCCCGCGTCACCGTCGCATTGAATGCGAAATTGAGCCTCTGGTAGAAGGCCCACAGGAGGAGGTCGGCGCCGGAGACCGTCGCCCTGGTGACGCCGGCCACGTAGGCATCACGCCGTTCCATCGGGATCGAATGCATGCAGCCGAGGTCGAACGCCAACTGGTAGCCGTCGCCGACACCAAGCTGATCGAGGCGCGTCGCGTCACCGACGATGAAGCGCGGAGATACGTTTGCCGCCTTCGCCTTGGCTTTCGCGGAGGCGATGGCGCTCGGGACAAAGTCGATCGCCGTCACCTGCCAGCCGTGCTGCGACATGTAGACAGCGTTGGTGCCCGTACCGCAGCCCAGGTCGAGCGCCTTGCCGGGGCTGCGAGCTGCGGGTCCTTCGATCAGGTCTTTGAGCTCAGGCGGCGGAACGCCTGAGTCCCAGGGCTTGAACCCAAATCGGTACATGGCCCGGTACAGGAGGTTGGCGATCGTGGTAGCCATTTGCCTGGCAGCTTAGCGCGGGCAGGTGAACGCGCTGTGTTCCCGTTGTGGAGGCTCGTCAGACTTTGCGGCAGCCGTGGCCGAGTCGATCTTTGAGCCGGTCGGACAGGATCGCTATCTGCCGACCGAAGCCTCGCTGAGCCCGTGGTCGGACCAGGCCATGCACGGCGGGCCGCCGACGATGCTGATGGCGCGCGAGATCGAGCGGTTCAGCTCGGACCAGGAGATGATGGTCACGCGCCTGACCGTCGAGCTGATGCGGCCAGTCGGCCGGACGCCACTCGAGGCGAAGGTCAGGCTAGTCCGCCCGGGCCGCAAGGTGCAAATCGTCGAAGCCTCGTTGTGGAACGCCGAGCAGGAAGTTGCCCGTGCAACCGCCCTGCGCATTCGAACCGCTGACGTCGACGTGCCTCTTACAGATGATCCCCTGCCGCATCCATCGCCTGAGTCTCTGCAGGAATGGTCGGGCAGCTGGAGGAGGGGTTCTGTCTATCACCTGCTCGGGGTCGAAGCGCGGGGGCCGGGCGACGTGCAGCATGGTGCCCCCGGCTGGGCGTGGTTCAGGCTGAAGCTGCCGCTGATTCCGGGAGAGCAGCCGAGCGGCCTGCTGCGGATCTGCGCCGCGGCCGATTTTCCGAACGGGATCAGTTACGTCGTCGATCCCCGCGAGACATCGTTCGTGAACCCCGACCTGACCATATTTGTGAACCGGATGCCGGCCGACGAGTGGGTGCTGGTCGACGCTCGGACGTGGCTCGAGCCGCACGGCACCGGTGTTGCCGAAGGGGCACTTTATGACCGCCGAGGGAGGATCGGGCGGAGCATGCAGAGCCTGCTCGTCGAGGCGCGAGGTTAGTCGGGCTCCCGAGCTGATCGCGGAAACGTACCGGCGATGATCGAAGCCAGCACGCCGGCATCGATGTTGCCGCCCGACACGACGCAGCAGATCCGGCCCGTCCCTGCGAGGCCGCCGATCGCCACGGCGACCCCGAGTGCGCCGGCTCCCTCGGCGACGACGTGGTTCCTTTCGGCGAGAAGCGCCACCGCTCTCGCGACGCTGTCCACCGAAACTGCAAAACCGCCGTCGAGGACGGTTGAGGCCAGGGCGAACATCTCGGGATAGACGCGTGGTCCGCCTGCGCCATCGATGAACGAGCGCTGGAACGGCGGGACGACAGGCTTTCCTGCTTTGAGCGAGTGGTTCAGCGGAGCCGCCGTCTCAGGCTCGCAAGCGAAGACCTTGACGTGCGGTGCGACTGCCTTGATCGCAGACGCGATTCCACATGACAGACCGCCGCCGCCGTATGGAACCAGCATCAGGTCAACGTCAGGCAGGTCCTCGAAGATTTCAAGACCGATGGTGCCGTTGCCCGCCATCATTCGCCGGTCGCTGAACGCATGCACAAACGCTCCGCTCATTCCCTCCTTTTCTCGCGTGCTGAAGACATCGAAGAACTCATCGATTGAAACGGGCACGATGTTGGCTCCAAGGCGCCGAATCGCGCTGAGCTTCGCCTCTGGCGCAGTGTCGGGAACTACGACTGAGCAAGGGATGCCCCTCTCCCGCGCGCACCACGCCAGGCCCTGGGCCATGTTGCCCGCGCTTGCGGTCCACACACCCTGGGCAACTTCGTCCGGGCTCATCTGGTCCAGGACGTTGATCGCGCCGCGGAGCTTGAAAGAGCCGATCGGCTGCAGGTTTTCGAGCTTCAGGTAGATCTCCGCCGGCGCCTCATCGAGGTTGAGCCTGACGAGGGGTGTACGGACGACGCGGCCACTGATGCGCCGCCGGGCGGCGTGGACCTCCTCGAGCGAGATGGGTTCGTGAATCAACGCCGGCAATGGTGCCTCAGTAGGGTGCAGCAAGTGCCCGGCGGACCAGACCGACCACGGAGGCTGGGCTGAGAAGAACGTCTGCAGCCGTGAATCGAAGGATTCGATAACCAGCCTCGATCAGGCGATTCTGTCTTCGGTTGTCGGCCGCGAGGCTGTCGCGATGGGTGGCGCCGTCGTACTCGATCGCGAGGCGCTTGCCTGGGTAGTAGAGATCGGGTCTGCCGATGAACAAACCGAACTCGTCTAGGAGCTGCGTCTGGACGTGCGGCCGCGGCAGTCCCGAGAGCACCAGCAGCAATCGCAGCCGCGTCTCCATTGGACTTTCGGTGGCCGGCTCCGCGAAATCGAGCGCGCGTCGCAAAGTGCCGATGCCGCGGTAGCCGGAATGCGTGGCGATCCAACCACGTAGGTGGCTTGAACTGACCAGGCGCCGATGCATCGCCATGTCGAAGACAGCAATTGCCTCGACCAGCGAAAGGCGACGTGCAACGTCAGCAACCGTCCTGGTGGTAGACGTGACGGGCAAATCTCGGACGATCGAGAGTTCTGCCGCCGACATGTTTGACCTCGTCAGCCTGGCTCCGGCGAGATGTGACGTCTGGCTGTTCATGGGCAGGGTCCCTGCCCGTTAAGAACTGTGCCGAAAAGGCGCCGCTGAGAGGCTGATTCGACGATTCTTGGCACAGTTTGTGCAACAGGCTGGAGCGGGAGACGGGGTCCTCGGCCCCAAGTACCAGTGACCGCGTCGAATTCCTCTATCGCCTGGCCCGACTCGGATCGAATCGCCGGACGACAACGCGCGGGGAGTCATAGTCTGGTTCTCCGCGCCACGTTCCCCCTCAAGTCCGGTCACTTGACAACGAGGCAGATCACGGGAAGGCTTGAGGCGACAGTGGGCATTGAACGCGGCTACGACAAGGTCTACGACACGTTCGATTCGCCGCTTTCGAGGCAGATCCGTTACGAGGCGCATGGTGT
>DASPXA010000033.1:0-35901 GCA_035637495.1 Verrucomicrobiia bacterium
AGGCCCTGTGCTTCTACCACCATCGGCTGGTGCACGAAGGCGGCTGGCAGGTGGTGATGGCAGCCGAGCGCGTCGAGTTCATACCGCCCGACCGGCCGGTGATGATCAGGCGGCGCTGGGGCGAGAGTCGCTGGGCCGCCTGATCAGGCCCGCGAACAACCTACACAATAGGTCTGTGAGCGTCGAGGTCCACGAGATCGTCATGCCCGAGCTGCAGGGCGCCGAGGAGATCACCGTCGGGGCTTGGAGCAAGCGGCAGGGCGAGCACGTGGCGGAGGGCGAGACCTTGATGGAGGCACACACCGACAAGGTGAACGCCGAGATCCCCTCCCCCGTCGCCGGTGTCGTGGAGGAGCTCCTGCTCGAAGTCGGCGATCCGGTCAGGCCTGGACAGGCAATCGCACGCATCGCGCCGGACTGATAGATGCGGGTCGCCGTGATCGGTGGAGGCGCCATGGGCGCAGCAACATCGTGGCGCCTCGCCAAACGCGGTGTCGACGTCGTCTGCTTCGACCGGCACTCGCCACCTCACGCGTTTGGATCGACGCACGGCGAGTCGCGAATCATCCGCACCGCTTACTTCGAAGGATCGTTCTACGTGCCGCTTCTCGAGGAAGCCTTCGCGATGTGGCGCGAGCTCGAATCCGTCAGCGGATCGCAGCTCCTGAGGATGACAGGCGCGCTGTACATCGGGAGCGCGTCGTCGGAGGCTGTGGTCGGCGCACAGCAGTCGGCGAAGGAGCACGGCCTCGACATCGACGTGCTGAGCGCTGCCGAGCTGCGCAAGCGTTACCGCGGACACATCACCCACGACGGCGATGTTGCCGTGCTCGACCGCCAGGCGGGCATCCTCAACCCCGAAGGCGCCGTCACCTCAATGCTGCAGCTCGTCCCAGAGATCCGGCGCAATGAACACGTCGCTACCGTCGAATCTCTGCTGCGCGAATTCGACGCTGTCGTCGTGGCGGCCGGCCCGTGGACGCCCGAGCTGATCGACTGGCTGCCGCTGCGCATCGAGCGCCAGGTCCACGCCTGGCTCTCCATCGCGCGGGACGCTGATTGGTTCGGGCCGGACCGGTTTCCAGTCTTCATCCGCCAGTCGGAGCAGTTCGGCGACTCCTACGGCTTCCCGGCTCTCGACGGATCGTCGGTCAAAGTTGGGCGGCACCACGACGGCGACTTCACCGATCCGGAGCACATCCGGCGCCGCGTCGACGACGCCGACCTCGATCCGCTGCGCCTGATGGCCGCGACTTATCTACGAGGCGTCAGCGGTCACGTGAGGCGGTCGCTGACCTGCATGTACACGAACACACCGGACCACAACTTCGTTGTCGACTTCAGTGCTCGCGACAAGCGTGTCGTTGTGATCAGCGCGTGCTCAGGTCACGGCTTCAAGTTCGCACCGGTCATTGGCGACATCGCGGCCGACCTGGTGTGCGACGGCAAGACCGCGCGCGACATCTCGCATTTCAGCTCCGCGCGTTTTGCGCCTGGCGACCCCGCACATACCAGATGACGACGACAATCGCGACCATGACCGCGAGGACGACCGCTCCCTTCTCGATTGGCCCGCTGATCCGGTCGTAGTTGCGTCCCAGCTCGTAACCGACCAGCGCCAGCATGGCGCACCAGGGAAGCGCGCCGATGAGTGTGAGGGCCGAGAATTTCAGAAGGTCGATCCGCGCAAGTCCAGCGGGAAATGAGATGTAGGTTCGGATCACGGGTAGCACTCGACCCATGAACACGGCGAGCAAGCCCCACCGGCGAAACCATCCGTCGGCCAGCTCCAGGTGGTGGCGCCGGATCCCGATATAGCGACCAGGCCCAAGCAGCAATGGCTCGCCAAAGCGGGCCGCGGCAGCGTATGCGATCAGCGACCCTACGAGGTTGGCCACCGCGCCGGCGACGATCACCGCGACGAGGCCACCTGGGATGTGCCCGGTCGCGGCGAGCAGACCCCCGGTCGGCATGACAACTTCGCTTGGAAACGGAAACCCACAACTCTCGAAGACCATCAGAACGAACACGGCGACGAGTCCGTACGCGGCGATGAAATTGCTGAGGGCGGCGGTCAAACCGTCTGAACCGGAGCTGCTTTCACCGCGCGAAAGGGCAAGGTCCGAACCTGCTGGTCGTCGATGAGGATCTCGAAGTTGTAGAAACCAGGGCGATCGATCGGCACCGTTGTCAGGTTGATGACGATGCTTGCCGACAGGTCCCAGCCGTGCGGGTACTCCGCCGGCACGTGGCGTGCGGGGAGGTTGAGCACGATAGGAGTCGGGAGCACAGCCCGGCCGTCCTCATCCGTGCAGTGAACCTCGACCTTGTGCGGACGCTCGGTTTCGAGGCGAGTGGTCTGGAGTCGAAGCACGACGACGCCGCCAAACGGGGTCGGATACTGGTCGCGGATGAGCGTGTCGAAGCCTGCGCCGAGGATGTAGACAAGGCCGTTGGGTGGCGCCTCCGCGCCGTTGGCGAGCAGCGCCCAGTCGAGCCTCACGACTTGACCACCTCGCCGCCCTTGACGACGAGCTTGATGTTCTCGGGCTTGGCCAGCAGGGCCAGATCAGCCACCGGATCGCCCGGCACGCCGATGACATCGCCCCATGAGCCGGGTTGGAGAGCGCCGACGCCCTGCATGCCGATCGTGTCGGCCGCGACGGTCGTTGCGGAACGGATGCATTCGATCGGCTCCATCCCCAGCTCGTGCATGAGCACGAACTCTTCGCCGTTGGAGCCATGAGGACCGACCCCGGTGTCCGTGCCAAATGCGATCTTGACGCCGGATTCGATGGCCTGACGGATGCTCGCCTTGTGGTCGTCGATCACCGCGCGCGCCTTGTCGATTGCGTAGCGCGGCATCTTTCCTGCTTCGGCGTGGCGAATCACCCAGTGGGGCGCGACGAGCGTCGGAATCAGCGCGTTGCCGCCGTCGAGCATCATCTCGATCGCGTCGCCATCGAGCCAGATGCCGTGCTCGATAGTCGCCACGCCGCCCTTGAGAGCGTTCTTGATCCCGGCGTTGGCCTGTGCGTGCGCCATGACCTTGCGCCCCTGCGTCCTTGCTTCCTCGACCGCGGCCTTGATCTCCTCGAGCGTCAGCGCCGCATGATGCGGCTGGTCGCCCGGAGACAGCACGCCGCCTGAGGTGCAGAGCTTGATCCAGTCCGCGCCGGCCCTGATCACCTCACGCACTCGGAGCCTCATGTTCTCGACGCCGTCGACGGTCATGTGCGGGCGGTCCGGCAGCGGGATATCGAGGTCGGCCCCGCACATGAAATGCGAGTCGGTGTGGCCGCCTGTCTGGCTCAGCGCGCTGACCGTGACCAACATGCGAGGGCCAGGAAAGTAGCCGGCGTCGATCGCCATGCGGATCCCCGCCGGCGATCCGGCCGCATCCCTCACCGTTGTGAAGCCCGCTTCGAGCGTGCGCTTCGCGGCGCGGACCGCGCGCATCAGCTCCAGGGTCGGCGGCGTGGTCAGCTCGCGGGCAAAATCGAGACCCTCACCCAGCGAGGTGAGATGGACGTGGCAGTCGATCAGACCGGGCAGCAAGGTGAGACCCGATGCGTCGACCGTCTCGGCGTCGCGCGGCACCTGGGTTTCGCTCCGGCGGCCGGCTTTGGTGACTCGCCCGTCCTCGATGACGACGATCGCGTCGGGCGTTGTCTCGCCGGTAGCCGGATTCAGCAACGCGTCGGCGGCGATCGCGCGGATCACGAAGCGATGTTAGAACCTGGATCACCGCGCTCTGCGGGAGCTCCTCGAGGGAGCCACCTCACCTACACGTCCCGACCTCCACGCAGACCGCATAGGGCGACCGACCCATTGTCGAGAAACGCCTGGCTGACTAAGTTGGTCACCTCACTCGGGAATGCAGGAAGGGGAACCCGCCGAACGTCGGAGCGGGCTCGACCGTCGCATGGCCGAAAGACGGTCGGCGGTGGAGAGGCGCCAACGAAGCACGCCCACCTCATTCGACCGACGGACGGTCGGCCGCAGGTTCTGGACGCGGCGCCGGGCGCAGCGCCGCCGCAGCGCCTCAGGCCTCGTGTGGTAGCGCTGGAGCTCAGAAGCTGAGGTGTGCGGGTGGGCCCGGGTGGCCTCGATCCACCGACCAGCCGATTATGAGTCGGCCGCTCTAACCAACTGAGCTACGGGCCCGTCCCGCGCCTGAGTCTATCCACCCCTTTCCCATGCCTAGGAATACGGCCTCAGCAGTGCCAGTATGTACTGGCGATGGGGATTGCTTTGGGTCTCCTGATCCTTCGGATCGTCACCGGCGTGATCCTGATGGGGCACGGCACGCAAAAGCTGTTCGGCTGGTGGGGCGGTCCTGGCATGACGGGGTGGATAGGCGCCATGAACCGCATGCGCATCCGTCCCGCTGCGCTGTGGGCGTGGATATCGATGCTCGCGGAGGTCCTCGGCGGGCTCGGCTTGATCGTTGGACTGCTCACACCATTCCCGAGCCTGGCGATCGCGGGCTCGATGCTTGTGGCCATCGCCTTGGTCCACTGGCCGCGCGGGTTCTGGGTGAGCAAGGGTGGCTACGAGTTCAACCTCTCGATTCTCGCAGCGATCGCGGCCATCGCCATCGCGGGGCCGGGAGCCTACTCGCTGGATTCAGCGCTCGGCCTGCATCTGCCTGAGCCCACGACTCTGATCATCGGCACAGTGTTGCTGCTCATCGGCGTTGGTTTTGCGCTAAGGACTCGCGCGCCGGAGCCTGCCGCGGATAGCAAGGTTCAGGCGGCCTAAGCGACAGCGCGCCGCCCGGCCTCGGCCCCTTCACGGGAAACCAGCGAGCGAATCCAGGCCATCGTCGCCGAAATCGGCGGCAGGTGCGCGCGAACCAGCGCCACCATGACCTCGGGCAGGGTGGATGTGCTCGGCACGACCATGTAGCGGTCTTCCCAGCGCGGCCCGAATTTCGCCTTGAACCTCTGCAGCGTCCGGCTGCGCTCGAACCGGTCGAGCCCCCAATACATCGCGCGCCAGGCCCCCTCGAGACCGCGGGGCGTCGGTGACGCGATGACCCGCGGCGTCATGCCCAGGCTCAGCTCGGTGATCCCTCGGCCTCGCGCTTCCTCTATCGACTTCACGATCAAAGCTTCGATCACGCCATATGCGCTGTCGGGGCGGCGGCGCATGAGATCGAGCGTCCAGCCCCGGCGCAACGGGACCGGCAGCCAGCTAACGAATGCCTCGAGGCGACCGTCGGCAGCAAGCGCCAGCCCGACCACGATGTCCGGGTCGTCGAGCGTCGCTAGCGTCCCCAGGCTGTAGCCGAGCTCGGGCGAGTGGTGACTCTGCAGCCATCGCCCTGAAACGCCCTGCAATTGTTCGGCATGCTCCGTCACGATCTCCGGCCCAAGTCCGAACACAAAGTGGACACCCGCCTTCTCGCACCGGTTGAGCGCGTAGCGAAGGTCGGCGCGTTCTTTCCCTCGCAGTCTGAAGCTCGCAGGCCTGAGTAAAGCTTCGGCGCCGATTGGCACGAGTGACAGGCCTAGAGCTCGATAAGGCGCCACGTCATCGACCTGGTAGAAAGCGGGAATCCAGTCCTGATGGTCGCAGTACGCCACGAACGTACGCGCGGCCCGCTCCACGGCACCTGGCGGTCCGATCGGGTCGCCCAGAGCCAGCGCCGTGCGCCCTCGCAGGGTGAACGCGACGCAACCATCACCGTCAAGCCAGTGATAGCTGGACGCTCCGTGCACGGCGAGGTGTGAGATGTAGTTGCGTCCCCATACGTTCAACAGTTGGTGGACTCGCTCCCGGTCGGCCGCCGCCGGATGCGGCGCCAGCATGGGTCGAAGCAATTGTGTCAGCGCGAAGATGATCAGCGCGTAGCTGACCACGGGCAGCGTGCTGAGAAACCAGTTCGCCCGTTCGGTCAGCGCCCGATACGCCGTGGGGCTGCCGGCAAGAGCCGCCATCAGCGACTCCACTGTCCGCACGACACCGAACTCGGGTTGCAACTGGTTTTCAAGCAGCGCCGCGCCCGCGATCGCGTACACCGTGGCGCTCACGAGCCCGATTGCGAGGACGATGATCCCCCATCGCATCCTCGACGGATCCGAGTCGGCCTCGAAGTGATGGCGAAACCACCAAAGACCGAACAGGATCCACGCAAAAAGTGACGCCGCTTCGAAGTCGAGGTCTTTGACCAGCTCGAACGCGATCGTGGCGCCCAGAACGAGAAGCGTCAAACGAAACGCGATCCTCTTTCCGCGCGCGATTCCTCCGGCGAGAAGCAGCAGCGCAAGCCCCGACAGCACGGTGCCTGTTCGGCCGCCCAGAGTGACGCTTGCCGGCAGCAGCGCCTCGAGGACCTGGCTCCGGGTCTGGTGCTGCACAAGCAGCGCTCCGACGATGTCGAGCACGGCGCTCACCACGAGCAATCCGGCGAAGAACCAGCGCACCCTCCGCCTCTCGACGCGCTGCTCGTGATCCATACGACTACAAGCTACGGCTACTCGGGACCGATCACTTCCACCTCGTTTCCGTCCGGGTCGTCGACGTAGAAAGTTCGCACGCCCTTCAAGACGGGGTGCACGCCGTGGCGAACCTCCACCCCCTTCTCGATGAACTGATTCTCGAGCTCGTCGTACGTAGTGCGATCCACTCGGAACGCCAGGTGGTGCAGGGACCGCTTCTCCTTCTCCTTGTGCGTCGGAAAGTAGTCGTCAGGATGCGGATGTGGGATCAGCACGATCATCTCAGGGATGCCGCCGGGTTTAGCCACCATAAGGAACTTGTTGGGCAGCTCCGGCGGCGACAGGATCTCGAGTCCGAACTGGTCGCGATAGAACTGCAGGGACGCCTCCATGTCGGCCACCCACAGGACGATCTCCGCGAGTCCCTCGACCCGGCTCATGCCGCGATCGCCTCGACCATCGCCACGAGATTCGTCTCGCGGACGCGAGGCGGAACAGAGCAGCCTGGCGCGACGATCAATCCTCTTCCGTCGGTCTCTTTCACAGCTCGACTCACCTCGGAACGAATTCTGGCCGGCGGGCCGTAGACGAGCGTCGCGCGCTGGCTCAGCCCGCCCATCACCGCGCGCCCCGCGATCTTTTGGCCTTCGCTGAGCGACGGATTGCCCTGGTTGTGGATCGACCAGCTCACCGCCTGCCCCGGAAGGTCGACGGCGAGCCCAAAGTTGAGATTGGAGCCACAGAGGTGGACGGCGTTGAACCACGCCTTGGCCGGCAGCGCGTTCAGAACCCCCTGGTCGTAGGGCAACACCAGGTCCCGGTACACGTCTTCTGGCATCACCTTGCGTCCGGCGTAACCGGAGATCGCGTAGAAGATTCCGGCCGCGCCTGCCCGCACGGAACGACGGGTGAAATCGACCAGCGCCTCCGCGATCCGCTCCAGCGCGGGCCCAACCATGTCCGGATGCTTGCGCAGCTCGCGGACGACACGCGACTGCGACTTGCCGACCAGGTATCCGCCGACCGTTACCGGACTGAACACCGTCTGGATCACCGGGACGTCAGGTCCGAGCTCCCGAGCGACGAGACGGATCGAATCGACCTGGTCGTCCAGAGCCTTCCGGTTGGCCACGGCCACGGATGACCACGCCTCGAGGTTGGGGACGGCGGGCCGGATCAGGATCGGGCCGCGCAGGCGATGGCCTGAGGGGTGGTAGACCGAGCCGAACGCCTCGGCGAAAGAGCTCGCCCGCGGCTGGAACTTGACGTAGTCCCAACCAAATCGCCTCGCGCGCTCCACCGTGATCCCGGCGAGCTCTTCAGGCGACCATTCCTCCCGGTAGGTGTGGCCCCACGCACCGACCGGCGGCCGGTCGGTCACGCTCATCGCGAGCGCCGCCTCCACGCGCTTTCGGCCGGTCATCGAATGGAGTTTAAGCTGGACTTTGTGACCGACATCGCGACGGAGGCCGAACGACTGCGCTCCGCCGCGGAGGCAAAGCCGATGCGCTTGCCGATCAATCGGAAGGTCGACGAGTCGCATCATTCCGTGACCGACGACGGCCTTTCCGTGTGGTACACGGTCCAGGTGTCGCCGCACGCGCGAATCCAGGAGGCGATCTTCGAGCGCGCCGACCGGATGCCCTCCGACGAGGAATGCAAGCGCTGGCTGGACCTGCTGATCGTCGGCGCCATGGCCACGGAAGCCCCGAGCTTTCCGGGCTCTACGACCCGGCGTTTCGAGGTCTTCGAGAGTGGTTCCTGACTCGGTTCGCGCCGAGCTGCGGAGCATCGTCGGAAGCCAGGCGGTCATCGATGCACCCAACGACCTGCGGATCTTCGAACGCGACGGCTCGATCGAAGGCGCAGTGCCGGACGCGGTCGTCCTCCCGTCGTCGACCGAGCAGGTGGCCGGCGTGGTCAAAGTCGCGGCGAGGAACCGAATCCCGGTCGTTCCACGTGGCGCGGGTACCGGCCTCTCCGGTGGTGCGGTCACGATCCGCGGTGGCATCGCACTCCAGTTGACCAGGATGCGGCGCATCCTCGAAATCGATCCTGTCGCTCAAATCGCAACCGTCGAGCCGGGGGTTGTAAACCAGGAGCTCTCGCTCGTCGCCGCGCAGCACGGACTTTTCTACGCGCCCGACCCGTCGAGCCAGAAGGCCTGCACGATCGGCGGCAACGCGGCCGAAAATTCGGGCGGCCCGCACTGCCTCTATTACGGCGTGACCACCAACCACGTGCTCGGCATGGAGGTCGTGCTCGCCGACGGCAGCGTGCACTGGGTGAGCGGCGACGCGCCAGACCGCGTCGGCCTCGACCTGTGTGGCGTGCTGGTCGGATCGGAAGGAACCCTGTGCGCGATCACCAAGATCAAGGTCCGGCTGCTGCGCATCCCGCCCAGCATCGCGACCATGCTCGCCGCATTCCCCAGCATCGAGACGGCCAGTCAGGCGGTGTCGGCGGTCATCGGACACGGGATCGTCCCGGCCGCCCTCGAGATGATGGACAGGGTCACGGTCGGCGCGGTGGAAGCGCATTACCACGCGGGTTACCCGACCGACGCAGGCGCCGTGCTGCTGGTGGAAGTCGATGGCATCGCCGAGTCGACACGCGAGCTGATGGGGTCGATCGGCAGGATCCTCTCGGAGAACCAGGGCTACGCGATGCGGGAAGCGCAGACGCCCGCGGAACGTGAGCTCCTGTGGGCCGGGCGGAAAGGCGCCATCGGCGCGCTCGGACGCATCAAACCGAACTACTACTTGCACGACGGCGTGGTGCCCCGCTCACGCCTGCCCCAGGTCCTCTCCGCGGTCGGTGAGATCGGCGTGCATTACAAGCTCCCGGTCGCCAACGTCTTTCACGCCGGCGACGGCAACCTCCACCCCAACATCCTTTTCGACCTGCGCGACAAGGAGGTCCTGCCCCAGGTCGAGGCGGCGGGTGAGGAGATGCTTCGCGCAGTCGTCGAGCTGGGGGGAGCGCTCTCCGGCGAGCACGGCATCGGCCTCGAGAAGAGCGCGTTCATGCCGTGGACGTACACCGAGGACGACCTCGATGCGATGCATCGCGTGAAGGACGTATTCGACGCGGGCGGGATCTTGAATCCGGGCAAGATCTTCCCCGACCCTACGCGCAAAGCCGTTCACCTGGCCGGTCGCACCGGCCTCGCGGTCGAGGCGAAATGGTGGTGACGACTCCGGCCATCGAGAAACCTGCGTCGCCGGAAGAGCTCGCGCAGCGCCTGAAGGACGCAGCCGGTCAGAAGCTCGCGGTCGTGCCGGTCGGCGGCGGCCGCGCGAGCGGGATGGGCGAGGCACTCGAGCGATGCGACGTGCTGCTGCACACCACGAGGCTCGACCGCGTGATCGAGCACTCGCAGGCGGACATGGTGGTGAGCGTTGAGGCGGGCATCACGCTCGAGGCGCTCCAGCAAGAGCTCGCGAAAGCCGGCCAGTTCCTGCCGCTCGACCCGTTCAACTCTCCCGGCCACACCATCGGCGGCCTGCTCGCAACGGGTTGGACCGGACCGCTGCGCCTTCGCTACGGATCCCCACGCGATTTCCTCATCGGAATTCGAGTTGCGCTGCCCGACGGCAAGCTCGCGACTGGCGGCGGGCGCGTCGTGAAGAACGTGAGCGGCTACGACATGATGAAGCTGCACTACGGTGCGCTCGGCTCCCTCGGCGTCATCGTCGCAGCATCTTTCAAGGTCTTCCCCATCCCGATGCACGACGTCACCGTGACCAGCGCCGGCGGTTGGAACGCGGCCACGCACGCACTTTCGGCGCCGGTGGCGCCCTCCGCGCTGGAGCTGGACTCGAAAGGACGCGTGCTTGCCCGTTACACGGGCAGCCGTGACGCGGTCAGCCGCGTGATCGACGAGCTCGGCTGGAAGGCCGCCGATCGGTCGGTGTGGGACGACCACGCGCGGAGCGCGCCCGCGACGTGGGCCCGCATTGCGGTGCCGCGCGAAGAGCTGAGGCGCGCGGTCCAGGCGTTGCCATCCGGCGCTGAGTGGTGGGCTTCACCCGGCGTCGGAGTTGCGCACTGGGCCGTCGAGTCCGGCCCCCCGTCCGTCATCGACATGCGGTCGAGGGTGGAGGCCGCCGGCGGAACGCTCGTCATGCTCGACGCCCCGGACGACTTCATGCGTGAAGTTGGCGCGTGGGGCAAGCCACCTTCGACACTCGGCATTCAGCACCGGCTCAAGCAGGCCTTCGACCCCGACAGAGTTCTAAATCCCGGACGGTTCGTCGTGTGAGCACCACGCCATTCGCGCGACTCTCCGATGACGACCTCGCCACCTGCGTCCACTGCGGCCTGTGCCTCGATGCGTGCCCGACATTTCGCATCACCGGGCTCGAGACCGAATCACCTCGCGGCCGCATCTACCTGATGACCCAGTGGAAGCGCTCGACCCTCCCGTTCGACGAGGCGCAAGTCAGGCACATCGACCTCTGCCTCGGCTGCCGCACGTGCGAAGCCGTGTGCCCGTCCGGCGTTCCTTACGGGCGAATCATCGAAGCCGGCCGGGCGGATGTCGAAGACATGCGGCGCCCTTCCTTCAAACGCACCGCGAGCCGGGTCGCGCTGCGGCAGCTCGTCGGCCATCCGGGCCGCCTGCGCGCCGCGGGCGCCGCGGTGCGCCTTGCGCAGAAGCTGCACCTCACGTCGGTGGCCCGGTCCGGGAGGATGCTTCCGCGGCTGCGCACCCGCTTCAGGCCACCTGCGACGGGGGTCGCTCCCGCGATCGGCGCGCGCAAGCATCGCGTCGCGTTTCTCGTCGGCTGCGTCATGCCGATCCTCTACCCGCAGTCCCATGAGGCCGCGGTCAGGCTGCTGCAGCTGGCCGGCTGCGAGGTGTGGTTTCCGCAAGACGAGCGATGCTGCGGCGCCCTTTTCGCGCACAACGGCGACCTTGCGGGCGCGGAAAGGCTGCGCGTGGCGAACATGCGGACCTACGAAGCCGGATCGTTCGACGCGCTCGTCGTCGACTCCGCCGGGTGCGGCGCGCACCTCAAGGATTTCTACCCGGGGCTGAAAGGGCGCGTGAAAGACCTGAGCGAGTGGCTGCTCGAGGTCGGACTGCCCGAGCCGAAGCGTGAGGTCAAGATCCGGGTCACGTACCAGGACGCGTGCCACCTCGCGCACGGGCAGAAGATCAAGAAGCAGCCGCGCGACCTGATTCGCTCGCTGCCCGGTGTGCAGCTCGTGGAGATGCGCCATCCAGACATCTGCTGCGGCGCGGCCGGGCTTTACAGCACGCTCGAGCCCGCGATGTCCAACCAGATCCTGCAGGAGAAGCTCGAAGACGTGATGGCGACCAACGCCGACGTGATCGCGGTCGCCAACCCCGGATGCCAGATGCAGATCGAGTCGGGATTGCGTGCGCGTGGTGCGAGCATGAAGGTCGAACACCTCTCGGAGCTGCTGGCGAGAGCCTTCTAGCTCTTCAGCTTCGGCAGCACCGCGGTCTTGGTGACGTCGACCTCCACGCGCGCCACCGCAAGCGTCACGTTGTCCGGAGCGCCCAGCTCGCGGCACCGCTCGATGACGCGCTCCGCCCCGCGGTCCAGGTTCCCGTCCCTCAGCAACAGGCGTCCCATCTCGTCGACGCTCACGCCCGCGGTCTCCACGCCATCGCTGCACAGCACGACCGCGTCGCCTTCCTCGAGCTTCACGCGGTCGGTGTATGCCTGCACCGTGTCCCACACTCCGACCGCCCGCGTGAGCTTGTGCTTCTGCGGGTGGTTGGCGGCTTCCTCCGGCTTGATCAAGCCCAGGCGCACCTGTTCGGCCGGCCACGAGTGGTCCTGCGAGATGAGCTTGGCGAGGCCGTTGCGAAACAGGTATGCGGGACTGTCACCGACGTTCAGCAGGCCCACCTCACCGGAGCGGATCGCCGCGATCACCATCGTGCTGCCCATGCCGAGCCAGTCGGGGTTGTCGTGCGAGGCGTTGAACACGGCCTTGTTGGCTTCCTTGCAGGCGCGCTTGAGGCGCTCGACGTCGGGACCCTCCTCTCCGTCCTCGGCCAGCACGCGCGTCACCGTCTTGACCGCCAGGGAGCTGGCCTGCTGCCCGGCGGCGTGGCCGCCCATTCCGTCGCAGATGACGATCAGCGTGTCGAGGCCGGCCTTGTTGCGCCAGACCGCGACGGAATCCTCGTTCTCCTCTCTCTCGAGCCCGGGGTCAGTGGCCCACGCGATACGCAGTCGCATCGTCCTACCTAACGGACCAGACTGTCACTACGCTCCGATAACGGTGAACTGAACTGAGTTCTGGCCGACCGTCAGGCGGTCGCCATGGTTCAGCTGCTTCTCCTGGATGGACTCCCCGTTGACGAACGTCCCGTTCGTGCTGCCCAGGTCGACGATCCAGAACTGATCGCCGCGACGCTCGAGCCGGGCGTGGTGCCCGCTGGTGGCCGGGTCGCGCAGGATCACATCGTTGTCCGGAGAGCGGCCGAGGCGGAGAGCATGGTCTCCGGCGCGGTGCGTGTGCCCTGCATCCGGTCCGGACTCGATGACCAGCTCGGCCTGCGGAGCTGCGGCGCCGGCGGCGGGCGGCCGGGTCGGCATCGCCATGGTCTCGGGCAGCGGTGGCGGCGGCGGCGCGGGAGGTGGGGCTGCCGGGGGTGGCTGCCAGGCGGGCATGAGCGTTGTCGGCTCGCGATCCGAGGGAGGGCCAGGCATGTCTACGGGAGGCGGCGCGACCATGGTCGCGGCCACGTCGGAGCCTCCGTCTGCGGCGGGCGGCCGCCACGGCGGCGCTGGTGGTTCCGGGGCGGCCGGAGCGACCGGCGCGGCCTGCGCTCCGGCGGCGAGATCCGCATCCGTCGATTCAGGCTCGGCCGCCGCGGGCGCCGACCATGCGGGAACGGGAGGCGCGCTCCACGCGGGAGGCGGCGCCTGCACCGGAGGTGGCGCCGGAGGAGGTGCGACAGGTTCAGGTGGTGGCGCGGACTGCCCGCCCCATGCCGGGGTTGGCGGAGGCGCCTGGGGAGCCACCCAGGAAGGCGCGGCCGGCGCCGCGGGCTCCTCGGTCTTCGGGATGTCCCACGACTGCTGGCCCGGCGCCTCCCAGGCGGGAGCGACCGTCGGCGGCGCTCCGGGAGCCGAGGCGGCGGGCGCGCCCCAATCGGTTCCCGCGGGAGCGCCCGGCGGAGGCTGACCGGGAGGAGGAGCGGCGGGCTGAGGAGCCGCCTCCCACGAAGGTGAGGCCGGTGGATTCCAGGCCGGCGCGCTCGGCGCCGGAGGCGGAGGCTGCGCCTGCGGCGGCGGCGCCCCCCAGGAAGGCGCGGCAGGCGCCGCGGGTTCGGGCGAGCCCTGTGAGCCCCAGGTCGGCGAGGCGCCAGGAGCCTGCGCCGGAGGTGAGCCCCACGAGGGTGCCGGACTGGCAGGCGGCGGCGCGGCGGGAGGAGGTGCGCCCGGCGGAGAACCCCATGCCGGAGCAGGCGACGGGGGCGCGCCCCATCCCGGCGAAGCGGCTGGCGGCGCCGAGGGTGACGAAACCGCGGGCGACGCCGGTGATCCCCAGCCACCGGCCGCGGGCTTGGCCGGCGCGGGCGCACCCCACGCTCCCGGTTGCGGCGGCGGTGCGACCATCGTCGGCGCGACCGAGGCCGGGCGCGCCGGGGTCGGCGGCGCCCACGTCGCGGCGACGCCGGCCGTCTGGTTGCTGGGCGTCGCGGGACGGACTGGGGGCGCCGACTTCTTCTTGCTTCGGCGCCTCCGAGTTCTTAGATAAAGGAACGCGACGACGATGGCGAAAAGCGCAAGCGCGATGTAAAGCAGCAGCAGCGTTTCGTCAGACATGAGTAAGGCTGAAGTATGCCACCGTGATCAATTATCTCTACGCGGGATGGCGCCGTTCTCGATGATCAGGCGACCCGACGCAACCCCGGGCACTGTGACGTCGGCTTCCAACGAATGCGTTCCAGCACCGAGCGTGTCGCCGGTGACGACATGGATCACGAGGCGGCGCCCCATCGGAAGGTCGAGACGCTTCGGCATCGGGGCGAGGCCCGCGTTGGTTTCGATGTGCAGCCGCGGACCAGTGATGAGAACTCCGTCGAGGCGCAAGCCCGTCACTCCAGCGAGGACCGCGGGGCGCGTGCGGTTCTCGAGCGCGAAGCTCATGCCGCGTGACTCGGGCCGTAAGCTCTGCAGGTCCGCCAACCGCTCGGCCAGGTAGCGCGGTATCTCGGGCCGCGGTCTGACGCTCGGCCCGGCCGCCGCGACTGCAAATGTGAGCTCGGTCGAGTCGAGCTCGCGGCCGGAAACCGTGAGGGTGGCGTCGAAGCGGTACTCACCCTGAGCCGCCAGTGGAAGGCTGATCGTTGTCGCGCTGACAGCCGGCTCGAAGGCGGTCGGCACCTCGACCTCGACCGATCCCGAGTACGACTTCTTCTGCATCGCATCGCGAACGCGGTCAAGCCCGCGTGCACCCGCCGCCTTCTCACGCAAGACCGACCAGCGGACTGTGCCGCGACCCGTCACCTCGGGGTCGTCGTTGACGATGACCAACCTCACCGCGAACGGACTGTGCGGGTTCTGGACGATACCGAACGGTCGGCCCGCTTCGAACTGCAGCGGTTCGACGATGACTCGCGTCGCTTTGAATGCCTTCGTCAGCGCCTCGAGCGCGAGCTTCGGCCGCCGTGCGCCGTCGAGCATTCCGAAGCCGATGCCCGGAAACAGGTCGACGAGGTGGTACACAAACGCACCCCAACACGACTCGAACTTCCGCGTGCGCAGGTGCTCGGCCGCGTAACGCACGAGCCGCGCCTGGTACAGCTGCGAAGCCTCGACGTATCGCTCCAGGCTCTGGTGCGCCGACGGAAGTCCCACTCCGCGCTCGGCCCAGTTGACAGGCTGAAAGCCGGCGTGGCGCCAGGCGGCATCGTCGTCGGAGACCGGCCACCTGCGGCCGATCTCGTCCCAAACCGATGACTCGAGATCCGGCAGCGACTGCGCGCCGAACGCCGTCACCATCAGCGGCTCGACGAGCCCGATGTCGCGCCATGTGCCCTCGGACCAGCCCAGCATCATGCGCAGGTCGATGTCACCGGACGCGGCGACGGCCGGCCGGCTTGCGTCGAGATGCTCGAACGAAGCCCTCAGGTCCTGGTCGATCGAGTGGTTCTGCCGCACCGAATGCACGTCGCCCAGGTCGAAGTTCGTCGCGAGCCAGGGCGGATCGTCGTGCGCGATCCACAGCGCGATCGAGGGATGGTTGCGCAGCATCGTCACCACCTCGGCCTGCTGCTCTCGCGCCGCGTTCTCGAAGAACCGTGCTTCGTCGTTGCGCCCGTGATAGACGTATGTGCCGCTAAGCGGCAGGTCCTGCAACACGAGCAATCCTGCCTCGTCCGCCTGCCGGTAGAACTCGCTCGGCAGGACGTTGGCGACGACGCGAAGCGCGTCGAGGTTCGCTTGCTTCGCGACAGCGATGTCGGATGCGAAGACCTGGGCGCTCAGCTCGTCGAGCCGGTGCGACGGCGCGTAGCACGCGCCGCGCAGAAAAATCGGCTTCCCGTTGACTGAAAAGCTCCAGCGGCGCGGGCCGATGTCCCACGACAGCTCGCGAAACGCAAACAAGTCATCGATGCGCGACGACTCTTCGCCGTCTGACGTACGCGCGATCACGTCGGCGTGATAAACGTTTGACGGTCCGAATCGCCACGGCTCCCATCGTCTGGCGCCGGGAAACGCCAGCCGCATGGTCACGGTCTCCTCCATTCCGCCGGCCAGCCGCACGTCCCTGCGCAGCCGCACCGCATCGCGGCCGGGTGCCGGTACGACGAGCTCGACCTCACCGTCCATCTGCCTACCGTCGAGGTTCCGGAGGCGCGCCTCGACCTCCAACCGTCCATCCCCTGCCTCGAAGCTCGGCTTCAAACGCAGCCAATCGACCGCGATCGCACCCACGTACTCGAGCTGCACCGGCTGCCACAGGCCAAGGGGCACCTCGAGCCGGTACGGCTCGGGAAGGCTCGAGTACGCAGAAGCCGGGTATGGCTTCAGGTCGCCATCGTTGAACAGGCCCATGATGTGGCGCTTCTTTTCGGGCTGTGCCTCGACCGGAGACTCGCAGCAGATCACGAGCAGGTTTTCGGGTTTGAGATATGGGGTGAGGTCGAAACCGAAGGGAGCGAAGTATCCGTAGTGCGAGCCCAGCAGCCGCCCGTTCAGCCAGACGTTCGTGGCCAGGAAGGCGCCGCCGATCCGCAGCACGACTCGGCCCGCGTGATCCGGTCGAGGGAACTCGGTGCGATACCAGATCGACTGCCGGCCCTCCGACGCCGCCAGCTGGCGTGGGACCTCGATCGGTTTCCACCCGCCGCCGCGCCCGACCGTCAATCTCTCGGCCTCGCCCTCGCCGAGCGGCATCCACACGGCCTCCCAGGCGGTCAGCTCGCGCCGGCCGGCCGCGCGCTGGGCCAGCGGCATAAAGAGCGAATCGCTCATGCGGCCCTCACGAAAGCGCCGTCGGCCGTGGAGCAGATGAGCACCGGACGACCGATCCACCGAGCGAACGCGTCGGTCTTAGCGCGTTCGACCAGCGCAAGGATGCTCCCGCCGAAACCCGCGCCCATGATGCGGGCGCCGTAGCAGCCGTCCAGCGACCACGCAAGCTCGACGATCGCGTCGACGTTCGGCGTCGAGACCTCGAAATCGTCGCGCAGGCTCTTGTGAGATTCCTGCAGGAGCTCACCCATGCGATCGAAGTCGCGGTCGTGCAGCGCCGCCACGAAGGCGTGCACGCGCGCGATCTCGGAGTCGACGTGCCGGCGTCTTTTGGGATCGCCCGCCTCGGCTTCCAGCCTGCGCTGGTTGTATGGCGTCGCTGCGAGCGAGCGGTGCTCGCCCGAATCGATGACTGCGATCGCGACCTCGTCCGGAAAAGGAACCACCTGGTACTCCAGCGTCGCGCAATCGAGCAGCAGCGCGCATCCCCGCCGCCCGAGCGACGAGGCGAACTGGTCCATCACGCCCACCTGAACGCCGGTCGCCCTCTGCTCCGCGCGCTGGCACGCCAGAGCCGCCTGCTTTCCATCCATGTCGGGCCGGATCCCTGACGCCAGGGCGACGAGCAGCGCCGCGGACGAGCTGATGCCGGCGTTGGGCGGAACCTGGGAGACGACGTGCACCGACTGAGGGCCTGTGTCCAGCTCCTCGCCGATGGCACGCACGTAGGCAAGGCCGCCGGGGACGTCGCTCTCGATCGACCAGTCATCCGAGGGACGGCCTGCGACGTCTGTGAATCGGTCGACCGCCGCGGGCAGCACCACGCCGCCGAGGTAGTCGACGTGCTCGCCGATGAGGTTCACCCGGCCGGGCGCCTTGCCGCGCCATTCAGACCTGGATGTCACGAAGCTCCGCGGCGGTGTCTTCGGCCCGTGCATCGAGGATGAACGCGCCGGCCCCGAGCTCGGAGCCGGCCAGGTATTTGAGCTTGTCCCTGGTGCGGTTGGGCGGATAGAACTCGACGTGAAAGTGGTGGTGGCGTGCGCCGCGTCCTGGCGGCTTCTGGTGCATCGCCATCACGTAGGGCAGCGGTTTGTTGAAGAGGCGGTCGTACTTCAGGAGCAAGCCCTTCAGGTTGGTCGCGAACGACTCGTCGTCTCTCTGATCGAGGTCGAGGAGTCCGCCGCGATGGTGGAGGGGCGCGAGGTGGACTTCATAAGGCCAGCGCGCGAACGGCGGGACGAAAGCGATCCAGCGGTCGTCACGCAGGACCGTCCGCACGCCGTCGGACTCGCCCTCGATCACGTCGCAGTAGAGACACCGGCCGGTCTTGCGCATGTGCCTCGACTCGGCGGCCAGCTCGCGCTGGATCACCGGGGGGACGAACGGATACGCGTAGATCTGTCCGTGCGGATGGCTCAGCGTGACCCCGATCTCCTCGCCACGGTTCTCGAAGACGTAGACGTAACGCACGTTGGGCAGGCGACCGAGCTCGTCCGTGCGGTCGCGCCAGACCTCGATCAGGTCGCGTATGTGGTCGACGCTCTGCTCTCCGAGGGAAGAGTCGTGCGCCTGCGTGTAGCACACGACCTCGGCGCGACCCTGGTCGCCCGTATACGACGGAAATCGGTTTTCGAAGACGACGATGTGGTACGTCGGCTCTGGGATCTCGGTCTCCGGCTGACCTGGCCTGGTCGGGCAGAGGGGGCAGTGCTCCGCCGGCGGATGGTAGGTGCGGTCCTGGCGCCACGGCGCCACGGTGACCCATTCTTCGAGCAGGGGATTCCACCGCAGCTCGCTCACGTTCTGGGTTGCTCGTAGTAGATGAGGTAGCGCCCGTCGGGCTTCTGAATGACCCGCTTCTTGACGCGTTTAAGCCTCGAGGGCACGCTTCACCGCTTCCGCAGGCGAGCCGACTCTCTCGAGGCCCTTCACGTCCCATGTTTCGAGCGCGAAGACGGCGCGGCCCAACCGGCGCGCGATTGCAATCTCGCTCAGCGTCCCCCATCCCCCGCCGATAGCGATCACGCTGTCCGCCGCGGTCACGATCACCGCGTTCCGCGCCTGACCGAGCCCTGTGGCGAGCGCGAACGTCAGGTGTTCGTTCGCCCCATGTCGATCAGTGTCAGGCAGAACACCGATCACCGTCCCACCTTCGCTCGCCGCGCCTTCACTCGCCGCGTTCATCACGCCGCCGAAACCACCGTTGAGCACGACGGCTCCGTTGCGGGCGAGGAGCCTGCCCACCTCGCGCGCCACCTCCAGCTGCGAAGGGGTCGCCTCCGAGGCGCCGCACACGGCAACGTATCGGCGAGGCATCGAGGCCACAGTTTATTCGGGTAAGATTTGCTGCGAAGTTCAACGCCCGTGGGGCAAAGGAGGTGAGGCGGAGCTTGGATAAACCTTGTCGTGGTGCCAGCCGCCTCGTTTGCCAGCCGGGAGCTCGGGAGGAAGGCAGCTTCTAGCCTCTAGGGCTTCCAGATCCGAATCCGGCTCCTGGAGTCGGAGGCGGTAGCACTGCGAACGTAGACGCGTGAGGGCCCGGGCTTGCCGGGCCCTCAGTTTTTTGTCCTCACTAGGATTCAATCGGTGGCGCAGGACTTCGCAGCGCAGCTGAACGAGATCCCAGAGGGATGGGTGCAGGCCATGGGGGTGACGATCACCTACGCGACCAAAGACGAGGTCCGCGCAGAGCTGGTGGTGGGACGAGAGC
Source organism: Verrucomicrobiia bacterium (assembly GCA_035637495.1). Taxonomy (GTDB): domain Bacteria; phylum Chloroflexota; class Dormibacteria; order Dormibacterales; family Dormibacteraceae; genus 40CM-4-65-16. The sequence goes on from DASPXA010000033.1 coordinate 19,635, forward strand.
ACCTGCAGGGTTATGGCATCGTCCATGGCGGCGTGCACTGCGGAATCATCGAGACCCTCTCTTCGATGGGCGCCTTCCTCTTCGCTCGCGAGCATGGGCAGCACGTGGTCGGGCTCGAGAACAGCACGAGCTTCATTCGAGCCGTGCGCGCGGGCGCCAGGCTCCATGCAGTCGCCACTCCTGTCACACGGGGCCGGCAGACCCAGGTCTGGCAGGCCCAGGTGCTCGATGAGAGCGACCGTCTCGTGGCGTCCGGCCGGGTGCGGCTGCTGTGCCTCTCTCCCGATCAGTCGCTGGCGGGGGAACAGGTGAAGGGCGCGCTCAGCGACCGGTGACGTAGCTGAAGATGATCTCGTCGATCAGCCGCTCCACCGGCGCGAGGTCGTCGGTGAAGACCTGGTCGTGATAGGGCGAGACTCGTAGCCTGCCCTCGTTCAGCACGCTCCGCGCGACGTCCTGCGCGAGGGGAGCGTTGACGAGGCCCAGGTTGTGCTCGACGTCCGCGATCGTGACCGGTTCCATCGTTCCGTACACCAGCGTGTTGTTGAAAGCCGGGACGTCGACCAGGAAAACGTTCGTATAGACCGCCGCCATCGTGCTCGCGATGGCGTCGACGAGACGGTAGTCGGTCGCGGTGCGGCCCGCGTTGACGACCGCGACGCCGTCGGGTCGCAGGTGCGCCCGCACCTCGCTGAAGAATTCCCGCGTCGTCAGGTGGAACGGGATGTATGGCTGCCGGTATGCGTCCATGAACACGACGTCGTACTCGCCTGCCTGCGTGTCGAGCCAGTAGCGCGCGTCGGCCACGACCGGGTGCACGTTCGGCTCGTCGAGGTGAAAGTAGCGGTGGGCGACGTCGAGGATGTCGGGATCGATCTCGACTCCGGTGATCTGCACGGTGGATCCGTACGCCGAGGTGAGCTGACGCGCCGCGGTGCCGCCCGCGAGGCCGAGGATCGCGACATCCTTCGGGGGGACCTCCGAGTCCTGCGCCGGATGAAACGAGCTGGCGATGAGCGCGTAATCCCACGGCCCGCCCGTGAGCAGGTTTTGCGAGTCGTAGATGGAGTGGATCGCCTCGCCTTCGTTGAGGATCAGCTCGGTCTTCGATCCGTCGCGGACGACCTGGATGTATCCGTAGGGTGATTCCTTCTCGTAGACGAGCTGGCCGACCTGCGGCGGCTTGATGCCCGAGGGCAGCAGGATCCATGCCAGGATGACCGCCGCCGCGAAGGCCGCGTAGAACCGGCGGCGCGGCCACGGCCACAACCCGGCCGCCGAGATTGCCACCAGGACCAGCCCGAATCCTTCGAGGGTCGGGCGTGTGCCGTAGCTCGGAATGAACCAGAACACGGGAAGGAATGTGCCGAGGATGCTGCCGGCGGTGGACAGCGCGTAGACGCGGCCGGCGGTGTTGCCGCCGGATTCGACGTCACGCAGCAGGAGGCGAATCGCGAACGGGCTGACGCATCCGAGCAGGATCACCGGCACCGCAAAGAGGATCACGACGGCGAAGAGCGTTCCCGCCACCAGGCCCACGCTCAGCGACTTGAAGCCCTGCTGAGAGAGCAGGAGGATCGGGTAGCTGACGAGAGGGATGATGCCGATCCACAATCCCGCCCACGCGGTGATCTGGAACAGCACCTCGTCACGTGGATGCCGGTCGGCGAGCCGCCCGCCGATCACGTACCCGGCCGAGAGGTAGATCAGGATCAGCCCGATCAGCACGCCCCACACGTAAAGGCTGGTGCCGAAGTAAGGGGCGAGGAGCCGCGACGCACCGAACTCGACGCCAAGCGAGGCCATGCCGGAGATGAAGACAAGCGGCAGCAGCAGGCGCCGCGTGAGCTGGGCGGCGCTCACCGGTGCGGTTTCAGATCGGTTGCTCTGCCGCCCACTTGCGCGTCCGCTCGTCCATCGGCACTGGAAGCTGCGCGCGCACCTCTGCGTACATGTCTCCCGGAGGGCCGCCCTTCGGATCTGGAAGGCCCAGACCGCGCAGCCGGATCTTGGTCCCGTTCTGTGTCTCAGGCGGGACCCTGAACTTGACCTGGCCGCCCTTGAGCGTGGGTGCCGCCACCTCTCCGCCTTGCAGCGCGACGTGCAGCGGAACCGGGACCACGACTCGAACGTCCTTGCCTTCTCGCGTGAACACCGGGTCCGGCGCGACCTGGACCGTCGCGCGAAGGCCGGGCACCCGAAGCACCGTGCCTTCCTTCACGCCCGCGGGAACCTTGACCTCGACCCGCCGTCCGCCGGGCAGCTCGACGGTGCGGCTCGTGCCTCGGTAGATCTCGCCCAGGCTCACGGTGATCGGCGCCTCGACGTCGAGCGGCTGCTGCGTGCGGGTGCGGCCGCGAGCGTTTCCGAAGATCGAGCCGAAGATGTCGCCAAACCCGCCGCTGTCGCCGAAAAGGTCCTCGATGTCGTCCGGAGAGACAGTGCGGTACTCGACTCGCGGTCCCCCGCCCCCTGGCCGGAAGCCACCGCCCGCGCGCGCCGTCTCGGGGTCGATGCCGGCGGCCTGGGCCGACGCCCAGTTCTCGCCGAACTCGTCGTAGAGCTTCCTCTTCTTGGTGTCCGACAACACCTCGTGAGCCTCAGAGAGCTCTTTGAATCGAGCTTCCGCCTCCTTGTTGCCGGCGTTCAGGTCCGGGTGGTACTTGCGCGCCAGCTTGCGGAAGGCAGCGGAAATCTCCTTCTGCGTGGCCGCCCGCGGCACGCCCAGCACCTCGTAGAAGTCCTTGGTCTTAGGCACCTGTATTTGCTCTGAGGTTCATACCCGCTTGTGATGCTCGACGAATCCCGGCCGGCCGTGGTAGCCCAGCCTCTCGTTGATGTGCAGCATCGGCGCGTTCTCGGCGTCGTTGTCGGTGCAGACCACCGGCACGCCGAGCTCCGCGGCCTGGGCCAGGCTCTGCAGCTTGATCGCGCGGGCGATGCCGCGGCCTCTGAAGTCCGGGTGCGTGCACGTGTAGCCGGTCCACACGGTGCCCCGGACGGGCGGGAATTTCAGGTAGGTCATTGCCATAGGGCGGTCGCCTTCGACCGCGATCCACCAGCGGTCGTGACGCCGGTCCGGTGCGCCGGCGCGGCGGTCGAAATCGGCGAACGGCTCGGGCACGATCGTCAACGTGTGCGGAACGTCCTGCACGGTGATGCTGTTGAGCTCGTGCAGCTTCTCCATCTTCCTGGGGTCGTTCCACTCGGCGACGGTCAGCAACCGAAAGCCCGCGCCCTTGATTGCGGCGCGAGCTGATGCCGCCTCGTCGATCAGCCCTGGACCACGCTCTCTCAGGTCGAGCTCCCACACCTTCTCGGAGCGCGCCCGCTCGTAACCCAGGCTCGCGAGAGCGTCCAGGGCATCGTGCTCGTCCTCGGCCGAGTAGGCGAGCAGCAGCCGGGCGTCCTCCTCCACCGCCTTCGTGCCGATCCAGTCCCACATCTCACCGAGCATGTCGCGATCGTGCGCGTCGCGGTCGAGCCACGCCTCCACCTCGCAGTGGCGGTCGGGAAGCTTCGACCACGGCCCGTGCACCCAACCGAGGTATCCGATCGGCCTACCGCCGCGTACGGCAAGGAAACGTGCGTAGTCGTATCCGGTCCGCGGGTGCTCCCACCGGTATCGCGTGAGGACCGGATCCTGCGGAAGGTCCGGATACGCGGCGGTCATCACGTCCGACGCGAGGGCGGCGTCGTCGAGCGTGGCGGCGCGGTAGGTGACGGACACGGAGCTAGAGCTTAGATGCCGATGATCCTGGGCAGGATTCCGTCCTCGTCGATCTCGAGGATGCCCACCGTCGGCTCCTCGGATCGGACCATGTATCGGGCGACCTGGAGCCAGCACCACTCGAACCATCCCGGCTTTTGCGCGAGCCGCCTCCTCGCCGTCGATCGATTCCACTGATGCACCGCTCCCGGGTTGAACAGCAGCGCGCCGTCGACCCTGTACGCGTGCGGGCGATGCGTGTGCCCGAACACGATCACGTCGGCGTCTGGAAATCGGCGCCGCAGGCTCCGCGGCAGACCCTGGTGCGGCTTGAAGAACCCCAGGCTCAGCGTCCACAGCAACGTCTGCGGCTCCTCGATCCAACGCGATCGCTGGCCGTGGACAACGACGATGCGCAGCCCTTCGACGACGAGCTCGCGGGTCTCCGGCAGCGAGGCAAGCGCCTCGTCGTGATCGCCGCGCACCGCCTCCACCGGCGCCACCGCGGCCAGCTGCTCGAGCGTGGACGCCTCCGTCACGTCGCCGGCATGGACGATGACCTGCACACCGCTCAGCGCCCTGAACACCCGGTCGGGCAACGTGTCGATGAACTCCGGGCAGTGCGTGTCGGCGACGACCCCGATCCTGGTCTTCCTTCCCGCCATCCCCGTAGCTTATCTCCGGTTCAAATCTGATATTTTTGCGCTCAGACTTGACAATTTGGCAAGGCGTGCTTTCTAATTAGGCGCATGAAGGACCTGCAGCGTGAAATCTTGAGCCAGGTGGCCGCCGGCAAGCTCACGGCCGAGGAGGGAGCCGCCCGCCTGGAAGCCCTGGAGTCCGCTCCCGCCCCGGCCGCAACACCTTCCGCGCCGCCCGCCGAGACCGCGACCGCCGGTGTGGGCCATGTGAAGGTCGTGTCCCGCTTCGGCAACACCGAGGTCGTCGGCGACCCGACCGTGGCCTCCGCGGTGGCCGAGGGACCCCACCGCGCACGGCAGAAAGGCGACACCCTGATCATCGAGCAGTCCCCCGTCACCGAGGACACCAGCTTCGAGTTCAGCCGCCCGCAGGGCCGCGTCATCATCAACGGCTTCGACTTCGGCCGCAAGCTGACCGTGCGCATGAACCCGTCGCTGCCCCTGGCGGCCACGGTGCAGGCCGGAAACCTGCGCGTGACGGGCGTCCACTCCGAGATGAGCAGCGAAGTCCAGGCCGGCAACTGCACCGTCAGTGACTTTCGCGGCCCCATCAAGCTCACCGTCGCGGCGGGAAACATCAACGCGAGCGGCCGCGTCGACTCAGGTGTGAGCGCCATCCGGTGCGAGATGGGCCAGGTCAAGGTCAGCCTCGACCGCGGCTCCGATGTGCGCATCAAGGCCCGCGCGACGATGGGCAAAGTCTCGATCGAAGGCGCCGGCATCGCCGCCAACAACTCGAAGGCGGTGACCATCGGGTCTGGCGCCGCGAGCCTCGACATCGACTGCACGATGGGCAACGTCAGGGTGAGCGTGGAGTGATGGCTCGCACCGCGCCCCGCCGTCCCCCCACCAACTGCCCGGTCTGCAACACGCGGCTGGCCGTGACGCGGCTGTCGTGCCCGTCGTGCTCGACCGAGCTGTCGGGAGCGTTTGCATCGTGTGAGTTCTGCGTCCTCACCGACGAGGACCGCGACGTGCTGCGGGTCTTCCTCGCGTCGCGCGGAAACATGAAGGACCTCGAGCGACACCTGGGGGTCAGCTATCCGACAGCACGGGCGCGATTCGATGCGCTGCTGGCGAGGCTCGGCATCGAGCGGCCTGCCGCTCCCGCTCCCTCACGCGTCGAGCTGATGGAACAGGTCGCTCGCGGAGAGATCGACATCGACGAGGCGATGCGACGCCTCGATACGAAGGAGGTTTGACCATGATCCCGATGGAACCCGGCCCGGAAGACTTCGCGCGGATGCTGTCTGAGCAGCGCGCTCGGATGGTAGAGGCGCGCGCCATCGCGAGCTACGCGCACTCGCGCACCGGATTGCTCACGAGATACGTGCGCCGGCTGGCGGACCGCATCGACCCCACAGGTCGCGACCGGCGGCGCCTCCGCTAGCCGCACCAACACCAACTCAGCTCAAAGGAACAAGTGATGGAAGAGGTCGTTTTGTCTCCAGCTGCCAGTTCAACTCGGCCGCGTCCGTGGTCCGTCCTGCGATCGAGCGCCTTCCTCAAGCTCTGGCTCGGGACGACCCTGTCGCTGTTCGGCGATTTCTTCAGCTACATCGCGATGGCGTGGCTGGTCCTTCAGCTCACCGGTTCGAGCCTGGCCCTGGGCACCGTGCTCGTGGTGCAGTCCCTGCCGAGAGCCGTCCTGATGATGGTCGGCGGCGCGATGGTCGACCGGATCTCCGCCCGCGTGACCATGCTCGGATCGATGGGTCTGCGCGCGGCTTTCGTCGGGCCGCTCGCGATCCTTGTTCTGACCGGCCACGCTCAGATGTGGCAGGTCTTCGTGATCGCCTTCGTGTTCGGCGTGGTCGACGCGTTCTTCATGCCGGCCCGCAGCGCGATCCTGCCCAGGATCGTCGCCGACAACGAGCTGGAGCCGGGCAACGCCGTCATGAACGTGACCGGGCAAGCGTCGGTCATCGTCGGCCCGGTCCTCGGCGGCCTGATCGTCGCGGCTTTCGGAATCGGCTGGGCGTTCGCCGCCGACGCGCTGTGCTTTGTGATCGGCTTTCTATTCATCCTTCTGCTGCCTGCGGCTCGGCAGACAGCCGCCCGCGAGTCGCATCCCGACGGCGGGCTCGGCGGACAGATCGCCGCCGGCCTCCGCTACGCGTGGTCCGACTTCGGCATCCGCGTCACGCTGATCGTCATCGCGGTGGTCGACTTCGCGGCCAACGGTGCTCTCGGCGTCGGCCTTCCCACGCTGGCCCACGGCCGCTTCGGCGCAGGGGCGGCGGGCCTCGGCATCCTGTTCGGCGCCTGGGGCGTCGGCGCAACGCTCGGGGCCATCGGCGCGGGCTTCCTCCCGCCGCCGAAGCGGTTTGGGTTGCTGCTGGTCGGGCTGTGCACGTGGCTTGGCATCGGCGTCAGCGGCGTCGGCCTGGTGCCTTCCCTCCTCCCCGCGTCGCTGCTGATGGGCTTCTCGGGGATCAGCACCGGCGTGGTCAACACCTTCGGGATCAGCTGGCTTCAGCGGCGAACCGACCCCGCCATGCAGGGCAGGGTGATGTCGATCGTGATGCTGGCGTCGATGGGGCTCACACCGGTGGCCTACGCATCGTCGGGCGTCCTGGCCGAGGTCAACCCGACCCTGCTGTTCCTGATCGCCGGCGGAATGATCCTCCTTTGCGCGGTCGGCACCGGTGCGAGCCGGAAGGTGCGGTCGCTCCGCTAGCTCGTCAGTGAATCCCGGCGGCCACCAGTCCCGCGGCGTGGGCGGCCGCCGCGTCGCGGCCGGCGTCCAGCGCCGACAGGGCAGCGGTCGCAAACGCATGCGACCGATGCTGGTCGAGGTTCAGCTCGATGGTCGCGAGCGAGAACCAGGCGCAGTAGGTCTGGCGGGTATACGACACGTGCTCCGGTGGCCTGCTCATGGCGGCGGTCGCCCACTGCACCGCCGTCGTCACGTCCTTGCCTGACGAGAGCGCCTTGAACGCACCCTGCGCGGCCGCGTGGCACGCGCTGGCGGGAGCTCCTCCCCGCTTCGCCCATGCGAACCACTCGGCGTAAGAGCGATCCTCGGCGGTCGGGCCCTGCGGCTTTTCGGCCAGGTGTCTCTGATCGACGACCTCCCAGGTCGACTTCGCCGCGGGCTGGGCGGGAGCCGGAGGCGGCAGCGGGGCGACGGGCAGCTTGCCCCCTCCCGGCGGAGTCGGGGCAACCGGCTGGGATGGTGCGGGTGCAGGGGCCCGGGCAGGCTGGGAAGTCGGAATGTTGGTCGCGTGCGGGATCGCCTCTTTCGGCGAGAACCATGTAGGAGTCCCCGGCTCGGCGGCAAGCGGCACGCGCGGGGCCCACGTCGGAACCTGGACCGGACCGGGCGGTGTCTTCGCGGCATCGTGGACGGGTTCGGCCACCGGACCAGGCGCCCACGCGGGCCGTCCGGGAGGACCGGATTGCGCCGGCATGACGGGGTGGGCCGGGGCGGCGGGCGGCGCGGGGTCCGCGGGCGGTGCGGGGGGCGGCGCAGGCGGGGGCACGTGCCTGAGCGCCGCAGGTGCGGCGGGTGGCACTGTCGGGGCTGACGCTGCGGGCGGCGTCGACGCGACCGGGGTGGGCGGGGTCGGCGCCACCGGCGGATGCCGGGGCTCGGGGGTCAGCGTCGGGGGTGTCGGTGTTGCGGGTGTCTGGGCCGCGGGGGCCGGAGCCGACGCCGGCTCGACGGCATCAAACGAGTCGGGCCAGCTTGGAATCGCCTGCGCCGGAGTTTCCGGTATCTCGAGCTCTGACGGTGGCGGCCACGCGGGCATCGCCCGCTCGGTGGGCGGCTCAGGAGGCCAGATGTCCGTCTCCGCGGGCTGCGCGGGGGACGCCTCCGCCGCTGGTGGCCACGTTGACTTGGCCGGGTCGGCCGCGACCGCGGGAGGAGGCTCGCTCGCGTCGACCATCGGAGGTTGGGTGGCGCTCGCCGGCTCGGGCTCAGGCTCAGGCTCAGCCTCTGGCTCGGGCTCAGCCTCTGGCTCAGGCTCAGCCTTTGGCTCAGGCACAGCCTTTGGCTCAGGCACAGCCTCTGCCTCTGGCTCGGGCTCAGCCTCTGACTCGGGCTCGGCCGCTTTCTCTCCCAATGGCTCGGCCGTGGCGGTCGCCTGATCCAGCTCCTCATCCGGCTCGGTCGGCACCGTCTCGGCCCACTCCGGCGTCGACTTCGCGCCCTCGCCGTCGGCTGAGCTCTCGGCCTTCGACCAGTCCGGATCGCCCTTTTGCATCGGCAACGCGGGCTGGGCCGGTTCGTCCTCGTCGTCAGGCGCGGTCGGCTCGCTGTCCTCGGCGGGTTCTACCGGGACGGTGTGGGCCCAGACCGGCGTCGTCTCGCTCGTCGGGACGGCGGCGGCAGGCTCCTCGGAATCTTTATCCGGAGGAGTCGAATCATCCGGGGGCGGAGGCTCTTTGTCCAAAATCGCTCGTCAGTCTAACTAGCCGTTCTTGAGTTTGGGTCGAGATCAGCCGAAGACGTTTTTCAACGCGTCTTCGGGTACCGGGTCGGGCTGCTCTTCGGCCCAGTCGGCCGCTTCGGACGCCTCCTGGTCGCAAGCGGCCTGAATGCCGGCCGCGCCCTCGGTGGTGATCCAGCGCCTCTCGATCAGCCACGCGGTGAACCTGACGATCGGGTCGTGGCGCGACGCTTCGTCCAGCTCTTCCCTGGGCCGGTACTTCACCTGGTTGTCCTCTGAGGTGTGCGAGTTGATGCGCCAGATCTTGGCGTCGATCAGGGTCGGCCCTTCGCCGCGGCGCGCCCGCGCCACAGCCTCACGACACGCGTCGTGGCAGGCAGGAACGTCGGTCCCGTCCACCGTGACCCCTGGGATGCCGTAACCTGCCGCGCGGTCGGCCACATTCGGGTTGGCCATCTGCAGCCGGATCGGCACCGAGATCGCATAGCTGTTGTTCTCGCAGACGAAGACGACAGGGAGGCGGTGGACGGCCGCGAAATTGATGCCCTCGTGGAACTCGCCCTGGCTCGTGGCCCCGTCGCCGAACGTGCAGAGGGTCACGCTGCCGTCGCCCGTGAGCTTCGAGGCGTAAGCGATGCCGGACGCTTTCGGTATCCAGCTGGCGACGACCTGGGAGACCGAAGCGATCTTCAGCTTGCGATAGCTGTAGCAGCCGCCCGGGATGTTGCGGCCGGCGGACAGGGGATCACCGGCCTTGGCGAAGACGGCGAGCATCCACTCCCTCATGGTCAGGCCACGGACGATCGCGTTGGCCAGGCCACGGTAGTGCGGGACCAGCCAGTCGTCGGGGCCGATCGCGGCCGTGGACGCGACCTGGATTCCTTCGTGGCCGCGGCTCGAGCCCACAAATGGCGCCCGTCCCTGCTTGACAAGGATATGCATGCGGTCGTCAAGGGCTTTGGCCATGCACATCCAGCGGTGGAGGTTCAGGTACTGCTCGCGCATCGCCGTCTCGGCGCGGGTCGCGGTAGCCATCAGGCGGTCAGCGCCCTCGCGATGTCGACCACCTCTTCCGCCGTCAATCCCATGCGGTTGAGGTGATCGTAGTACTGGCGGTGAAAATCCGAGAAGTCGGTGCGCTCGGCGCGCTCCTCGCGGATTCGCTTGACCTCGGCCAGCACCTTTCCGACGAGCTCCGGCTCGGGCCGGATTCCCGCGTGGCGCAGCGCGTGCTCGATGACCAGCGCGCCCGAATGCTTGCCGTATACGTAGGCGATCTCGGCGCCCAGGTCGGAAGGCGGAATGAACTGGTAGATCGCGGGATGGATGAGCATTCCGGCGGTGTGGATCCCCGACTCATGACTGAAGACGTTGAGCCCGATGCCTGGCTCCGTCGGCTGAACCGGAACGCCGCTCATGCGCTCGAGGCTCCGCGCCAGCGTGCGCAGCTTCTCGTACTTGAAGCCGGGGATCTCGATGCCGAACAGGTACCGCAGCTGGAGCAGGACCTGGTGCATCGGCGCGTTGCCGGTGCGCTCACCGATGCCGTTGACGCTGGTGGTGAAGACCTCGGCGCCTGAGCCGAGCGCCGTCACGGTGTTCCACGCGCCAAGGCCCAGATCGTTGTGAAAGTGCACGACGAGCGGCGCTTCCGGCGCGGCGGCCTTGATGGCGGGGATGTACTCACGCACCGCGAACGGCGAATAGCAGCCGACGGTGTCCGGCGTTGAGGGCCTTGTGCCGCCGGCTTTCAACCCTTCGCGATGGATCTCGGCGATGTAATCGACATCGGCGCGGCTGCCGTCTTCGCCGCCGAACTCGATCGAGGTCGCACCCTGCTCACGCGCGTACCTGATCGCCTCACACATCATGCGGAGGTTGGCCTCGCGGTAGTACGAGACGGGAAGCTCGAGCCATTCCGACTCGGGTATGCCGTCCCGATGCAAGAGCGTCTTGCCGAGCTTGTACTTGACGTGCAGGTCTGACGCCGACGTGAAGATGAAGTACGTGACCTCGTCCCGCGGATAGCCAAGCGAATCGATCACGCGCATCGTCGCGTCGATATCGCCGCGGGTAGAGCGCATCATGCACACGACCTCGAGGTCGGGCCGCACCTCGCCCCGCTTGCGGCCCTCGAGGACAAGCCGCAGCGTTTCCCGCTCTCCCTCCGACACCGAGGGGAAGCCGACGTCCATCACATGCACGCCAATGTCGGAGAGCATGCGCGCGAGCTCGTACTTGTTCTTCGGAGTGATCGCCACGCCCGGCATCTGCTCGCCGTCGCGAAGGGTGTCGTCATAGATGCGGATCTTTTCGGGCGGCGGAAAGCTCAGGTCGTGCGAGAAGCGCTTCGGGTCGCGAGCCAGCTCATCGAGCGGCTCTTGCAGGTCGACCGGTTTGACGTCATCCACGCGTCGCGGCCACACGCTTGCGCTCTTCCAGCCGCTTGCGCACCCACGGCACGAGCCCGCCCATTCGCAGCAGGTCGTTCATGAACTTCGGGAAAGGCTCGGCGCGATATTCGTCGCCTTTCGTGAAGTTGCGGATCACGCCCTCGTCGAGGTCGACCTCCAGCTCGTCGCCGTCCTCGATCGCCTCGGCGGCCGCGGGGGATTGCAGGATCGGGTAGCCCATGTTGATCGCGTTGCGGAAGAAGATGCGCGCGAAGGAGTCCGCGAGCACGAGGGAGACGCCGGCGCCGCGGATCGCCACCGGGGCGATCTCACGCGAGGAGCCGCAGCCGAAGTTCGAGCCCCCGACCATGATGTCACCTTGCGCTACCTGCGACGCCCACGTGTCGCGTCCGGGCACGCCTTCCATCGCGTGCTTGCCGAGCTCCTTCTCATCGAGCGAGTAGATCGCGTACTTCGCCGGGATGATCTGGTCGGTGTCGATGTTGTCGCCGAACTTCCAGGCCCGGCCTCGGACGACTTTCGGAAGGGTCACCGCCGGCTCAAACCCGCGACTGCCGGCACTGGCGGCATTCGAAGGCCCGCGAAACCCGCGAGCGCCGGCACTCGCGTGAGATGGCAGGGGTCACGCAAGACCAGCGGGCATCTTCTCCAGCACTTCGCTGGGGTGGCTGATCACGCCGGTCACCGCGCTTGCCGCGGCCACGGCGGGATTAGAGAGATAAACCAGAGCCTTTGGATGGCCCATCCGTCCCGGGAAGTTGCGGTTGGTCGTGCTCAAGCAGACCTCGCCCTCACCGAGCACGCCCATGTGCCCGCCGAGGCACGCGCCGCACGTCGCCGTAGTCCATGCCGCGCCCGCGGCGAGGAAGGTGCGGATGAGGCCCTCCCTCTCTGCCTGGATCGCGACCTGGTGCGAGGAGGGAGTGATGATCAGACGGACGCCCCGCGCGACTTTGCGATTCTCGAGCACGGCCGCCGCACGGCGCAGGTCGGTGATTCGTGAGTTGGTGCACGAGCCGATGAAGACCTGGTCCAGCTTCGTGCCGGCAACCTCAGATAGGGGCGCGTAATTGTCGGGTGACATCGGCTTGGCCACGCCGAGCTCGACCTTCTCGGCGTCGAACTCGAAGACCCTTTCGTACTCGGCGTCAGGATCCGAGGACACCGGCGTGTATGGGCGCTTGGCACGACCGTCGAGGTATTCCTTGGTGACCTCGTCGAACTCCATGATCCCGTTCTTCGCGCCGGCCTCGATCGCCATGTTGGTCATCGTCAGGCGCGCTTCCATGTCGATGTGGCGCAGCGCCTCCCCTACGTGCTCCATCGCCTTGGACCGCGCGCCGTCGACGCCGATCTTGCCGATCACGTAAAGGATCAGGTCCTTTGCCTCGACCCACTCCTGGAGCCGGTTGTGGTAGACGAACTTGAGCGTCTCGGGGACGCGAAACCACAGCTCACCGAGCGCGAACACGCATGCGAGATCGGTGGACCCGATCCCGGTCGCGAAGTTGTTCAGCGCGCCGTACGTGCAGGAATGCGAGTCGGCGCCGACGACCAGCTCGCCGGGGAGCACAAGCCCGTTCTCGGGCAGCACCGTGTGGCAGATGCCCCCCTGCCCGACCTCGAAGTACCACTTGATGCCCATCTGCTGCGAGAACTCGCGCGTGAGGCGGCCGAGCGTGGCGCTGGCCGCGTCCTTCGCGGGCTGGAAATGGTCCTGCGTGACCGCGACCCGCTCCGGGTCCCAGATCTTTTCAGCGCCCATCTGTTCGCGCATGATCTTTCCGGCCGGGGGGATGGTCAGGTCGTGGCCCATGGCGAAGTCGACCTTCGCCAGCAGCAGGTCGCCGGGGCGCACGCTGTCGCGGCCTGCCCCGCGGGCCAGGATCTTCTCCGTCATGGTCATGCCCATCGTCAATCCCTCAACCTCTTCGCCACAGCATCTCCGCACTCTGAGGTCGACAGGCTCCCGCCGATGTCGTGCGTCGTCTCTCCCGCGCGAATGGCCGATTCGACCGCACCCTCGATCGCGGTAGCCATATCGGTGTGACCCAGGTGTCTAACCATCATAGATGCGCTCAAAATCGCCCCGATCGGGTTCACGAGTCCTCGTCCGGCGATGTCCGGCGCGGTGCCGTGCACGGGCTCGAACAGGCCGCGTTTCGTCTCCGGGTTCACGTTTCCCGAAGGGGCGATGCCCATCCCGCCGATCAGCTCCGCCGTCAGGTCGGAGAGGATGTCGCCGAAAAGGTTGCCGGTGACGATGACCTCGAACTGGCTTGGGTCGCGGACAAGCTGCATCGCGGCCGCGTCCACGTACAGATGCCGAGTCTTGACGCCTGCGTGCTTCCTGGCGATCGCCCTCCAGCGGTCCTGCCAGAGCGCGCCCGCGTGCGTCATGGCGTTGGCCTTGTCGACCATCACGACCTCGCGCTCCGCCACCCCGAACGCGTACTCGATGATCCTCGTCACTCCGAGGTAGGTGTTCAGGTCCTCCTGGACCGCGACCTCGTCCTCGGTGCCTCTCTTGAAGCGCCCGCCCATCCCGACATACAGGCCTTCGGTGTTCTCCCGGACGATGAGGAGGTCAACGTGCCGGCGATCGTCGCGCCGGAGCGGTGAGAGGCGCTCGTCGTACAGCTTCGCCGGCCGCAGGTTGACGTAAAGGTCGAGCTCGAAACGAAGCCTGAGGAGAACGCCGGCGAGGTAAGCCGCGTCGTTGACGCGGGGGTCGCCGACCGCGCCGAATAGGATCGCGTCTGCTTTCTGCAGCTCCGTCCAGACGCCGTCGGGGATGGGCTTGCCAGTTCGCATGTACTGGTCGGCGTTGACGTCGTAGTCCTGGAACTCCAGGTCGGCGCCCGCGGCGCGCAGCACCTTGATCGCCTCGGGAACGACCTCCTTGCCGGCTCCGTCGCATGGAAGGACCGCGATGTGGCTAGGCAGGGGCCGCTTCCTTTTCGCGCAGCTTGTAGCGCTGGATCTTTCCCGTGACCGTCTTGGGGAGCTCGGACACGAACTCGATGATGTGCGGGAACTGGAACCGCTGCAGCCGCGACTTGCAGTGCTCCTGGAGCTCGGCCACAAGCGCATCGTCAGTGATTGCGTCGCCTTTGACGATCACGAAGGCCTTGATCCGGGTGAAGCCGTCGACGCTCACCCCGACCACGGCGCTTTCCGCCACGGCCGGGTGCTCGAGGAGCGCCGACTCGACCTCGATCGGCGATACCCATAGGCCGCTGACCTTGATCATGTCGTCCGAGCGGCCCTCGTACCAGTAGAAGCCTTCGCCGTCGACCCTGTAGCGGTCGCCGGTGAAGAACCAGTCGCCCAGGATCGAGCGCTTCGACTTCTCGTGCTGCGCCCAGTAAAGGGCCAACGCGCTGTCGCCTTTGACGTAGAGGTCCCCAGCCTCACCCTGCTCGACAGGCACTCCTTCGTCGTCGAGGATCTTCAGCTCGTAGCCGGGAACTGGCTTGCCGCTCGACCCCGGCCTGACGTCGTCGATACGGTTCGAGCAATAGATGTGGAGCATCTCGGTCGAGCCGACGCCGTCGAGTATGGTCAGCCCGAACGCATCTTTCCAGCGCCGCCAGACCTCTGCGGGCAGCGCCTCCGCGGCCGCAATGCAGTGCCGGATCGAGCTCAGGTCGCGGCGCTTCGCGCCTTCGAAGTTGAGGATCGCGTTGTAGAGGGTGGGAGCGCTGAAGAAAAGCGTCGGTTTGCGCGCCTCGATGGTGTCGAGAACGGTTCCCGGCGTGTGCCGGCCGGCGTGGAGGACCGTCGACGCCCCGACCCAGTAAGGAAATGTGAGGTTGTTGCCGAAGCCGTACGCGTGGAAGAGCCCGGTGGTCGAGAACGTCGTGTCCTTCTCGGTGATGCCAAGCACCTGCTCCGCGTAGGTGACGCACGTGTAAGGGATGTCGTGCTGCAGGTGGACCACGGCTTTGGGCTTGCCCGTCGAGCCGGAGCTGTAGAGCCAGAAGGCCATGTCGTCCCTTCGCGTCGGGGCGGCCTGGATCTCGGTGCCGGGTTGGACCTGGTCGGCGCGCAGAAGCGGCGGCTGCGTCCTTGCCCGGGCCGCCGCCGCGCCGAGCTTCTCCTCGGTGTTCGCGTCCACCACGACGACCCGAGCGAGTGAGTCCTCGATGAAGTGGTCGTAGTCCTCGCTTCGCTGCAGCAGGGGGTTGACCGGGACGGGAACCGCGCCGATGCGGATCGCGCCGAGAAACGCGGCGACCCAACCGGGCGAGTCGTAGCCGGCGATCAGGACGCGCTCCTCGCGCCGGACGCTGAGGTCGAGCAGGGCGCCGGCGGCGCCGTGGGCGAGCTTGGAGAGGGCGCCGTAGGTGACGTCGCCGGAGGCGGAGTGGATCGCGATCTTGGATTCCCGCCCGGCGTTCAGGTTGCGATCGATCAGGTCCGCGCCGACGTTGTACCGGTCCGGCAGGTCCACCGAGCAAATCTTGGCATGGATGCGAACGGACTGGGAGGAGGGTGGTCGGGGTCGGCCTGGGTGGCTGGGAACTCGGTGTAATTTGCATTGTTTTGCATGTAAATTAACTTGACGTTCGTACGTTTGTTCGATACGATTCTCTGGTGCTCCTCATGCTTCAGGAAGACGCCGAGCTGGGCTCACGCCTCGTCGAGCTGCGTGGATACATCGACGACCTGGAGCTCCAGTTTGCGGAGCTCGCGGCCGAGTTCGAAAAGTCCAAGCACTGGGAGCACCAGGGTTGCAACAGCGGGATCGACTGGATCCGCTTCCACTGTCACATGACCTCCAACGCGGCCGCCGACCGGGTCGCGGTCGGGGAGCGGATCGCCGAGATGCCAGAGAGCCGGCTCGCCATGCAGGACGGCGACATCGGCTTCGCCCATCTGACGGTGATGGCGCGGACCGCGAACGCAGTTGGCGACGCATTCGAGGAAAGGCCTCTGCTCGATCTGGCGCGTGAGGACTCGCCGGGAAAGTTTCACTACCGCTGCCTGCACTACCGGCACGCGGTCAACTCCGAGCAGTACGCCAAGGAGCAGGCCGACCAG
>DASPXA010000034.1:0-29207 GCA_035637495.1 Verrucomicrobiia bacterium
CCTGGAGGCGCAAATGCTCTTTCTTTCCGGCGGCCCTGACATCACACCCATCACCGACCTCATCACGACTTGGATCCATATCGGGCAGGCGCTCGTAGGGTCGATCGGCGCGCTTGCTTTCATCTTCGCGTTCATCTGGAAGATCACGGCGGTCGAGTCGAAGTCCGCGCTGGCCGCCAAGCAGTGGATACAGCGGATCGTCGTCGGCACGATCGGAGTTGAAGTCGCGGGCTCGCTGGTCAGCATCCTGACGAGCTCCGTCCCCGCTCGCTAGGAGGCGGCGCACTTGGACTTCAGCTGGGCGCCGCTTCTCGTCGAGGAGCTGCGGCGGATCGAGGGCTACCTCTACACGATCGTCCATCCGAACCTGATCCTCGCCAAGCTGCTGGATGACAGCGTCGGACTGCTCCTGAACATCTGGTTCAAGTTCGTTCTCAGCACAACGGACATCGAGACGGGTGGAGACTTCGTCAGCAGCGCAACCATCCAGCGCTTCGAACCGAAGGTTCAGCTCGTTGCAAACGCCGCGCTCGTTCTCATCGCGCTCTGGAGCTCGTACCGAATCATGTGGGGGCACGGCCTCTTCACGCAGTACACCGCGCGCATCCTGCTGCCGCGCCTGTTCATGGCCGCGGTCCTGATCAATTTCTCGATGCCGCTCTTCCAGATGGGCGTCGAGGCGACGAACTCGATCTGTCAGGCACTGCAGAGCTTCAGCACACACGACGATCTGTCTACATTCGCGGCGAGCTACAACCACAACCCCAACGCCGGGACGTGGGAAATAGTCACCACGGCGGCCCTCGCGGCCGGTTACGGCGTGCTCGCCATCAGCTATCTCGTCCGGTACGCCATCCTGATCGTCCTCGCGATCACGGCGCCCCTGGCCGCACTCTTCTTCATGGTGCCGGACACGCATCACCTGTCGAAGATGTGGGTGTCGCACTTCACGACCAACCTCTTCATGCAGCCGGCTCAGCTGTTCGTGCTTTCGATCGGATTTGCGCTCGAGCACGACGGAGCGAGTCCCGTCCATCACCTGTTCGCCCTCGCGTCGCTCCTGATCGTGTTCAAGGTCCCGGGCGCGATGGGTGGAGCCGAGAAATCGGCGCACAAGCTCGAGTCGGTCGTGCGCTCCGCATTCGTCCACCTCGGACACGCGCTGGCCAAAGCGTGATGCGCCTTTTCGCCATCTTCAGCGCGGCACTCGTTGTGTGGCTGATCACTGCCATGCAGGTGCCGTCGCGTGAGCGGCTTCCGGTTGAAGCGGTCGTGCTGGGCGCTGTTGTCAGTCAGCCCTTCGGCTGCACGTCCCTCGAGCTCGAGCCGTTCGATGCGCTCTGCCCCTATCACCACATACACACGGGCATCGATCTCGCGGCCCCGCTTGGCAGAGAGGTCCATTCCGCCACTGCAGGGATGGCGTTTGTGGGCTACGACGCGATCGCAGGGAACTTCGTGGCGGTGATGACCGATTCCGGCGTGCGCGTTCTCTACTGCCATCTGTCGGCCTTTCGCGTGGCACAGGGGGAGGTGGTCGCACCTGGTCAGGTCATCGGCGTGGTTGGCGCCACCGGCCTGGCAACGGGTCCGCACGTCCACCTGCAGGTGAACGTCGACGGCAGGGCGGTCGACCCTGCGGCGTTCCTTGGGTCTTAACAGGCTGGGTTGGAACGAGCGATGCCAGTGCCTACCCTGGACTCAATTTCACGGAGGTGATGCGATGGTCAACAAAGTCATCCTGGTCGGCAACCTGACGGCGGATCCCGAGGTCAAGGCGACGCCCAAGGGCACGTATGTCGCCAACCTGCGACTGGCGACGAACACGTACGCGGGCAAGGACGAAGCCGGCAGCCGCAAGGAGCAGGCTGAGTACCACAACCTGGTCGCCTTCGGCAAGCTGGCCGAATTCGCCGGCCAGTACCTGCAGAAAGGCCGGTCGATCTACGCCGAGGGACGGCTGCACACGAGCTCCTGGGAGGACGCCGCCGGCCAGAAGCGCTATCGGACCGAGGTCATCCTCGAGGACGTGCAGTTCCTGGGCAAGAAGCCACAGGAGGCGGCAGCCTGAGCCCGGCCGCCAGGTACAAGAGCGGGCGCAAAATGTAATGTTGTAATCGCATTGGCGGAAGATATCCGCGCCTGGTTCGCTCAGCGGGTCCCCGCGGGCTGGTTCGTGGGACCACCGGAGGTGGTCGCGGACGGGGACGAGATCCTCGTCGTCGGGACCTTGCCCGACGTGGAGCTCGCGGCGCGCACCGCCGACGACAGCCGTGCCGCTGCCCGCGCTGCCCGGATCGAACGGTTCCGCGAGGAGACGCGAGAAGACCGGATCCGGATCGCCCGCGACGCCGAGCGGCACTTCCGCCGCAGGGTCGCCTGGGGCGCCAGATGCGGTGACCAGGAGAAGTTCTTCACGACCTTGAGCGTCCCGGTCATGACGCGCCTGCGAATGAACGAGAGGTCGATCCTCGACACGCTGGTGGCGGGCGGGGTCGCGCGGAGCCGGAGCGAGGCCCTCGCCTGGTGCGTCCGCCTCGTCGGCATGCACCAGGCCGACTGGATCAAGGGCCTGCGCGACGCCCTGGTGAAGGTCGACGAAATCCGCAGTAAAGGGCCACTGAACTAGTCATACCGGTCGATACTGTGTCGACCTTGGTCGCCGAAGGCAGACGTAAGCACGTGGTCGTGATGGGAGCCGGCCCCGCCGGCCTGACCGCTGCTTACGAGCTCCTCAAGAACGACGTGCCAGTGACCGTGGTGGAGAAGGATCCGATGCAGGTTGGGGGCCTGGCGCGAACGGTCGAGCACAAGGGCTACCGATTCGACATCGGCGGTCACCGGTTCTTCTCCAAGAACGAGGAGGTGGAAGACCTCTGGACCGAGATTCTCGGCCCCGAGCTGTTGACAAGGGGCAGGCTCTCGCGGATCTACTACCGCGGCCGGTTCTTCGCGTATCCCATCAAGGCCCTGAACGCGCTCTGGAACCTGGGCCCGTTCGAGGCCGCCCTCTGCCTGACCAGCTACGCGCGGGCCCGGCTCCAGCCGGTCAAGAATCCAAAGACTCTCGAGGATTGGGTGCGCAACCAGTTCGGCTGGCGCCTGTTCAACATCTTCTTCAAGACGTACACCGAAAAGGTGTGGGGCATCAGCACGAAAGAGCTCTCGGCAGACTGGGCCGCGCAGCGGATCAAGAGCCTGGACCTGTGGGTTGTGCTGCGCAGCGCGTTGCTGCCCGGGCGCAGGCCCAGCCGGCGTGGCGAAATCGTGACGACGCTGATCGACAGGTTCCGATACCCGAGGTTCGGTCCCGGACAGATGTGGGAGCGGGTGGCGGATATCAGCGCCGCAAAGGGCCATCCGGTGGTGCTCGGCCGATCGGTCGCGCGTATCAACCATGGCGACGGTCTCGTCACGTCGATCACGACCGCCGACGACCGCGGCGCGACCGAGACTCATGAGGGGACGGACTTCATCTCCAGCATCCCCATTCGCGAGCTGGTGGCGAAGCTCGACCCGCCCGCGCCGGAAAGAGTGCGGCGGGCGGCGGACAGGCTCGGCTATCGAGACTTCGTCAGCATCGCGCTGATGATCGACCGCGCGGATGTCTTCCCCGACAACTGGATCTACATCCACGATCCAGGAGTCCGGGTCGGCCGGATTCAGAACTTCAAGAACTGGAGCCCGGACATGGTCCCCGACCAGGCCAAGACGTGCCTCGGCCTCGAGTACTTCTGTTTCGAAGGCGACGGTCTGTGGACGATGACTGACAGCGCGCTCGTCGACCTGGCGACCAGCGAGCTGGCTCAGCTGGGCATCTGCACCGCCGCCGAGGTCTTCGACGGCGTCGTGGTGCGGCAGCAGAAGGCGTACCCCGTCTACGACGACAGCTACCAGGCCAACGTTGAGGTCGTGCGCGACTACTTGGCGAGCTCGCTGCCGAACCTTCACATGGCCGGCCGCAACGGGATGCACAAGTACAACAACCAGGACCACTCGATGATGACGGCGCTGCTGGTCGCGCGGAACATCGCGAACGGTTCTGTGCTGGATCCGTGGAAGGTGAACGCCGACGCCGTCTACCACGAGGACATCAGGGTCGGAGAGCACGACCTGACCGGGCGTCAGGTCCCGGAGCGAGTCGCCGCGGCGAAAGCCTAGCCGCTGTTCAAGGCCGAGCAGTTTAGATTCAGGAAGCGATCTTGGGACGCGCGAAGTTAGCCGCGACGAAGCTGGCGACGGCCAGTACGATCAGCAGAATCGCGTGCTTGTAGTGGTTCCCAGGTCCTGATGTGAAGAGCTGCAGCGCCCCGATCGCGTAGAGAACAGCGAGGACGATGCAAATGACACCGAGGATGCCCAACCCCACCGCCACCGGGCCTGACTTCATCACAAATCGAAATGTAGCAAAGCGAGGCTGGCCAGCCCGGCCGCGATGCAGTACCAACCGTAGGGATCCAGGCGGCCGGACCGAAAGTAGCGCAGTAGAAATCGTGCGCTTGCGTAAGCCGCGAGGCCTGAGAGTACAGCTGCCCCGAGGTACTCGGCGATGGGAACGCCGCTGGAGAAGAGCTGCGGCACTTCGACAATCCCCGCGCCGAGAATCACCGGGGTCGCGAGGAGAAACGAAAAGCGGGCCGCCTCTTCGTGGCGGAGACCCGCAAGCAGTCCGCCTCCGATGGTTACGCCCGACCGCGATATCCCGGGCAAGAACGCAAGCGCCTGGCACGCGCCGACGACAGCCGCCGCGCGAAAGCTGATCCGCTCGGCGCTGGTGAAGTGAGCCTCCTGGTCCATTCGTGACTCATTCGTCAGAGCGGCCCGGCGCTCGGTGCGACGCCGCAGCGCCTCGAATCCCAGCATCAGAAAGCCGTTCGCGATCAGAAAACCGGCGGCCTCATAAGGACTCGCGAAAAGCGCTTTGATCCTGCTCTCGAGATAAACGCCGAGGACCGCCGCGGGAATCGTGCCGACCAGCAGCAGCATCGCCAGCCGCTCGGAATCGGTCCGCATCTCGCCGCGGATCGCCGCGGTGACGAATCCACGGATGATCTCCACCCACTGCCGGCGGTACAGCACCAGCAGTGCCGACGCGGTTCCAAGGTGGAGAAGGACGAGAAACGGGACGAACGATGGGTCGGACTGCTTGAAGCTCCAGTGCAGGAGGCTCGGCACGAGCACCGCGTGGCCGAGCGACGAGATCGGAAAGAGCTCGGTCGCGCCCTGCAGCAGGCCCATGAACAACGCCTGGGCCAGATTCACCCGCTAGATTGTCAGGCAATGCCGCGGCTGGCTGTTTTCAATCCGGCGGTGAGGACGCTCGACGAATCCGTAGGCCGAGCCAGGGCAGCGGAGAGGCTCGGCTACGAATCGGTATGGGTGACGCAGATGCCCGACGCGCGGGACGCCGCGCTGGTGCTGGCGGCCTACGCCAACGCCACCGAGCGCGTGACCCTCGGAACCGGCGTGCTGCCCATCTACACGCGCCATCCGACCGCGATGGCGCAGATGGCCGCCGCGCTCGACGAGCTCTCGCACGGCCGCTTCATCCTGGGCATCGGCATCAGCCACAAGGTCACCGTCGAGGGAATGTGGGGGCTGAAGCTTGAGGAACCGGTCGAGGCGATGCGTGAGTACATCACGATCGTGCGCACCATCCTGGAACAAGGAGGCAGCAGCTTCGAGGGCCGGCATTTCACGGCACGGGCCGCTTATTCCGCGCCGCGGCGCGCCGACCTGCCGGTCATGGTCTCGGCCCTCAACCCGCGGATGCTCGAGCTTGCGGGTGAGCTTGCCGACGGAGTCGTCCTCTACATGTGCACGCCCGCCTATGTGCGCGACAGCGTCGTGCCCGCGGTGCGCAGGGGCCGTGAGAAGGCGGGCAAGACGATGGAGGGATTCGAGGTCGTGTCGGCGGTGCCGGTTTGCCTGACGACGGACCGCGCCGCCGCCCACGACGTGTTTCGCAAGACGGTGGCGCGCTACGCGGACCTGCCCTTCTACCGAAAGATGATGGATGCCAGCGGGCTCAAGTCGGAGCTGGAGGCGGAGCGAGTCGGCGAGCGGGTGCTGGACGAGCTCGCCGGAATCGGCGACGAAGACCGGGTGCGTGACGCGGTCCAGCGTTACCGTGAGGCCGGCGTCACGCTGCCGGGGGTGGGTCCGTTCTCGGGCCATGCGGGCGCCAAAGGCTTCGAGGCGACGCTGGAGGCGGCGGCGACTAGCTGATCTTCGAGGCGGCCTGGCTGATGAGGTCGCGCGCAGCATCGAACTCGCGATGCACCGCCGCGTCCTCGGCACGCTCCAGGATCGAGGTCACTTCCTGCCAGCGACTCCCGTCGCGCTCGTGAAGGCCGGACCGGACCTGGCCGATGGTCTGGGTGGCGAAAAGCAGGCCACCGCCGGGGTTGTCGAGGATCTCGCGCGCGATGGCGAGCTGGCCGCGCGCCCAGCCCAAAATCTCGTCGCCGGGATGCGTGTCCAGAGGTTTCGGGCTGCTGACGTCGACGCCCATGACCCGCTTATTCTTCCGCAAGCGCCGTGAGGGGGTCGCCCGCCAGGCGATACACAGTCCACTCAGAGTTCGGTTTCGCACCGAGTCGCGCGTAGAAGCGGATGGCGTCCTGGTTCCAGTTGAGCACCGCCCACTCCATCCGTCCGCACCCGCGGTCGACCGCGATCTGGGCCAGGCGATGCAGCAGGGCGCGTCCTACCCCACGGCTGCGATGCTCCGGGTGCACGAAGAGATCTTCGAGGTAGAGGCCCGGCTGGCCGAGGAACGTCGAGAAGTTGTGAAAGAAGAGGGCAAATCCAAGCGGCTGCCCCTCATCCTCGGCGATCAGGGTCTCGGCGTAGTGGCGCTCGCCGAAAAGGAAATCGGTGAGCTTCTCTTCGGTCATCGTCACCTCGTGCTCGAGCTTTTCGTAGCGCGACAGGGCGCGAATGAGGTCGGCGATGAGCGGCACGTCTGCAAGCTCCCCCGTTCGAATGGTGAGCGTCATCGCTTCGGCCGGTCCTTCAGCCGGTACACGAATCGCATCGCGCCGTGCGTGTCGGAGAAGCTTGCGATCTTGTTGTCGACGAGGCCGGCGGCGAGGCCCGCGTCGATGAGGTCGGTGTCCCGAAGATCGCTCCGGCCTCCCTTCGGCCGGATGACCCAGATCGCGCCGTTCGGCTCGATCCAGGTCTTGACCTCCTTCAGGCGGCCCTCGAGGTCTCGCCTGTCGGTCGCGGCCATGAACACCAGGTCGCAGCGGCTTCGCGGCCGGCCGTGGATGATGTCAGTCGTTCGCTGTCGCAGCAGCTTCACGAAAGAAGCGTCCTCGATGTCGACCAGCGCGACACTGGCGCCGGGCTTGACCCCGAGCTTGTCAAGGAGTGGTCTGGTCGTTTCCGCCACGGACGGCCCCGAACACGACGACACCCAGCAGCCAGCCGGCGTATGCGCCCGCTACGGCGAGAGCGATCAGGGGGATCGGGTTGCCGACCCGACTCGACAGCAGGCTGCCCAGCCCGACCATGGCGGCAAAAACGACGGCGCCGGCGATTCCGCCGGCCAAGACACCGATCAGGGCGGCGGGGCTCCGAGGGTTCAGACCTCGATCACCTGCAGGTCTTTGACCGCGCCCGTCACCGTGCCCGAATAGAGGTGGTTGAATAAGAATCGGGTATCGGGGTGCCGCTTTCGCAGCTTGGTCGCGGCCTCCCAGCTCGTGTGGCTGAACACGTCGCCGGGCCCGGTCGCCTCGACGATTGCGACATCGGCGCCGTCGACGAGCCTGTCCAGCGGTGCGGTCGCCTCAGTGTCACCCGAGTACGCGACGACCTTGCCGTTGACGTGAATCCGATATCCGATGCTGCCCATCGTCCCGTGATCCAGCTTGACGCTCTCGTATCGGACTCCGACGGCGGTCCCGGACCCGCGGGCGGTGACGTACTTCACCTTGAACTGGGGTCGCATGACCCTCTTCCAGTCCGGTCCCCAGCTGACCTCCCAGAGCTTCTCCAGGAAGTCCGCCACGCCGGGCGGCCCCACGAACGTGAGGGGCCGGCGGTCGACGAAAACGCGGTGAAGCACAAACGGCGGCAGGCCGAGCGTGTGGTCGCCGTGGAAGTGAGTCAGAAACACGACCTGGATGTCGCCCGGGTCGAAGCCGAGGCGGTGCATATGCGGAAGCAGCGGCGCGCCGCCGTCCAGAAGGACGCGGCTGTCCACTACCACGGCTCCGTTGTAGCGGTCCAGCGAGAACGCCGCACCGCTGCCGAGGAACGCGAGCTTTACGCGATGGTCACCGCCGGGTTGAGGTACACGTCCTGGATTGCGTTGAGTAATTCGATGCCCTCCTTCATGGGGCGTTGGAATGACTTCCGTCCGCTGATCAGGCCCATGCCGCCGGCGCGCTTGTTGATCACGGCGGTGCGGACGGCCTCTTTGAGGTCGGTCGCGCCCTTGCTCTCGCCTCCCGAGTTGATCAGTCCGGCCCGCCCCATGTAGTTGTTGATGACCTGGTAACGGCACAGGTCGATGGGGTGGTCGGAGGAGAGCTTGTCGTAGACCGCGGGCGACGTCTTGCCGAAACCGATGACCTCGAAACCACGGTTGGTGTCCGGCAGCTTCTGTTTGATGATGTCCGCCTCGATGGAGACGCCGAGGTGGTTCGCCTGCCCGGTCAGGTCGGCGGCCGTCTCGTAGTTGACGCCATCCTTCTTGAAGGCGTTGTTCCGCACGTAGCACCACAGCACCGTCGCCATCCCGAGCTCGTGCGCGGCGTGGAAGGCAAACGCGATCTCCTGCAGCTGGCGGTCCGACTCCGCCGATCCGAAGTAGATCGTGGCGCCGACGGCGACGGCGCCCATCTCCCAGGCTTCTTTGACCGTCCCGAACAGGATCTGGTCGAAGTGGTTGGGATAGGTCAGGAGCTCGTTGTGGTTCAGCTTGCAGATGAAGGGGATCTTGTGCGCGTAGCGGCGGGAGACCGAACCGAGCACCCCGAACGTCGAGGCGACAGCGTTGCACCCCCCTTCGATCGCAAGCTCCACGATCTTGGCCCCGTCGAAATAGATCGGGTTGGGGGCGAAGGAGGCCCCGGCGGTGTGTTCGATCCCCTGGTCGACCGGCAGGATCGAGAGGTAGCCGGTGCCGGCCAGCCGGCCGTGGTCGAGCAGGGCCTCGAAGTTGCGCAGGACGCGGGTCGGCCGGTCGCTGTCCTTCCAGATCCGGTCCACGAAATCGCCGCCGGGGAGGTGGAGCTGCTCCTTGGGAACTGTCTGGCACTTGTGCTCGAGGAGGTCGCGGGCGTCGTCGCCCAGGACCTCTTCTATCTTTTCTAGGGATCCTCTGGTCACTGTTGCCATCATTGCCTCTTACACATTTCGTTAGCCCTGTCCACGGGAACTCGGATTGCTTTCCGTCACTCTATAGTGCGCCGATATGACCCAGCCTATAGTGCGCCGATATGACCCAGCGGGCGAGTGATCTTCTCGCGGAAGTCGCGGACCGGCTTTCGAGCGACGCCGCGGACAGCGGCATCGTGGTGGTGGAGGCGGTCCGGGCGATCGAGCCGGAGCTTCTCAAGGGCTACAAGGACGGCTCCATCGACGACCTGGTCAGCATGTCGGCCGCCTTCCTGCGGGCCCTGTTCAGCTCGCTGCGCCCTGATTCCAACCTGCCCTGGCCCGACTACTACTTCCAGGCTCGGGAGTACGCGCGCCGGTACGCCGACAAGGGAGTGCCGCTCGAGTCGCTGATGGAGGGTCTCGCGATCTTCCGGCGGACGGTGATGGCCCGGGTCACCGACGAGCTCGGGCAGAGCCGCTACGCGGACGAGGTGCTGCTGCTCGCGCAGAGCCGGCTCGGCGATGTGATCGAGCACCTGAACTCGATGTTCATCCGAGGCTACCTGGACTTCACCGAGAGCAAGTACAACGCGCGGCAGAGCGAGCTGCGCGGGCTGTACCACATCGCGAGCGCGCTCGGCCGCTCGCTCGATGTGAGCGAGATCGCTGAGGTGGGACTTCGCGAGACGCTCAAGGTGCTCGGACTCCAGGCGGGTGCGGTCTGGGTCCGCGAAGGAGCCCGGCTCAAGCTGGCCAAGACCATCGGCATGCAGCCAGGTGAAGAGGAGGAGTTCTCCGAGTCCGGCAGGTCGGGGTTGATGCGAGTCGTCGAGGTCTCCTCGGGGCCGGCGGAGTCGCGCGTCGACCGGATCGCGGGCGAGTGGAGCGCGATCCGCGCCGAGCTGCGCACGAAAGGGGTCCTGCTCGGGGCGATGACCGTCGCCACGCGCCTGCCCAGGACGTTCGAGTCGACCGACCTCGAGTTCGTCGCCGCGGTTGCAGACCAGATCGCGGTCGCGCTCGACCGCGCCCGCCAGCACACCAAGGAGGCGCGGACCGACTACCTCACCGGCCTTGCCAACCGGCCGGAGTTCGAGCGGGCGATCGACCGTGCGGTCGCGTCGGCCGAGCGGCACAAGCGCCGCCTCGCGTTGATGATGATCGACCTCGACAACCTGAAAGAGATCAACGACACCTACGGTCACCATGTCGGCGACGAGGCTATCCGCGTTCTCGCGGCAGAGCTGCAGCGCGCGGTGCGCGCCACCGACACTTGCGGCCGGCTGGGCGGTGACGAGTTCGGCGTTGCGATGCCCGATGCCGACGAGCGCGATGCGCGCGAGGTCGGCATTCGCGTGCGTGAGGCTCTGGAGCACCTGAACCGCACTTCCAAGCTTCCGATTCCGGTGGAGTTCAGCATCGGCATCACGGCGTGGCGCCAGGGCCTCGACTGGCAGGCCATGTACCAGGCCGCCGACAAAGCCCTGTACGTCGACAAGCGCCGCCGGCATTCCGCCAGGAAACGGCTGCAGACGCCTCCGCACGAGCCGCCGAAGCCTCCCAAGAAGAACCAGCCTGAACAGGACCAGCCCCCGCCCGCCTGAAGGGGCGGTTCTCCGCGCTTCCTTCTTCGACCGAGACACGCGCGAGGTCGCGCGCGAGCTTCTCGACAAGGTCCTCGTCCGGGAGCTGGACGGCCAGTTCCTGTGGGGCAGGCTTGTGGAGGTGGAGGCGTATCTCGGGCCGGACGACCTGGCAGCTCACTCGCGCGGCGGTCGGCGCACCGCGCGCACCGAGGTGATGTTCGGCTCGCCGGGCCACGCGTACGTCTACTTCACCTACGGGATGCACTGGTGCCTGAACTTCGTGACCCGCGAAGCCAACGTTCCGCAGGCCGTGCTGGTACGAGCGCTCGAGCCAGGGCCGGGTGTGGGACGGTGCAGCGGCCCGGGCCTGGTGACGCGCGCGCTCGGCATCGACCGCGCGTTGAACGGAGCTCCGCTAAGGCCGCCCGACCTCTACGTGGTGGACGACGCCGCACCGAAGAGGCGTGTCTACGTCACGCCGCGGATCGGAGTCCAGGGCACGGGGCGTTGGGAGAGCCGCCTCCTTCGCTACGTGGTGGATTCGCCTTCGCTATCGCGGCCAATGCGGAGGAAACGGATCCGGTCTCGGTAGCTTCTCCCAGTCGGCGCGGAGCGGAGCGAAGACATCGACTGCTGTGCACCCTTCAGGGCCCGCGACCGCATCATGCGGCACGTTGCTCGGAATCTCGTACGTGTCGCCCGCGACGAGGTCGCGTCTCTCACCGCCGATGGTGAAAACCATGGTGCCCTGGAGGATGAAGCCGAGCTGCTCGTTCTCGTGATGATGCTCGGGGACGACCGCCCCCGGCTCCAGGTCGACGACCGCGAGCGTCATTCGCTTGCCGTTGACCGCGCGGGCAGTGACTCCGGTCGCCACCGTATACGGACCAAGGTCCCGCAGCGGCCGGAAGGCCTTACTCAACGACGCGGTCGATGATGGTGGCGGTTCCGAGCCCGCCGCCGCAGCACATCGTCTCGAGGCCGTAGCGAAGGTCGCGGCGCTCGAGCTCGTACAGGAGCCGGTTCATCAGGATCGCTCCCGACGCGCCGAGCGGATGGCCCATCGCGATCGCGCCACCGTTGACATTTGTCTTGTCGAGGTCGGCACCCGTCTCCTTCTGCCACGCGAGCACGACCGACGCGAACGCCTCGTTCACCTCGAAGAGGTCCATGCTGCTCAGCTCGAGGCCGGCGCGCTTCAACACCGCCGCGGTGCCGGGGATCGGACCCTCTAGCATCAGCACCGGGTCGGTGCCCACGACCGCCATCGCGCGAATGCGGGCCCTCGGCTTGAGACCGAGCTCCCTGGCTTTTTCGAGCGACATCAGCAGGACGGCGGCCGCCCCGTCTGAGATCTGGCTCGAGTTGGCGGCAGTGATGTTGTGCTCCGGGTTGAAGGCCGGCTGCAGCGCCGAGGTCGCCTCGTAGCTGGCGTTGGCGCGGATGCCCTCGTCCCGCGAGAAGACTTCCGCCTGGCCGTTGGAGATGTCGACCGGAATGATCTGCGATGTGAAGTAGCCGCTTTCGGTCGCGTTGTGCGCCCGGTGATGGCTTTCCACGCTGAACTGGTCCATCGCCTTGCGGGAGATGCCGTACTTGCGCGCCATCAGCTCGGCCGAGATGCCCTGGGGCACCAGGTCGTAGAGCTCCATCAGCTCAGGCGGAAATGGGCTGCCTGGTGAAACCGCATTCGATCCCATCGGGACGCGGCTCATCGACTCGACGCCGCCCGCGATCGTGATGTCGCAGACGCCGCCCTGGATGAGGTTCGCGGCGAAATGGAGCGCTTGCTGGCTGGAGCCGCACTGGCGGTCGACTGTGGTTGCGGGCGTCGTCACGGGAAAGCCCGCGGTGAGCCACGCGTTGCGCCCAACGTTGAGGCTCTGCTCGCCGACCTGGCTCACGCAGCCGAAGACGACATCGTCCACCTGCTGCGCCTCGATGCCCGCGCGACCGACCACCTCTTTGATGACGAGGGAGCCGAGCACGACCGGGTGCACGTCCTTCAGCTTTCCATTGCGACGTCCGATCGGTGTCCGGACTGCCTCGACGATGACGACCTCTCGCATTTTCAGCGCGCCTCCAATAACGAGTCCGAGACCCCCATGTCAAGCCACCGGGGGTTGCCTGGCGATTCGATTTTTTTGTTGGTTGACGTGTTCTTAGGCCCCTGTTAACTTTCGCGTCGCCCCAAGCGGCTGAGTACGGTAAACCTGAGGATACCGAACGTCGAGTAGGTGGAAGGTCCGGGGCAACCCGGGATGGAAACCGAAAAACGCATAGGGGACTTCAGGGTAAACAGGAAGGTCTCTTGGGGCATTACTTTTCCCCAGAACCTCCACACGGGCTGCTCAATACAAAAAGCCCCTCTTTGACGCCTCGGCGCAGGCTTTGTCCACAGCATCGGCGTCAAATCTCGCACCCCTCTTGCGCAGCCGTCTGACGCCGTCCGCCAGGCGCGCGACGGGATCCGGATCCTCATACCGCAGCCAGTGATACGCGGCCGGCCGCGACCAGGGTCGGCCCTCTCTCGCGTACAGGGCGCGATGGGCTTCGACCAAGACCTCTTCCACGTCTCTAAGCACTGAGCCGCCCGAGATGTCGGCAAAGTCGCGGCCGGCCATCCAGGCGAGCAGGCGGCTCAACCGGGCGCCGGAGCTTTCGGTCAGGCCACCGGTTCCGTCGTCGCGGTGGGGATGTCGTACACGCTCGCCCGCAGCGTGCAGATGAAGGGCAGGTTCCGGTACAGCTCTCGGTAGTCGAGGCCGTATCCCACGACGTAGTCGTTGGGGATCTGGAACCCGACGTAGCGGACCGGCACGTTGACCAGGCGCCT
The DNA here is from genome assembly GCA_035637495.1 of Verrucomicrobiia bacterium. GTDB lineage: Bacteria > Chloroflexota > Dormibacteria > Dormibacterales > Dormibacteraceae > 40CM-4-65-16. Next base: position 13,759 of record DASPXA010000034.1, read on the forward strand.
AAGCGGCCGGTCGAGCAGGGTCACCAGCTCCAGCGATGCCGGTCGCCGGCGCCGCAGCGCTGACAGCACGTAGTCGATGGTGAGGCCGGTGTTGATGATGTCCTCGACCAGCAGCACGTGGCGGCCTTCGATCGGATAGTCGATGTCACGCGCGATCCGAACCCGGTCCTGGGGTTGGGCGCCGGCGAAACGCTGCAGGTCGAGGTAATCGATCACGAACGGCACTTTGATCTGGCGGGCGAGGTCGGCCAGGAAGAAGGTGATGCCTTTGAGGACCCCGACCAGGACCAGGGACTGGCCGCGGTAATCACGCGAGATCTTGCGCCCGAGCGCACGCAGGCGCGTCTCGAGCTCGACCGGCGAGATGAGGATCTCGCCGACGTCCTGCTTGCGCAGATGCTGGACCTCGAGCGCTCCGTAACCGGCTTTGGCCAGCAGCTGCTGGTAGTCCTTGCGGTAGAGCAGCCGGACTTTCAGCTCCGGATAGAGCTCGCGCAGCATCCGCACCTTTCGATTCTTCGGCGTGACGAGCGACTGCTTCATCGTGGTGAGCTCGATGTAGAGGTCGTGCTCGGGCAGGTAGAAGTCAGGCGTGAACATCTCCGCGACGCGCGAACCTTCCCAGGCAATCGGAAATGACACCGGTTCGTACTGCCACCTGATCCGGTAGTAGTCGAGAAAGCGGGCGAACTCCTGCTCGGAGGGGTGCGCGAACTCCACGCGCGAGTGCGCGGGGCCCGTTCGTCTGACCAGGCGTGACCGTTGCCTGACCGGGCGGCGCCATTTTTGCGGAATCGAAGACTGGACCGACGACGCCAATGAGACGTTGCCGATTGTACTCTCAGCGTTGAGGCTCACCGATGGGCACACCGGCGCAGCGGATGGTCGCCGAGCAACTCCGCCCGCACGGGGTCACTGACGAACGCGTCCTGCAGGCGATGGCCGGCGTTCCGCGTGAAGAGTTCCTGGCGCCTCGTATGCGACGTCACGCTTACGAGGACCGTGCGCTCGCCATCGAGTGCGGACAGACCATCTCCCAGCCGCTCGTCGTCGCGTTGATGGCTCAGTCGGCATCGCCGCAACCAGACGACGTCGCGCTGGAGGTGGGCACGGGTTCGGGCTATGCGGCCGCAGTCCTCTCGCGGCTGTGCCGCAAGGTCATCTCGATCGAGCGCGAGCCCGCTCTGGCCGAGCGCGCGGCGGAGACCCTGCGCCGGCTCGGCTTCGACAACGTCGAAGTCGCGGTCGGTGACGGCAGCCTGGGGTGGCCCGCAGAGGCGCCTTACAACGTGATCCTCGTGGCGGCCGCCGCAAGTCACCTGCCGGAGGCCCTCGTCGACCAGCTCGCGGACGGAGGGCGGCTGGTGATTCCCATCGCCACCTCTTCGAACGAGCCGCAGGACCTGCGCGTCTATGTGCGCAGGGGCGCGGACGTGTCTTACCGCTCGCTCTTTCCCGTGCTCTTCGTCCCCCTAAGGACTGGGTGAGGCCCTGGGCGAAGGCGACGGGCCGGCCGGCGACGATGACGTCCCACCGAGGGCCTGCAGCTGCTGCAGGATCTGGCCGACGATCTGCATCTCGCTGGCAAACGTCGTGAAGTCACCGCGGGCAAGCGCGGCGTAAGCCGCTTTGTAGTGCTCGTTGGCCTGGGCGATCAGGCTCTGAATCTGCGCGACCTGGGCCGCCGTGTATGTCGAGGGCGGAGGCTGGTTGCTGGTCGGTGGCGGAGCTGTGCCGACGAGCTGCTGGATCGCCTGGTCCAGCGTGTCGGCGTAGACCACCGTGTTCTGGTCGACGAGGATCACCTTCTTCAGCTCGGGGATTCCCGTCGCCGTGGTCGCGCGGAGGTACACCGGCTCGAAATACAGGAACGAATTGCCGATCGGCACGACCAGCAGGTTGCCCTGCTGCACTTGCGACCCGGTGCTGTGCAGCAGGGTGAAGTCTCGCGAGATCGTTGGGTCCTGGTTGATCCGGCTTGCGACCTGCTGCGGGCCGAAGATCACCCTGTCCTTGGGCAAGACGTAGGAGACGTACTGGCCGTAATTGGCCCCATCGCTTCGCGCCGCCAGCCAGGAGACGAGGTTCGTCTTGCCGTGCGGCGTGTACGGCATGATCAGGAGGAACTCCGGGTTCTGCTCACCCGGCAGCCGGAACAGCACGTAGTACGGCTGGATCGGCGCCGGCGCGCTGCCCGGCCCAGTCTGCGCAGTCGGCACATCCCAAACGTCCTCCCGAGCGAAGAAGACCTTGGGGTCGCTCATGTGGTAGGTCGCGTAGATGGAGACCTGCACGTTGAAGAGGTCCTCGGGGACGCGGATGTGGGCCCGGATGCCGGCCGGCATCGCGTCGATGGGCTGAAACAAAGAGGGAAAGGTCGCCTGGTAAGCCTTGATGAGGGGGTCCTTCGGGTCCATCACGTAGAAAGTGGCGGTGCCCTGGTATGCGTCGACGACCACCTTGACCGAGTTGCGGATGTAGTTGATGTCGTTGCCGCCCTGGAAGCCCGCCGTGGTTTGCGAGTACGGATAGGTCGAGGCCGTGGTGTAGGCGTCGATGATCCAGTAGAGGCGGCCGTCGACGACGACTATGTAGGGGTCGCGGTCGAAGCTCAGGAATGGCGCCAGCTCCTGGACGCGGTCCATGATGTTGCGCCGGTAGAGCATGTAGGTCTTGTCGTTGACCTCGCCCGAGACGAGGAGGCTGAAGTCGCTCAACTTCAAAGACCAAAGGGCCCGGTTCACGCTGGTCATCGGCACGCCGTGCGTGCCGGTGTAGCTGGTGAACACGTCCGTGCTGCCCTTCGCGTAGTCGAACTCCTGCGCTCTGGAATGGGCGAGGACGTAGTCACCGTTTGATGGACTGACCTCGCCGAAGTAGATAGCAGGCTGAGTGACCGGGATTGCGCCGGTGGGCGGCACGTCCTGGACGATGTAATCGGGCAGCCCCTCGCCGACCACGGCGTTGACCGGGCTGGCGGCGAGACCGTAGCCGTGCGTGTAGGTCAGACGCTCGTTGAACCAGTTCTGCGACGACACCTGCAACCGGCTGAAGTCAAATTCGCGTGCGCTGATCTCGAGCTGCTGGTACCGCCCGTTGATCGTGTATCGGTCGAGGTCGATGTCGGAGAAGGTGTAGTAGGTGCGGATCGCCTGCTGCTGCTGGTAGGTGTCGCGCAGCGGGCCGTAGTCCCACAGCCGAAGGTTGTTGACGGTCACCTGGTCGTTCTGGACGTCCTGCAGGGTGAGCGGCTGGTCGCCGGTGAAGCTCGTGCTGCCCTTGACGTCGGACAGCCCGTATGCGCGGCGCGTGTAGTCGATCTCGCGGGCGATGTAGGGCAGCTCGAAGGTGCCGGCGTTGGGCGTCGCGGACACTCCCTGCACGATCGACGGATACGCCTGGGCGACAACTGAGATTGCAATCCATACCCCCGCCGCGACCACGGGGAGCCACACGCGGCGGAGCCACGCGTTGGCGAGCACGGCGCCGGCGAGCACGATGCCGATTCCGGCCTGGAACGTGTAGAGCGGCAGCCTCGCGTTGACGTCGGTGTACCCGGCGCCCCAAACCACGCTGCTGTTGTGGGCAAATAAAAGGTCGTAGCGACCCAGCCACGCCGAGATCGCCAGCGTGACGGCGAAGGCCGCGATCAACACGGAGACGTGGGCGAGCGCGCGAGGCGTCGGACGGAAGTCGAAGCTGTCGCCCCGCCACGAGTACAGCGCGCCGATCAAGAGCACCGCCATGAAGTCGAGGCCGAGCGACCAGTTGGTGGCCGCGTGGAGAAAAGGAAGCGTCAGCAGGTAGAAGGAGATGTCCTGGTTGAGGACAGGGTCGGTGGTGCCGGTTGGGGTGGCGTGGAGGTAGAGCGCCAGGGCCGACCACTGCGCCGATGCGCCGGCCGCCAGGATGATCGAGATCACTCCCGCCGCGCCGAGCGTCACCCAGCCCGCCGTGCTGCGGAGCACCGATCGCTGGATGCCCACCGCTCGCAGGCCAGGACCGGCCCGGACCCGCAGTGCGATGTAGACGTTGACCCCGAGATAGGCAAACGCAAGGAGTAGGCTGCCCAGGGCAAGGGACCATTCGAGCCCGAGCCGCGTCGTATACACATCGCGAAAACCGAGGGCGTCGTACCACTGCAGCTCGGTGATGAACGAGACGATCGGGCTGGTCGCGATGAAGATGAGGACGGCGAGAGCGAAGATCGCGACGCCGGCCCAGAAGCGTCGCGGCACCTGCGGCAGCCTGATCTCCCGGCGTGGATCGAATTGACCAGGCCCGCGGTCGAACGGATCAAAAGGCCGATACCGACGGGACATGTGGGTCTAAGACTAGACGGCCGCTAGAGCACGGTCGTCGCCGGAGAAGTCCTGGTTGGGCTCGCTCGGCGGATGCTCGAGGTGCCAGCGCACCGTGGTCCGCAAGGATTCGAACGGGTCTGAGGTCGTCCAACCGAGGAGGGTTCGCGCTTTGTGCGACGTGGCCGCGATGTGCTGGCTGACGGTGCCTGTCTCCTTGAGGTCGTCGGGCAGCAAGTCGTCGCCGACGCGCACCACTTCGGCGCGGGAGCCGGCCGCCTCGAGGATCATCTGGACCCACATCCGCATCGAGTAGGTGCGGTCCTCGCAGAGGTTCATCACTCCGGTCGCCCCGGAATTGTCCAGCGCCAGCCTCACCGCGTGCGCGATGTCGCGCACGTACGCCCTGCATCCAAGCCAGGCGCCTGCGCCGAAAGGAATGCGGGACCGGTTCGCCCGGAGGCGGCGCAGGATGAACTCCTCGCGGCGCTGGTAGTCACGCGGGCCGTAGACCATCGGCAGCCGGAACACGGTCGCGCCGTGAGGGAGGTAGACGTCCTCGACGTCGAGCTTGTCGTACTGGTCCATTCCAGGCAGCTTGCCGCGATACGGATATCGGGCCGGCCGTACCGGCGACTCTTCGTCCAGCGGGACGGGGTCCGTCTCGCGATCCTCGTGCAGCGCTCCGAAGGCGCGGTACACGTCGATGCTCGAGATGACGATCCACCGCGCGACGTCTGGCAGTGCCTGCAGCGCGATCTCGGCATCGGTGCGCGTCAGGGCCCGGCAGTCGATCGCCGCCTCAGACTCGAAGCCATCGAGCTCGTGCCTGTGCTGGAGCAACTCGCTGCGGTCGCAGTGCAGGTGGCGGACCGCCGGCATGTCGTCCGGCTCCAGCTGCCCGCGGTGCATCACCAGCAGGTCGTGGCCCTGGGACGCGAGCTCCTCGACGATGGCGCGGCCGATGAACCGCGTCCCGCCGAGAACCGCGATCCTCATTTCGCGGCGGGGGCCACCACCATGTGCGGGTTCTTCTCGACGATCAGGTCGATCAGGCCCCATTCCTTCGCCTGCTCGGGGGTCATGAAGAAGTCGCGCTCCATCGCTCGCTCGACGTCCTCGAGCTCGCGCTTGCAGTGCTTCGCGTAGATCCGCGCGATCTGCTCGCGCTGCCGCAGGATCTCCTGGGCGTGGATCTGGATGTCAGATGCCTGGCCCTGGATGCCCTGCGTGAAGGGCTGGTGGATCAGGATCTGCGCGTGCGGCAGCGACATTCGCATGCCCTCGGCGCCGCCCGCCAGCAGGATTGACCCGCCGCTCGCCGCCATGCCTGTGCACAGCGTGGCGACCTTGGGCCCGACGTACTGCATCGCGTCGTAGATCGAGAGCGAGGCGGTGAGCGAGCCGCCCGGGCTGTTGACGTAGACCTGGATGTCGCGGTCCGGCATCTCGTTTTCGAGGAACAGCAGCTGCGCCGTGACAGTGCTCGCCGTGTCGTCGTCGATGACGCCGCGGACGAAGACCACGCCGTCCTTCAACAGCCGCGAGTAGATGTCGTAGACCCTCTCGCCGCGTCCGTCGTTGGAGATGACCGTTGGAATGAGATGCATCTCGCTACCTCCTGGGTTGTCTTCGGGGTCCCCGCGAAGTCACGGCGTCAGCCTCTGACTTCGTGGGGCCAAAAAGCCGATGCGGTCTTTGGGTCTGGGCGGTGGGTTGGCCATGGCCAGGTAAGCGCTGAAGTCGGCGACGCTGCGTAGCGCCTCCGGCGGCAGAGAGGCGGTGGCGAGGCGCAGCTTGACAGGCGGGTCCTCAGGCCACGTGGGCTGTTCGGGCTCGGCGCCAAGAGTCCGCGCGAGGTCCGCGTAGATCTCCGCCGGCCGGACGCCCAGGGCACGGGTTACCGCGACCAGGCGCTCCGTGGAGATCTCCTTGCGCCCCCGCTCGACTTCGGAGAGATGCGCCGGCGACAGGCCGGCCTCGGCAGCGACGTCGCTCAGGGTCCGCCGGGCTGCCTCCCGCCGGGTGCGCAGCGCCGAGCCAAGCGCCGCTCGGATGCCGTGGGCGGTTTCGCTGTTGGCGAAAGGCATTTGTCGCCAGCTAACGATACGCGGGAATTCAGCTCAGCGGCGCTTGAATGTCGGCCTGGGCGGGGCCGGGACGGACTCGCCGCGGCGGCGACGGAGCTCGAGCAGCAGGCTCTCGAAACCGCGGGCCATCGCCCACCGATGGTTGGCCGCGAAGAGAGGGCGGAAGACGAAGCTGCCGTACCGGAGCAGCGGTTTCTCGGCCGAGATCCGCCAGTCATACGTCGCGTCGGCGTAGTCCCCATCCTGACGGAGGGTCCAGATGCCAGTCCCCTCGAAGTCGCCGTGCGCCACCAGCTTGAAACCGGTCGGCCGCTTCGATTCGGTGACCGTGAAGTTCCAGCGCAGGGTGTAGGGCAGCCAGCCCTTGGTGTACAGGTCGATGACGCGGCCGACGCCCGTCGCGGGGTCGCCTGCCTTGAGCTCCTTGACGTCCAGGTAGACGGACGGCCACCACTGCTTCAGCGCCAGCGGCTCGGCGAGCACGTCAAAGACATCTTCCGCGCTTCCCTTCACGCGCCAGTGGGTGACGAACGCGTACTCGGCGGCCAGTCTCTAATCCTTCAGATTTGCGGGGTCGAGGAGATCCTGCTTCGGACGCTCGATCTTCTGCCGCGAGCGCATGATTTCGATCAGCTTCTTTCTCCCTTTTGGCGGCCCGATCATGATCGCGCCGACCAGGCGATCGTCCTTGAAGAAGAGTTTGCGGTAGAACTTCTCCTCGAAGCTGAACGTGCGCACCGACTCGAGGCCGGGCTGCACGTCGGGCGTGACGCCCATCACGGCGAGGGTCGAGCCGAACATCGTCGTCGTGTAGGTCGGCACGTCGAAGAAGTCCTCGTCCGCTCCGGCCATGTTTCGGGCAGCGACCTTGCCGTGCGCCTCGGCGTTGTCCCACGTGCCCATCTGGTTGTGCCGCTCCACCATCAGGTCATAGAAGACGGCGATGTCGCCCGCCGCGTACGCATCGGGCGCCGATGTGCGCAGCTTGGCATCGGTGACGATTCCCTTTTTCAGCTCGACGCCTGCGCCCACGGGCTCGGTGTAGTAGTCGAGCCCAACGCCATAGGTGAGGAGGTCGAACTCGACCCTGTGCCCGTTCACGGTGTCGGCTGCAAAACGCCCGTTGCTGCGGCTGAACTTCTGCACCTCGTCGTTGGTGATGAACTGCACGCCCTGCTCTTCGCCGAGCTGCCGGCACAGCCGGCCCCCTTCCTCGTCGAGCACGTAGCGCAGAAACCACGGCCCTCGCATGATCCACGTCACCTTCGCCTTGCGCCGGAAGCTGACGCCTTCGGCGAGCTCGTAACCGATAAAGCTGCCGCCCATGACGAGCACGCGCTCGCTTGCGTCGGCTTTCTCGATGATCGAGTCCGTGTCGTCAAGGGTCTGAAACCCCAGGCACGCGGTGACTTCTCCGGCCCCCGGCCACGGCGGCGGCTTGGGTCGGCCGCCGGTGGCGATGAGGATCGCGTCGTACCTGAGCTCCTGGCCGCGGTTGGTGCGCACCACTTTGCCCTCGAAGTCGATGTCGGTGGCCCAGGTCTCGAAATGGATCTCGAGGTTGCGCTTCGCGTAGTCGTCGGCGGTGCGCATGAAGACCTTCTCTCGGCGCACCTGCCCGCGCAGGTAGCGCGGCAGCGCGACGCGGTTGTAGAGCGGATGGCGTTCCGCAGCGATGATCGTGACCTCTGCTTCGGCGTCGGCCTTTCGCAGGTCCTCTGCGCACGTCTGCCCGGCGATGCCGTTGCCGAGGATGACGTACCTACGAGTCAAAGACGCAATGAGTAGATGTAGGCGCTGTGCTCGGCATCCGCGAAATCGTATCCGCTCGCTTTGAGGTCATCCTCGGCTGGATGGCCGGGCGGCACGTTGATGCTCACGTGGTTCAGCCCGTCCGCGTCAGCTTCGAAACGCAGCGACATCAGCAGCTCGCGCAGCGCGCCGCCAGTTCCTGCAAGCAGCGAAACCGCGACGTTCTTGCCCCACGGCTCACGCAGCAGCGCGACGGCCCGACCGCCCGGCCCGACCCTCAGCAGGCCATGATCGGCCAGGCGGGCGAGCTCTTCAGCCGTGAGGTCGAGCGCGCCGTTCATGTCGGGACAGATCCCCGCATACAGCGGGATGCCGGGGCTCGAGGCGACGAACGACCATAGCTTCCGCGCATCGCTGCTATCAGGCATCCGAGCAGGCTCTCCGCCTTCCACCCGCAGGCCGCGCCACCACTTCACCTCGACGAGTCGCATGAAGCCCTGGGACTCGAAGAGATTCACGGCGGGCAGGTCGCGGGTCGCAAGGCGCATCTCCTGGAAGCCGTGCTGGCGAGCCTCTTCGACCGCCGCCCCGAGCATCACGCGGGCAATTCCGTGGCGGCGGTGCTCCGATGCGACGCGCAGGCCCTCGTACCAGATCAGACCGGGCGCGTAAGGGCGCAAGCGCTGAATCCCGACCACCACGTCATCGATCTCTGCGGCCTGGAACTCCGCACCCGCGTCGGCGACCCAATCGTCGAAGACGCGCGGTATGTAATCGCGGCCTTCCCAGACATCATTTGTGATCTCGACGATGCGGTCCCGGTCAGCCGGCCGTACCGGCCGCATGGTCAGCTGGCCGGTTTCCAATGCGCGACTCCGGAGACCACGACGCCGCCGTCGAAGACGAGGTCGTCACCCTCGCGATGGAGCATTTCTTCGAGCTCCGCGTGCGCGGCGGCTTCGTCCCAACCCTCACCGAACAGAGCGCGGCAGTCGGCGAGGGCCTCATCCATGTCCGTGTATCGCGTCACGATCGGGTAGCGGATGAACGCGACGTCTGGCGCGATGCCCATCTGCACCAGCAGCATGAAGAGCTCGCTGAATCGCGGCAGGCGCGGTCCCGCGTCGCCGACGAGCTTCTTGCGAATGCCGGCCGCAGGATGAGGCAGGTCGCTCTCGCGGATCATCACGAACACGCGGTCGCGAGCGGACTTTTGCAGCTTGTCGAGAAAAGGGACCGGGTCGGCGACTCCGTACATGACGTGGTTGCAGATGACCAGGTCCGCCTGAGCAACCTCTGCATCCTCCCACGTGCTGGCGATGACGGTCATGTTGTCACGAGGGCGGATGTGAGAGCGCATGCCCTCGGAAGGCTCGATCGCGGTCACCCACTCCAGCCGCTCGGCGAGCGGGTTGGCGTGGCGACCGGCGCCGGCTCCGACGTCGATCAAAGTCTTGCGCGGAGACAGGTAGGCCTCGAGCACCTGGAGGTAGTCCTCGACGCGTGACTGCGTCGAACGAGCGTAGCTGCTGGATCGCCGGTCCCAGTAGCCCGAGTTGGCGTGGCCGGAGGCAAGCGTCTCCCGGTCGGCCACGATTCGCTTCCAACGCGCCTCCCAGTCGATCTCGCCTTCCATCTCCATCCACGAGGTTACTGCCGGCTCACCCGTCGGCGTTTCGCTGGCAGTTTTTAACAGACCTGGGGAGAAGTCGGGGACAACTCGGGCAGTCAACATCAACAGGCTGTGGACAGCGCCCCGGCCGACACAATATCTAGCCTTCGCCCTGATCCGGACCCTCGTCACCGGGAGGAGCGGGGAGAATATGCGTGTGGAGTTCAGCGCCGCCGAGGCCAGCCTGCTCGAACGCTACTTCACCAACCTGGACCGGCCTGTATTCGCCCTCCGCAACCTGCCGGAGGTCGTCAAGGGGGCGCTCTTCTCGCGTTACTCGAGGACCGAGAAGAGCCTTCGCCGCGTGCTTCTCGACGAGTTCATGAATGAGCCAGATTCCGGTTTCGACCGCCTTGCGGGCTCGCCGCCGGCGGATGACGACATGGTCGCTGTGCGACGCGCGGAGGAGTTCTACGAGCGGGTCCTGGTCGGCTACGGCGACGACTCCGTCGCCGAGCTCGCCGGCGCGCATGTAGCGGTCGAGCATGCCTCCACGCTGGCCGCCAAGGCGCTCGAGGACAGCCGGATCGGAATCTCTCCGCTCGAGAAATCGACTCGCTATGTACGGTTCGACCGCCGCGCTCCCGACGGCCGCTACCTCTACTACCGAGGACCCGAGCTCGCCCACCCGGAGTACGAACCCGCTGCCGACGCGCTCTTCGAGACCTACAGCCGGTTCGTCGAGCCGGCGACCACCGCGATTCGGGAGCGCTTCCCCCAGGAGGAAGGCGAGACCGACCGTGCGTGGAAGTCGGCGACTCGCGCCAAGGCGCTCGACCTTCTGCGAGGCTTGCTCCCAGCCGGCACGCTGACGAACCTCGGGCTGTTTGGCAACGGCCGGGCCTTCGAGTACCTGATCACGAAGCTGGCGGCGCACGACCTCCTCGAGTGCCGGGTGCTGGCGTCCGCGCTCCACCGCGAGCTGTCGCTTGTCATCCCGTCGTTCGTGCGGCGGGCGCTCGACGAGAAGTACGGGAAACCGGCAGCGGAACGGATGGCAAGGATTCGCTCCGCCACCGCGCGGCTGGCGTTGATGGGAACGGCCGAGTCGACGCCGCCGTCAGTGAGGCTGGTCGAGTTCGACCGGGATGCGGAGCGGAAGGTGGTTGCAGCGGCGCTCTACCCGCATTCGAACCTCCCGATGGAGGAGCAGGCGGGCGATCCGTCCGCGGTGCTGGAGACGCTCTTCGAAGACCGGGCCAACCGCCGCCAGCGCGCACCGCGAGCGCTCGAGCACGCGACCTACACGTTCGAGATCGTCGCGAACTTCGCGGCCTACCGCGACCTGCACCGGCATCGCATGCTCACCCAGGACCGGCAGCTCCTCGGAACCGCACTTGGGTACGACCTCCCGCCTGGGCTCGGCGAGCTCGGCATGGCGGACGATTTCGCGAGGGGGGTCGAAGCGGCGGCCGTGATACATCAACGCCTGGAGCGAGACCTCGGCCCGGCAATCGCCCAGTACCTGGTGCCGCTGGCCTTTCACGTGCGCTGGTACTTCCGCGCCAACCTGCGCGAGATCTATCACCTGTGCGAGCTGCGAACGACGCCCCAGGGTCACCCGGATTACCGCTGGGTCGCGCAGCAGATATTCCTGCGCGTCCGGGAGGTCCACCCCCGGCTGGCCCGCTATGCCGCCTTCGTCGACCTCGGGCCTGGCGACGAGCTGGAGCGACGGAAGTCCGAGCGCAGGATTGACGAGAAATTAGGCGCGCTCGACCGTACGGTGCGATAGGATCACGCGACTAAGAGGGTGGACAAGACCGCACGAGGCCCTGAGCGCCGCCGGGGGCAGGAACGCCGATCAGGCGTGGACCGGCGCTACACCGAGCGCCGCCAGCCTGAGCGCGCGGGCGCTGGCCGCCGCGTTGACTTTCCCTTCGATCGCCGAGTCGCCGAGCGCCGGTTCGTCGAGCGCCGCCGCGACTGGCCTGAGCCGCAGGAGGCGCAGGCGTACTAGCCCGTCCGGCGCTGATCGTCCACGGTGGCGCCGGCCCCGTGCCCGAGTCAGAACGGACCCACCGCCATGCCGCGGTCGACCGCGCCCGTGACGCCGGGTGGGCCACCATCGGCGAAGGCGCACTGGCGGCCGCCGTGGCTGCTGTGCGGCACATGGAAGACGAGCCGCTGCTGAACGCAGGGATCGGCGCCTGCCTCAACAGCGACGGAGTGGTCGAGCTCGACGCCGGGGTGATGGAGGGCGCACAGCTGCGGGTCGGGGCCGCCGCGTGCCTTCGCGACGTCCGGCATCCCGTCGATCTGGCGGTTGCGATCATGGAGGACGGGCGCCACGTCCTGCTCGCAGCCGAGGGCGCCTCGCGTTTCGCGCGCGAGCATGGAGTGGAGATGGCCGATCCCTCGATCTTCATCACCGACCGCAAGCGCCAGGAGCTCCTGGAAGGCGCTGACACCGTAGGTGCTGTGGCTCGCGATGGGGATGGCCACATCGCAGTCGCGGTTTCAACCGGCGGCATCAAAGGCAAGCTGCCCGGACGGATCGGCGACTCGCCCATCGCTGGCGCCGGCTTCTACGCCGACGACCGGTTCGGCGGGGTCTGCGGCACCGGCCAGGGCGAGGCCTTCATCCGCCTGGGGCTTGCTCGACTGATGGTGATCGAGCTGCAGCACGGGATGGACCCCGTGGCGGTTGCGAGTGGGGCGGTCGATTACCTCGGTCAGGCGCTGAAGGCTTCAGGTGGCGTGATCGTGATCGGCCGCGAAGACTCGCCGCGCGCGGCCTTCAACACGCCGGCGATGCCCTGGGCGATGGCCACCTGACGGTGGACTCGGGCAACGCCGGCGAGCTCGTCGCCCTTGCCCTGGAGCGAGCGGGGGTCTCGCACCTGTTCACGCTCAACGGCGGCCACATCTGGCCAGTCCTTCTCGGCGCCAACGAGCATGGGATCCGGATCATCGATGTTCGCCACGAGCAGTCGGCCGCGTTTGCGGCCGAGGGGTGGGCGAAGGTCACACGGGAGTGCGGCGTCGCCGCGCTCACCGCCGGCCCGGGCGTGACCAACTCGACGTCGGCGCTGGCACAAGCCCTGGGCAACGACAGCCCGATGTTCGTCATCGGCGGCCGCGCGCCCGTAGCGCGATGGGGCATGGGTTCGCTGCAGGAGATGGACCACGTCGAGGTCGTCCGCACGCTCACCAAGAAGGCGATCACGCTGACCTCGGCCGAGGATGCGTACCGCACGGCGGCGGAGTGCTTGCGCATCGCCGTCAGCCGTCGCACCGGACCCGTGTTCATGGACATACCGATCGACGTCTTCTTCGGCGCGGCCGACCTCCCGGAGGCGACCGAGCACCTGACGCCCGACCACGGATCGCCGCCGGATCAGACGCTGGTCGAGCAGGCCGCGCGTTTGATCCACGGCGCAGAGCGACCGGTGGTCGTCGCCGGAGGCGGTGTGTGGTGGGCGCACGCCGAGGCTGAGCTTCGCGAGCTGGTGGAGGTAGCCAACGTTCCGATGACAGTGAACGGGATGGCGCGCGGCATCCTGCCCCCGACGCATCCCCTGTTTTTCTCCCGCGCCCGCGGCCAGGCGCTTCGAGAGGCCGACCTCATCGTCCTCATCGGGGTGCCGCTGGATTTCCGTCTGAACTTCGGACAGCCGCCTGTCTTTGCCGAAGATGCACGGCTGATCTACGTCGACGTCGACGACCACCGCAAGCACCGGCCGGCCGAGGTCGCCATCTTCGGCAACGTGAAGGCGGCGTTGAAGCAGCTCGCCGCCGCTGTCACCGGTGCTCCGCGCAGCGACGCGTGGGTGGCGGGGCTTCGCGAAACCGATGCGGCCGCGCGCAAGCGCGACGAGGCGATGACGGAGTCCGATTCGTCGCCCGTTCACCCGGCGCGACTGATTGCGGAGGTCGACCGATTCGCAGATCCGGACGCGATCATCGTCGGCGACGGCGGCGACTTCATCTCCTTCGCGGGACGCCTGATCGAGCGCCGCGAGCCAGGGCTCTGGATCGATCCGGGCCCCTTTGGTTGCCTCGGCTCGGGGCCCGGCTACGCGATGGCGGCGAAGCTCGCCCGGCCGGACCGCCAGGTGATCCTGCTGTCTGGCGACGGCGCGTTCGGCTTCTCCGCGATGGAGTTCGACACGTTGGTGAGGCATCGCATCCCGGTCGTCTGCCTGGTCGGCAACAACGGCATCTGGGCGCTCGAGAAGCACCCGATGCAGAGCATGCTCGGGACCTCTGTGGCGGCGGACCTCGGCCAGCGGACGCGCTACGACAAGGTCGTCGAGGCCCTCGGCGGCTACGGGGAGATGGTCGATCGCCCGGAGGGGATTCGGCCCGCGCTCGAGCGCGCGTTTCGCTCGGGCTTGCCGGCGTGCATCAACGTGATCTGCGATCCGGACGCGGAATATCCGCGATCATCAGTCCTGATGTGAGCGCCACCGAGCTGAAGGCCGTCGTCGAAGCGGATGAGTGGCGCACCGCGCAGGCGCAGTTCGACGAGGCGGCGGAGCTGATCAAGCTAGAGCCCTGGCTGCGCGAGGTCCTGCGCGAGGTGCAGCGAGAGTTCACATGCCACTTCCCGGTCAAGATGGACAACGGACACACCCGGGTCTTCACGGGCTATCGCGTGCAGCACAACATCAACCGGGGCCCTGCCAAGGGTGGCATTCGCTACCACCCGGACGTCTCGTTGAATGAGGTCAAGGCGCTGGCCATGTGGATGACCTGGAAGTGCGCCGTAGTGAGCATCCCGTTCGGCGGCGCCAAGGGAGGCATCATCGTCAATCCGCGCGAGCTCTCTTTTAACGAGCTCGAGCACATGACGCGGCGATTCGCCACCGAGATCTCGATCCTCATCGGCAGCGATCGCGACATCCCGGCGCCGGACGTCAACACGGACGGCCAGACCATGGCCTGGATCATGGACACCCTCTCGATGCACCTCGGCTATTCCGTGCCGGCGTCGGTCACTGGAAAGCCGCTGGAAGTCGGTGGGTCCGCGGGCCGTGTGGAGGCGACCGGGCGCGGCGTGACGATCTGCTCTGTCGCGGCTCTCGATCACCTCGGCCGCGCGCCGCACCAGACGAAGGCCGCGGTGCAGGGGTTCGGCAACGTCGGTAGCGTCAGCGCGAAGCTGCTCGAGGAGGCCGGGTGCACCGTGGTGGCGGTCACGGAGGACTACGGTGGGATCTACAACCCGCTCGGGCTGTCGATCAAGCGGGTGCTCGAGTATCGGGCGCGGGAGAAGACCCTGAAGGGATTTCCGGGCGCCCAGGAGATCGGCAACCAGGAGCTGTTGACGGTCGAGTGCGACCTGCTGGTGCCGGCGGCGATCGGCAACCAGCTGACCTCGCGCAACGCGCGGGACGTCAAGGCCTCGTTGATCGTCGAGGGAGCCAACGGGCCGACGACACCGGAGGCGGACGCGATCTTTCGCGAGCGCGGCATCTTTCTGGTGCCGGACATCCTGGCCAACGCGGGTGGGGTCACCGTTTCGTACTTCGAGTGGGTGCAAGACCTGCAGTCGTTCTTCTGGTCCGAGCACGAGGTGAACCAGAAGCTCAAGGCGATCCTGTCGCGTGCGTTCTCCGAGGTTTTGAAAACCAAGGAGGAGCGCAAGCTGGACATGCGGATGGCCGCATACGTCCAGGCGGTGTCGCG
>DASPXA010000035.1:0-39215 GCA_035637495.1 Verrucomicrobiia bacterium
GGGGCATCAGGTCTTGTCCTCCTCATCCTCGAGCAGCTGGAGAAATCGATCCTCGAGAGTCTGGTGTCGCGGCGCGACCTCGTACACGCGCCCACCCATCGAAACGATTGATGCAACCAGCTCTGGGACCCGGTCGGGGTCGAGATTCGCAAACGTCAGCTGGTCGCCCTCGTCATCGATACGGCCGAATTCCGCCAGGCGGTTCTTGTCGGCCGGCGACAGCCCAGTCGCCCGAACACGAACTGCGGTGCCGCCAAGGAGATCGTCCATCGTCCCCTCCGCAATGACGCGTCCGTGATCGACGACGGCAACCCGGTCGCACACCTGCTCCACCTCGCTAAGGAGATGAGAGTTGAGGAACACCGCCGTGCCACGAGAAGCCAGGCCGCGGATGATCTCGCGCACGTCGTGGCGTCCCACCGGATCGAGCGCCGACGTCGGCTCGTCGAGGAAGACGAGCTCAGGTTCGCCCAGCAACGCGGCGCCGAGGCCCAGCCGCTGCTGCATGCCTTTGGAGAAGGTGCCCACGCGATCCCTCGCGCGATCGGTCAGGCCGACCGTCTCGAGCGCGCCTGCGATCTCGTCCCTCCAGCTCGAACGCGGCAGCGGCGCCAGCTCGCAGTGCAGCTCGAGAACTTCGGCTGCGGAAAGCCAGCTCTGGTAGCGGAAGAGCTCCGGGAGGTAGCCGATGCGCCGGCGAGTCTGAAGGTCGCCGACCGGCCGGCCGAGCAGCCAGCCCTCGCCTGATGTCGGCTTCAACAGGCCAAGCAGGAGCTTGACCGCGGTGGTCTTGCCGGCGCCGTTGGGACCGAGAAAGCCGAACACCTCCCCGCGCGGCACCGTCATCGACAGGCCGGCCAGCGCGACGGTGTGGCCGAACTTCTTGGTGAGCTCGACTGTCTTGACCGCCGGCGTGCCGGCGGCCGCGCTGGGGGACGCGGCCGCCGTGGTCTTCTCTGCTAGCTCGGCCATCGGCACAACGCTAACGGCGCGGAGCTACTTGAGGTTATTTGCGATGTTGATCGCCTCGGACTGCTTGATCGATCCCGCGACGACGTATACGGATCCGCCCTTCACCCACACGACCGCCGAGCCCACGCCGGTGTTGTCACCGAGTGCAACTCCGTCGACGCCCTGCACCGTGACCTGGGTCGATGTCGCGTACTCGATCGGCACCGGGATCAAAAGCGTGGTGCTGGGATCGCCGATCGCTGAGACGGCCTTCTTCAGCTCCGGTGTGATTCCGGGCTGAGCGAGGATGAAGCTCTCGAGGTCATTGACCGTGACACCGGTCGCCTTTGCGGTCGGCGCGGCCGAGCGGGCGATGATGAGCTGCGGAAGGTTGATCGTGTTGGTGTCAGCGCTGGGGCGGTTGAGGTCGCCGTAGACCTCGCCGACCGCCGGACCGACGGTGATCGTGAGCGTCGCGCCGTCCATTCCCGCGGGCATCGGAGGCAGCGTCTTGCCGTGCTTCGCCGCTGCTGCGGCCGCCTTCTCCGCGCTGAAGGTGAATGTTGCGACGGCCTCCGACATGGCGCCGTACGTGACATTGGTCGACACGCCGGCGGGCAGCTTGGACACGGTCGGCGGCTGGAGGCCGCCCGCAACCGACGACGCGTCGGCGGCGCTGGTGGTCGCCTGGAGCTGCGGCTCCTTCGACCACGTTATCGTGCCGTAGTCGGCCAGCTGCGACAGCGCCTGCACGTCTGCGACAGTCACGGGGACGGTCTTGACGGTGGTCGGCTTGAAGAAGAATCCGCTGAACGTGAAGGCCACGATGACAACAGCGGCTGCTACGACCGCCGCCACCAGCGCGAAGGTCGGCCTGCTCGCCGGACGCAGGATCGGAAAACGGACCAGCGCCGGCTGCGACTTGGGCTGCTGCATGACGCCCTGGAATGCGGCGCCGACATCGACACGTGCCTCGGGCACGGCCAGGAGTGCGGCGATCGAGCTCGCGTCCTCCGCAACGACCTTCATGCGCGCCTGGCATTCCGAGCAGCCCTCGAGATGGGCGGCGTCGGCGCCCGAGCGCGCGTCCGCATCGTCCACCATCCGGCGCAGTGTTCCTTCAGTCAGATGTGCCACGGGTGACCTCCTTACGCAGCGCGGCTTCCGCGCGCCTCAACAAAGTTCCGACCTGTCCGATTCCGACGCCGAGCGCCTGCGAGACCTCGACGTAGCTAAGTCCACTTGCCCGCAGCGCGAGAGCAGCCGCCGGCTTGGGCGCGAGCCTGGCCAGCGCCTGCCGCACGTGCCGGCGATCCTCGTTGACCTCCATCTGTTTTTGGGGGTCGAGCGCGCGATCACCTTCTTGCATCGCCTGCGCCACCTCACGCTTCAACCTCCGCCGCGCGCCGCGCAACCGGTTCAGCGAGGCGTGCGCCGCTGCGCGATGGAGCCATGCAGGCGCGTAGTCGGCCGACGCCGAGTGCAGGCGATGGAAGTCGATGAAGACGTCCTGGGCCACGTCCTCCGCCTCGTGGGGGTCGGCGAGGACGCGGTTGGCGATACCGACGACGCGGGCATATTCGGCTGTAAAAAGGGCCTCGAATGCCGCCTCTTCAGAACGGACAGAAGTCATGAGGCGCGCACCGAGCTGCATTCCCACCAACCATCAAGCACCGCCGGACAAGGGATTGTGGCGCCGCAGAAGGCCGGTCAGACCGCGGAAGAAAGGCCATCCCCATATCCCGACCGAAAGCAGGCCGCCAAAGATCAGCACCGCATCGATGCTGACCCGTCCCTGCCGCTCCCAGTAGACATCGCTCAGGTTGAGCCACAGCGCGAACTCGTCGAGCGCCAGGGCGGCGCCGACGCCGAACGCGATCGCGGTCAGGCTGGCCATCCAGCTCGAGCCCACCCCGATCTCGAGCAGCCACACGTACCCGACGAGCAGGAGCAGGAGGATGCCCCACACGAGGTGGTGGATGTGCAGACCACCGCTGGTCACGTTGTGAAATGGACCGATGCCGGCCCGGATCATGTGGGTGATGCCGCGCACGATGCCGAAGGTCGCCAGGAACCCGAGCGAGGAGAGAAAGAGCCTCTCGCGGCGCTCGTCTTGAAAGTGGAGGTGATACAGGCGCTTGAGCGCGCCCATCAGCCGGCGAGAGCTTTCCGGCGCTTTGACGTGCGGGAGATCTCGTCCTCGATGATGGCGAAATCGGCCTTGGGCAGCGCGTGGATGTGGCCCTGGAAAGCGAGCGTCCAGTGCTCGGGCGGCCACTTGCGAACGTAGTCGAGCCGGTAGGCGATCTCCTTCGCGGGGACCCAGTCCTGCTCGTCGAGCACAACGTCCTGCCGGATGTGAACGCGCCACGGATAGTCTTCGTCACGGCGCGACGAGCGCCAGATCGGTGTGTGGTCTTCGTACATCGGAGACGCGACCGTCACCGTGGCCGCAAATCCCATGCGACCCGTGACGTAGTAGAGGACGCGGTCGCCCACGCGCATCGTTTCCACACGCCGGCGATGCCGGCTCTTCAAACCCTGGATCGAGAACCCGTGCTCACGGGTCTTGCGGAAGTTGTCCGGCGAGCTGACGATCATCCAGTACTGGGCGGAGCGGCCGCCCCCTGACTTCCGCTTGCGCCGCGAGCGTCCCTGCCTGGCGGACCGCTCGGTTGGCGCGGATTCTGGTTCCTGGTCTTCCGCCACGTCAGCTGCCGTTTACACCGGGCTGGCGGACGGGGCCGAGGTCTTGCGGCTCCGGAAGCAGCGCGCTGAGATTGCGGATCTGCGCGATGTGACCCATCTCGTGTCGGGCCACCAGCTGGCAGACCTCGAGAAGCGTGGTTCCGCCGCCGCGTGGATCGGCGATCGTGCGGTCCCACTCGGCCTTGCCCCAGCCGTGCAGCAGGTCGACCGTCCGGCGCCGGACTCGAGCCAGGTCCTCCAGCGCTTCCTGGAGTGGCAAGGTCAATTCCTGGTCGTGGGGAGGATCGATCGCGACGCGGACGTCGCCGGTCGTCTGGCCGTCGAGATGGGCGTGGCGCAAGAGCAAATCGACCTTGACGGCCGAGTCGACCAGGTGCGCAATGAGGCCGCCCAGCGTCGGAAAGGCGGGTCCGTGGCGATAGCGCAAGCGGGCCTCGTCCAGCCAGTAGACGAGGTCGCTCGTCCTCTCCGGCACCGAGCTGAGAAGGAGCACGACGTCCGCCGTGGACATCTCCTCTTCGAGTTCCATCTCGACCAAGCTTAAGCCCGCCACCCGGACCCTCTCCCTGACGAACGTCGCATACTCGATGCCGTGGCGCAGCTCCAGGCCGCGTGCGATCGGTGCGGGGCGGAGCTCCGGCCCGAGGCCGCTTATTGCGAGAAATGCGGCGCGCGGACGCGGCGCGCGAAGGGTCTGGTCCGCATGGCGATCAGGGTCGAAGCGCTCTTCTTCTTGCTCGTGGTCGCAATGGTGGTCGGCTTCATCTGGGTCTACGCCGCACAGCGCTAGCGACGGTAGATCGCGCGGCCTTCGACCTCGTCTTTGTTGAGACGCTTGTTCAGGTGCAGTCCCTCGAGGATCAACTCGATCACCGAAGCGCGCACCTCCGGGCGATCCGGCAGGCCCAGGCGCTTCATCGCCGTGGCCAGCTCGGGTGCTTCGCCGATCGCGCGCGTGTAAGCGCGCGCCGGGATTCCCTCTCCGACCTCGAGCATCCCGCCGTCCTCGAATCGTGAGACGACGCCTTCGAATTGCGAGGCCGAGAAGTGCCGGCTGAACACCGAGCTGATGGCTCCCCGCTCGAGGCGGGCGAGGACCTGCTCTTCCTTGCCCTCGTCGAGCGCTTCGATCTCGACCCGGCCCGCGGTCGATGACACGAGGTACGCGAGGTCGGTTATCCGCGGCACCGCCAGCGACTCGCCAAGCCGCGCGGCCCGGCGAACAGCGTTGCTGGCGAGGTTTTCGACGTTTGCGATGGACATGCGCACCGATACACCGGACGACTGTGAGATGTGCGGACTGCGGCGTGCGAGGTGCGTGAGCTCGGCGACGATCTCCTTCATAAAGGACGGAAAGACGAGCTCGAAGTCTTCCGGCACCGCGTGTCGCTCCGCCTCCATGATCTGCATCTCTTCACTGATGGTCAGCGGGTAGTGCGTGCGCACCTGCGAGCCGAACCGGTCCTTGAGCGGGGTGATGATGCGCCCGCGCGACGTGTAGTCCTCGGGGTTTGCGCTCGCGATCACAAACAGGTCCAGGGGCAGTCGCACGCGATATCCGCGGATCTGCACGTCCTTTTCTTCCATGATGTTGAGCAATCCGACCTGGATCCGCTCTGCAAGGTCGGGCAGCTCGTTGATGCCGAAGATGCCGCGGTTCGTGCGTGGCAGCAACCCGTAGTGGATCGTCAGCTCGTCGGATAGATAGCGGCCCTCGGCGACCTTGATCGGATCGACCTCTCCGATCAGGTCCGCGATCGAGATGTCGGGAGTCGCGAGCTTCTCGCCGTAACGCCGATCGCGTGGGATCCACGCAACGGCAACGTTGTCGCCGTCCTTCTCGACAAGGTCGAGGCAGCGGCGGCAGATCGGCCCGTAAGGGTGGTCGTTGACCTCGCACCCCGCGATGACCGGGACGAACTCGTCGAGCAGACTGACGAGCGACCGCATGATCCGGCTCTTCGCCTGACCGCGCTCGCCGAGCATGATGACGTCGTGCCCGGAGATGACCGCATTCGCCAGCTGCGGCAGGACGGTGTCGTCGTAACCGACGATTCCGGCCAGCAGCGGCTCACCGGCGCGCAACCTTGTGAGCAGATTGCGACGCATCTCCTGCTTGACCGTTTCACGCTTGTGTCCGGTGGAGCGGAGCTCAGCGATCGTCTGCGGTCGGCCCGAGGTCACCCCTGCACTATAGAGAAGCAATCCTCTCGTCTTGCCAAATCGAGCAATCACTGTTCGGGAGTTCCGTTTTTCAACGCGGTTAGACTGACCGAACGTTCTTATCTCACTCGATTCGCACGCGGTACGAGGCTGCACACGACGATGGACGGCCGCTGATAGGGGGTCACCGGGGCAACCCGGCCGAGCATCCCGAGAACACGATGCGGTCATTTCGGTCGGCGATCGACGCCGGATGCGACCTCATCGAGTGCGACGTCCATCTGTCGGCCGACGGCCGGCTCGTCGTGATCCACGACCACACTCTCGAGCGCACCACCAACGGGACGGGCATGGTCCGCGACTACACCGCCGCAGAGCTGCGCAAGCTCAACGCCGGTGACGGCGAGAAGATCCCGCTGCTCCAGGAGGTGGTCGAGCTGGCGCTCGGTAGGGTTGGCCTCGTGATCGAGCTCAAGCAGGTGCCGCCGCTCTACCCGGGCCTCGAGGAAAAGCTCGTGAACATGCTGCGGCAGCTGGGCGCGGTCGCCGAGTGCGCGGCGGTCTCCTTCAACCACGCGTCGATCCACGACCTGCGCCAGATCGAGCCCGCGCTCCAGCTCGGGATCCTCGAGGGCGCGCGGCCGATGCACCCGGCGAACCTGCTGCGCGACGCGAATGCCGACGTGTACTCCCCGCACTGGGGCGCCACCGACCCGCAGGTCGTCAAGGAGGTGCACGCTGCCGGAGGCGCGGTGGGCGTGTGGCCGGTCGACGACGAGCAGGCTATCGCCTGGTGCCGCTACTGCAAGCCGGACTCCATCTTCAGCAACCGGCCAAAAGAGGTCATCGCGGCCTACCGGGAGTAGCCGCGCCACCATCAGATGGCGCGTTACAGCCGGCGCCGGGCGGTCGTTCGCTCAATCAAGGGTCACATACCATGAACCGAACTTGGCAGCCGAGCGGCCGCCGTTCGAAGATCTCTACCGAGATTATCTCGGGCGAATATATGCCTACGTTCGGGCGCAGGTCGGCACGTCCGCCGACGCCGAGGACATCACCGCGCAGGTCTTCATGAACGCGTACCAGGCATACGGCCGCTTCGAGGCTCGGAACACGACGCCGTCGGCCTGGTTGTTCCGCATCGCACGCAACGCGACGCTCGACTACTTTCGTTCGCGAGGCCGGCGGGACCGCCTGCAGCGCACGATGGAGCACCAGCCGCTCGTCGAGGAAGATCCCGCGCAGCAGGCCGAGGAGCGAGTCCAGTACCGCGCGCTGCTGGCGCAGGTGGGCCAGCTGCCCGACCGCCAGCGCGACGCGATCTCGCTGAGGCACTCGGGATTGAGCTTCGATGAGGTCGGCCGGCTGCTGGGCTGCAGCGAGGACGCGGCGAAGATGCTGTACCACAGGGCGCTCAAGGCGCTGCGTGAAGCGGTCCAGAAGGAGGGCGCGTGAGCGAGCCGCCGGAAGAGATCGACGACCTCGAGCTGCAGGCCCTTCAGCGCGAGCTCGACGGTGCGTTCGAGAGCACACGCCCGCGTCCGGGTTTCGAGGACGAGCTGTGGCTCCAGGTCCAGAGCGCCCGGCCGCCGCAGCGGCGTTTCGGCGATGTGATCTATGGACTCTTCCAGGGCATACGCGAAGTCCCCGCCGTGCCCCTGGCGGCGGTCGCGGCCACGCTCGTCGTCGTCCTCGGCGTTGGCCTCTTCGCTTACAGCGGGCTCGGCCGCGGCGGCGCCGGAGGAGGCGCCTCACAGGGCATGAGCAGCGAGGCGAACGCGCCGCGCAACGGAGCGCTCTTCGCCGGCAACTTCGGCCGCCTGCCCACCCCTGTCTTCAACAACGGAACGAAGAACGGGCAGGCTCCCGCTGCCGCGGTCGACACCGCGACCGGGCAGTATTACGGCCCCGCCCAGCTGACGTGGACCGGCAAGTTCGACCTGGCCATCGTCAGCGCGCCCGTGTTCCGTTACTCGGAGCCGTCGACCAACGCCGCCGATCAGTTCGCATCCGGACTCGGCGCGGTGCTGCGCGACCGCCCCTCCGGATTCCTGGGCTCGTACTCCGCATCCGATTACACACTGAAGGTGCGCGGAACCGTGCAGGCTCCGCCCGCCAGCCCGGCCTTCTTCATCTTCTCGTCGTCCTCGATGCAGACGATCGATGCCGCGGGCGCGGGGCCGCGCGACCTGGCCGACATCTTCCTTGCCCAGCACAGCCTGTCGCCGCAGTGGAGCTACACGGTGTCCGTCGATACTTCCGGCGACCCGACCCGGGTGCACTACGAGCGGCAGTTCGACGCGCCGGGCTACGGCCCCGCGTACCTGGTCGACGTGAACGGCCAGCACTACGGCCTCGAGGTCGACATCAGCGCGAACAGGCCGGTGCTGTGCCTGGGCCTGCTGCCTGTGAGTCTCGACGTCGCGGACTACAAGATCATCTCGGCGGCCGAAGCGGTCCAGGCCGCGCTGGCGTCCGCCGGGCCGGCTGCTGCGACGGCGGCGCCGGCGATCAAGCTCACCAAGGCGGAGCTCGTTTATGCGCTCGCGCCGGCGGGCGACCACAGCTTTTACGAGCCTGCGATTCTCTTCACGGGTTCCTTCCAGCTGAACGGCTCGACCCTGACCAGGAGGGTGCTCGTGCCGGCGGTGGACCCTTCGCAGCGGAAGCCTTAACCGTCTACACGATCGGGCACTCGACCCGATCCTCAGAGGAGCTCATCGAGCTTCTGCTTCACCATCACGTGGAGCTGCTCGTCGACGTGCGGACCGTGCCGGCTTCGCGTCGGATGCCTCACTTTGCCAAAGCCCCACTCGCCGCTTCCCTGGCGCGGAGCAGGATCGGCTACAACCACATGCTCGAGCTGGGCGGCCTGCGCAAGCCCAAATCTGATTCGATCAACCTGGGCTGGCGCAACGTTTCTTTTCGCGGCTATGCCGACTACATGCAGACCGACGACTTCTGGCGGGGGATCGATCACCTCGAGTCGCTTGCCCGAGCCCAAGCCACGGCCATCATGTGCGCCGAGGCGGTGCCCTGGAGGTGCCACCGCTCACTCATCTCCGACGCGCTGGTGTCGCGCGGGTTGAACGTGAGACACATCACGGGCAAATCGGAGCCGGCGTCGCATTCGCTCACGCCCTTCGCCCGGGTCGAAGGCGGCCGCCTCACCTATCCGGGCGATACACTCCCGCTCTGAGGCGATGGGCAAGAAACAGGTCCGCCAGGTCCGGCAGCAGATGCGCAGGATTCAGCCCAAAGCCGCTGCCGCCTCCAACACCCAGGGGGCGACGCGAAAACAGCGCGAACGCTACGTCCAGTCGGGCGGCATGCTCCAGGGATATGCGCCGGAGCGTGTGATCCGGATCGGCTACGTCTCGATCGGCGTGGCGGTGCTGTGCGCGGCGATCATGGCCGCATGGCTCGTCTTCATCCCGCCGATCTACGGGTGGCCGGTGGCGGTTGCGGGGGCGCTGGCGTGGCTGCTCCCGATCGCACTGCTGGCCAGCTTTGTCGGTCCTGGATTCCGGCTCGCGCTCAAGGACAGAAGAAGCGAGCCGAAGCTCGTGCAGGGGCAGCTCGTCGGTGCGAGCTCGGTCAGCACCTCGATGGGTCTCGGAATGCTCATGGTGCAGACGCGAGGGGGAGTTGAGCAGTACCTGGTCCCGCCCGCGCGCCTGAAGCAGGTGCCCGGCAACCAGGTGAACGTCGTCCTCACCGTCACTCCGTACCTGAAGCACGTGAAGTCGGTCGGCGTGATGGGCCAGCGGATGGTGGGACGCGTCGAGCCGCCGGTGCCTCCGGTCATGCGCCGGCTGCAGCTCCTTCCGCTGGTCACACCGTTGGGGCTGGCGCTCGGTGCGGTCATCGGGGACGACGTCGTGGCTCTACTTCCGATCTCACCCGAGGTTCTGCACGCAAGTCTTGCGGTGGTGACCGGAGCGGCGCTGGCGGCGGGGATTTACGGCATCTCCTACCTGCTCCAGCGGCGGATGATGCAAGAGGTCCAGGCGCTCGTTCCGCGCACCTAGCGCGCCACCGCCGTCACCGTCGGAAATTGAGTTGTTGCCGCAGCCGAGCCTGGTCCACTCGGCGCGTCGGTCGCGCTCAGGCCTTCTCTTCCGCCTCGGCCGCAGGAGCGGGGGCTTGCGCCTCAGCCTCTTTCGGTGGGGTGCCGCCGACGGACGGGAGAAGCTTCTTTCGCTCCGGGTATGTGGCGACCAGCAGAAGGGTGAAAGCGAGCCCGAAGATCACCGGCCCCAGGTGGAAACCCTTGCCGTGCAGCTGGGAGATGATCTCGAAGATCAGGACCACGATGCCGTAGAGGATGCCGGCCCTCACCCAGGCCACCGATGCGGTCGGGTTGATGGCGGCGATGATGAGGCCGATGCCCAGCACGGCCGCGGCAGCGGAGCCATTCGTGCCGACCTGCTCGTCAATCGACTTGAACGATGTCACCAGGACCGTTCCAGTGGCCCCACCGAGTAGACCGACACCCATCAGAAGAAGCCCGATCCTGAGGATCAGGGGTCTCACGCCCGGGACTGTATACGGCCGGTACGGGCTGAGTCACGGGTTAGACTCGATTCGATGGCAAACGACGTTCCCATCACGCCTGAGGGGTTGGAGGCAGTTCGGCGGGAGCACGAAGAGCTGACCACCAGGCGTCGGCCGTCGATCGTGGCCAAGATCAAGGCCGCCCGCGAGCTCGGCGACCTTTCCGAGAACTTCGAGTACCACGCCGCCAAAAACGAGCAGGGAATGATGGAGGCGCGGGTCAAGGAGCTCGAGGTCATCATCAAGAATCACGTCCTGATCGAGAACCACAACGAGCCGGGCGTGGTCGGCATGGGCAGCACGGTCCGCTTTACCGAAGAGGGAGCGGACGAGGAGGCCTACCGGATTGTCGGATCCGCCGAGGCCGATCCGAAGGCAGGGCGCGTCAGCTTCGAGTCCGCGCTCGGCAAGGCCTTGATGGGCCACCGTGTCGGAGACAGGGTCGACGTCAAGACGCCGGGCGGCTCGTACACCGTGCGCGTCACCGCCGTTGACTAGCGCGGTCGCAAGCACGGCCCCACTCGCCGAGCTCCGGCGGTGGATGGCCGGGCGCCGGCTCGACGCCCTCTACATCACGCGGCCCGTCTCGATCGCCTATCTCACCGGTTTCTTTGCCGAACCGCACGAGCGGCTGATGGCGCTGATCGTGCGGCCAGGGTCCGCGGCGCTGATCGTGCCGGCGCTCGAGCGCCAGAAAGCAGAGTCCCAGGCCGCCGACGCCGACGTCATCGCGTGGCGCGATGGAGAGGACCCGTACGGGCTCGTCGCTCAGGCGCTGGCCGGACTGGCGGAGCTCGGTGTCGAGAAAGACCACCTCAGCCTCCACGCGGCGGAGGTCATCACCACGCGCTCGGGCGCAAGCGAGCTGGTCGATGTCGCGCCCGAGATCCGGCGGCTGCGCTTGATCAAGCGACCGGACGAGATCGAGAAGCTCGCCCGAGCGGCCGCACTCACCGACGCAGCCTGCGCGCACACGTTGGCGCGGGTCCGGGCCGGCCAGACCGAGATGGAGCTCGCCCTCACGATCGGCTCGATCATCGGCGAGCTCGGCGGGGCGCTCGCGTTCGACACCCTGGTGCAGTCTGGCCCCAACTCCGCGCTTCCTCATCTCGGTCCGACCAACCGCAAGCTGTCGGCCGGCGACTTCGTGCTGCTCGACTTCGGCGGCGCGTACGAGGGTTACAAAGCCGACACGACGCGGATGGTCGTGATCGGCGAGCCAGACCAGCGGCAGCGCGAGATCCATCGTGTCGTGCTCGAGGCACATGACGCGGCGATCGCCGCCGCCCGACCTGGGGTGACCGCCGGCGCGGTCGACGCTGCGGCACGAGCCGTCATCGAAGCCGCGGGCTACGGCGAGCGCTTCTTCCATCGCATCGGCCATGGTCTCGGCCTCGAGGCGCACGAAGACCCAAGCCTGGATCCAGGCTCGCAGACCGTGCTCGAGGCAGGCATGGTCTTCACGGTCGAGCCCGGCATCTACATCCCTGAATTCGGCGGAGTCCGGGTCGAAGACGACGTGGTGATCGAACCGGACGGCTGTCGCGTGCTGACGAAAGCGGATCGGTCGCTTCACGTCATAGCCGGTAACTGATGCTTGCGCCAGGTATGCGGCGCACCGCGCAGAGGCAGATGGTTTACGACGCGATCGTGAGGCTCGGAGGCCACTGCACCGCGGACGAGATCACTCTCGACCTGCACAGGACAAAACCTGGTTTTCCGCGCAGTACCGTCTATCGCGCCCTCGACGCGCTGACCGCGTCGGGTTCCGTCTACGCCGCGCACCTTGGCGACGGGCCGACGCATTACGAGCTGGCGAGCGGGGATCACCACCACGCGGTGTGCCAGGTCTGCGGCGGCGTGATGCACGTGCAGGAAGAGTTCGTGCACGAGCTCGAGGCGCATCTCGAGGAAGGCCACGGCTTCAAGCCCGTGCGCACAGAGGTGCTCGTTGTCGGCGTCTGCGACGATTGCTCTCGCAACGCCGCGCCGCCTGCGACGCGGCGGCGGATGATCGATCCTCACCACCGAAATTAGGAGGACGCACATGCCGAAGTACTTGGTCACCGGGTCCTACACCGCAGAAGGCTTGAAGGGCGTGCTGAAGGAAGGTGGCAGCGGCCGGCGCCAGGCGGTCGAATCGGCCGTCGAAGCGATGGGCGGCCGCCTCGAGGCCTACTACTTCGCGTTTGGCGACAACGACGTCGTGTCGATCGTCGACGTCCCCGACAACGTCATCGCGACGGCGCTTTCGATGGGCATCGCGGCGACCGGAACCGTGAGAACGCGGACGACGGTCCTGCTCACGCCCGAAGAGGTCGACCAGGCGACGAAAAAGACGCTTTCCTTCCGCGCAGCCGGGCAATAGTCCCTCCATGGCCGACCGATGGCTGACCTTCGACTGCTTCGGCACGCTCATCGACTGGCGTCACGGGATTCGCACGACGGGTGAGCTGCTTTTTCCGGGCCGGGGCGAAGCGTTCATTGATGCGTACATCGCCGCCGAGACCGAGGTGGAAAGCGAGCCATCGTTCAAGCGCTACCGCGCAGTCCTGACAGAGGCGACGCGCCGCGCCGCCAAACGGCTCGACCTCGACCTCAGGCCGGATGATGCGACCGCGCTCGTCGCGACCATTCCGTACTGGCCGCCGTTCGGTGATGTGGGGCCGGCCCTGGCCGAGCTGCGAAGGGAGGGCTGGAAGCTGGCGCTGCTGACGAACTGCGACCGCGACATCATCGCCCTGACCCAGCGGCGCCTCCCTGCATCGTTTGACGCAGTCGTCACCGCCGAGGACGTTTCCGCGTACAAGCCAAGCCCGGCGCACTTCCGATTGTTTCAGTCGACGTTCGGTTCGTCGGCGGACGCGTGGATTCACGTCGCCCAGAGCTACTTTCACGACATCCAACCGACCCACGAATTGGGCATCACGCGGATCTGGGTCAACCGGCGCGCCGCAACAGACGACCCTGCGCTGGCAGATGCCGTGATCAGTGGCCTGGATCAGCTGCCCGATGCGGTTGCCCGGCTAAGCAAAGTCGCTTAGGTCGACGATCGCGCGGTAGACGCGGCGGGCCGGGCCGGACTGGACGAGATTCCCGGCCGGCTCGCGGCGCACCGCGAGGTTTCCACCTGGCATCTGCACGGTGACGTGCTCGTCCACCAGGCCGCGCCTCATGCATGCCGCTGCGACGGCGCCGGCGCTCGTGCCAGAGGCGAGCGTGTAGCCGGCGCCGCGTTCCCAGATCTCAGCCCGGACATGGCCGCGATCGATCGCCTCGCACAGCTGGACGTTTGTCCGTTCGGGAAACGCAGGGTGGCGTTCGAGACCTGGTCCCACCTCGAGGCAGCGCTTCCTGGTCACCGGCTGCCCGAACACGACGCAGTGGGGATTGCCGACCGAGACCAGCACCGCAATGACGGCGCCGGCCGGGGTTTCGAGCTCTACGTGGTCGGGCTCGCCGTCGAACGTCGCCGGCAGGTCCGCGGCGCGAAAAGAAGGTCGGCCGATGTCGAGCTCGGTCACCACCTCAGCGCCTTTTTTCGACAGCACCCTGACAGCGTTCGAGCGGGCGGCGGTCCGCAGGGCGAAGGCGTCTGGAGCGCCATGTTGGAGGACGGCGTGGGCGGCCGTGATGCGAAGGCCGTTGCCGCTCTTCTGGGCCTCGGAGCGGTCGGGGTTGAAGATCCGCACGGTCATAGCGGCCCCATCAAAGGCCAGGAGCCCATCGGAGCCAAGGCCGAGGTGCCGGTCGCACAGCGCCGGCAGCAGCTCGACCAGCGCGTCGAGCGGCCCGGGGAGGTCGAGGACCAGGTAGTCGTTGGCGAGCGCCTGGTACTTGAAGAGCTCTACTTGCGACACGGTCGCAATTGTGCGGAATGATCCACTGCTTCCGTAGGTTGCCTAGAATTGAGTGTCGATGCAGGACCTCATCTGGCCTGCCCAGCGTCTGACCCACATCCCGGCCTGCTTCTGTAGCTAGCCCCGGTCGTCTGCTCGCGCCCCGCTAGCGGAGGCGCGCCCACCCGACCGCTCGTCTCTTCCGAACCGTCGGTTCGTCATTCGCATTTCTGGAGGAATTGGAATTGAGCTCTCAGACACAGACCAAGGCACTCGTATCCACCGAGTGGATCGCCGAGCATGCCAAGGACACCGGCATTCGCCTGGTCGAGGTCGACGTCGACACGACCTCCTACGAGAAGGGCCACATCGACGGGGCGGTGGGCTGGAACTGGAAGCGCGAGCTCCAGGACCAGCTGGCGCGTGACCTCGCCCCGAAAGAAGCTCTCGCCGAGCTGCTTGGAAAGAGCGGCATCACGCCAGACACGACGATCGTGCTGTACGGCGACAACAACAACTGGTTTGCGGCTTATGCGTACTGGGCGCTTAAGTACTACGGCCACGACAAGGTCCAGCTGGTCGACGGCGGCCGCGTCAAGTGGGAGAAGGAAGGCCGGCCGTACACGACCGACGTGCCGACCTATCCGGAGACGCACTACGACTTCCAGGGCTCGCCGGACGAGCAGATCCGCGCCTACCGCGACCAGGTCCTCGACAAGCTGGGCAAGGTGGCGCTGGTCGACGTGCGCTCGCCGAAGGAGTATTCGGGCGAGCTGCTCGCGCCGGAGAACCTGCCCCAGGAGGGCGCCCAGCGCGGCGGCCACATTCCCACCGCGGCGAGCATCCCGTGGGCGACCGCCGTCAACGCCGAGGACGGAACCTTCAAGAGCCTCGACGATCTGAAGGACATCTACGGCGGCAAGGGCGTCGTCCCGAACAAAGAGGTGATCGCGTACTGCCGCATCGGCGAGCGCTCAGCGCACACGTGGTTCGTCCTCCACGAGCTGCTCGGCTATCCCGACGTCAAGAACTACGACGGGTCGTGGACCGAGTGGGGCAGCTCGATCCGAGTTCCCATCGAGAAGTGAGCACGGTAACGCAGCTTGTCGATCATTCGGCTCTCAAGGTCAACCAGACCGGGATCATCGCGACCGTGCTGGTCGCGTTCGTGGGCAGCGCTGTCTTCCGGCCGCTGCTTGTACTGATCCCACTGCTTGCGATCGTGCTCTTGCTCGGCACGTTCGCGCCGCGACTGGCGCTGTTCAAGCAGGTCTATTTCAAGGTCCTCAAGCCCCGGGGCATCGTCAAGCCGCGACCGATGCAGGACCGGCCGGAACCTCACAACTTTGCGCAGGGCTTGGGCGGGGTGTTTCTCGCGGTGGCGTCGGTGTTTCTGGTCCCGGTGCCGGTGGTCGGCCTGGCGCTCGCCTTGCTGGTCGCAGTCCTCGCGTTTGTCAACCTGGCGTTCGGCTACTGCCTGGGCTGCCAGATCTTCTTCCAGCTCGAGCGCCGGGGGTGGGTGCGGGCGTGAGCGCGCAGCTCTGGGCACTGGCGGTGGTGGGCGCTGTGGTTCTCGCCGCCGCCGGCCTGGAGGCCGTGCGGTCTCGTCGCGCCCGACGGCTGGCCATTGGAGTCAGCCCCGGGCCGTCCGTCGAGCCGTACATCCTTTACTTCACCGGCGACAGCTGCACCGTGTGCCGCACGCACCAGGAGCCGGCGCTGGCGCGGCTCGATGGCGTCCGGGTGGACAGGGTGGACGCAATTACCGATCGCGCGTTGGCGGAGAGGTTTCACGTCTACACGCTGCCGACGACCGTCGTGATGGCGTCCGACGGCCGGGCGATGCATGTGAATTACGGCTACGCGCCGGCGCCGAAGCTCGAGCGGCAGCTGGCCGCCGCTCGCACCGAGAACCTGGCTACAGCCGCAGGATAAAGACCGGAGCTGCCGCGCCGAGCGCAGCGGCAAC
The DNA here is from genome assembly GCA_035637495.1 of Verrucomicrobiia bacterium. Lineage (GTDB taxonomy): Bacteria > Chloroflexota > Dormibacteria > Dormibacterales > Dormibacteraceae > 40CM-4-65-16. The sequence goes on from DASPXA010000035.1 coordinate 16,189, forward strand.
CTGCAGGGCGAGGATCACCCCGGCTTGCCTCGGTGTCCGGGGCAGCCATGTGAGCGCGAAGAACGCGATGACCGGAATCTGCCCGGCCATCAATAGCTGCCAGACATGGGCGGCGGCGCCTTCGTCGGGCTCACGCGCAGCGCCGTACAGGGCAACGTGACCCAGCACCAGGCTCAGCGCTGCCAGCGACATCGCCAGCGGGACGAGCGCGCTCGGACGCTTCAGAAGAGCCATCTCGATATTCTGGCAACGTGCTCCGCCGCTTCACCCTGGTCTTGCTGATCGTCCTTGCTGCGGTCGCTTGCGAGCAGACGCACAACCAGGCTTCGAAGGTCACGATCGGTGCGATCTATCCGCTCAGCGGACCCCAGGCCGCAGGCGGAAAGAACGAGCTGGCCGGCGTGCAGGCGGCGCTGCGCGTCTCCAACGCAAACGTGGAGCTGCAGGTGATGGACGCAGCGACGCCTGAGGCCGCGCGCGCTGCGGTGGATACGCTGGTCAACACCTATCACGTGCCCGCGATCCTGGGCACGTACGGCAGCACGCTTTCGGCTGCGGCGTCCGCCCGCGCGGAGGAGTTGAAGACTGTGTACTGGGAGACGGGTGCGGTCGCCGATCCCATCACGGCGCACCGGCATTACGTGTTTCGCACCGTCGCGACCGGCGGCGCTCTCGGCCGGATGGCGGTGACGTTCACTCATGACGTTCTGATGCCGCAGTACGCGCTCACATCGCCGCGTGCGGTTGTCGTACGCGTCAACGACATCTACGGGAGGTCGGTCGGAGGCGGCGAGCTGCAGCTCGCACAGTCGATGGGGATCAACGTCGTCGACGTGATCGAATACAACCCGAACGCGTACGACGCAAACGTCATCGCCGCTCGGCTCGCCGAGGATCGCGCCGACTTTCTGTGGGACGTGAGCTACCTCGACGATGGCGTGGCGATCTGGAACTCGATTCTCGCCCACCACGTGACGTTCAAAGGCGCCATCGGAACGAGCTCTGCTTTCTGCATGCCTGAGTTCAGCCGCCGGCTCGGCGCGAGCGCGATCGGCGTCTATGCCGCGGATAAACCCGACGCTGAAGTCACTCCCGCGGCGCTGTCGGCCTCGGGCCGCGAGCTGCTCGCCAGGGCCAGAGGCGCTTTTACGGGCGCGTCGATGGACATTCCAGCTGTGGCCGGCTTCGTGGGCGGATGGACGCTGTTCCACGATGTCCTGCCGAACGCCGGCAGCGCAGTGACCGCTGACTCGATCCGGTCGGCGGCGCTGAAGGTCGACGTGCCGGTCGGGGACAGCATCAACGGCGGCGGGGTGAAGTTCGCCGGTGCGGGCGCGCTGGACGAGGGGCAGAACGTGCGGGCGGCCGCGGTCGTCGGGCAGTGGCAGGGGATCGGCGTGATGAAGGTGGTGTACCCGCCGGCCTACGTCAGCTCGTAGGTTCGAGCTCCTTCTGCACCAACGTGATGTCCATCCACCGGTCGAACTTGTGCGCGGCGTTGCGGATCGTGCCCACGATCTCGAAACCCTGCTTGGAGAACAGCGCCAGGCCGGCGCGGTTGTCCTTGGCGACGCTCGCCACGATGGTGCGGTAGCCGAGCCCGCGCGCCTCCTTTGTGAGCTCCTGGAGCAGGGCGTCCCCGATGCCCTGTCCGTGGTGGACCGGATCGACGTAGACCAGGCACTCGACCACGTCGAACCCTCGCTGCTTCCACGGCAGCAGGCGCGCCCAGCCGATCACGCCGGTGTCGTCGACCGAGACGAGGAGCTTGGAGCGCTTGCCGTGCATCTCCCACCAGGCCTGGGCCTCCTCGGAGTCCAGCGGCTCGGAGTCGATCGTGGCGAAAGTCTGGTTGACGGCCCAGTTGTAGATCCCGACGATCGCCTTCAGGTCGTCCCGGGTGGCCGCTCGCACCGAATAGTGCTTTGTGGCTTTCGCCTTCGCCATGGCGACCATTATCCTTCCCGCCCGTGACCAGGCCCGACATCAAGACCTCGCTGCCCGGACCAAAAGCGGCGGAGCTCATCGCGCGTGACGCCAAAGCCATGTCGCCGAGCTTCACCCGCGCGTACCCGTTCGTCATGGAGCGCGGGGAGGGCTGCTGGGTCACCGACGTCGACGGCAACCGGTTTCTGGACTTCACCGCGGGGATCGCCGTGGTCACGACCGGGCATTCGCATCCCAAGGTCGTCGCTGCCATCAAGGAGCAGGCCGACCGCTTCCTCCACATGTCAGGCACCGACTTCTACTACAGCTCCGAGATCGAGCTGGCCGAGCGCCTCGAGAACCGGATCCTGCCCGGTACCCCCGCGCGCGTCTTCTTCACCAACAGCGGAGCGGAGGCGATCGAAGGCGCGATGAAGCTGGCGCGCTACGCAACCGGCCGGCCTAGCTACATCGCCTTCATCGGAGCTTTTCACGGCCGCACCTTTGGCGCGCTGTCGCTGACGGCGTCCAAAGCGAGCCAGCGCCGCCGATTCGCGCCTCTGCTGTCGCAGGTGTTCCACGCGCCATTTCCGACGCCCGCCCGCGGTGTGACCACCGATCAAACCATCGAGCGGATCGAGGAGCTCTTCGCGACCGTGGCTCCGGCCGAAAGCGTCGCCGCCGTGTTTGTCGAACCCATCCAGGGCGAGGGCGGATACCTGGTCCCGCCTGACGATTTCCTGCCCACGCTGCGCGAGCTGACCTCGAAGCACGGCATCCTTCTCGTCGCGGACGAGGTGCAGTCAGGCATGGGCCGCACCGGTCATCTGCTGGCGGTCGAACACTGGGGCGTCGAGCCCGACATCGTCTGTCTTGCGAAGGGCATCGCTTCAGGCTTGCCGCTGGGCGCGTTCATCGCGCGGGCCGAGCAGATGAGCTGGCCGCCTGGTTCGCACGGCAGCACGTTCGGGGGCAATCCGGTCGCGTGCGCAGCCGGGCTGGCGACACTGGATCTCCTCGAGAACGGCTTGATGGAGAACGCGGCCAAGGTCGGAGCGCAGCTACAGGACGGCTTGCGCGAGATCGCGTCGAGTCATAAGGACGTGACCGACGTGCGGGGAATCGGGCTGATGCTGGCGCTCGAGCTCAAGACCCCGGAGCTTGCCTCGCGGTTGGTGCAAAACGCGTTCGAGCGAGGCCTGCTGCTGCTCACGGCCGGCACCCGTGCGGTCCGCATCAGCCCACCCCTCGTTCTGAATCACGACGAGGCCGCAACCGGCCTGGAGCTGATCGCCTCAGCCCTGGATTGAGTCCGCCACGGGCTGCATGGAGCTGGCGGCCACGCGGTCGTCGCCGGCAATGGTCTTCAACGACTTCGCGCGCTGCTCGTCGATGACCTTGATCGTCGCATCGACCTGGCTTGCGACCGGCGTCCGGTTCACGTGCGCCAGCGACGCGAATGCGCCCACGAACGTCTCGGTCAACGCGGTTTTCGAGGCCGCGTCACCGGAGGCATAGCCGACAAGCGCCGCGTCGCGCGCCGACCAGACTCTGTCGAACTGCGTTCCTGCCGCATTGCCGAACGATGTCGCGAACAGGGTGCCCAGCATGTCGGCGTTCGAGGCCAGGGCGGCCACCGCGGCCGGCTTCTCCGCGGTTCGCCCAGCGGCCGCAGCGGCGGTGGCCATCGTCGCGAGGTACGAGTGCTCCTGCAGCAACAGGTTCAGCGACACGCGCACGTCGACCGCTTGCGCCTCCGGGTCGCCGGGAAACTTGTCTGGGAACTCGTGCGCGATCTGTCCGGCGAGCGCATCACCGAGACGCGAGCTCTGTGCGTAAGCCGTGTGCAGGTCCGTGTAGAAGGCGCTGAACTTCTGCGCGAATGCGTCATCGATGAACGCCTTGTTCTGGAGCATCTGCTGAGTGGTCAGCTGGGTGACAGGATCCAAAGGAAGGCGGCTGGCATCGCTCACAAGCTGCGAAAACTGCGGCACGAAGCTTGTCCTGAGCGACGCGATGGCGCCGTTCGACTTGGTGTCGTTGTGCGATACGACCCCGATCGCATAGTCGACCAGGTCGCCGTTCTGCATGTTCCACGCTTGGGTGAACCTCGCAGCGGTCGTGTTGCCGAACGCGCGCCGCATCACGTCCGCCAGGTCGTTGGAGTTGGTCGTCAGAAGCGCGGTGTAGCCGGCGTAGTCGTCGGTGTGATTGACCGCCGCGGCCGATTCCTTCGCGATGATCATCACCTGCTCGCCAAGCAGCAGGTCAAGGCGCGTCCGCAGGTCGGCCGCCTGAGTGGAGGCTACGTTTGGGGCCGGAGACCGGCCGTTCGCGGTTGGGCCTCCGCCGGACCCGGAGTTCGAGCACGCGAGAAGCACCAACGCGAGAGAGCCCAGAGCCGCGAGTCTCAAACCGCGGACATTGTGGCGAACTAGCATGGTCAAGTCTTGGCGGAGTGGCTCCTGGTGGACGGCTCGAGCATGTTCTTTCGAGCCTTCTACGCGATCCCTCAGACCATGCGCGGGCCGGACGGCACCCTGGTCAACGCCGTCCGCGGAACGCTCGACACACTCTCGCGCTACGTCACCGATCGCAAGCCTCGACATCTTGCGTTCACGACCGACGAGGACTGGCGACCAGAGTGGCGGGTCGAGCTGATCCCGGGCTACAAGCAGCAGCGGACCGCCGAGCCGATCCCTCCGGCGCTCATCCCGCAAGTGCCGATCATCCTGGCCGCGCTGATCGCGGTCGGCGTCGACGTCGTAGGGCTCGAGGACTACGAAGCGGAGGACATCGTGGCCTCACTTGCCGCGAAGGTGAGGAAACCGATCGAGATCGCCAGCGGCGACCGCGACCTCTTCAGCCAGGTCCACGGCCGCGACATCATCGTTCTCTATCCACAGAAGGGCGGCGTCGCCGAGGTCGATGAGGCCGAGGTGGCAAAGCGCTACTCGATCCCCGGGCGCGCCTACGCGGACTACGCGATGCTGCGCGGCGATCCTTCCGACGGCCTGCCGGGGATCGCCGGCGTGGGGGACAAGAGGGCCGCCGAGCTGGTCACGCGATACGGGTCGGTGGGCGCGATGCTCAAGGCTGGTGTTTTCCGCAACGCGAACGCCGACTACCTGGAGAAGGCGATTAAGGTCGTCCCCCCGGTGCGCGACCTGCCGATCGAGGTCCCGCGCGGGCGCCGCGACAGCTACCCGGACGAGCCCGAGATCGTCGAGGAGCTGGGCAAGAGATACGGCATACCCAACAACCTCGACCGTCTTGTGAAGGCGCTCAATTCAACTGTTGGCGGGCGCCCCGCCAGTCGCGCTTCGCGCGCCGCCTCACGATAAATCCGGGCGTGAAAGTCGGGCTCTGCGCGACGTGTGTGCACTCGAAGACGGTCAAAGGCAAGCGGACCACATTCTGGATGTGCCGGCTCTCTTTGACCGACCCGAGCTTCCCGCGGTACCCGCGGCTTCCCGTCCTCGCGTGCAGAGGCTACGAGGCTAGGAAGCCGCCACCCGCATGAGCGCCATCGGTGCTCCCTCGGCGTCGAACTCGTTGATCACCGTGGCCGAGCTCATCGAGACCTCGGCCACGCGTCCCCGGTCGCTGACCGCGTAGAGCGTCTGCCCATCGGGGCTCAGGCCGATGGTCGACACGTGCCATCCGCTGAGGGTGTGGGCGCGGAGGCGAAGGTTGGAGGTGTCGATCCATGCGACGCCCGACGAGCCGGCGACCACCAGCCGCGAGCCATCCTTGCTGACAACCGCGGCGTTGGCGCCGGACCTCCACGAGCTCTCGGCGCCCGGGTTGTCGAAACGGGCGGTGCGGAGGATGGCAGGCGCGCTGTTGTCGCCGTTGCTGATCGTCGCCACCATTCCGGTCGCGGGATTGGCCGCGTACAGGCGTGTGCCGTCGGGGCTCATGGCGAGCGACCACTGCATCTCGGCCTGGTTGCTGTTGTATCCACCGCCCGGCAGGTCGAGGCAGAACGCGAACGGTCCGCCGAGGCTCAGCGCGTGGACGAACGGGCTCTCCTGACTGCGGACGTACATGCTGAAGAGCCAGCCGCCACCAGGCGTCGCCAGGCCCGAGAGGCGTAGGCCGGTCATCGCCTGGTTGCCGTCGCTTTTGTCGACGACGATGTTCTCGTCGAGCTGGCCGAGGACCAGGTCATAGAGACGGACGTAGTACTCCCTCGAGTTCAGGATCTGGATCATGTAGAGGCGCATGCCGTCGTCGCTTACGGCGTCGAAGTGGAACGTGCCCTGCAAATCGACCTGCCGGTACACCTTCAAGGACACGGTGTCGATGAGAAGCATGCGGGTCGACGTGCCAGTCGACGATTCCACCACCAGCCAGCTCCCGTTTCTGGAGAGCCCGCCCGGGATTCCGTTGGCCGTGGCCGGCGGCAGCTTGTAATTTCCGCTGAGGTTCAACGTGCCGAGCGTGGATCCGGTCTGGGGATCGGTGTCGACCAGCGAAGCCGAGGCGATCGAGTACAGGTGCTTCCAGTCGCTGGAAGGCACGCCAAGGGGGAGTCGTCGATCTGTCGCGTGAGTGCGCGAGTCGATGACGGAGATGGTCTGGCCGGCCACCGCTTCGTACAGCTTGTTGTTGGCGGCGCGAGGACCTTCCTCCGTCGCCGCACACCCGGCCACCACGAGCCCTGCACAGATCAGGAACGCAAGTCTCCGCATGCTTCTCACCTCGCGTCCCATACACCGGACTCGGCCGGCGGGTTCCTCAGCCGATGGAAGTCGCGATCTTGATTGCCTGGTCTTTGGTCAGCTCGCCCTCGATCCGGACGAGGGTGCCGTTGTCGTCGAAGAGCAGGGTGTTGGTCGCCAGGCGGAGGGTGTCGTTATGCGGGTTGCCGTCGGCGTCCGTGAAGACGAAGTTGTGCGGGTGGCCCGAGATCCAGTAGCCGGTGTGGCCGCCTACCGTGACCTGTTCGATGTCCACATCCGGACCGAGCGTCTTCTGGAAGTAGTTCTCGTTGATCATGCCGCGAGCCTCCGTGACGAGCAGCGAAACTCCGGTCAGCCCGGAGACGGGGATGTCGGGGCGCTTCGAGTAGACGAGCGTGACCTCGCCACCGGAAGGGCCGGTGGGCGGCGGCGGCATCAAGTAGACCTCGTCGGGCGCACCGAGCGAGGCCGGGACCTGGATCTTCCAGCCGAGGTGGCTCTGGGCGGCGGCCAGGGTCGTGGGATCGCCCAGGCCGAGGCGCCTCCCAAGCGGGGCTGACGGGAGCGGTGACGGGGTCGGGAGATTCTGGACGCGGTTGATCGTGACGTGGAGGTTCAGCCACCCGGCGATCGCCTCGCGGGTGGGAGTGAAGGCAAGGAGGGTCGCGACGATCACGAGCACCGCGGCGGCGGCGAGCGCCCAACGGGTTTGCCATAAGGGACGTCGCCTCCCACGCACTTCGGGCGCCACCTCCACACGAGCGGGGAGGTGAAGCTGCCGACCGCTCAGGTTTGGGGTGGGCGGCCATTCGATCGCCGCAGCGAGGAAGGTCAGTTGCTCCTCGAGCTCAGGCACTGGCCGCCTCCTCGACCCGAGTGCGAAGCCTGGCCAGGGCCCTGGACAATCTCGACTTGACGGTGCCCTCGGGGATGCCGAGCGCCGTGGCCGTCTCCTCCCCGCTCAGCTCGAGGAAGTAGCGGCTGGCGATCACCAGCCGGTCCCCCTCGCTGAGGGCGTTGACCATGGCCAGGAGGCGGCGGCGCTCGTCCGCCGCGACGGCCACCGCCTCGGGGGATGGGGCCGCATCCCCCGGGCGGAAGCCTTCGGCCAGCCGAAGCTCGAGCTGGTGGCGCCGGCCCGACGATCGAACCCGGTTGCGAGCCTCGTTGGCCACGATGCGCAACAACCACGGCCGGAGGTCAGAGCCCAGCCGGAAGCGATACAGGGCCCGGTAGGCCTTGACGAAGCCTTCCTGCGCAGCGTCCTCCGCGTCCGGCGATGAGCCCGTGATCACGTAGGCGGTGCGGAACGCGACCTGCTGGTATCGCTGCACTATCTCCTCGTAGGCGGCCGAATCGCCGCGCTGAGCGCGTGCGATCAGAACCGAATCGTCCGCTGGCCGGCCCTCCATCGGAACGCATCATCTACACCTTCGACGGCATCATGGTTCCTGCAACCGGTCCGGGTTCGCCCGTGTTTAGGAGGCTGATGGAGGGTACGGAGCGCGTCTTCGAGCGCATGGTGCGAGACCACCAGGACCGCATCTATGCACTCGGGCTGGCGATGATGGGCAACCGGCAGGATGCGGAAGAGGTGGCACAGGACACCTTCATGCGCGCGTACCGGGCGCTGGTGACCTATTCGCCGGAGCGGATCCGCGACCTGAAGCAGAAGGCGTGGCTGCACCGGATCGCCGTCAACGTCGTGCGCAACCGGGTTCGTGGCGTACGCCCGCGCCTGGTCGAGCTGAACGGCAGCGAGCCCGCCGCGGGTTCGGGACCCGAAGAGGACGTGATCCGAAAGGCGGAGATCGACGAGCTCGCGTCGCGGGTGGCCTGCTTGCCCGCGCGATATCGCGAGGCGGTCGTGCTACGTCACGTGCAGGAGCTCTCGTATCCGGAAGTTGCCGACGCCCTTGGCCAACCCGTCGGGACGGTCAAGGCCAACGTGCATCGTGGGTTGAAACTGCTGAGAGGAGAGAACCATGGCGATCGTGATGCTTGATCTGAAGCGGCTCGGAGACGTGAAGGCGCCGCCGGGTTTTGCGGAGCGCGTCCTCGCGCAGGCGGGAGTGACGGACTCCTACGCAGTGTTCGAGACAGTGCTCGGACCTGTGTATGTGGCGTGGAGCCCGCTCGGTGTCTCCGCGGCCATGCGCAGCCGATCCCCTGAGGAGTTCGAGGCGTGGTTTCGCAAGGACGTTGGGCGCCGGCTGGTGCGGGTCGAGCCACCGACGGGGATGGCGCAGAAGATCGCCGACCAGCTCGATGGCAAGCGGCGGCTGCAGTTCGACCTTCGCCAGCTCACGCCTTTCAGCCAGGCCGTGCTGCACAAGACGCTGCAGATCAGGCGCGGTGAGGTGCGCCCGTATGGATGGATCGCGCGGGAGATCGGACACCCCGCGGCCGTGCGCGCGGTCGGAACTGCTTTGGCGAACAACCCGATCCCTTATTTCATCCCCTGCCATCGCGTGATCCGGTCGGATGGCGTGATCGGCAACTACGGTGGAGGCGGACCGCAGGCCAAGCGCGACATTCTCACGCTCGAGGGCGTGCAGTTGAAGCGCCTGGAGAGGTTGGCCCGGTCGGGAATCCGCTATGAGGGAGTGCGGAGCACGAAGATCTTCTGCTTCCCGACCTGCTATCACGGGCGGCACGCGCGTGAGGAGAATTTTGTGTTCTTCCACGACGAGGAGGAGGCGCGCGCGGCGGGCTACCGGCCTTGCAAGGACTGCAGGCCGGCCGTGGCCTAGGTCTTCTAGGCCTCTAGCGGAGCGACGCTCGCGGTGACGGGAGCACCGCGCTGGTGGAGACGGTGGGAGCGCGAGAGCCCGCCGTCGAAGTTGATCGCCTTGCCGCCGTGGTAGATCACAGGTTTCGAGCTGCGATGCGGCTTGTGGCCGAAGACGACGCGCCGGCTGCCGGTCATATGGAGCCAGCGCTCCACTCGTGCGGGCTGAGTCTCGAAGACGTTGGCGCTGCTGAGCAGGTCCCAAAGCGTGGCCTCGCCACCGTTGTGCAGCAGGTCCCGCACCCGATCGTTGATCTCGCCGATGGTGGAGCCCAGATTGAGGTAGGCGTCGTTGCCGCAGTGCTGGACCAGGGTGCCGTCCTCGAGCTTGATCAGCGCGGGGCGCTCACGCATCCACTCCTGCAGCTCTGAGTCCCGGCGCAGCTCCTCCAGGTCGTGGAGCTGTCCGCCGATGCTGACCCAGAAACCGATCCGGGTCGGGTCGCGAAGCGCCCAGAGCAGGACGACCTCGTGATTGCCGAGCAGGACCTCGGTGTTTTGGCGATCGCGGGCGAAGCGCATGCAGCCGACGCCGAACACGCCGTAGTCGACCAGGTCGCCGAGAAACACCGTGCGCCATTCGGACGCGGGGTACGGCTTGAGCGCCGCCAAGAGGCGCTCGAAGTCGCCGTGGACGTCCCCGACGATCAGGACAGGCAGGTTTTTGCTCGCAGCCACTCCTCTCCACAGCCTTCGAGTCTTCGCACGGCGCGGGTGCACGAGCCGATGGTTTGCAGCTCGGTGCGGTGTGACGGCCATCTGGTGGCGTCCCCGAAAATTGCTTGGGCCTCTTTCCGCCTGAACGGGACGGCGTGGTCGAGGAGCCGGCTCCGTGCTGCGCCTCGGAAGACCCAGAACGAATCCCAACTGCCGGTGGCTCGCGCCCGTCTTACGTGAGCGTTGCCGTCCCACCACCCTGTTCCAGGATCGGATGTGACGTCCGTGATCACGTCATCGATGTCAAGGAAGCCGACAAGGTGGAAGCCGGCGGGGGTGTCGGTGGGCTGCAGGCGCGCAACGAACACAACGATGTCGCCTCGTTTCGCGTGACGGAGGCTGAATGCGCGGCCGGCGCGGCGGCAGTTGTCGCCGTAGGTTCGGATATCGGATTCCAAGTCGGGATCGAGATGAACCGCGCGGTCGAGCCACGCCGCCGGGGCGTGGCTGCGCGCGTGCGGCAGGTCGCGCATCCGGAGCATTGGGGCGCGCCATCCATTGGGTTCGGGAATCGGAAGGAGCTCGAAGGTGCCGTCAGCGAAGAGGGGCGATTGGGCGGCGTGACTCGAGTTGACTCCGACGTTGGCGAGGAACGCTGCCACTCACTGGAATGCTAGCCGCGCGCGTCCGGACGGCTGGAGGGGGTTGGGTAGAATTCCGTAGGCGTATAGGGGCGTAGCTCAGTCTGGTCAGAGCATCGGTCTCCAAAACCGAGGGCCGAGGGTTCGAATCCTTCCGCCCCTGCCAACGCTTTTTGGCCGCTGTTGTATTCAGAATCGGCAGTTTTTTCCTGCTTAGCGGCGCTGCTCCGCACACTCATCGACATTCGTGCACAGCCAAGAGATACAGCCAAGAGACGGCCGACGACGTTCGCTGGCGCCGGGTTGATATGTCCTTTGAACTGACCGGATGACTCCGGTACCCGAAGCCCTCGGTTTTAGCCGAGTCCCTCGCTGTAAGAGATGAGCGGGTAGCGACGGAGCAGAGCTACGAGGCGGTTTTGAGCCCTGCGAGCTGTCTCGGCATCGGTGACTTGCACTTATCCAATCCTCCGGGCGCTAGCTTGGGCAGACCCGGACAACCAGGCCAAGGAACCGCGGGGATACCAGAGGACACGGCATGATCGCGGTTCGGGACCGTGAAGCCCCGGGTTCAAATCCCGGGCCCCCGACCAAATTTCGATCCAGTGCAACATTTCGCCGCTCACAACCACCCCTTCGCCTCTGCAATCCTCGCCGCGTCGGAGCGGTTGCGCGCGCCAAGTTTCTGGATCGCATTCGACAGGTGGTTGCGGACGGTGCCTCTGGAGAGGAACAGCCTCCGCGCGATCTCGTCCAAACCCGCACCGCGATCAGTCGCTGCGAGGACCTGGCGTTCCCGCTCCGTCAACGGGCTGACCCCCTCGCTCAGGGCTGACGCAGCGAGGCCAGGATCGACCACGTGCTCGCCGCGTGCTGTCCGTCGGATGGCCATCGCCAGCTGCTCTGGAGGTGCATCCTTCAGCAAGAAGCCGTAGACACCCGATTCCATGGCGCGCCGCAGGTAGCCGGGTTTGCCGAAGGTCGTCAGGATCAGGCTGCGGCAGAGCGGCAGCGCCTGATGCAACGCTGCGGCGGCCGAGATGCCGTCGCCGCCGGGCATCTCGATGTCGACCAGGGCAACATCCGCGCGGCACGACTTGGCGATAGTGATGAGCTCGTCTGCCCTGCCTACCTCACCGACGACTTCTAGGTCGTCTTCCAGCGCCAGCAGGGCGCGCAGCGCGCCCCTCACCGTGGCCTGGTCTTCCGCGAGCAAGATTCGGATCATGTGGAGATTCCTTCCGCGGTGCGCACGGATCGCGAGCTCGCCCCTTCACGAATCGCGACGTGCACCCGAAATCCTCCATCCGTGAGCGGCAACGCCTCCAGGGTCCCGCCGACCGAGGCAAGCCGTTCTTCGAGACCGCGCAGTCCGTTGCCGGGCGGCCGCTGGACGACGCGCCAGCCGTCGTTCACCACCTCGACCTGGAGCAGTCCGCCTTCCTGCGTCAAGGTGATGCTGCACCGTTTGGCTCCGGAATGGCGGATGACGTTCGTCGTCGTCTCTCTGATAACCCAACCGAGCACGGCCTCGGTCTCACGGTCGACTGCACCGACGGACTGGCGAACGTCGAGCTCTATCCCGGCGGCCCGCAGCGCGATCCCAGCCGCGGTTAGCTCCGTGGCCAGCGTCGGATGCCTGTAACCGGAAACGGCCTCGCGGACCTGCTGTAGGGCCTGCCGGCTGAGAGCGAGCATATCCCTGACCTCGTTGGTGCCGGCGGCTCCTTCAGGGAGCAGCCTCGTCGCGAGCTCACCCTTCAGCGTGATCAGGGAAAGGCTGTGCCCGAGCAGATCGTGCAGATCTCGCGCGATGCGGGCTCGCTCCCGATCCGCGGCGTGATGGGCAGTTTCGGCGCGGGCCGCACGCAGCTCCGCGACTGTGGTGATCAGGTAGCGAAGCGCCATGGCCCCTCCGCCGAAAAGCAAAAGCCCAGGCACGTACAACGCGACCTGCACGGCCTGGCTCGACGCCGGCTTATTCGCTACCAGAACGCTGTCGGCGATCGATATCGCGGTGATTGCCCCGATGGTGATGACCGCCGGTCGTGGCGCCAGTCTGAAGCCCGCGACCATGAGCGGTATCAGGAAGAAGTTCAAGTTGGGCAGCGCAATCAGGTGCTCCAGCGCGGCCGCCAGCACCGTCAACAGCAGCACGGTGCCCACGGGAACCGCCCAGCCCGGTCTCTTGTGGCCCAACAGGCAGTACCAGCCGTAGATCACACAGTAGGTCGCGGCCGTCACTGCAAATACGCCCGCGCGGTTGGGGGCGATCAGTCCTCGGGAAAAGGCGTCGACAACCGGCCACATAAACGCCAGCAACGCGAGCGCGAAGTACTTGCCAAGCCGCTCGATCCATTCCATGCGCGCGGCCCAAGCGTACCGCCGAAATTGGCGACCGCCAAGTGATCCAGGGCAGGTTCGAACCGTGATCGATGTCACGGTCAAGTGGTGATCGCCGGTAGGCCAAATTGCTGATCAGGGGCACTTCCGATTCAACCTCGCCCGCTCCATGCTCCGCGGAGAAAAGAACAGGAGGAGACCAAGTGTTGAGAGCCATAACCGCAGTCGCCGCAACCCTGATGGCGCTGCTTGCCACCGCGGTCATCCCCGCCGGCGTGATGGCGGCAGAGACGGCGCCCGACTACAACGCGATCGATCGATACGTTTCGAGCAGCCTGGCGGGGTCTCCCGGCATCGCCCTGGCCATCGTGCACGGCGATCAGGTTGTCCACGTCAAGGGGTTCGGCGCGGCAGACGGTAGTGGACGTCCGGTCGCCGCCGACACGCCCTTTGTCATCGGTTCGCAAAGCAAATCGTTCACGGCGCTCGGCATCATGCAGCTGAGCGAGCGCGGTTCGCTTGACCTCGACGCACCCATCCAGCGGTATCTGCCCTGGTTCCGCGTGGCGGATGCGGGCTACAGCGCTCGGATCACCATTCGGCAGCTGCTCAACCAGACGAGCGGGCTTCCGCCGAGTGCGCCGTTCGACTCGCAAGTGACTACGTTCGAACAGCGGGTGCGCGACCTCGCGACAGTGCATCTGACATCAGCCCCGGGTCGCGCGTTCGCCTACTCCAACCCCAACTACGACGCGCTCGGGTCGGTGATCGAGGCCGTCAGCGGTCTGCCGTATGGCGACTATGTTGCCCAGAACATTTTCGCCCCTCTCCGCATGACGAATTCGTTTGCCTCGGAGGCAGCGGCGCAGGCACATGGCCTCGCCACCGGACACCAGTGGTGGTATGGCCTCGCAGTACTTACCGATACCTATCGCGCCGACTACGTTCCCGCTGGGTACCTCATCTCGAGCGTCTCAGACATGAGCCACTACCTGATCGCTCAGCTGCAGGGCGGCGTCTACAACGGAAACCGGGTGCTCTCGCCGGCCGGCATCGCGCAGATGCATACCGGCGTCGCCAAGGTCAGCACCGGCGGCTTTTACGGCATGGGCTGGGAACAGGGCGAGCTCAACGGAACCACAGTCGTCTCACACGACGGCGACTCGCTGAACATGCACTCGGACATGATGCTCGTGCCCTCCTCCGGCTGGGGCGTCGAGCTGATCATCAACTCCGACAGCATCCCCCTGCTTCTGACGGCATCGGTCGAGGCGACTGCAAAGGGCGTGATCTCGATGCTATTGGGGTCAGCCGTCCCGCCGACGGTGTCACCGGCGGCGACGTACCTGGTGTTCGACGCGGTCGTGCTGGTCCTCGTCGCATTCCAGCTCTGGTCAGTCGTTCGCGCCTCGAGGAGCCGAGTCAGGCGCAGCGTCGGATGGAGGTCCGGGCTTCGCCACCTCGTCCTGCCCGCCGCGTGGCGAGGGGCACTGGCCCTGGTCGCGATCGGGTTGATCGGTCTGTTTTCCCAGCAGGTGGGATCCTCGTACCAGTCGATCGCCGGCACGGACTTCGGAATAGCGCTTCTGGTGATCGCTGCACTCCTGATCGTCAATTCCGTTGTGCGCGTAGCTCGGTATGTCGGCGCACCACGACCCGCCGGTCAAGCCGGCCTGGCCACGACCTCGGTGAAGGGTGCCATCGCGGCAGCCTCTCACCGAGTAGGGGGTTGACGATGGTGGCCGACAAGCTCCGCCCCCACGCCCTGCTGTCGTTTTTCGTGATCGCTTGCGCGTGGACCTGGACCTACGTGATCGTCTTCCCGCTGGCGGTCCTCGCGGTGCTGCTGCTCGTGGCGACCCCTGGCCGGCTCGGGTATTCGGCGCCGAGCGGCCGGCTTACTCGATGACATGAGCGGCCGCCAGATCCGCTACCTGGGTTGGCTGGGATTCAGCGTGACCCTCGCCTGCATCCCGATGTCGGCGTGGATGATCTCGCATCTGAGGACGCCGCTCGCGGCAGCCGATGCCTGGAGCGCTGTCGCCGCGTTCGTGGGTGCGATCGCGTTCTCAGCGGTCGGGGCGCTGATCTTGTCGCGTCACGCCCGCCATGCAATCGGGTGGACGTTCGAGCTTTCGGGTCTGGCGACCGCCGGCGCTGTCCTGCTCGCGGCCTATGGTGAGTTCGCAACTCAACCCGGCTCGGCCCTCCCCGAAGGTGCGGCAGTCAAGTCCGCCGCCTACGTCCTTCTGCAGAGTGGTGTCTTCATTCCCCTGACCCTCGGCCTGCTTCTCTTTCCAGACGGCCACCTCGCGTCACGTCGTTGGTGGCCCGCTGCCGTAGCTTCCGTCCTGGGCCTCGTCCTTCGTCTTATCGGGGACCGCTTCGACCAGCCGAACGTGTCCAACGATCTGGGCGAGTGGATCGGCAACGCCGGCGTTCTCCTGACCATCGGGTCAGCTGCCGCGGGCTGCACGTCCCTTGCCGTGCGGTGGCGCCGGGCGGGGCCGCTGGTGAGGCAGCAGTTGAAATGGATGGCGGCCGCCGCGGTGATCGTGCTGCTTTTGTTCGTCGGCGACGTCGTCTTGAGCATCTGGAACGACAAGGTCGCGCGTGACGTCTCGTTCCTGGTTTTCATGGTCGCGTACACGACCATCCCGATCGCGGCTGGGACGTCGATCCTTCGCTACGGACTGTATGAGATCGACTTGATCATCAACCGGGCGATCGTTTACATCGCGATGACCGCGATCGTGGCGGGTCTTTACGCGGATTCACCGCCACCCTGCAGCGGCTTTTCGTTGCCGTCACCGGCCAATCTTCCGAGGCTTCGATCGTGATCGCGGTGGCGCTGATCGCCACTCTCATCACCCCTGTCCGCAACTCACTGCAGAAGATGGTGGATGCACGGTTCAAAGACACGCGCGACCTCGCGCGCCTGATGCAATCGCTCGAGACTGAGGTGAGAGCCGTGGTCGACGTGATCGATGGCAAACGGCTCGCTGAGCGACTTGTGCAGACTGCGTGTGAAGGGGCCGACGCTGTCGGCGCGGCGCTCTTCTTGGATGGATCCGCCGAAGGCCGGCCGGCGTTCACCGCCGGAGATTGGTCGGGACAGGCTGAGCTCGTCGTTCCACTTCGCTCCCGCGACGGCGACATGGGCCGGATCGCTCTCACGCGGCGCCGCCATGGCGCGCCTTACGCGGAGCGTGACCGGGCGAAGCTGCAAGGCGCCGCGGACATGGTCGCGGTCGGTCTTGCGATGGATCGCGACCGGCCTCACTCGACGGTCGTCCCCGAATTTGACACAGAAAATTGCGCTGGCTGACTAGGCTGGTGTGGGGCTTGAGGGGCAACGGGTGAGAGCCCGCCACACCCTCGCCCTTCCTTCTCTCGGCCTGGCCGTTCGGTGGCTCCGGGTCGTCCGGCGGCCAGGCTCTTCGTAAAATCGGGTCACCCAGTAGACTCCCGTGGTCTGGGGTCGGCTTGGAATCTGGGCCGCTAGCTCAACTGGCAGAGCGCCGTGCTGATAACGCGGAGGTAGGTGGTTCGAGTCCACCGCGGCCCACCACGGCCGGTTCGAAACCCGCGTGCGCCGGCACTCGCGGGTTTGCGAGTGTCGAATTTCCCGCTTCCGCCGGCACTCGCGGATTTCGAATCACCGCGGAGGCAGCTGGGTTCGAGTCCCTGGGCATGCTCATACATGAATGGGCAACGACCTCAAGCCGCGAAAGACTGGGACGGATTTCCACTCGAGCAGGTCAGTCCTCAGTTCTAATCCGGGGCACCTCGCCAGCAGAGAGTGGATTGCGATCTGCGATTCGGCGCGGGCAAGCGCAGCTCCCAGACAAAAGTGAATGCCTTGGCCGAACTCAAGATGCCGGTTTGGCGATCGCTCTATGTCGAGACGGTCCGGCTCTGCGAATTGTTCGGCGTCCCGGTTCGCCGCGCCTATCACCATGTAGACCGTCTGGCCGGAGGCAATCTCCTTACCGCCTATCCTGAGTTCCTGGGCTGACCGCACGCCCCGGAGCTGTACTGCTCCGTCGTACCGCATGATCTCTTCGGTCGCGCTCACCATCAGCTCAGGGTGACCCTGTAGCTTCTTGAGCTGGTCGGGGTTTTGCAGCAATGCGAGCACGCCGTTCCCGATGGTGTCAGTCGTCGTCTCGTGCCCATTCATGAGCAGCAGGATCGCGTTCGCAAGCAACTCCTCCTCATCCAGCTGGCTGCCGGCGCTCTGCGCCTCGACGAGCGCGCTCATGATTGTGTTGTCCGGCTTGCGGCGCAGCCGGCCGACCATTTCGTTCAAGTACGCCAGCAAGGCCGTGACACTGGTTCGCGCCCGCTCTTCTATGTCGATCGCACCGGCCGAGTAGGCGATGACATCATCCGACCAGCGCTTGAACCGGCCGACATCGACGCGGGGCAAGCTGAGCATCTCGCTGATGACGATCACTGGCAACGGGTAAGCCAGGTCAGCAATTACATCCACGTCGCGCCGCCCGGCGATTCGCTCGAACAGCTCATCGACAATCGCTTGGATTCGCACGCGCATGGCTTCGACCCGCCGCGGCGTGAATGCTCGATTGGCCAGCGATCGGAGCCTGGTGTGCCTTGGCGGCTCCGAGAAGAGCATCATTCGCGATAGGACGCGACGGAGAGGGTCGTCCGCCGCCATAGTCAGCTCCGATGCGCCACGCACGAGTGCGGGGCTGACCAGTGCAGCCGCCACGTCCGTGTATCGGGTCAGCACCCAGAGTTGATGCTTCTCGTCCCAGTGCACCGGATCGTATCTGCGCAGCGCGCTGTAGACGGGATAGGGGTTTCGGTAGAAATCCGGCGTGAACAAAGGGGGGAGCCCTCGCTCAGCCGTGGTCAGGTCCACCCGTCGATCGTGAGCGCGGCGACGTCGTCTGGGAAGGACGCGGCAGTGACGGAACCAGATTCATAGGTTGCCTGCCGAGCACCCCACTCGATAACCCCGGTCGGGATGATGCTGTCGGGGCTCTCGACTCTGGACCCCTGCGGTGCCGCTATCGAAGGGTTCAGTCGCGGATCGGAAGCTGACGCCGGCGTGGTGCAGCTCCTCGAGGACTTGCGCCAGGCCTCGCCCCGACCGCGACAAACGATCGACCCGGTAGACGAGGAGCATGTCGTAGCGCTTTGCTCGCGCTTGAGCGAGCGCCTGCTGCAGGCCAGGGCGCTCCACCCGGAAAGATCCTAGGTGAGGTTGCCATGCGGACCGCCACCTCAACCCGCAGTTAAGTCGTTCCACGATCTGATCATGCCCTTGGCAGCTTGCGCCAATTGGACATATTCGGACGTTGTTGTTGCGTGTCGCAGAATTCAGTTCATGAAAATGCGAGATGTGCTTCAGACCAGCAACGTCGCCGCCAGGATCCCAGCACAGGACCTGAATCGTGCGAAGGCCTTCTACGCCCAGAAGTTGGGGCTTACGCCCGCCGAGGAGAGGCCCGGCGGACTTCGCTACCGATGCGGCAGCGGCGAATTCGCACTGTTTCAATCATCTGGCGCAGCATCGGGTGATCACACTCAGTTGGCCTGGGAGGTTGATGACCTGGACGCCGCTGTCGAGATGCTGCGGAGCCGCGGAGTGGTGTTCGAGGAATACGACCTGGCTGACCTCACCACTGTCAACGGCATTGCAGAAGTCGCGGGGGCGTACCCCTCAAAGAGAGCCGCAGGTGAACGGGCCGCCTGGTTCAAAGACAGCGAAGGCAACCTGTTAAGCCTCGGGCAACCGCTCCGGTGAGTGCGCAATCTCCGGCCGCAGGAGCAGGCTTTGCCATAGATCAAAGAATGCGAGGCGCCAGCGGGGTGACCGCCTCAGTGCAGGCAATGGGCGAGATCGAGTTCGAGGCGACGCCCGGCGTCACGATTCTTGTGCATGAGTGCAACAAGCCTCGGGGGGATTGGTCCTCCGAACAGCTCGTTGACTTCCACGGTCTCGTTCTCGTGCGGCGAGGCGGCTTCAAGCTGAGACTGGATGGACAGGACGAATTCATTGGACCATCGATGGCCTTCTTTGAGGGTCTCGGTGCCGAGTATCAGATCCAGCATCCAAATGACGACGGCGACACAACAACCATGGTCAAGTTCACGGAAGACGCAGCACTCCGCCTCACTGGAGACGCTAAGTTTCCAACTCGCCCCTTGATCACCGAAGGCTGGATCGACTTCGAGCATCGTCGGCTGATCGCGGATCTTCACCGTGGAATCGACGGTTTCGAGGCGGAGGAAACGGTCGCGCGCCTGGTAGGCGTTCTGATCGAAGCGGCGGCCCCCGGCCGCATGACCACGAAACGATCTTCAACTGAATACAGGCATCGACGAATCGTGGACCTGGTCCGCGAGGCGGTGGCGGTGGATCCGGTTAACTCGAGCCTCGCGCGAGTCGCGAGTCTGGCAGGTCGGTCGATCTTCCACGTCAGTCGCACATTCCGAAGGCACACGGGAATGAGGTTGTCGCGTTATCGAAACTATGTGCGCACATCCGTAGCGCTTCAGCGCATCGAGGAGGGCGAGACGGATCTCGCAGGCCTGGCGACACGGCTCGGCTTCACCGACCAGGCGCATATGACTCGGGTGATCAGGACTGAGATCGGAGTAACGCCGGCCAGGATTCGGAAAATCCTCACCAGCCGCTGACGGAAGCAATACTGGGGCGCAACGGACAAGTATTTACAAGCCAAGAGGTTTGCCCAAGCTCAATTCTTAGTCGATGAGCAAGGGCAGGCCAGGAACAACTCATGGCTGCTGACAGAGTTGGGCAAACTGCCGATCGGCCACGTCCCGAGGTCGACATCGGATTTGTACTGTTCCCGAACTTAACTCAGCTCGATTTGACTGGGCCCTGGGAGGCTCTCGCTCGCGTCCCGGGTGCTCGGACTCACCTCGTGGCCAAAACCCTGGCACCGATTCTGAGCGACACAGGATTATCCCTTGTCCCGACAGTCGCGTTCAGTGAATGCCCAGACCTGGATGTTGTCTGCGTTCCGGGAGGACCCGGGGTCAATGAGGCGATGCTGGACGATGAAGTTATCGCTTTCCTCCGACGCCAGGCGGCTAACGCCCGATATGTGACCTCCGTCTGTTCTGGCGCGTTGGTCCTGGGAGCTGCAGGTCTTCTTCGTGGCTATCTCGCCACGACACACTGGGCTTCGATGGGCTTCCTCAAATCGTTCGGAGCCAAGGCCGTGAATACAAGAGTGTGCGTGGATCGAAACCGAATCACAGGAGGCGGCGTCACTGCCGGTATTGATTTCGGCCTTTACGTGGCGAGCACGATTGCCGACAAGCAAACAGCAGAGCGAATTCAGCTTTACATGGAGTACGCACCTGAGCCACCATTCGATTCAGGCTCGCCTGAAACTGCTCCGGGGCAAGTCGTCGGCGAGTATCACAAACAGGCAGCAGCGATGATTGCCAGGCGAGCGGAAGCCGTCGCCATCGCGGCAGCCCACCTTGCTGAGTCGGACGCCTAGACCGGCGCTACCGGTTATGGCGACAGACCCGCGAGCAGCCATGGTCAGCGGTACTCAACGAGCGACCCGTAGAGAATGGTTCGGGCTGGGCGTGCTCGCGCTCCCTTGCCTTCTTTACTCGATGGACCTAACAGTCCTCAACTTGGCGGTACCTCGGATAAGCGTCGCGCTGAGGCCCAGCGGTCCAGAGCTGTTGTGGATGGTCGACATCTATGGTTTCCTGCTGGCCGGATTCCTCATCCCGATGGGCAATCTCGGCGACCGGATCGGGCGCCGCCGCCTGTTGCTGGCTGGGGCCCTGGCGTTTGGAATTGGCTCGATCTTCGCTGCACTCTCAACCACGGCCGCCATGCTAATAGCTGCCCGAGCACTTCTGGGCATCGCAGCAGCGACCCTTGCCCCTTCGACGCTGTCGTTGATTCGGAACATGTTCCTGGATGCCCGTCAGCGGACGATCGCGGTCTCCGTCTGGGTGACGAGCTTCTCGGCCGGCGCCGGGCTGGGGCCGCTTCTAGGCGGTCTTCTGTTGCAGCGATTTTGGTGGGGATCCGTATTTCTCTTGGCGGTTCCCGTCATGGTGCTGCTGCTCATCCTTGGTCCACTGCTGTTGCCTGAGTTCCGCGATCCGAGCCCGCGGCGTGTGGATCTGGTCAGCTCCGCACTTTCCCTGGCGAGCGTCTTGCTGCTGATTTACGGAGTCAAGCAGTTCGCCCAGGACGGCCTGACATGGATTGCCGTGGTCGCCTTCATCGCAGGAGTCCTGATTGGTGTTGCGTTCATCGACCGACAGCGGCGGCTCAAGGACCCGTTTGTCGATCTCGGGCTCTTCCAGATCCCGGCTTTCAACGCGGCTCTCGCCATCAATCTGTTGAGTTTGCTCGCTGTCAGTGGCGCCTTCCTGTTCATCGCTCAATACCTCCAGCTTGTGGTCGGTCTATCCCCCTGGCTGGCAGGTTTATGGACCCTTCCCTCGGCGGCCGGCATGGTCGCGGGTTCAATGATTGCGCCGCTTTTGGTACGGCGGGTCGGGCCTTGGGCCGTAACGACCGCGGCAATGGCGGTCGCAGCCCTTGGCTTTGCCATGCTCACCCAAGCCTACGGTCCATCCGGACTGGTGGTTGTGGTTCTCGCGTCGGCCATATTTGCCCTCGGGATCAGCCCGACGGTTGCGCTCGCCACTGATCTCATCATCGGAGCGGTTCCTCCAGAGCGCGCCGGAGTGGCGTCCGGCATGTCAGAAACAAGCACGGAATTGGGCGGGGCGCTTGGAATTGCCATCCTGGGCGCGATTGGCCTGGCTGTTTATCGAAGCCATGTGGACACCCAAGGTTTGCTCTCGGGTCAATCGGCGGCCGCGGCCCACAGCACCCTCGGCGCCGCTCTCGCGATAGCTGATCAGCTGCCCCCAGGCAGCGGCGCGACCCTAAGGGACGTCGCCCGACACGCCTTCACACAGGGCCTCCAATTGACGAGCCTGATCAGTGCGGTGATTGCCCTAGGTGGGGCAATCATCGCCGCCGTAATAGTCCGCTCCTCTCGCCGTTTGGGTATCGCTCCCGACAAAGCGTGACGGGCACGATGAGTTCAAATCAAAAACCAACGCAGGAGGCTGTGATGGCTAAGCAAGAAAGGGGCAAGGTCGTGATCGACGTTTCCATGTCGCTCGACCGATTCATTGCGGGCACCGACGACAGCCCTGAGCAGCCCCTTGGAGTCGGCGGAGACAGACTATTTGAATGGTTCGGATGGTGACACCCCAAGCCGGTCCCAGTCCAGAGCCGACGAACATCCACGATTCCGGCCTCGAGTGCGTCTTCCGGCGGGTCGCGGATGTTGCTTTATGGGTCCCAGACCACGATGTGATCAGTGCCGGCGTGGGCCAGGACGGAGACCTGTTGGCGTTGGCAACGACAAAAGCCGCCTCCCAGCACGCGGTTGCCAAAACCATGAGTCCCGGGGGAGCCGAATTTCCGACGACTCGCACCGATCAACCGTACAAGGCCACTCTGGTCCACCTGAATCAGGATGGCGAATTGGCCAATTACCTGGAGTTGCCCGAGACGTTCGTGGCGCACCCGCGTATACAGCCGTTGCCGGAGGGCCGCTATTTGGTGGCCGGCGCCCGGACGCACCGCTTTAAGGACGGATCGTTTGAGAAGAACGGCTATGTGTACGGGCCTGACGGTCGAGTCGAAGGCAACTTCCTTATGGGCGACGGTATTGCCGACGTCCAATGCGATAGCGCGGGCAACATTTGGACTTCCTACTTCGACGAGGGCATCTTTGGGAACTACGGCTGGACCGAACCGCTGGGAGCGTCCGGTCTTGTGTGCTTCGACCTGGAAGGACAGATAAGGTGGCGTTTCCGTCCGCCTGATGGGTTCGATTCAATCGCCGATTGCTACGCGCTCAATGCGGTATCGCCTTCCGAAGTTTACGTATACTACTACGGGGATTTCGCCGTAATGCGGAT